>JABDCA010000036.1:8903-28691 GCA_013288345.1 Bacteroidota bacterium | reverse complement strand
AAAAAACATCCTCTGCTTCTGCCCTTCCTGCAGGTTTAGCCACTTGCATAGTAACTGACCTGAAAGGTTGCATAATTACTGATACTGTAACTATTGCACAACCTTCTGCCATTATAATAAACAACGATAACATTACTATTTGCCCGGGCGGAGTTGCCACCTTAAATGCAAGCGCTTCTGGCAGTGTGGGGCCATATACTTACTATTGGGGTACCCACTATTCGATACCAGCCATGCAGTTACAGTTTCACCTGTAATAACAACCAGCTATACAGTGACAGTTACCAATGCTAATAAATGCACCAACACAATGGTAGATATTGTTACTGTAGCGCCACCAATAGTACAGGGAACCATTTCGGCTACTTCAGCCTCATCATGTATTGGCACACCGGTTACGTTAACAGATGTTGTTACTGGTGGCTCAGGCAGCCTTACCTACACATGGCAGCCTGGTGGCTCTACAGGAAGTAGTATTGTGGTTAATCCTGCTGCTGGCACAACTGCTTATACAGTTATTGTTACCGATGGCTGCGCTTCATCCACATTAAGGGATAGTATAAATGTTACCATGTATAATCCGGCTGTAACAGTATGCTGCGATACTACCATACTTGCGGGCCAGAGTGTGAATATCATTACTACCCCATCAAGCGGACTAAGCTATGTATGGTCTCCATCTACCGGGCTTAGCTGCACTGCATGCGCCAACCCAATTGCAACGCCTACAGTAAACACAACCTATACAGTTGTCGCAAGCGTTAACGGATGTGTTGCGATCGATTCAGTAACCATTAATATCAGCACCGGCAAATTAGTTATATACAGTGGTATTACTCCTAACGGTGATGGAAACAACGACACCTGGGTAATTGACAACATAGACTTATACCAGACCAATTCAGTAACCATATTCAACCGATGGGGTATAGAAGTTTGGAGTGGTAATAATTACAACAATTCTACCGTAGTGTGGAAAGGGCAGAACAGTTCGGGCCAACCCCTACCCGATGCAACTTATTTTTATATAGTTAAAGTAGATAGCGCAACATATAAGGGCTGGGTACAACTAACGAGATAAAATGAAAGAAAACAAAGTTCATAAAGTTTGTAAAGTTGTAAAGTTCATAAAGCTATGCCTCACTTTTTGCTTTATAAACTTTATAACTTTTAACTGTTGCGCGCAACAAGACCCACAGTTCAGTTTATATATGTTCGATAAAATGGCGCTTAACCCTGCCGCTGCAGGCAGTAAAGATGCCCTTGAAGTAAACATTATAGCCCGCGACCAGTGGCTCGATATACAAGGAGCACCTTTAACAGATGCCATAATGGTTTCGGCTCCATCGGCAGGTAAGCACACAGGCTGGGGCTTTGAAGTTATGAACGATAATATAGGCCCTACCACAAGCAATTCTGTTCAGGGTAATTATGCCTATAATATACCAATCGGCCCTGGCAAGCTTGCAATGGGATTGGGCGTTGGTGTATACGACTATACGTTTAACTGGACTCAAATAGATTACCGTGATAAGACCGATATATATGCTTTGGCAAATGGAGGTTCTAAAATAACACCTACTGCCGAAGCCGGCCTGTATTACCATACTTCTACCTGGTACGCAGGGTTTAGTGTCAATCACCTTATTGAATCGAGCTTGACCAATGTAAATATTGCCAACACTTCAGCAACTTTTTCAGCACACGAATACCTTATTGCCGGTAAAGCCTTCCAGTCCGCTTCAGGCATAATATGGAATCCATCTATTATTTTACAATTAGCGCAAAATGCACCACCTGCTGCAAGCATTAACCTGAATGTATTGCTGGCAGAAAAAATATGGCTGGGCGCATCATTCAAACCCGGTTATGGCGGCGTTCTGTTGGTTTCGTATAAAGCATCAAAAACATTTCGTATAGGATATGCTTATGACCTTGGCCTGAATGGTATTGGAGTAATTGGCGGAGGTTCACATGAATTATCGTTAACAATAGATTTTGCATCAAATAAAGCGACGCAGGTTTCTCCGCGCTTTTTTTAAAAAGAGGAAGGCATAACGCATATATGAAAAGAGGCTCATACCTACTATACTTATTTATTTCGCTTTCCCTTTCTGTTTCCCTGTCCGCCCAAAAAAAAGCAGGCGACGATAATTTCTCTCACTACAACTATAGAGCAGCAATTGATTGTTACCAAAAAGCAATTTCTTCAGACCCGAAAGATACCGATTCGGTTATACGCCTGGCAGAGTGTTACGAAATACTACGCGACTATACCAATGCCGAAATATTTTACGCAAAGGCAGTTACCATGCCTAACATACAGCCTTATCTTTTTATGAAGTATGGTAAAATATTAAAGAACAATGGCAAAATGGATGAGGCGAGGGCAGAATTCATGGCCTATTCTGAAATGGTACCAAATGATGCCGAAGCGAAGAAAGAAATAAAATACTGCGACAACTTAAAAAAGAAGTACACCGTTGCCTACGATGTTTATACGGTTGATGGAATAAACACCAAAACGTCTGAGTTTGGTCCTGCGCTTTATAACGACAACCTTGTTTTTGTAAGTGACCGTGGCGGCGACCTTGTAGATTTTGACAAGAGCGGAGCTACAGGAGGAAACTTTTTCAAGATGTATATGATGACACCTTCAAATAAGAAAAGTAAGCCCTCACGTTTCTCTATACCTATAAACGGTGTTAATCAGGATTTTGATATTGGGCCTGCCACATTTACTGCCAATGGCAAACTCATGTTCTTTACACAAGTAGCCGCAATACGTAAAAGCAACTTTGTAAATCAGGCCAAGCTTTACTTCTGCACCGGCGATGGTAATTCGTGGGATAAACCACAACCCTTTCAATACAACAGTGATTCTTATTCCATTATGGATCCTTCAATATCGGCTGATGGTCAATGGCTCTACTTTGCATCGAACATGCCGGGTGGTTTTGGAGGTACCGATATTTATGAGTGCCAGAAAACAGGTAGCGGCTGGTCGCAGCCTAAAAACCTGGGAGCCGATGTAAATACATCCGGTAACGAGGTTTTTCCTTACATCCGTAAAGATGGTACATTGTTCTTCTCTTCAGACAGGCACTTTAATTATGGCGGGCTTGATATTTTTTCAGCCACGAAAGAAGATGCTGACCTATGGAGTGAGGTGATAAACCTTGGCCCTGACATCAACTCAAACACCGACGATTTCGGAATATGCTTTAACAGCAACGGACGCACAGGCTATTTTTCGTCGAACCGGAAAAGCAGTGTTGGAGCTGATGATATATATGGATTCCTTTACATTGGCGATTATAAACCATTGAAAGGAAAGGTTTTATTCAGCCATAACCTTAATGACCCTGCCCCAGCGATGGGCGTGAGCCTGGTGAATGACAGTGGCATGGTGATTGCAACCGGTAAAACAGATAGTCTTGGCGCATTTGTTTTTACAAAGCTTAACCCCGACAGAAAATACCTTGTTAAAGTAGATGAAACTGATCCGAGGCTAATTGGTAAAAAAAGGATTTACCTCGCAGACAGCAATGGAAAGATTGTGGGTGTAACTATCGTAGAACAAAACATGGGCAAGTTTTCTTTCACCCAGCTCCCACCCGACCTTAGCCGCTTACCACGTATGGATGCAATAGACAGAAATATAAACATAGCAGGTAACTTATTGCATGGGGATGATTCACAACCTATAGCCAACGTAAAAATAAATTTAGTGAACTCTAATGGACAAGTATTGCAAACGGCTACCACCAATGAGTTTGGTTCGTTTGTATTCAGCAATTTACCGGCCGATGAAAACTATATGTTCCAGGTAGATGCCCATGATACCAAGTTACCTGCCAATACAAGGGTAGAACTGACCGATAAAAATGGCAATACTATTAAATCATTTTCTATGGGCTCTGGAGGCAATTTCCGTTTTGAATTGCTTGCATCTGACTCAATGGGTATAAAGAAGATGAAAGTAGAAGACTCAGAAATACGCCTTTCGATGAAAAGCAGGCTATTGGGAGAGAATAAAGAAAAACTGGCCGGTGTTAAAGTAACACTAACAGATAAGAATGGAAATGTTATTGAAACTACAACTACTGATAGATATGGCCAGTTTAGCTTTAGCAATCTGCCACCCGATAAAACTTACTTTGAGCAGGTAGATGCCGATGACCCTAAAATGAAAAGCATGAGCAAGGTATTTATTGCCGATACAAAGGGTAATGTTGTGCGCGAACTGGATATGGAACATGGCTTTAAGTATGAAATACTTTCTACAGATAGGACCCGTATGGGAAACCTGAATGTATTTGACCCATGGCTTACTGCACTTAACCTGAAGAACAGAGTAGGATTCAGCAATGACAGTATGCATATTATTGAGAACATCTATTACGACTACCAGAAATGGGATATACAACCTGCCGCCGCACGTGTGCTTGATAAAGTAGTAGCTGTTATGCAAAGCGATTCGACGCTTAATATTGAACTTGATGCCTACACAGACCCCAGAGGTTCTGAAGATTTCAATTTTATATTATCGCAAAAACGCGCCGATGCTGCTGTTGAGTATATGGTTATACAAGGCATTAGTAAAAAACGCTTATCGGCAATTGGTTTTGGTAAAAACCATCAGATAAATAATTGCGGCGAACCCGGAGTTATTTGTAATGAAGAACAGCTTGCCAGAAACCGCCGTACCGAATTTAAAGTACGTAGAAGAAGATAAAAAAACTACGCAAAGCTTATCTTAACCATATCGCCTTCCTTTACGCCTATTAGTTCCGACAGGTTACCATGGTTAATAGCCAGTTCAAGCATACCGGAACTGGAGAACATAGCAACGATCTCACCTTTAGGATTTTGGCTATAGGAAGCAGAGACAACTTCAATACCATATCCTTTTACATCAATAACAAAAGACCTGCCTTTTGCCATTTGTGCAAATAGTTTTTTATCGAGGTTACAAATGCAGTTACCGTATTCATCTACATATACTACAACGGCGGTAATGCTATTGGCATCGTAAGTTGGCTGCCATGCGGTTGGGCGCTGGTAGTCGGCACAATCCTTACCCACAGCTTCTAAAGCACCTCCATTTGCAAGGTGGCAAGCTACCTTAGCAAATACATCGCGGGCAGGGAAGGTAATAGCAGTTAATTCAGGTGCAATACCTATTTCCACCACTTTAGCGGCCTGAATATCGAGGGCAAGGCTAAAAAGGCCATTATCAGGGCCAACAAAATAATGACCATCATGAGAAATTGCCAAAAAGCGGGGATTTCGGCCTGCAAGCGAGTCTACTGACACAATATGAACACTTCCTTTGGGGAATTGGCTATACGCATTTTTGATAATAAAAGCTGCCGAACTTATATGGAAAGGCCTGATATGGTGGGTTATATCAACTATGGTGGCACCCGGCAGGCCAGACAGAATTGCAGCCTTAACGCTTCCGGCGTAGTAACCAGAAGTACCCATATCGGTAGTAAGTGTTATTATTGGCATGTTAACAAATGCTGATATAAATGCCCCTTTTGTGGAAATCTTTTAATAAACTCCAAAAGTAATATAAAATCCCTTAGTGTATTTTTGTACCTAATCATCTAAACAACCCTAAATGGCAGAAAAAGAGATTTTCATCAAAGACATCCCGCTGGTTGAGCTCTATGGCATCAATGATTCCAAAATGGGCTTAATAAAGGAACATTTTCCAAACATTAAAATTGTAGCACGCGGTGATGCGCTGAGAATTACAGGAGATGAAAACGACCTGGAAGCCCTGGAACGTAAGATATATTGGATGATGGAGCACTTCCGCAAGTTTCATGCACTTAACGAAATTGATATAGAACGTATTTTAAAAAGTCCGGGCCATGGCCAGCAACCTGAAAACGGCGGCACCGACGAGAACATAATAGTATATGGCAACAATGGCGTTGTAGTAAGAGCAAGGACACCAAACCAGTTGAGGATGGTGCAGAGCTCTTATAAAAATGACCTTGTATTCGCAGTAGGCCCTGCCGGAACCGGTAAGACCTACACCGCAGTAGCATTGGCTGTAAGAGCAATGAAGAACAAGGAAGTACGTAAAATAATACTTACCCGCCCTGCAGTAGAGGCTGGAGAAAATTTAGGCTTTTTACCTGGCGACCTAAAGGAAAAACTGGATCCATACTTACAGCCATTATATGATGCGCTGTTTGATATGTTGCCAAGCGACAAGCTAACATCATACCTCGAAAACAAAATCATTGAAGTAGCTCCGCTTGCATTTATGCGCGGCCGTACACTCAATAATGCTTTTGTAATATTAGATGAGGCGCAAAATACAACAGAGGGCCAAATGAAAATGTTCCTTACACGTATGGGCAGCTCGGCAAAATTTATTGTAACAGGCGATATGACACAGACCGATCTTCCTTTCAAGCAAGCATCGGGCCTTACACAAGCCGTTAAAATATTTAAGGATGTGCCGGGTATCGATACTATCTTCTTAGATGTAAATGACGTAGTGCGTCACAAACTGGTAAGGAAAATACTCAGCATTTACGACAATCAAAATGCAAATGCTACTACAACAGCAAAAGTTCAAACAAAATAATAATCTATATGAAAACAATAACAGCAACCAATTTCCATTTTCCGGGACAAAAGAGTTTTTACAAAGGCAAGGTGCGTGATGTTTACAACATCAACAACGATATGCTTGTAATGATAGTAAGCGACAGGGTATCTGCTTTTGACGTGGTATTGCCTCGTGGCATTCCTTATAAAGGTCAAATGCTAAACCAAATTGCAGCTCACTTTATGAAGGCTACGTCGGACATAGTACCTAATTGGATAATGGCAGTGCCACACCCAATGGTTAGTGTTGGTAAAATGTGCCAGCCCTTTAAAGTAGAAATGGTGATACGCGGTTACCTTACCGGCCATGCCTGGAGAGAGTACAGTTCGGGCAAGCGCGAAATTTGCGGAGTAAAACTACCGGAAGGCATGCACGAAAATGATGCTTTCAGGGAGCCGGTTATTACACCTACTACCAAAGCAGATGTTGGGCACGATGAAGATATTTCGAAAAGCGATATTCTGAAAATGGGCCTTGTATCGAAAGAACACTACGAACAACTGGAGCATTATACCCGTATGCTGTTTAAGCGCGGAACTGAAATGGCTGCTAAGCGTGGGCTTATATTGGTAGATACCAAATATGAATTTGGCTTGCATGAAGGCAAAGTATACCTGATAGATGAAATTCATACACCTGATTCTTCAAGATATTTTTACAAAGAAGGCTATGAAGAACGTCAGAAGAAAAAGGAACCACAAAAACAGTTGTCAAAAGAATTCCTTCGTCAATGGCTAATAGAAAATGGCTTCCAGGGTAAGGAAGGGCAAAAGCTACCTGCTATGAGCGATGAAATGGTGACCTCTGTTTCGAACCGCTACATGGAGCTTTATGAGCAAATAACCGGAGAGAAGTTTGTGCCTGTTTCAGAGGAGGCCGAACCTGAAAAGGCTATAGAAGCAAGCGTGCTTAAGTTTTTAGGCGAACATAGTTTGGTAAAACACTAAAACAAAAAACCCCGCAAAAGCGGGGTTTTTTTATATACTAAAATTCAATAGTTCTTATTACTCAGCAGCCGGAGTTGCTTCTTCGGTTGCAGCAGGAGGTGCAGCCGCAGCGGCAGCAGCTTCAGCAGCAGCAGCTTTCTTAGCAGCAATTGCCTTAGACTTAGCATCGCGTGATGCGGTTTCAGCAGCTACACGTGCTTTGTATGCTTCCTTAGCAGAAGTAAGCTTTCCTTCTTTCTTATCAGAATGTACTTTCGATTTTTCAGCATCCCACTTAGCATATTGGGTATCCGCTTGTTCCTGATTGAACAAACCTTTCTTTACACCCCTTTGCAAGTGCTTCTTAAACATAATACCTTGTTCAGATAATATATGACGGCAACTGTCAGTAGGTAATGCACCTTTTTCTAACCACTCCAATGTTTTTACATTGTCAATATTAACACCTTCGTGGTCGTGCTTAGGGTTATAGGTACCAAGTCTTTCAACATATTTTCCATCACGTGGAGAACGAGAGTCAGCCACTACAATATGGTAAAAAGGTTGTTTCTTTTTTCCTTGTCTTTGTAAACGAATCTTTAAGGACATGTATTCCGGTTTTTGTATTTAGGGCTGCAAAGATATAAAAAAAGGTTTTAGGTATGTACCACAAAACAACAAAATCAAGAAATTGAGGTATTACCCCTCTTTCAAACATAAATACTAATTGGTTATCAGCACATTAACCAATACACTTACTCCGTATTACAACCAAATTGTTGCCTTAGTATAGAGTAATAGTACTTTTGGCGCCACAATTATATGAAAAAAGCCCTTTTTGTTCTATTTCTGTTCCTGTTAACCCGTATTGGCTTTAGCCAGGATATAATGACAGTGCTGCCCGATTCTACGGGCAAGGAACTTTTCTCTGACTTTATTGGAGCAAGAATATGGGTGGCAGATAATAAACTAAACACCCTTAATAAGGACCTTACATTTAAATATGTTTCTGTAAATACAAACTATGTAATGCAGCACGATTTAAATGTAACTAACCTGAACAATATGCCCAATATAGGTTTAGGTCTCGAGGAGAACCTGGGGAAACATCTCCTTATTCACTTTGTTGATGTATCGTTTGGCTATGCACAAAAGGCATGGGACTGGAACATTGGTTTAGGTGCAGGATATTTTATTGCACTCGATAAAAAGAATAAACTGAGATTACGGGCAAGCTTAGACCTTTTCTATGAGAGTATTTCGTATAGCGTGGGTTCGTATACTGATACTACTAACTTTGGTTTTATTGTGAACGGAAATAATATCGGTACGTTCGTTCAGGATGTGAAATATGTAAATAACAGTTTCTGCGCATCACTGGGGGCAAGCATAATGTATCGTACCAATGCATTCGATTACTTTGCAGGCATAGCATGGAATGCGGTACTATTATACAAACAGGAGATCAACTTTTATGCTACCCGCGTCCCTATAAATCAGGCTGTATATTACCAATCGGGGGGCTCCAGTAAATTCAACGGTACTTAACCTGGGGAACTATACTATTCAGATAGGTATTGTCAGGGAGTTCGGCTTGTAAGTTAAAGCCGTTTCTTCTAACTAAAATAACTGACACTACTACGTTGATACTTTTATTGTAATGATGAAAGTACCGCTATGCGCATTCGTAATTTTGTTACGAAAAGCAATTTCATTTAAACTACAAGGCCTTATGCAAACTACTATATATAGATTAAAGACATTATTACTCTCCCTATCGCTTGCATTAGTTGTAGCAGTGAGCGCACAAGACAAATTCCCGAAAAACTATTTTATAAACCCGCTCGATATACCTATTACATTGGCAGGAACATTCGGAGAGATACGCAGTAATCACTTCCATACGGGGCTCGACATGAAGACCAACTCGCAGGAAGGACTCATAGTACACGCCGCCGCCGATGGTTATGTATCACGTATAAATGTATCGGGGTATGGTTATGGCAATGCATTGTACATTACCCATCCTAACGGCTTTGTAACTGTATACGGGCACTTGAGTAAATACAACCCGGCAATAATGAAATACCTGCGCAAGGTGCAGTATGAGAGACAACGCTTCTCTGTTGATATTCAGCTTAAGCCTAACGAAATACCTGTAAAGAAAGGCGATACAGTTGCTTATTCTGGAAGCACGGGTGGCGCTGAAGGCCCGCATTTGCATTTTGAAATACGCGATGAGAAAAGCGAAGACCCATTAAACCCAATGCTATTTGGCCTTACCACGGTTGACCACGAACCACCCGTGATTAGAGGTATTTGCATTTACCCATTAAATGATTCAAGCAATGTTAATGGCAAACATACATCACTATATATACCGGCACGCAGAAAAGAAAAAGGCTATGTACTCGAAGCAGATTCTGTTATTCGTGTATATGGCAAAATTGGTGTTGGTGTAAGCAGTTATGATATGGGTGAAGAGGGGACAGGGCACAATGGACCATATTCTCAATTATTGATAGATGGAAGTGATACCATTTATTTAAGCAAAATGGATGAACTGAGTTTTGGTTCTATCCATTACGTTAACGGCCATGTAGATTTTAGAGCATTTAAGAAAGACGACCGCACAATAGAACATAGCTTTCAGACAGATAATGATGCGCTTGATATCTATAAAAAAATCAGCCATCGAGGAAGAATAACCTGTAAAAATGGACAAGCCCACCACATGGAATATGTGATTGGGGATTATAACGGAAATAAAACGACCTTGCCTTTTACCTTGCAAAGCGAAACTAAAATAGGCACAGTATTGCATGATAGCCTGCATAGTGTGGCTACTATCCATTGCCGTAAAGATTTTGATTACGAGCTAAAAGGAATGCTTTTGCACATACCTGAAAGAGTATTGTTCGAGGATACCCGATTCCGTTGTACTGTAGATACAACGAACCTTCACGTATATTCATTTGTTTATAGTATTGGCGATAAATACACGCCCTTCAACAATAACTATACAATAAGTATAAAACCATCTGCCCCACTACCCGACTCCATGATGAGACATGCTGTAATAGTGCAGATTGATGGTGGACATGTTAGTTACCTTGGTGGCACATACGAAAAAGGATATATGGTAGCTCATCCCAAAAGTTTTGGCTCGTTTGCTATTATGATGGATCATGAGCGCCCGCTTATTAAACCTATGAATATTTATAAAAATAAAGACATGGGCAAAAGTTCCGCAATGGAATTTGAAATTACCGACAATCTATCGGGCATTGCTAATTATAGCGCATATGTCGACGGACAATGGATACTAATGGAATACAATCCTAAAAAGAATATGATATACTACACCTTCGATGAACATGTTGGCAGAGGTAAGCACCACCTTAAGTTAGTGGTAGTAGATAATGTAGGCAATACTAATATTTACCAAACCGATTTTACTCGGTAACTTCAGTAATTACTTCTACGCCTTCCTCTTTGTCAACCTTTAGGTTTTCAATAATAAATTCCTGGCGCTCAGGAGTATTTTTACCCATGTAGTAATTCAGTACTTCTGCAAGTTTGGTATCGGCACCAATAATAACAGGTTGCAGGCGAATATCTTTACCAATAAAGTGCTTAAACTCATCGGGTGATATTTCTCCAAGCCCCTTAAAACGGGTAATTTCAGGCTTACCACCAAGCTTATTCATAGCCTTTTGCCTTTCTTCTTCCGAATAGCAATAATGAGTTTCCTTTTTGTTACGCACACGGAACAATGGTGTTTCCAGTATATATATATGTCCATTCTTTACCAGGTCGGGGAAGAATTGCAAGAAGAATGTGAGCAGTAGCAAGCGAATGTGCATACCATCCACATCGGCATCGGTAGCTATTACCACGTTATTATACCTCAGGTTTTCCTCTATACTTTCTTCAATATTAAGTGCGCTTTGCAATAAACTGAACTCTTCATTTTCATACACTACTTTTTTGGTAAGTCCGTATGTATTTAGTGGTTTACCTTTTAAGCTGAATACCGCCTGAATATTAGCATCGCGCGATTTAGTAATGGAGCCACTTGCAGAATCTCCCTCGGTAATAAACAAAGTTGTTTCTAAGCGCCTTTGGTTATTATCGTTGTAATGTATACGGCAATCGCGCAACTTGCGGTTATGCACCCCTGCCTTTTTAGCACGTTCCTTAGCAAGCTTTTGAATGCCAGCCATAGCTTTACGCTCCTCCTCCGACTGAACTATCTTTTTAAGAAGTTCATCAGCAACCTGATCATTTTTATGCAAAAAGTTATCGAGCTCAGTTTTAATAAAATCACCGATATAGGCACGTATAGAAGGGCCTTTAGGGCCCATATCTTGTGAACCAAGCTTTGTTTTGGTCTGCGATTCGAATATGGGCTCTTCTACTTTTAAACTTATTGCAGCTACTATAGACTTACGTATATCGGCAGCTTCAAAATTCTTTTTGTAAAACTCACGAATAGTTTTAACAACTGCCTCGCGGAAAACATTCAGGTGGGTACCGCCTTGTGTGGTATGCTGGCCATTTACAAACGAATAATACTCTTCACTATACTGCTGTACACTATGCGTCATAGCCACCTCAATATCATTCCCTTTCAAATGAATGATAGGATACAATATAGGGCTGTTAATGTTATGTTCAAGTAGATCAAACAACCCTTTTTCCGATTCGATCTTAGCTCCGTTGAATTTTATTCTAAGCCCGGTATTAAGGAACGCATAGTTCCATAACATGCGCTCAACGTGCTCTATTATATAATGGTGGTTTGGAAATATACTATCATCGGCCTGAAAGGTTATAATAGTTCCTTCCGATTCACTAGATGAGCCGATTTTATGGTCATTGGTTACTTCGCCTCCTTTAAACTCAATAATTTTAGTTTTGCCTTCACGTACCGATTGTACTTTAAAATAACCTGAAAGAGCATTAACAGCCTTAGTACCTACTCCATTTAAACCAACCGATTTTTTAAATACTTCAGAGTCGTACTTAGCACCTGTATTTATCTTAGCCACGCAGTCCAATACCTTTCCGAGCGGTATACCACGCCCAAAATCACGTACCGATACAGTTTTATCTTTTATAGTTACTTCTATGGTTTTACCAAAACCCATAGCAAACTCATCAATAGCATTATCAATTACCTCTTTTATCAAAACATATATTCCGTCATCTTGCGATGAGCCATCACCCAATTTGCCTATATACATACCCGGGCGGAAACGGATATGATCCTTCCAGTCTAACGACCGAATGCTATCTTCTGTATATTTTCCTGTTGACATTGTATTTTAAATAAGTGGCAAAAATAAGCTAAAGCATTTATCAACTTGCTCATATAGACCCAATATTATCAACAGGTTATTATATATGAAACCAACCAGATATTATACATTAGACTTTGTTAAAATATGACTTTCGTCATAATTAACACCGTAACCTTTGTATTGGGTTACATTTGCTTTCAGTTTAACTACAGTAAACCCAATTTTGATCCTCCCCAATAAAGTACATTATGAACAGTCGTAGTACAAGGCTACCCGATGCTTTAGCATTTTTTTTGCTGTTTATCTACCTATCACCCTATATAATTTTCCCTACTCATGCGCATTTTCTTATCCATGATAATCTCGATTCGGAGATTGGTTGGTATAAAATGATTACAGAAAGCGGGCTGACTTTTTCGTCTAATTATACTGTTTTCCCTAATCTGTTCAATGGCATTCCCAGGGGATGCATGCCATCTGAACTTGACTTTTACACCATTCTCAATCTTATTTGTTCGCCCTTAGTGGCCTATTGCCTGCTTGTTGTCTCGCAGCATCTCATAGCATTCTTCGGCATGCGCCTACTGCTCAAAGATTATATATTCAGAGGCAATGCACCATATCATACTGCCCTTATAGCGCTTACCTTTGCACTACTGCCTTTTTGGCCTCTGGGTGAGTTTTGTATTGCAGGGCAACCTTTTGTAATATGGGCCATATTCAACTTAATCCGTGAAAAGAAAACCATTTATAATTGGCTGATAATAATCCTGTTCCCGTTCTGCGCAAGCGATTTTGTTTTTAGCAATTTGTTCTTTTTACCTGGTATTTTGCTCGGAATGATCGTATATTTCATTGCTTATAAAAAAATAAGTTTTACTGCAATATTCGCATGGCTATTACTTTTCGGCCTAAGTGCATTATCTGAATACCGCTTATTCATTCTTCAATTTAGCAGCAAATTCACCTCACAACGCGGTACTTACTTTACAGACTGGCTGCTAAACTGGAAAGGGTTTATTAAAACAGATCTGTCTATGCTCTTTAAAGGGCAATATCATTTTTACAGTTGCCAATTCCCAATAATAATAACAACGCTTGTACTCTCGCTCTTTTTAGTGCGAACAAAAAGAAACTATACTGTAATGGCAATTCTTCTATCAATGGCTTTTCTATTCTCGTCCATTGATACATTTCATTTCTGGAGCGGTTCGCAATCATTTTTTCAAAGATTAGGGAGCCTGAGCTCTCTTCAATTACGATTCAAAGCGTTGTTACCTATTACCTGGTACCTGATCTTTGCTATTTGTATATGTTTTATGATAGAGCATACTCCAAAATCATCAGTTATTTGCATGGCTTTAATATGTGCCCAAATCATTCTTTTATTCTTCAATCTTAACACGTCCGATTTCCAAAAAAGTGTTTATGCTGAGAATGCTTTTTATTACACCTATTTTGACAACACGAATATTAACCATAGAAGTTTTAAAAATTATTTTGCTCAAAATATGTTTACTGCAGTAAAAGAAAAAATAAACTATAATAACGAAACGGTTTTATGTCTTGGGTTTCCGGCTGAAATTGCTCAGTATAGCGGCTTTCATAGTGCATCTGCATATCTTGATTATTATCCTATTGAAAAGAAAGAACAGATAGTTGATATTTTCAGGCCGGAACTCAGAAAAGTTACCGACTCATTAGAGTTACAGGAAATCATCGGCTCCAGAAGGTTCCAGTACTTTTATAAAAGGAAAATTGACACCCTTAAAAAAATGCTTGTTATTGACCTTGATACGGCCGCACTTAAAAAAATGAACATCAGGTATGTTCTTTCATTAAGAGATATTGAAAATACCACTCAACTGCATCTAAAACCGATAGATTCGTTCTCAAACGAGAATAAGGTATTCCCGGAGCAGATTTACATTTACAAGGTAAATTAAATTACAGTAACCAGCTATGTATTAAGCCTATTACACTTAAAAGGTGTTATGACTATTTATATATATTTGTATGCACGTAATTAAAGCATCATCTTTCTATTCTCAAATAGGTTTAGCAAAAACAATACAGGCATATGGCGGATGACGCTAAACCATTATTTTACATTAAATATTTAAGTCAGGACACTTTACCGGACTGGAATAAAGTAGCAGGCTTATCTGACGAAATATGGGCATTTCATGATATTGCCTTATCAGATTTTTGGGCAAAACGTAAAAACGCCGAGAAAAGATCATTTATAGTTTACAATGTAGATACGCAGCCCATTGCAATATGCCCCTTATACTTTTATTCTGATGACTGGAACAGGTTTATTTTACGAAACAAGCGTACCCTTGAATCCTTTTACCTTTCAGGCCCTGCAATAAAGAACGGGCTTAACGAAAAAACACGCCGGAAGCTGATACACTATATTGGGAACACTATTCGTGAAATAGGAGATTCCTTAAAAATAGATGTGGGGCAAATAGGTACAAGTACCTTAAGTAAGCGAAATACAGAAACGCATTACGCATACGTAAATCCGCTTCTTGAGATGCGTGGTGACTGGGAAAGTATTGAAACTACTTTTCTCTATTTAAGCTTGGCATCACCTGAAGATGAGTTGCTAAAAAGAATGGAAACGCGCACCAGGAGTATAATCACCAAGATTGAAAAGGAACAAAAGATAAAAACCCGTGCGGCAACACCATATGACCTTGATGCTATTTGGAATGTATATGTTGATATCTATAAACGTACAGGCTTGCCTTTCTTCCCTAAGGATGAGATGGAATGGCTCCTTTCATACAAAAATTCAAACTTTTATGTTGCCGAAATAGATAATGTAATTGTTTCGGCTATTAATATGCTCACATATGGTAGTGGCGGTTTATATTTCTCTTCTTACACAGCAGCAGCTTTTGTTGATACAGAGGTAGCAACCTATCTATTATGGCATACATTAAAAGAAGAAAAAAAGAAAGGTGTAATTCATATAGATCTGGGGCACCGCCCTTTTGGTTCGTTGGGTGAAAAAAAAGATAATATAGCCCGTTTCTTGAGAGGTTATGGTGGTGAACTGCGATACAGATACAGAATGCAGTACGTAAAACCAGGCTATGGGATTAAGTTTCTTAGGCTATGGGATTACAAAATAACGCCTCCTCTTGCCCTGTTGCGGGTAAAAATCCTCTCAAAAACAAAAAAGATATTAGGAAAACGATAGTTCTTCAGATATATCGAACCCCTATATTCGCCTTATGATAAAAGCAATTTTCTGCTGGAGTGGCGGTAAAGATTCCGCCTATGCGCTGCACCACATATTACAACAAAAGGAATATAGTGTAGAAGCCTTATTTACTACTATAAACGAGAACTTTAAGCGCGTATCGATGCATGGCGTTAGAGAAGAGCTGATTGAACGCCAAGCTAAAAGCATTGGCCTGCCATGGTATAAAATGTATGTAAAAGAAGGCAGTAATGCCGAATACGAGCGCAACATGGAGGCATTTTTAACCGAACAGAAAGCAAATGGCATTGAGCATGTAATTTTTGGCGATATTTTTTTAGAAGACCTTCGTATATATCGCGAAAACAACTTAGCCAAAGCAGGCATGAAAGCGGTTTTTCCGTTATGGAAGAAAGACACGAAACAACTTGCCGATGGCTTTATAAATGCAGGATTTAAAACCATATTATGCTGTACCAACGACGCTTACCTGGGCGAAAAAGAAGTGGGAGAATTATTTACCCATGAATTTGTTGAGAGCCTGCCAGTCAATGTAGACCCTTGTGGTGAACATGGTGAGTTCCATAGCTTTTGTTTTGATGGGCCCATCTTTATAGAGCCTGTTAAATTTGAAAAAGGCGAGAAAGTGTATAAACCTATTGAAATAAAGGTAACCAAAGACCATCCGCCAATAACAGGGCCTAAAGCCAGCGGTTTTTGGTTTTGTGAATTAAGCCTTTGAACCAAGTCCTTAAAATTGTAACTTTGTAGCTATCAATTTTTAATCTATGAGCGATACTAAAGCTGTAAATAAAGCCCTGTTCGATTACCTTTTATGGTTGGGCGACAATAGTTTAATACTGGGTCACCGTCTTTCAGAATGGTGCGGCCACGGGCCGATACTGGAAGAAGATATTGCTATTACCAATATAGCGCTCGATCTTATAGGCTTATCGCGCCTTTATTATACCTATGCCGGAGAGCTTGAAGGCAAGGGACGATCAGAAGATGACTTGGCGTACTTGCGCGATGTAATGGATTTTAAAAACAGTATACTAGCCGAACAGCTAAATGGCGATTTTGCAAATACCATAATGCGTCAGTTTTTGTTTACTGCATTTAGCTACCATTTACAAAATGCAATGCTTACTAGCACAAACGAACAATTACGCGCTATTGCCGAAAAGGCTATAAAGGAAACCACATACCACCTTCGCCATTGTAGCGATTGGATAATACGGTTGGGTGACGGCACTGAAGAAAGCCACAAACGCGTACAAGATGCAGTTGACAACCTTTGGATGCTTACAGATGACCTTTTTGAACCGATGGAAAGTGACAAGCTTTTAATAGCAGAAAAAATAGCTCCTGAAATGGGTGCCATTCGCAAGCAATGGGATGCAACCATTAAACAGGTGCTTGATGAAGCCACTATAAAAACACCTGAGCCCAGCTATATGATGAAAAGCGGTAGGAAAGGAATACATACCGAACACCTTGGTTTTTTATTAGCCGAAATGCAATTTATGCAACGCGCCTACCCGGGTGCTAAGTGGTAAAATGGCAACCAAAGAACAAATATTAGATTACCTGCAAGAAGTATTTGACCCGGAAGTACCGGTGCTTAGCGTTGTTGATTTGGGCATAGTGCGCAAAATAGAAATTGATGCCGAAGGCACACATATTACCATTACGCCTACCTACACCGGCTGCCCCGCTATGAATGTAATTGAAGAGGATATTCGTGCCAAGATGAAAGAAAAAGGCATAAGTAGTTTTGATATCAAAACCATTCTATCGCCGGCATGGACTACCGATTGGATAAGTGAAGAAGGCAAACAGAAATTGAAAGACTACGGTATAGCTCCACCTGAAAAATCATCGCCTGACAAAGGCCTATTAAGTAATCATGCTAAAGTGCTTAAATGCCCTCGTTGTGGTTCTATGAATACTGAAATGAAAAGTTTTTTTGGTTCTACCGCCTGCAAGTCACTTTATGTTTGTAATGATTGCAAAGAACCCTTCGATTATTTTAAATGTCTATAATAGTAAACTATGGAAAGTATTAGTTTCTCCATTATTAACGGAGTGGGCCGGATAACACTCAACCGCCCCGATGTTTTGAACAGTTTTAATATGCCCATGGCAAAAGAACTAATAGCAGTATTAGATGAATGTGCCAATAAAAAAGAGATTCGGGCTGTGTTACTTACCGGTGCAGGCAGAGCATTTTGTGCAGGGCAAGATCTGGCTGCGGCTATAGCGCCGAGTGCCGACATTAAAGTTATTGTGCAGCAACAATACAATCCTATTATAAGCAAAATACGTAATATGGATAAGCCTGTAATATGTGCCGTTAATGGCGTGGCAGCAGGTGCAGGCGCTAACCTTGCCATTGCATGCGACATTGTATTAGCTGCCACTTCAGCATCATTTATACAGGCATTTAGTAAAATAGGCTTGATACCTGATAGCGGAGGAACCTTCTTTTTACCTCGCCTGATTGGCTTACAACGCGCTACCGCATTAATGATGCTGGGTGATAAAGTATCGGCACAACAGGCAATGGAATTTGGAATGATATATAAAGTAGTGCCTGATGAAACATTGATGCAGGAAGCAGAAAAGCTTGCCGAGCATGTAGCACAAATGCCTACAAAAGGTTTGGGCTTAACAAAGAAACTCCTGAATGCATCAATGGATAATAACCTGAACCAGCAATTAGATATGGAAGGCGAACTGCAAGCAATGGCAGCTAAAACCGCGGACCATGGCGAAGGAGTAAAAGCCTTTTTAGAAAAAAGGAAACCTGTATTTAAAGGAGAATAATTTAACACCCCTCGAAAAGTGTGCGGAATATGTGGCCTCCTCGGAGAAAGCAATAATACCGGCGGAGTTGTTTCTGGCATGTTACAGGCCATAGCGCATCGCGGGCCCGATGATGAAGGTACATTTATCGAAAGCAAAATTGCACTGGGCCACCGCCGCCTGAGCATTATAGATCTTTCAAAGAACGGGCACCAGCCCATGTTCTCTGCCGATGGGCGATTTGCAGTTGTATACAACGGAGAGTTATACAACTACAAAAACCTGAGGTTGGGCTTGCAGCGCTCCATTGCCGGAGATACCAATGCAATGGCTTACCCCTTTCAAACACAAAGCGATACTGAAGTAATACTGGCTGCCTACCAAAAATGGGGAGTCGATTGCCTGAAGTATTTCAATGGTATGTATGCCCTTGCAATATGGGACAAAGAGAAAAAAGAGCTCTTCATTGCCCGTGACAGGCTTGGCATCAAGCCACTCTATTATTGGAATGATGGTAAAACATTTGTCTTTGCATCTGAAATAAGGGCATTGCTTAAAAGCGGACTTGTTCCTAAAAAAATAAGTAGTGAAGCGCTGAGTGATTATGTAACCAACCAAACAGTACATGCTCCTAAAACCATTATAGAGAATGTATCAATGCTTATGCCGGGGCATTACATGCTTATTAAAGAAAGTGAGCCCGGCACTATTCAACAGAAAAAATACTGGAGCCTTTCTGATATTCCCGTGCAAGCGGAAGAAAAACCATACGAAGAGGTTTGTAAGGACGTTCGAAACCTGCTTTACGATGCAGTAGAAATGCGCCTCGTGGCGGATGTGCCTTTCGGGGTTTATAAAGATGAATTCCTGAAGAGGATAAATACTATCTAGTTC
>JABDCA010000036.1:4385-8893 GCA_013288345.1 Bacteroidota bacterium | reverse complement strand
AGAAAGTGAAAACATTTTCGGTAAGCTTTGCTGAAGATAAATTTGACGAAGGGCCCTATGCAAAACAAATTGCTGAACAATATGGCACCGAGCATCACGAAATAAAACTGTCATTAAAATTATTCCTCGATAAATTACCTAGCGCGTTAAGCGCTATGGATCACCCCAGTGGCGATGGAATGAATAGCTATGTAGTATCGGAAGCTACAAAAAATGAAGGCATTACTATGGCCCTATCAGGCTTAGGTGGGGATGAACTATTTGCCGGGTATCCTTTATTCACGCGACTATATAAGTTAGAGAAAATGAAATGGGCTGCGGGTTTCCCAAAACCATTAGTTTCATTACCTGCACATTTGTATAAGCTTTTCAAGAACACTCCTGCTGCTGCTAAATTGGTAGAACTCTGCAATCTGCCCCACTGGAACATAGAAAGCACCTATCCCTTAATGCGCAGAATAATGAACGAGCAAGAATCAGGGAAATTATTGAATTCTAAATCGGTATTAAAAAGAGATTTGCGGTTTAATGATAAGCATAGCATTTTATCTAAATTATCCGTTGCCGAATTAAGCAATTATATACCCGATGTATTATTACGCGATACCGACCAAATGAGCATGGCGCATGCCCTTGAGGTACGTGTACCTTTCCTCGATTATAAATTAGTGGAGTATGTAGTAGGCCTTAATGACAAAGCAAAATACCCGACCACGCCTAAAAAATTATTGGTAGATGCTACTAAAGGCCTGTTGCCTGAAAACATAATAAACCGTCCTAAAATGGGCTTCAGCTTCCCATGGGCACAATGGATGAAAGGCGAACTGAAAACATTCTGTGAAGGAAATATGATAGGCTTATCGCAAAGGCCACAGTTTAATAAAGATTATGTGCAATCTTTGTGGCGCAGTTTTTTAAGCGACAGCAACAAAACACCCTGGTACAAGATTTGGCATTTGGTTGTACTTGAAAACTGGTTAACAGAGAACGGCATAGATGGTTAAGAAAAAAATACTTTTATTCAGCGATTGGTTTTACCCGGGCTTTATGGCTGGCGGGCCAATCCAATCGTCGTTTAATCTTATCAACCATCTTCAGAACTATTACGACTTTTCGGTTATTACCCGCGATACTGACTACACCGACACTATACCTTACAAGGGCATTAAAAGTGATGTATGGACCACCTTGCCAAACGGAATGAGGGTTTATTATTTCTCTACCGAAAACCTAAGCTACCCCAATATGGCTAAGCTTATAGAAAGCGAGCAATTTGATGTGGCTTACCTGAATAGCATGTATTCTCCCCGGTTTACTATTATGCCTTTATTTATACTAAACAGGTTAAAAAAGAAAATAATCCTCGCCCCACGCGGTATGCTAGCGCCCAGCGCTATTGCCATAAAAAGCTGGAAGAAAAGGCCGTTCCTGTTATGGATAAAGAACAGCAGCTTTATAAAAAACATGCATTTTCATGCAGCATCAGAACAGGAAGCAGGGCACATACATAATGTATTCGGTAAAAAAGTGGAAGTACGACTCGCCCCTAACCTACCCGGCAAAATGGAGTTATCTCCTTTTGTGGCAAAACGAAAAGATGTTGGAATGGTTCACCTCATTAGTATAGCCAGGGTATCGCCTGAAAAGAATTTGCTGTATGCATTAGAGGTATTGCAAAAAGTAAAAGGCAAAGTAAAGTTTGATATATACGGGCCCGTATATGATTACGCTTACTGGGAAAAATGCAAAGCAGTATTAAATAAATTGCCTGAGAACATTGAAGCCGAGCATTTCGGGCCGATTGCAAAAGATGAGATTCCGAATGCATTGAAAGATGTCCATTTTCTTTTTATGCCTACACAAGGCGAAAATTTTGGGCACACTATATTAGAAGCGATGGTATGCGGGTGCCCGGCTATCATCAGCGACCAAACTCCGTGGCGCGGGCTTGAACCAGCGAAAGCAGGCTTTGACCTGCCGCTAAACAAACATGCTGGTTTTGTAGATGCCATTGAAAAAACAATTGCAATGGATTCGATTACCTTTAAAGAATGGAGCGAAGGAACAAGAAAATGTGCTGCCGGTTTTATCAATAACCCCGATCTGCTCAAACAAAGCAATAGCCACAGATTCGCAGATTAATTTTCTGAATATCTCAGAAAATTAATCTGTGTAAATTAACAAGTACTTGAACAAATAGTATTTAATCTGTGAATCTGTGGCTATTCATTGTACTTGAAACCATACCACAAAATTTAGTGTAATTTCGTGTTTTGGTATTTTAGTAGCAAAAAGATAAAAATAACCAAACAGTGTTGAAGGTTTCCATAATAACAGCTTGTTTAAACAATGCAGATACGCTTGAAAGTGCTTTGCAATCTGTTATTGAGCAGGACTATCCGAACATAGAGTATATAGTTATTGACGGTGCATCGACCGATGGAACCAAAGCTTTGCTAGAAAAATACAAGGACAAAATAAATGTACTTATTTCGGAAAAAGATGCCGGTATCTATGAAGCCCTGAATAAAGGATTGAGCCTTGCAACAGGCGATATTGTTGGCTTTTTGCATGCCGATGATTTCTATTCATTCCCGAATATTATCTCGAAAATTGCTGCAACTTTTGAAAAAGAAAATACAGATTGCGTTTATGGCGACCTGCAATATGTGGACCGTACCAACTCAATTAGGATAGTACGCAACTGGAAATCGGAGCCTTATACCGAAGGCCTGTTTTTAAAGGGTTGGATGCCACCCCACCCTACTTTCTTTCTGAAAAAGAAATGGTATGATGAGTATGGTAATTACAATACTACCTTATCTATATCTGCCGACTATGAACTGATGTTGCGTATGCTGCATAAACATAAATTAAAAGCAACATACATACCTGAAGTATTAGTAAAGATGCGCACCGGAGGCACCAGTAACCGCACCCTTGCAAGGCGTATTAAAGCAAACCTGCAAGACAGAAAAGCATGGAAGATAAACAACCTGAAACCGGGTTTACTTACTTTGATTGTGAAGCCATTGGGGAAGATTAGGCAGTATCTTTAATCTTACAATTTTAATTGCCGTCTGCTTTAGCTGACGGATATAATAAATAAACTCAATTTGGGCTTTAGCCTAAAACAGCATACTCAATTTGGCTAAAACCCAAGGGTATCTGCATTACTTTGACCGTCAGCTAAAGCAGACGACAATTGATAAGGAATATGTAGTTCAAACTAACCACTATCCACTAATCCCTAGCCCCTATTTTGTTTAAAACCCCTTAAAAACTATTGGAACAAAAAGGTAAGATGAGGCATATAGCCTCGTATCTTAGCACTTTATTAAAATTATGCCTATAAAAAGCCCTATGATATTTGGCCTGCATCCGGTAATTGAAGCTATAGAAAGCGGCAAGGAACTGGAAAAAGTATTTGTACAGAATAACCTGCAAGGCCCTCTTTCGAAAGAATTACTGTTTTTATTAAGACAGCACGAAATACATTTTCAATATGTACCGCTTGAAAAGCTAACCCGCCTTACGGGCAAGAATCACCAGGGTGTTATAGCCTACATGGCAGAGGTTACTTACCATAAAGCAGAGAATTTATTGCCCGGCATTTTTGAAGCGGGTAAAGTGCCTTTGTTCGTTTTATTAGATCAGATAACCGACGTACGTAACCTTGGCGCCATTATCCGTACCGCAGAATGTGCAGGAGCCGATGCAGTAATTGTACCGCAAAAAGGCTCAGCACAGATAAACGAAGAAACCATGAAGGCATCTGCAGGTGCATTGAACCTGTTGCCTATTTGCCGTGAGAAAGATATTGCAGAAACACTACAGTTTCTTATAGATGGTGGCTTACAAGCGGTAGCATGTACCGAGAAAGGTGAATATTTTTACACCAGTGTAGATTATACCATGCCAACCGTTTTAGTATTAGGCTCAGAAGGAAGCGGTATTTCAAAGGAAATATTAAGACTCTGCGATAAGCAGGTTCGCATCCCTTTGATGGGGAAAATAGAATCGCTGAATGTATCGGTAAGTACGGCAGTAGTATTATACGAGGCAGTAAGACAACGTACCGGTAAATGAGGAAACAAACCAAAGGCAGAAGAAAGCACGAAGAGCAGGAGCGTCACCGCAGGCATATTATAGGCACCGTTGATATGAAAGCCTCGGGAGCAGCATTTATTGTCTCTCCCGGTTTAGCTAAAGATATTTACATACCTCGCGATAGAACAAACCGTGCGCTGAATGGCGACATTGTGAAAGTAATGATAAGGCCCAGCCGCCACAGCGACAAGCCGGAAGGAGAAATAGTTGAAATTATAGAAAGAGGTAAAACAACCTATAGCGGAACACTTCAGATATCAGAAGGACATTCTTTTGTATTGCCCGATAATTCTAAAGTACCCGTAGATATTTATGTGCCTAGGGATAAAATAAGTGATGCCAAAGACGGGCAGAAAGTCCGGGTAAAGATTACGGGCTGGAACAAAGGCGATAAGAAC
>JABDCA010000036.1:0-4375 GCA_013288345.1 Bacteroidota bacterium | reverse complement strand
GTAGAAGTACTGGGCCAACCGGGCGAACATACAGCCGAAATGAATTCCATCATTGAGGAATTCAGTTTGCCATTGGCATTTCCAAGCGAAGTAAAAAAAGCGGTGGAGAACCTGAGGACAAGTATTACAGATGAAGAGATAAGCAAAAGACGCGACTTCAGGGATATAATGACCTTTACCATTGATCCTGCAGATGCTAAGGATTTTGATGATGCATTGTCGTTAAAGAAATTAGATAACGGCAACTGGGAAGTAGGTGTACACATTGCCGATGTAAGCCATTATGTGCAACCCGGTTCAGCCATTGATAAAGAAGCCACGCTACGTGCTACATCAGTTTACTTAGTAGATAGGGTTATACCCATGCTACCTGAAGCACTTTCGAATGAAGCATGTTCGCTGAATCCGAAAGAGAATAAACTTTGTTTTTCAGCAGTATTTGAACTGAATGAACAGGCTGAAATAAAACACCAGTGGTTTGGCAAAACAGTTATAAACTCTAAGCACCGGTTTAATTACGAAGAAGTACAAGAGATATTAGATGGCAAAGAAGATGCACTTTCGAGCGAAGTACTTACATTAAATAAACTAGCAAAGACATTACGCGCAAGGCGTATGAAAGAAGGCTCAATAGCCTTTGAGAAAACAGAAGTAAAATTTATACTGGATAGCAAAGGCAACCCCACCGGTGTAAGGTTCATGGAAGCCAATGATTCGCACAGGCTTATTGAAGATTTTATGCTTTTAGCCAACAGAAAGGTTGCTGAGTTAATTGGCAAGGCATCGGGAGATGATAAACAGGAACACAGCGACAAGAAGAAAAAGAATGTGATGGTTTATCGTGTACACGATAGGCCCGACACAGAAAAGATACAGAAGTTTGTAGAGTTTTTACGCAAGTCCGGTATTAAGTCAACCTTCGACCGTTCGACCAATATAGCGCATTCAATGAATGAACTATTAGAAAACGCACGCTCAAAGCCTTACGAAAATGTATTGAACATACTTGCTATACGTACTATGGCAAAGGCTGTTTACACCACAAAAAATATTGGCCACTACGGACTAGGATTTGATTTTTATACTCACTTCACCTCACCCATCCGCCGTTATCCCGATTTGATGGTTCACCGCCTGTTGCAGGAATTCCTTATTACAGGCAAAACCATGGATGACCGACATGAGTTGGAAGAACAATGCAAATACTGCTCGAAACTGGAACGCCAGGCTGAAGATGCAGAAAGAGCATCGGTAAAATACAAACAGGTGCAGTTTATGCAAATGCATGCCACCGAAGTATTTGATGGATTAATTTCCGGTGTAACTGAATACGGTTTTTTTGTTGAACTGAAAGCCAATAAGTGCGAGGGCTTTGTAAGAGGCCGCGACCTGCAAGATGACTTTTACTATTACGACGAACACAACTACTGCCTGAGAGGTAAACGCACAGGAAAGATCTTTCAGATAGGACAAGATGTAAAGGTCAAGGTTAAAAGAACCGACCTTATCAAGAAGTTTATTGACTTCGAACTGGCTTAAATAATATCCACAACTTATATTACGTCAACCCCAAACCCCTAAAGGGGCTTTGTATTTCGCGTTAGGGATAGTAGCGGTTACCCCGCAGCGCAGCGAGGAGTATAAGTGGATAGCCCGACCCGAGGAACGAGGGGAACGCCCAAATAAAATTGCACTGTAATAATTCCTCTATAGCTTTAAAGCTATAAGAACTAGATAGTATTTATCCTCTTCAGGAATTCATCTTTATAAAGCCCGCCAACAGGCACATCCTTATTGTATTCGAGTATTACCTTAGCATGGTCGATAGATATTATTTTATCTATACGCACTATGAATGAACGGTGAACACGTATAAAGCGGTCGGTAGGAAGTTTTTCCTGTATGCCCTTCATGGTAGAGCGGATAATGTATTTGCCACTGATAGTATGCAAGGTTACATAGTCCTTTAATGCTTCTACATATAATATATCTTTCATTATAACCTTTACTAACTGGAAGCTTGATTTAACGAAGAGAATATCTTTCGAATCTTTATTCTGCACCAGATGATAAAGCATTTCATTCTCTTTACGAAGTTTCATTTCTTCGTTGAAACGGTATAAAGCAGTTTCGATGGTAGCGCGCAAGTCGTTTGCCTTAAAAGGCTTTACCAAATAGCCTGATGGACCTGAACTGTTTGCACGGCCAATACTATCCTCATCAGAATATGCTGTAAGGTACACAATAGGTATCTGAAATTTCTTGCGGATCTCTTTTGCAGCGTCAATACCGGTCATATCTCCCTTTAGCATTATATCCATAAGCACTATATCCGGAGTTTTTTCTTCAACCATGTCAATGGCATCTTCGCCTTTTACACAATGGCCAACAACCTGGTAACCCAGTTTCGTTAGGGTTTGCGCCAGATCGCGCGCAATGATCACTTCATCTTCTACAATAAGAACGCCTGTTTTTTTCATTGGTATTTATTTGGAGGATTTTTTAGTTATTACATTCGATGTAAAGGCAATGGCATATTTTGTACCATCGGAGCCGGTATGTTTTTTTACGGTTCCGTTTTTCAATTGCGTTACCAGGCTATCAACTAATTGCAAACCCAGTGATACGCGTGAGCGTTTTTTATCTTTTACTTTAATACCCACCCCATTATCTGCAATCTCTAACCGTACTTTGCGGCCAACTTGCTTGAGCAATACATTTATTTTACCTTTTTTACTGCCGGGGAAAGCATATTTTATTGAGTTAGATACAAGTTCATTTACTATAAGGCCACATGTTATAGCATGATCATAATCCATAAATATTCTCGAAGTCTGACAATCAATTATGATACGCTTTTGAGGATCGGAATAAGAAACAAACAGGTTATGGGTCAAATCTTTCAAATATGCCGAAATATCAATTTCTTCATCTGCCTCGGTGTGGTAAAGGCTCGAATATATAGAAGACAGAGCATAGAACCTGTTTTGGAATTCGCGCATAACAGGGACTAATTTTTTATCCTGCATCTGGTTAATTTGCAGGTTGAGTATGCTGGTAATAATTTGCAGGTTGTTCTTTACACGATGATTCACTTCCTTCAGGAGCCACTCTTTCTCCTCTATCATCTTTTTAAGCCTGGCGCCAAGGTTTTTGTGCTCGGCAATTTCCCATTGCAGGTGCTCATTTACCGATTGCATTACCTGCTTGGCTATTTCACTCTTTTCAATTTGTTCTTCTAATGAAGCATCGTGGCAAAGCACCATGGCAGCAGGTTGATTACCCCACTCTATAGGCACTACCGATGATTCAACACTTTTTAGTACATTACCACCAAGCTGGTGTATTTTAACAAAGCGGCCGGTTACCACTTCCATTTTCTCAATCTTCAATTTATCCTCTTTAATCAGGCCATGATATTCGGGCAACAAAAACTCAAGCACATTTTTGCCATACACCTCACTTTGCTTTTTAGCATTTACAAGCCTGAGGCCGCTACGGTTCGAGAAAAGTATCTTACCCGATTTATCGTGCACACAAATAGCTTCCGGGAAAGCATCTATCATGTTCAGGTAATTGATAAATAGCTTTTCGGTTATTTTACGGGGTGTTATATCGCGCAATATTAAAAGCCTGCATTGGCGTCCATCAAACTGAATCGGATGCCCTCTTACCTCTGTTTGTATATAAACGCCATCGCCACGCCTTACTTTAAGCTCATAAAATATTTTACGGTTTTGCTCCACTTCAGAAATAGCACGCTTTACATCATCTTCATGAATAAGGTCTAATGTACTGGTTCCTATTATTTCCTCACGTTTCAGGTGAAAAGTGCTCAATAATTGGTCATTTACAAGTACAAAAAAGCCCTTTTCGGTAATAGCAAGTCCATCTGTCGTAAGCTCAGAGACCGTTTTAAAGAGGTCTTGGGGGAAATCAGTTCCCTTTTTGCTCACGTCAAAGCCGCCGGAAGTATTGGAAACAGGAGCTTTTTTAATCATTCAGGATTGCAGGTTGGAGCAAATATAACCTTTTTTTATAAAAATTACGTTGCACCAAAAAAAAGCTTGGTCGTACTAATTAAATAATTGGTCTTGTTTTATGCTTCTAAATCGAGAAAATTCTCCTTTGCCACCTGCATAGGTATGCTGATGCATTTTTTCTCCATATAATCTATTACCATTTCAAGCACTTCCTTAGATTCGGATGGCAGAGCTTCTATTTCTTTCAAAAAGACAGATGACATGGCTTTTTCCCTTACTTTATGTATCCTGTCAGGCACATCGCTAAGGGCAATTTCTATTTTACGGCTCTTTATATCCGAATAAAATTCAGTTACAGCAGTTGCAATTATACTATTAGCTGCAACCATTTC
>JABDCA010000035.1:29336-29893 GCA_013288345.1 Bacteroidota bacterium | reverse complement strand
TATTCATTGCAAACCCCTGCGCTTATATATGATCTGTATGAGGGCAATAATTTCCAATGGCTAAATCACTTCGATAAAGTAAATACTTCTTCTGCATCCATACAATACATGGATGCCAAATGGCACATTAACCTGGGGGCTAATGTTATGATAGGTTAGTATGTAATCTGTAAAGTGAACCCACTGGTCCTTTACTCCTGCATCCCATCGCAAAAAGGTATGCCAGCCTTTTGCTGAGCCAATTGTAATATCATTGTTCAGTTGATTGTAGTGCAGCGAATCGTATGTAGCGCCTGCATAGTATAAGTTCTTATTAAAGGTTTTATTCAGATCGGAATCCTGTATAAGTGTCAGGTCGCTATATAAATTTGTACTGCCCGAAATAGAACCGCAATGCGAAACATACATAAGTGGGTTTTCCTTATCGGTGTCGCTGCTATTATATCCGAAATAATAATACTGCTGCACTCTGAGTGATGTTTTCATTAAAGTAGTTCTGGCAGTAGCAAGGTAAACAGGTATAGATGGCCGTTGACCTATATAATAGGAATTATTAA
>JABDCA010000035.1:0-29326 GCA_013288345.1 Bacteroidota bacterium | reverse complement strand
GGGCAGTAACAATAACCAGCTTACGCTTACAACCAATTACAGAACCAAGCGTTATATGCTGCTTACAGATGGTATATATAACATTTTTAAAGTCGATCAGAACGGATACGATGGAACTCAACAGCAAAGTTGAACTTCTTGCCAATGTTTTGGGTAAGCGACAGATCGAGATACTGGTGTATCATCGGATCGGTGATGTAGAAAAAGTTAAGGTATGGCGCGCGTGTATTGTAGTACCTCACTGATGTATCATTGCGGACATAATCAGTAAGGTAATCGTTACCGTAAAAGAAACCCAATGGAGTAGGAGCACTGTTAAATACTATAGGTACATAAGGCAAACCCGGATTACCAAGGGTATAATGATTAGTATAAAACTCAAGCTTATCTATGGTAGTATCAACATCTTTAAATGGTTTGTTTTGCCAGATATTAAAAGGCAACAGATCGCTTTCGGTATAAATTTCGGTTACTGCATGTTTTATAGTGGTATCAATTGGCGCTATGGTTGTGGCCTTAGTCTTAAGGGCAAAAAACAAACAAATGAAACTACAGAGTGCAAAAATTCTAATCTTCATTAACAGTATAAATGATGTACAGTAAACACAATTTCTTCTCTTTTAGTATTAGCGCTTAAAACGCCGTATGACAATTATAGGAGTAATTATGCGGTTTGTCTTTAAAATACAGCAAATGATTCATAAAAAACGCCAACTCATCTCTTAAAGGCATTGTGATATAGGTTAATTTTATTATATTTACAGTACAAAAATAGAAATTATGGGGACGGCAGTAGCAAAGGATACTTCGCTGCAGGAATATTTAAAAAAATTCTTCGGTTTTTCGAACTTTAAGGATCAGCAAGAGGCAATCATTAAGAATGTACTTAATGGTAAGGATACCTTTGTTATTATGCCAACAGGCGGTGGTAAATCGCTTTGCTACCAGTTACCTGCTCTTTTAAGTGATGGTGTTGCCGTAGTAGTTTCCCCTTTAATTGCGTTAATGAAGAACCAGGTGGACATACTTCGCACCTTTGGCGCTAAAAATGAAATTGCTCACTTTCTTAATTCGTCCCTTTCAAAATCGCAGATAAATAAAGTAAAGGAAGAAGTAATACGCGGCGATACTAAGCTGCTATACGTTGCTCCTGAATCGCTTTCGAAAGAACTTAATGTAGCATTCTTTAAAAAAGTAAAAATATCGTTCTTCGCAATCGACGAAGTACACTGTATATCGGAATGGGGCCATGACTTCCGTCCTGAGTACCGCAGGCTAAGGCCACTCATTGACCAGATAGGCCGTGTACCAATTATTGCATTAACAGCTACGGCTACACCTAAGGTGCAAGAAGATATTCTGAAGAACCTGGAAATACCTGAGGCAGCTATATATAAGTCTTCGTTTAACAGGCCTAACTTATATTACGAAGTACGCACCAAGCAGAACGCAGCTAAAGAAATTATAAAGTTCATCCGCCAGCATACCGGCAAGTCGGGTATTATTTACTGCCTTAGCCGTAAAAAAGTGGAGGAAATTGCTCAAACTTTGCAAGTGAATGGTATTAAGGCATTGCCTTACCATGCCGGTATGGATAAGCCTACACGCGACCAGACACAAGATAAATTTTTAATGGAGGAAGTAGATGTGATGGTTGCAACTATTGCATTTGGTATGGGTATTGATAAACCCGATGTACGTTTTGTATTGCACTACGATATACCTAAGAGCCTTGAAAGCTATTACCAGGAAACAGGTCGTTCAGGCCGTGATGGTGGCGAAGGCAAGTGCGTTACCTTTTATAGTTATGAAGATGTAAGGAAGCTTGAAAAGTTCCTGAAAGATAAGCCGGTGGCAGAACAAGAAATAGGAAAACAGCTTATACAGGAAACTATTGGATTTGCAGAAAGCTCGGTATGCCGCAGGAAAACATTGCTACACTATTTTGGCGAGACCTATGATCAAGCTAATTGCGGTAGCTGTGATAACTGCCTGCATCCTAAAACAAAGTTTGAAGGTAAAGAAGATCTTGAGCTATTATTAGAAACAGTTAAGGAAACAAAAGAGAAATTTAAGTCGAAGCATATTGTTGATGTACTTACAGGTAACTTAAGTTCTGCAGTGAAATCATACAAACACGATAAGCTTGAGGTGTTTGGTGCTGGTAATGATGATGGTAAGGAAGAGAAATTCTGGAATGCTGTTATACGCCAGGCATTAGTTATGGATTACTTGACCAAAGATATTGAGACATATGGAGTGATGGGGTTGAGCGATAAGGGTAAAGCTTTCTTAAAGAAGCCGCATTCTATTATGCTTGCCAAAGACCATGATTATGCAGGACAGGATGAGGAGGAAGATGAAATTTTGCTGGCTGCCGCGCAAAAAGGCGGAGGTGCAGCAGACCCTACTTTGTATTCACTGTTGAAAGACCTTTGTAAAGCTACTGCAGCTAAATTAAAATTGCCTCCGTTTGTAGTTTTCCAGGAGACATCGTTAGAGGAAATGGCAACGCATTACCCGATAAACCTTGAGGAGCTTTCTCATATTACGGGTGTTGGCGTTCATAAGGCTGATAAATTCGGTAAGGCATTTGTTGAACTTATTGCTAAGTATGTAGAAGAGAATGAGATCGAACGTCCGCAGGATATAGTTGTGAAATCGGTTGTAAATAAATCAGGCTTAAAGGTTTATATTATACAAAGTATCGATAGGAAGGTTGACCTTGAAAATATGGCAAAAGGCAAAGGGCTTTCCCTGCCTGCTTTATTACAGGAAATTGAAACTATAGTTTCTTCAGGAACCAAAGTAGATATACGCTATTATATTGATAAGGTGATTGATGAAGACAGGCAGGACGAGGTATTTGAATACTTCCGCACTGCTAAGTCCGATTCATTGGAAGATGCCCTTGGTGAACTTGGTACCGAAGATTATAGCGAGGAAGATGTTCGCTTGATGCGTATCAGGTTCATGTCTGAAATGGGCCACTAACTAAATCGAATTTGGTAAGGTTTACCTCCTGATCATCCTTCTGCCCTTCACAAATATTTTTATGCCTTTTTTCCTGACTGAAATGGCAATGTCTTTATTCTCAACTTCTTTGCGTTTTATTTCGTAGGCTTCCAGTATTTCTCTGTAGGTCAGTACTCCTGTCAGATGTTGTTTGTCTTCTCTGCTTACTACAGGCAATATATCAACCTTATGGGCAATCATTTTGTCAATAGCCTGGTGCAGGTTATCATCTTCATACACAGTAATGGCATGGCCTTTAACCAATGAACTCATTTTTTCTTCTCCGGTATGTTTCGAGCTGAAAATTTCCTGAACGCCAACTACTCCAAGTAATTTATCTTCTTCGTTTTCATTAATAATGGCAAAGGCAACATGGAAATTCTTGCCGCTTGCTTCATCTATAAACTGGCGCGATTGCGTAATGGTATCATTAGCACTCAATACATTCACTTCATCTTTCAATACATCTTTTACAGAAAAAGAATTCAAGATATCAGGTAAAAAAGAATCGGGTGTATTAATGCCACGTCGGGCAATCTTCTCTGTCATAATGGTACCACGCATCATAGCAAACGAAATGAAATAAGCTGCTGCACAACCTCCAAGTAGTGGTAATAATAAATGAGGTTGTTGGGTAGTTTCGAGTGAAAATATTACTGCCGTTAAAAATGCCCTCGATGCTCCTGAGAACATTGCTGCCATTCCAATAAGTCCTGCAATAGATGCACTTAAGCCCAATGCAGGTAATATTTGATTGGTACCAATTGCAATTAAAGCGCCTAGCGCTCCACCAATGGTAAATAAAGGCGCCAGTGTACCACCCGAAGTACCACTACCTAATGATATAGACCATGATACAAATTTAAGTACACATAAAACCAGCAATGTATTAATGGCCAGGTTGCCGCTAAGTACATCAGTTATATTGCTATACCCTACACCCATAGTAGCTGGTGCAAAATAACCTACTACACCCACTGCTATGCCTCCAATTGCAGGCCACCACATCCAGTGTATTGGAAGTTTTTCAAAAGCATCCTCAACTGCATAAACCACTTTGGTAACTCCCACGGAAAAAACACCTACCAACGCACCTATAAGCACATAAACTATCAATTGCAATATGCTAGGTGGCGGAACAAATGGCATAGCGAACATAGCATGGTAGCCAAAAAATAAGATATGCATGGCTGCCCCTGTTATACAAGCCATGGCAACAGGAATAATAGAACGGGGTGAGAATTCAAATAGCAAAAGTTCAATAGCCAGCATAATAGCTGCAACGGGGCTTCCGAAGATAGATGCCATACCTGCGGTAGCGCCTGCTGTCAACAATATTTTTCTTTCGTAAGCAGTTATCTTTAATATCTGCCCTATGAGTGAACCAAAGGCGCCACCTGCAGCAATAATAGGTCCTTCTGCACCAAACGGGCCGCCTGTACCAATTGAGATAGCTGCTGAAAGTGGTTTAAGTAAAGTTACAATTGGTGCTATTTTGCTATCGTTCGTAAGTACTTGCTCCATAGCTTCAGGTATGCCATGGCCACGGATTGCTTTAGAACCGTAACGTGCCATTATTCCAACTAGCACTCCACCAATAACCGGTACAAATATTATCCATAAACCTAAATGATTGCCTACCGGTGAGGCCCCACCTGTTTTTATTGTTCCATAAAAAGCAAAGCCCGTTACCAGTTCAATCAGCTCAACCATAAGTTTGGCTACAACACCAACAAGCATTGCGTTTATGATTGCAAGAAAAGATATATATACTAATCTACGCAGGTTCAGGCTTTTTTGCCCAGCTTTAATACCTTCAGTTTCAAGCACAGGGCCAATAGAAATAGATACAGGGATACCCTGATTGGTAGATGCAGATTCTATCTTCTTATTCATGGGGGTTAGAAGATTAATGCGCCTTTAGCAGGCACAGCAAAATTAGGACTATGTATTACTTATAACTACGCTGAGCGAGATGGACTGTATCAAACTTCAGCTCTTCTTTATGCAGTTCGCTTGGTTGATCCTTTCCTTTGTATTCCCATGCTGCAACGTATGCAAAATTGGTATCGTCACGTTTTGCTTCACCTTCTTCAGTCTGAAATTCTTCGCGGAAGTGGCCACCACATGATTCCCTGCGGTTCAACGCATCATCAATCATAAGTTCGCCAAGTTCCATAAAGTCAGCTACGCGGCCTGCTTTTTCAAGGTCAGGGTTAAACTCATCGGCTTTGCCCGGTATGCGAACATCTTTCCAGAACTCTTCACGTAATGCTTTAATGGCGGCTTTAGCTTCGAGTAAGCCCTTTTCGTTACGGGCCATTCCGCAGTTGTTCCACATTATTTTGCCTAGGCGCTTATGCATGTGTTCAACCGATTGGGTACCCTTGATAGACAAAAGCTTCTCGATCTGGTCACGTGCACTCTTCTCAGCCTCGGCAAATGCAGGGTGGTCTGTCGGTATTGATTTGGTAGCAATTTCACCTGCAAGGTATTCGCCAATAGTATAAGGTACTACAAAGTAACCATCTGCAAGGCCTTGCATAAGTGCCGAAGCGCCTAAGCGGTTTGCACCATGATCGGAGAAATTACATTCGCCCAAAGCATATAAGCCGGTTACAGTTGTCATAAGGTTATAATCTACCCAAAGGCCACCCATGGTATAGTGAATAGCAGGATAGATACGCATTGGTTCTTTATACGGATTCTCTCCAGTTATCTTTTCGTACATCTCAAACAGGTTACCATACTTGGCGCTTACCACATCTTCGCTGGTGCGTTTAATTACATCTGCAAAGTCAAGGTAAGCTGCTTGTTTAGATGTGCCAACACCATAACCGGCATCGCACCTTTCTTTTATAGCGCGCGATGCAACGTCACGAGGTACCAGGTTACCAAATGCTGGGTATCTCCTCTCAAGGAAATAATCTCTTTCGTCTTCCGGTATATCTTTTGCTTTACGAGCATCATCTTTTTTCTTAGGTACCCATACCCTTCCATCGTTACGCAATGATTCTGACATCAAGGTAAGTTTCGATTGATGGTCACCTGAAATAGGAATGCAGGTAGGGTGTATTTGAGTAAAGCAAGGGTTACCGAAGTAAGCCCCTTTCTTGTGTGCTTTCCAGTTTGCAGTAACATTGCAGCCCATAGCATTGGTTGATAGGTAAAACACGTTACCGTATCCGCCTGATGCAAGTATAACTGCATGTCCAAAATGTCTTTCTAATTTGCCCGTAATAAGATCGCGTGCAATAATACCACGTGCTTTACCATCTATCATAACCACTTCCAGCATTTCGTGGCGGCTATACATAGTTACCTGTTTCTTCGCAATTTGACGATTGAGTGCACTGTAAGCGCCTAATAAAAGCTGTTGGCCTGTTTGACCGCGTGCATAAAAAGTACGTGATACCTGCACACCACCAAATGAACGGGTATCAAGTAATCCTCCGTATTCTCTTGCAAAAGGAACACCTTGTGCAACACATTGATCAATAATATTGGCGCTTACTTCAGCCAAACGGTAAACATTAGCTTCTCTTGCACGAAAATCGCCTCCTTTAATAGTATCATAAAACAAACGGAAGGTGCTGTCACCATCGTTAGCATAATTTTTAGCAGCATTTATACCACCCTGTGCAGCAATACTGTGCGCACGACGCGGGCTATCCTGAAAACAAAATACTTTTACCTTATAACCTAACTCAGCTAATGAAGCTGCAGCAGATGCTCCTGCTAAACCTGAACCTACAACAATAACTTCTAGGTGGCGCTTGTTGGCTGGGTTAACGAGTTTTACCGTTGAACGGTAGTCTGTCCATTTTTCTGATAATTCGCCGGGAGGTATTTTGGAATCGAGTTTTGCCATAACGCTATAAAATAATTAGTTCAATAATATTATATCTGAATTGACTTACCTGCAATGCCCAGGTAGAAAAGGATAGGGAAGGATGCAAAAGCCAGCCACATGATCCATGCGAATGCTGCACCTGCCATATGCCAAACCGATGCATATTTTTTATTGCTAAGCCCTAAGGTGTGAAAAGATGACCTTAATGCATGGTTTAAGTGGAAGAATAAGAACGTAACTCCTACAACATAAATAGCTACATAAACAGGATCCTGAAAGCCAATTTTTACCAGTTGAGCTATGGTATGCCCTCCGGTATCGTGCAGAATACGATAAGGGAAGAAGAAATGATAAAGGTGAATGACGATAAAGAAAAGCACAAAAGAACCGGTTAAACCCATATTACGCGAGAACCATGAACTACCTTCGTGAGAGGTAGGTACAGCGTATTTTATTGGGCGGGCTCTTCTGTTATCCATAGTAATAATAAGCGCCTGAATGCAGTGCAATACAATAGCTGCAAAAAGTACTATCTCAATGGTACGAATAAGAATATTCCGAACGGCATCGTGAGAATACTCGTTGAAGGCTTTACCACCATCATTAAAATAGAGGAGTATGTTGCCATACAAATGCTCAATTAAGAACACGCACAGGAATAAACCTGTGGCTGCCATTACAACTTTTTTACCAATGGATGATGTGAGTTGCTGCTTTAAGGTCGTCATATAAGTGCTGATTTTTTTAAACTGCGGGTCAAATTTACACTTGTTTTGGTAAGGTGCAAGGCAGAAAAAAATCTCTTTTTTAATCTTTATTGAACAATGAGCTAAATCGCTCATTATATGGCTATTTCGAGCAGAATAAATCTTAAACTATAATGTGTTTTATACTCCTGGGACGCTTACAATATATATTCGTAAATTTAACCCGAATAAACCTGATTTTGTGGAGCAATTGAGATAATAAGAGTCATGGCAAAACATACATTTATACTTTTATTATTGGTTCTAGCCTTTTCTTGCAAAAAAGCAAATACCGAAGGATCCCCTACAGTTCAAATTACTGATCCTGCCGGAACATCAACCTATTCAGTTTTTGATACAATAATTGTAAAAGCTACTGTAGGTGATGCAATTGGCCTGCAATCGGTATCGGTTTATGTAATCAATAACCAGAACGAACCAGTCCTGCCTACGGTTGTAATACCAATTACAGGTAAGCAAATGGCGTTTATCTGCCCGTATGTATTAAATAACATACACCTTACTACTGGGCAATATTCTATAGTTGTAAAAGCTGTTAACTCTGCAAATGCAACATTTGCCTACAAACAAATTAACATTAATGCTGCCCCAACAGTTAGGATAGGGGTATTTGCAATCACTCGTAACGGTAGTGGTGTACATGTGTTAAAGATTGATTCAGCTTTTAATGTGTCAACTATATATACGCAAGGCGGCGATTATTCTTCGTCGGATGTAAGTTCATATTATCAGCAACTATATGTAAGTGCCGCTGATTCAGGTAATGCAAGTGCAATTAGTCTACCTGTGGCTTCACTGCAATGGGCAGTGAATGGCATTATTTCTCCAACACCATACTTTACCAATGTGTATAGTAATGGCAATTCTGTTTATATTTCAGAATACAAAGGCTTTATTAAATACTACAATTCTTCAGGGGTATTGGGTGCTGTGTACAATGTTACAACAGGTAATTACCCAATTAAAACTACTATATGGGGCAATTATTTATTTGCCGAAGAAAAAAACATAGGCTCTGCAGTTCGTAATCTGGTTTTATATTATGCTGCTGCCACAGTCGGTTTTGAACAAAGCACTTTACAAGGGCCTGTAACAGCTATGTATGGTATGGATAATAACGACTTGTTTGTTTTTGGGAATAAAGATACCGGAGGTGCATACTTGCAGCTTTTTAGCATTTCCGGCAATAATTTTTATTCTCCCATTCCTTTGCCAAACGCTAAATTATTATCGGTAGCCCAAATTAATGCCCAGACTTATTTGCTTGGCTTTAGTAACGGAACTATTTACCAATATACCTATAACCCCAATAGTATAGTGCCTTATATAAATGGGGTAATGGCATCTCACCTGCAATACGATTATGCAAATAATGAAGTAATAGCATCTTCAGGTAAATACGTATATGAATATAATTATGCCTCTATGGCTCTAATACATACGGCCAATGCACAGGACAGCATACTGAATGTACATGTGCTTTACAATAAATAGAAATATATCAATGATCTACTTTAGGTGTATTGTCTGCCGGAGCAGTTACACCTAATGATTTTTTGTAATCATCATAAGAAATAGTCTTGTATTTCTCCTCAGCGAAATAGGTTAGCACCATTTTAAAGTCTGAAGAGGAAAGATATCCCGGAGCAACGGATATACGGTTAAAGTTCTCATCTAAGTATATAGTGGTAGGGTAAACCATTTTGCCATCCATTAACGAATATGCTAGTTCATTTACTGAGCCTTTTTCAGTAGGGCTTGAATTGACAAATTGGTGGTTGTTGAAGTGAAAGGTATCTTTGGTTTCTGCATCAAGGCGGACTGCATAGAAATTCTTGTTCATGTAGTCAATAATCTCTTTATCCAGATAAGTAGTTTGGTCCATTCGTTTACACCAACCGCACCATTGTGTATAAACGTCAATGAATATTTTTTTAGGATGCTCCTTATTGAGCTTTACGGCCATGTCAAAACTCATCCAGTTAATAGATTGAGCAGGCCTTTGGATGATAGGTTTAAAGCTAAGCAACAAAATTCCAACTATTCCAAGAAATAGAAAAATTGCTTTTTTGCTTTTTAGAACTTCTTTGTTCATAGTTCAAATTTACGCCAAATTTTGGCAATGCACAATCTTTTGACTTCTAAAGGCAGTATCAGTTTAAAATTAATATAGATTGTTTTTAAAGAAAGCCATCGACATAGCCCATGCCTCTGTTGCTGCCTTCTTATTATAGCTTGGCCTGTCATCGCAATGGAAAGCATGGTCTGCGTATGATATAACCACATTGGTATAAGGCTTATTGGCTGCTTTTACAGCGTTTATTACCGTGTCAATATTTTCGGGTAATATGTGTTTATCAAGCCCACCCCAGAAGAATAAATGTGGTGCATGGAGGTCTTTTGCTTTGTCGGCTAATGCATCGGTACGACCACCATAAAAAGATACTGCCGCAGCTAAAGGTAATGTGGCATTAGCAAGAAAAGATGCCCTGCCACCAAGGCAGAAGCCAATGCTTCCAATTTTAGTGTGTATAACGTTAGCTTGTTGTTGCAGCCAATCATAAGCAGCCTTCATATCAGCAGTCATACCTTCCGGGGTCATGGCCTGAAAGTGCGGCATTATTAATGAGAAATCTACATTATATCCTATTTCTGTGCCTGCTTCTGCAGTACGGTGAAATAGTTCGGGTGCAATGGCTACATAGCCTTCTTTTGCGACGCGGTCTGCAACATTCCTGATGTGGCTATTAACACCAAAAGCTTCTTGTAATACAATTACACCCGGAAACGGTCCATTGCCTTCGGGTATTGAAACATAGGCTTGCATGGTAGTTCCATCACTTACTTTTAAAGTTACTTTTTGATTTGACATATTGGGGTTTTGTTTAATGATTCTGAATTACAATTTGTGCATAACAGTTACATCGGCTGTTTGAGCCATAGCGCCATTTGGAAGGAAAAACTCATACCTCCAGGTAATTACTACATGACGCTTTTCTAAATTCTTTTTTAAATGTGTAATAGTAACCTTGCACGTAGTAGGTAGGTTGGCATAGATAGGCGCCAAAAATTTCCAGTGATTTATCTCAAGGCCGCAAAGCACCGTATCTCCAAACATAGGCACCCATTGTTGTATATACATGGTGTTAAAAACCTGTGGCCCGCTCGATATTAAGGCTTTAAAAGGACTTTGTTCCGCTATCTGTTTATTGATATGAAAAGGAAGTGGGTCGAATTGTTTGGCATAATTAATAATATCATCTTCTGAAAGAGTCAATGAACCAAAATCTAAAACTTGTCCATGTTTAAGGTCACTTATAGCCAGTTTCTCCACAATTATAATTTTTCTTCTTGTTTACTGGTCGCGAATTTATAGAGTATAAAAGCCAACAGCATAAAAAATCCAAATGCTATCAAGTCTGCCCATTGACCGGATCTTTCAGCTATGCCGGTGTTAAGTTTGTCGGCAACTGATGTAGTGCTTCCATCTTTATTGGTTATTTCTGTTCCTATTAATATCGAAACTATAATGCCTGTTAAAGCGCCACCTGCAATTAAGCCTGAGCTGAACAGCGCACCCGGACCTATATCCGATTCTGCTTCTTTGGCTTTATTCCTTTTATCAACCAGCCATTTTACTGCACCACCTACAAAAATTGGAGTAGTGCTCGATAGTGGTAGGTAAGCTCCTACAGCGAATGCTAATGAACTTACATCACAAAGTTCCATTACAGCCGATATGCCCATGCCAATAAGCACAAGTCCCCATGGTAGGTTATGACTTAATAGTCCTTTAATAACCGTTGCCATAAGAGTAGCTTGTGGAGCAGGTAATGGGTGTGCATGTAATGCGGTTTTGCCACCGATGCCAATGTTATGTTCTAATAAGGTTAGTGTAAAGCCAATTGCGACTGTTGAGACGAGTACGCCAATTATTAACCCTATTTGCTGTTTGACAGGTGTAGCACCTAAGATGTATCCTGTTTTTAAATCTTGTGAAGTTGCGCCAGCGTTAGCTGAGGCAATACAAACTATGGAACCTACAACTAATGCAATGGGCTGATAGTGGTCTCCTGTCCAGCCAATACCAACAAATATGAGCGAAGTAGCCATAAGTGTAGCAATGGTCATACCCGAAATAGGGTTTGAAGAAGAACCAATTAAGCCAACAATCCGTGAGGATACGGTTACAAAAAAGAATCCAAACACCACAATCATTATAGCTGAAACAAAGTTGGTAGGTATTTGCGGAATTACAGACATGAAAATGATAAGCAATGCGCTACCTATAAGTACATATATAAGTGGCATATCTTTTTCTGTCCTTGTTTTTTCAACTGCATTACTGTCTTTCTTTCTAAGGTCGCGGAAGGAATCACGAAATGCGCTGATAATGGTTGGGAATGTTTTTATCAAGGTCATTATGCCACCAAAAGTTACCGCACCGGCACCAATGTATCTTATATAGTGGTCCCAAATATCATCGGCACTCATTTGCGATATAAGCTGGGTGGTTTCTGGTGGGAAAACTGCTGTTAGTCCACTGCCAAGCATAGTTATTAAAGGTATCAGTACCAATGATGAAAGTACGCCACCGGCTACCATTATACCTGAAATTTTCGGGCCTATTATGTAGCCCACACCAAGCAATTCGGGCGTTATTTCGCCATTAATAGCTGCATTAGGCAATACCGATTTTCTGTCGAATATATATTGAGGGATATCTTTCCATAAACCTAAAATGGACATGAATAGCTTATATAAGAATGCAATACCTAAGCCATAATATACTTTTTGTGCAAGCTTGCCGCCTTTTTCTCCGGCAATTAGAACATCTGCACAGGCAGTGCCTTCAGGGTAGGGTAGGTTACCATGTTCTTTAACTATAAGTGAACGCCTGAGTGGAACCATAAATAACACTCCTAGAATTCCACCGGAAAGCGCTAACACAAAAATCTGGAAGTAACGGAAATAATCTTGTCCACCTGATAAGAAAAGCAAAGCAGGAACTGTAAATACAACACCTGCCGCAACAGATTCTCCGGCAGAGCCAATGGTTTGCACCATATTACTTTCTAATATGCTGGCATTGCCTAGTTTTTTAAATACCGATATAGCTAATACAGCAATAGGGATAGATGCGCTAACTGTAAGCCCTATTTTTAGCCCAAGGTAAACAGAAGCAGCGCCAAAAATGACACCGAAGATGGAGCCCATGATAATGGCCCGCATCGAAAATTCGGGAATAAACTCGGATGCGGCAATAAAAGGCTTAAACTTTTTTTCTTTCTCTTCCATGAGCAAACTTATTTATATGGACAGGGTAAATATACAATTAGTTAGAAAACTTTATATTTGACCGTAACTAAAACAAGAACTATGTCAAATACGGTAGTTAGAAAAGGACACTCAAAGGCTTTATGGGTTTTATTTATGACTGAAATGTGGGAGCGTTTCGGCTACTACCTTATGGTGGGTATCTTCTTCCTTTATTTGATCGATCCAAGAAAGCACGGAGGCAAGGGCTTTGATGCTACTGCTGCATCAGATGTAGTAGGTTCTTATATTGCTCTTGTTTACCTCACTCCTTTTATAGGTGGCCTTATTGCAGATAGGTTTTTAGGATATAGAAAGGCAATTATACTGGGTGGTTCACTTATGGCCTGTGGTTATTTTGGACTTGCTATGCCCGGAGATACAGCTATGTATATATCACTGCTTTGTATCATTGTAGGTAATGGCTTTTTCAAGCCTAATATAAGTACTTTATTAGGAAATATATACAATGCCGAAGATTTGAAACCCAAGAAAGATGTGGCCTATAACATATTCTATATGGGTATAAATATCGGCGCCTTCTTCTGCAACTTTGTGGCAGCATACCTGCGTAACTACTATGGCTGGGGTTATGCATTTGCCGCTGCGGGCTTTGGAATGGTATTAGCGCTAATTATATTCATTTCGATGATGAAGCATGTGAAAGAAGGTGATATAGTAAAACCTGCTCAAAAAGAAGACATGTCTTTGTCGAAAATATTTATGTATGTTTTTGCACCTGCAATTGTAACTGGTGCTATTGGTTGGAATATGAAGAGTTGGATAGGCCATCCTATTTTTGCAACTATAACAAACGATGCCTTCTTCTTTGCCTGTATTCCTATTATTATTTTTTACCTGGGTTTATATTTTAAAGCTTCTCACGAGGATAAGAAGGGTCTAGGTGCTTTGCTTTCCTTCTTTGCCGTTAGTATTGTTTTTTGGGTGATTTATAATCAAAATAGTACTGCATTGACTATCTGGGCTGATCAATATACAAACCGCCACATGCCTGCTGCCGGTGTAAAATGGACCAAACCATTTGGTATGCTGCAGATCACCTCTTCCGATTCAATGACTGTAACAAAAGTTGATAGTCATTTTGCAGCGGTTTTAGATGCAAAAGGTAATACACAAGAAGTAAAAGGCGTTGATCCTTATTTATTGAATTTGCCTAAAGACCAATGGCCTAAGCAAGGCGAGAAAGAAAGTCTTGTTTCACCTGAATTATATCAATCTGCCAATCCTATATATATAGTCATTTTGACTCCTATAATAATTGGCTTATTCGGGTTCTTCAAAAGAAAGGGTAAGGAAATAAATACCCCAATGAAAATTGCATTTGGAATGATCATTGCCGGGCTCTCATCCCTTACTATGTACTTTGCTGTAAAGAGCACCAATATTTATGTAGATAAGACAAGTATGATATGGCTATTGAGTACCTATGGAATTTTCTCAGTAGGTGAATTGTTAATAAGCCCGATCGGTTTATCAATGGTTTCTAAACTGGCGCCTGCAAGGCTAACCGCACTTATGATGGGTGGATGGTTCCTTATCAATTCTATGGCTGGTAAAATATCGGGTATGATGGGCAGCTTATGGGATAAGTTTGATGATAAGGGTAATTACTTCCTTATCTTATTCTTCTCTGCATTGGGGTCAGCAGCTATCATGTTCTTTATGGTTAAGTGGCTTGCTGCAGTGGTAAGAGAAAAGACCGGAAGCAACTAAAAGAGGATAAATTATATAGGATGAGTCTTCGACAGGCTCAGACTGACAAATATGAAAAGCCCTGCACTAATGCAGGGCTTTTCTTTTATGTGCGAGAAAGATATGTTTTGGTTTCGTTCTTACCCCAAACCCCTAAAGGGGCTTTGAAATACACGAACGGTGCTAAAGCCCCTTTAGGGGTTTGGGGCTCACGAAAAAGTATAACTAAAAAGCCCCGCAACATTGCGAGGCTTTTTAGTTCTATAAGTTGCGCTTACTGAGTAACAGTAAATTTACCATTGTCAAGCACATTGCCTGTAATGTCGGTAATATGATAGAAGTACATACCGGCTGAATAACCTGTAGTATTTAATACAACAGCGCCATTTTTCATTGTTGCATTACCTATCTGCCTTCCAGCAATGTCGTACACAAAAATGTTTGAAGCATTTTGAAGGTTATAATGGAAGGTAATTTGATTTGTACATGGGTTAGGATAAGCCAGGGTGTTATGTTGTTGGCTTAATTCGTTAATACCATCCGGGTAACCGCTATACCACTGCATAGAGGCTACTTTTTTATTTGTTGAATCCATTGCCATTACTGCAACCACATCACCAACGCCTTGAGCATACCACCTGTACTGATAAACTTTGGTTACCTGAACATTAAAAGGTTGCCAGTTAGTTGAACCCTTTGTTTGAATGAATAAAGTGTCAATGTCTAATTCGTAATGCTTTTGGCGAAGTACACTGTATGAAGTTCCGCCAAATAGTGGGGTAGTTAATGTGCCCCAGGCATCAATAGTGTCTTTATATCCAATATAAACACTTCCTTTAACTGAATCCGCAATAGGGTTTGTTACGGCTACCGGAGCGGTGTTTGCAGTGCTTACTCCACTGTTAACGTCTCCATAAGCAGCAGGAAAGGTTATTTGAACGAAAGGTTGTTTTAATACTACAATTGCATTTACACCTTGTACGTTTTGAACAGTACCAACACCTGCAAAAGAACTACTGGTTCCATCTAAGAATATATAACCAGCGGTTCCGTATGTGCTGTCCGCCAAGTTTGCTGTTGGGAATGAAGATGAATAAGGAGTTGAAGTGGGATTTACAAAAGCATCAGTATCCCTGTAGGTAACAGGTAACGAAGCATAATTCCATACGGCACTGGCGCCACTGTTACCTGGTGTTAGCTTAGAAGTGGATGAATGTACAGTATCGTGGCAATTAACTGCCTTAGTTCCTATCATAGGCATATCGGCAGAGCTGAGTGTGATTTGAGCATCGGCTGTTATTGAAGAGGCCATTGAGCCTATAAGTGCAAGTGAAAATAATGAGTAAATCTTTTTCATGATGGATTTGCGTTTGGTTATTGAATAGCAAATATAGGAAACGAAGGGGAATAAGGGTTGAAGCTCGAGTTTTACTTACTTTTGTTTTATGGGTAACAGCGTAAGGGCTAAAAAAAGGTTAGGGCAGCATTTCCTTAAAGATGAGAACATTGCAGCTAAAGTGGCAGAATCGGTTACTGCTAAAAGTGGCTATTTAATTGAAATAGGCCCGGGTATGGGTGCACTTACAAAGCACTTAATACCTGCATGGGGCGAAAAGCTCTGGTTGGTTGAAATTGATGATGAGTCAATTCCATATTTAAAAACTAATTACCCTCATTTAACGGAAAGAATAATCCATGCTGATTTTTTGAAGCTTGATATAGATACGCTTTTTAATGGCGAGAAATTCTCTATAGTAGGCAATTTCCCTTATAACATTTCTACGCAGATACTCTTTAAGGCTATCGAATGTCGAGACAGGGTGATTGAAGTAGTTGGTATGTTCCAAAAAGAAGTTGGGAAGCGAATTTGCTCTCCGGCAGGTAACAGAGATTATGGAATATTGAGTGTATTGGTGCAGGCATATTTCGATACAACATATTTATTTGATGTGCCTCCGGAAGTATTTATACCACCACCTGCAGTTAATTCAGGTGTAATAAAACTGGTGCGTAAAGAGAATTTTACACTTGCCTGCAACGATGACCTGTTCAAAAAAGTAGTTAAAATGGCTTTTAATCAACGACGTAAAAAGCTATCGAATGCTCTTTCAGCAATGCTGGCAGATAAATCGGTAAAAAGTGAATTGTTTGATAAACGGGCTGAACAATTATCGTGGAAAGACTTTGAAAGGTTAACACAGTTATTTGAGAATGCTTAAGAGGCTTGCTCTACAAATTGCAATTTTATTCCCACTACTTTTTCATATTCTTCACCAATTTCTTTCATATCAGGGTCTGTAGGGTCGTAATGCCAAAGTACTTCAATATCGGCTCCTTCGGTATTTTTGGCCTTTATTTTAGTCAGTACTTGTTTTACGCTTATAACAGAAGAAGAACTGATATAATCAAGCATAAATGAAAGCCTTATTTTTTCAGTATTTGATACAGGAACATCCTTCAGCCAGTCAATTACAGGCTGGTAAAATGCTTTGGCGTTTTCTGGAAACGATTTGCCTGATATTTCATATCTCTTTTTAGTAGGGTCTAAAGTTACCCTGGGGTTATTAAGAGATTCTTTTATAAATAATTTTTCCATTGAGGGTATTATTTATCTGATATTATTGATGTCATCTCGAAAAGCGATACTTTATCGTCCAGAGGAATACAGTTAAAAGTAAAGTTGTTGTTGCACTTAAGTGCTACTGTTATAAGGCCAAGCCCGGCACCACCTTTAGAAGAGTAATGGTCATTGCTCAATACTTCAAGGTAATGATTCTTTAATTGCCGTTCATTCATTTTTTTAATGTCATCGAGAGTTTCCTGTATCTTTTTGGCGGCTTCATTGCTCACTACATTTGCACAGATGGCGACATAATCTTCCAGATTTTCGGCAAGTACAAAGTAAAATGGCTTGCCCATTTCGGGCGATGCACTATGTAAAAGCACATTTTGAAGTAATTCAATAAGGATATTGAAAATCTTTTTTATTGTGCCACGGCGTGCACCCAGCATTTCCATTTGGTGTTCGGCTGTATAGGATAGCATACTAACCCTATCCTGATCCATTTCGCCATGAAAAGAGACAATAATCTTCTTGCCCGGTCCAGTATAGCGGTTAAGTAGGTCAGAATAGCGGTTTTCGAGAACAGTAATTTCCATTGCCGGGGTTAAAAATAACTATGCTTATGTCAGATATGCGACAAAAAAGCTTTATTCACTATACAAAAATAAAAATTCTTCTCAAATATAGCCTAATTGGCCTTGCTGTGTTTTTTCGTTTTATCTTCGCAGGCTAATGAAAACATTTAAACGATATACTGTTACTGCGGCTTTACCTTACGCTAATGGCCCTTTGCATATTGGCCATATAGCTGGCTGCTACTTGCCGGCAGACATATATGTACGTTATTTGCGATCAAAAGGCAGAGATGTTGTGTTTATTTGTGGTTCCGACGAACATGGTGTGCCTATTACTATAAGGGCGAGGAAAGAGAATACAACTCCTCAGCAAATAGTAGATAAGTATCATAATCAAATGAAACAGGCCTTTGAGGAGTTTGGTATCGCGTTCAGCATTTATTCACGTACTTCATCACCTGTTCATCATAAAACCGCCTCCGATTTTTTTACGAAATTGTACGATAAAGGCATTTTTCAGGAATCGGTTACAGAGCAGTATTACGATGAAAAGGTTGGACAATTTTTGGCAGATAGGTATATAACCGGAACTTGCCCTAATTGCGGTAATCCTAATGCCTATGGTGATCAGTGTGAAAAATGTGGTACATCCCTTAGCCCGCTCGATTTAAAAAATCCAGTTTCAGCACTGAGTGGCGAGAAGCCTATAATGAGAGCGACGAAAAACTGGTTTTTGCCTTTGGATAAACTTCAACCACAAATAGAGGCATATATTAATAAGCACAGCGATTGGAAACCTAACGTATTTGGCCAATGTAAATCTTGGTTGAGTCAAGGCCTGCAACCGCGTGCTATGACACGTGATTTGGATTGGGGTGTTAAAGTTCCGCTTAAAGAGGCTGCCAATAAAGTACTTTATGTATGGTTTGATGCGCCAATAGGGTATATATCGGCTACCAAGGAGCTGACTAAAGATTGGGAAAAATATTGGAAAGATGAAGATACACGCCTTATACATTTTATAGGCAAGGATAATATTGTGTTCCACTGCATAATATTCCCTTCAATACTTATGTGCGACGGAGATTATATTTTACCTGATAATGTTCCGGCTAACGAGTTTTTGAATTTAGAAGGAGAAAAAATATCTACATCGCGCAATTGGGCAGTTTGGGTACATGAATACCTTGCCGATTTCCCGGGCAAGCAAGATGTAATGCGATATGCTTTATGTGCAAATGCCCCTGAAACAAAAGACAACGATTTTACCTGGAAAGATTTCCAAGCCCGTAATAACAGTGAATTGGTTGCCATATTGGGCAACTTTGTGCATCGTACCCAAGTTCTTACCTGGAAGTTTTTTGACGGTAAAGTTCCGCATGCTGAAGAGTATGATAAAAGTGATCTGCTTGTAATGGAGGAGATCGCCCGCTTCCCTAAAAAAATTGCTGATGCAATTGAATCTTTCCACTTCCGTGAAGCGCTTTCGGAGTTAATGAATTTAGCACGCATTGGGAATAAATACTTAGCCGATAATGAGCCTTGGAAAGTGATTACCCATAATCCTAAAAGGGTGCAAACTGTATTGAATATATCACAACAGATATGTGCTAATCTTTCAGTGCTTATGAGACCGTTCATGCCATTTACAGCCAATAAGTTATGTAGTCTTTTAAATATTTCTCCACTTAACTGGGATGCAGCTGGTAAATCAACTATACTCACCGAAGGCCATAAACTTTCGGAAGCTGTAATGCTTTTTGAACGAATAGAAGATGAAGCTGTTCAGCAGCAGGTTGATAAATTGCACCAAAGCAAAGTGGTGAATGAGGCTGTGATAAAGGTTACTCCGCAAAAGACTGCAATTACATTTGAGGATTTTGAAAAAATGGATATGCGTGTGGGCACAATACTAAATGCTGAGAAAGTGCAAGGGGCTGATAAGCTTTTGAAACTTACCGTAAATACAGGTATCGATACCCGTACAGTTGTTTCGGGTATTGCAAAATATTATAAGCCGGAAGAAATTGTAGGCAAACAAGTGTGTTTATTAGTAAATTTGGCGCCGCGTAAATTAAGGGGCATAGAATCACAAGGAATGATTTTAATGGCAGAAAATGCAAATGGAGAATTGATATTTGTATCGCCTGTTAAACCTGACACAGATAATGGAGCGATAGTAAAATAATTGGCGCCGTAGTTCAATGGATAGAATAGAAGTTTCCTAAACTTTTGATATAGGTTCGATTCCTATCGGAGCCACTGGGTGAATAAACACCCCTGAAAGCCTTATTTTTATAAGGCTTTCTGCTTTTTGTGAGGGTACGTTATATCCAAAATCCCATATATTGCTCTACTTAATATAGAAACTGTCATACTTGTAAAATCATAGTAAAAGGCAAGCTTTAGTACACTATATCAGGTACTGATTGATTTACTTTTTTAGGATTAACAAATAAACTAGAATATTTGGTAAATTTGTAGAAGAGGGATAGTTATAGGTTTAGGTAGCTTAGTAAGATTTATATAGTTGGTATTATATATATGAATAGGAAAAGGAGTAAACTAGATATTGAAGAAGCAGAGAGGCATCGCATTGCTAAAGACCTGCATGATAGTGTTGGCCAGCAGTTAACAGCAATAAAGCTTTACCTTGGCACACTAAAAACTATATCTAAAAAAAACGATCAATCAAAATGTGAAGCCTTAATAACTAAATCAATTTCTGCAGTGGATGAAGCTACTGCAGACCTTTCTAATATTTGTTATAACTTAATGCCTGGTACGTTAATTGCATTGGGGTTGATAAAAGGTGTTAATGAACTTGCTTATAAAATTAACGCTGCAAAAGGCATAAAAGTATATGTTGATATTTCTCCTGAATTTCCGGCAGTTGATAAAACGCTAAGCTTAGATTTATTTCGGATAATTCAGGAATTTATAAATAACTCAATTAAACATTCGCAGGCAACGCAAGTAGATGTGTTTATGAAATATAATAAAAGAGGTAAGAATTTATCAATGTTATTAAAAGATAATGGCAAAGGCTTTGATGTCAGAGATAAAATAAACTCAGGAATGGGGCTTATCAATGCTAGATTGCGGGTGGGCATTCATAAAGGGACGATATTAATAAATAGTAGTATAAACAAAGGTACTAATTACGAAATCGACATACCTGTTAAAAATAAATTTGCGTCATGAAAAAAGGAAAAAAAATTAAGGTGCTTATTGTTGATGACCATAAAATGATACGCGATGGACTAAGAGTAATGCTGGAAATGCAGCAGGATAAATACTTTTTCAGTATTGATGAGGCTTCGAGTGGAGAGGAAGGCGTTGAAATGGCAAAACAGAAAGTATATGACATTATACTTATGGATTATCAGCTTACAGGTATTAGTGGAGCTGAGGCAGCGCGGGCTATTATGGAGTATAACCCCAAATCGAAAATACTTACCTTGTCGAACTACAATGAATATGTATACATAAATAAAATGATAAATGAGGCAAAAGTACAGGGGTATATATTAAAGAATGTAGGACCGGAAGAATTGATAAGGGCCATAGAATCTATTATAGGAAACAAGCATTATTATTCGAATGAAATAGCATTGAACTTATTAAGCAGCGGAGAGAGTGACGCTAACTATACTCGTTTGAAAAACAAGGAAGCAGTAGAAGTGTTGCTTTCAAAAAGAGAGAAACAGATACTGAAGTTAATTGGTGATGAATATACGAATGAGGAGATTGCCGAAAAATTATCTATTGGTAAAAGAACAGTTGAGACACACAGGCAAAATATTATGCTTAAACTCAATGTGAAGAATTCAGTAGGCCTTATTAAAGTTGCCTTTGAAGTATTGGCACAGAAAGCATAAGCTTAGTGTACTGGCATAATCAGTATTATTTTTTAAATTTCTTTAACCAGGCAATGGCTTTATCTTTATTGGTGAAAAGCTTCATTGGCACTGCAGGCTTATCTACCGTTATGTAAATATTGCCTGCCAGTTTTGATATCATTGATTCAACAAGTAGGGCTCCACTCATAGTGTTTTCAAGAGCTCTTGGTGATACAAAGTATTTTCTTGAAAGTGTATCTACTGAAGCAAGCCCACGTATATCGACTAAAATTGGCATTGTTACACCCTTGGAAAATTGTATGCGGTCTTCTACCAATTTTTTGGCTATATCAAGGGAGATAACAAGGTTAGTTGCATAAGTAATTGTCATTATATTATCTTCCACAAAATACTGAGCATAATCTGTTTCTAAAACCCTGGCTTGCATTAGTTTGGTACTTTATATGATTGAAGCCAAAGCAGGGCCTTGTCAGTATCTGTAAATAATTTTGTAGGTATTAAAGGCTGATCGATCTTTATAAAAATATTACCTGCCAGTTTCATTATTTCATTATCAAGCAACATGGCGCCCGCTGTAATGCATTCAACCGCTTCTTTTGAAGCCAAATATTTTCTGGCCTTGGTATCAGTGTAATGAACGTTTCTCAAATCAATAAATATTGGAGTAGGTTTATTAGCTGATACTATTAATCGGGCAGCAACTACCTGTTGCGATATTTCCAGGTTCAAAGTGGTATTTTTTTTGAATACGGTAAATATAATTCCGTCCTCATGCCAAATCTCAAAAAATGCGTGTTCTGTATAGCGTTCTTTCATGGTTTCGGAGTTTTCTACGTATTTATACGTACGTATTTATACGTACATAGATTAGAAGTGTTTGTTCTATCTTTTCAAAAATAAAACAATTAATCATATGGATAACAAGAAAAAAGCCATTAATATCGTTGATACAGTGAACGATATCATTAGTCTCGGTAAGGAACGTGGCGTCCTTTTACAGTATACCGATGACGAATTTTATGATGGGCGTATAATTACCATCGATGGTAAAAAGCTCATAAACTTTGGCTCATGCAGCTATTTAGGCTTGGATACTGATGAACGAATCAAAAATTCCGCAATTGAAGCCATAAAAAAATATGGTGTTCAGTTTTCTTCATCACGCACCTATCTTGCGTGTACGCTTTACAAAGAATGGGAGGATTTAGTAAGCAAGATCTTTGGTGCATCTGTTGTGTTATCAACCTCGGTATCATTAGGTCATCATGCCGTTATTCCGGTGGTAATGGAGGAAGGTGATGCCATTATTCTGGACCAGCAAGCCCATGCAAGCATGCAGGAGGCTGCACAGCGTATGCAGTTAAAAGGATGCACCGTTACTATTGTAAGGCATAGTAAGTTAGATGAGTTGGAGAAAAAAATACAGGAACTGTCTATAAAACATAACCGTGTTTGGTATGTTATTGATGGCGTATATTCTATGTATGGCGATTATGCCCCAGTTAAGGAAATAGTGCAATTGCTTGATAAATACAAATCATTGTATTTATATGCTGATGATGCACATGGAATGAGCATTGCGGGTGAAAATGGTAAGGGCGTGGTATTGAGCCAGATAGATCTGCATGAAAAAATGATATTGGCAACTTCGCTGAATAAAGCATTTGCTGCAGGAGGTGGTGTATTTGTTTTCCCTGATGAAAAATTAGCGCTGAAAGTGAAAAGTTGCGGCGGGTCTATGATCTTTTCAGGCCCACATCAAATTCCTTCAATTGCAGCTGGAATTGCTTCAGCAAAAATTCATTTATCGTCAGAGATAACGATAAGACAGGAAGCATTACGCGAAAGATTGAACTACTGTCACGATTTATTGGTGAATAAGTACAACCTGCCGGTAATATCAAATCCTGAGGCTCCCATTACATTTATAGGGCTTGGACTTACCCGTGTCGGTTATAATATGACACAGCGTATGAAAGATGAGGGTTTCTTTACTAACCTGGCCATATTTCCGGCTGTGCCCGAAGCATGTACAGGCCTTAGGTTTACTATTACCTTACATCATACGTTTGAGGACATCGAAAATCTTGCCGAAAAACTGGCGTTTCATTTTCCTAAAGCACTTGCCGATGAAGGCCGCACGCTTAAAGATGTACATCGTGCATTCCGAAAGGTAGCAGTATTTAAAGAAGTTGAAGATATTGCTATAGCTGAGGTTGATAAGCTTTTAGGTGAGTTTGCATTGCAGCATGAAACAACTGTAAAGAATATTGATGAGAAATTGTGGAATGAACTTATGGGCACTAGGTGTACTAACGACTGGCAGAAAATGTTGTTCTTCGAAAAGACATTTTCGAGCAATGACTTACCGGAACACAACTGGAGCTTCCACTATTATATTATAAGGGATGCATTTGGTAAACCGGTATTAGCAACCTTTTTTACCGGTACGCTAACCAAAGATGATATGTTTTCTCCTGCCGCTATTTCGAAGCAATTGGAAATGGTAAGGAAAAAAGATAAATACTACCTTACCTCAAAGTTATTTACTATGGGTAGTTTGTTCACAATGGGCGAGCATATTTGGATTGATCGTACCCGAATGGATTGGAAGAAAATAGTGATGTTGCTGCTAGACAGGGTTTGGGCTGACCAGGAAAAAGAGGAAGCTTCAGTGCTTAGCCTGAGGGATTTTAACCCTGAAGATAAAGAGCTGAAAGAGTTCTTTATGGATCAGGGCTTCATAGCTCTCGATCTGCCTGACGGACATGTTGTTGAAAATCTTGTCTGGAAAAACTCAGATGAATTTGTGCAATTGCTCGACAGGAAGAAAAGATACCAGGTACGTAAAGAGGCTCTCGAGCGTGAAAATAGGTATGAAGTAAATATTGTGAAAGATGCTTCACCTGAAGATGCCGAACATTATTATCAGCTATATAAGAATGTAAGCGCCCGTAATTATGAGATAATGGGTTTTGAGTTGCATAAAGCCTTTTTTGAGAACATTCTTAATCATCCACAGTGGGAGATCATAGAAATAAAACTAAAGCCTGAGTTTGATAACGGGCTTGAGAGGAAAGCGACAAGTATAGCAATATGTTATAAAACAGAAGATAACTACGACTTTCTGATAATTGGGATGGACTATACCTTCCTTGAAGAACATGGAGTTTATTCGCAAACACTATGGCAAAGCATAAAGCGTGCCAACCAGCTTGGTTTAAAAAGCATTAATATGGGGCTTACGGCTTCACTGAATAAACGCAAGTTTGGAGCAAGGATTATTAAAAATGCAATGTATGTTCAAACTAAGGATAGTTACAATGCATCTTTAATTGCAGCTATGGCCAATAAAAAAATGGAGGCGGCTATATAGATGTTTAAAAGAAAGGGGTATGTACTATACATACCCCTTTCCTTTTTATTATACAGGTTTAATTATAAATACCAGCTCATCTATTTCGCTTCTGTCGCTTGCAATTTCAGGCATAGTTACTATTGCGGGGATAGTGGTATTGTTCTTTTTATTCAAAAGTAGAGATGTTTTAAAATCAATCACTTTCTTGTGTTTATACAGACTATTAATGAGCTTAGGGAAATTCTTTACTATGGTTTTTATTTCCAATCCCAAAAAGCTATCAGGGTCGGTTGCTTTAAATAGTTTTAGGCCTTCACGATTTATAAACCGTATTTTACCTTTATGGTTAGTGATAATTAAAATTAAACCAGGGTATACCGATAAAAAAGCATTTATAGCCTTAGCCGATACCATAGATGTTTCTATTTTTTCAATAATAGTATTGAAAAACATTACCATGTAATTAAATATATTCCTTTTATCGCGCAACGTATCACTTAAAGGAACTCTGCTTGAAAAATCGAGCTGTAACGCATTGCCAATAGCATTTTCAAGGTTATTGAACAGTTCCTTGAGTCTACTGTCGCGGACAGTTTTCAGTGAGATAATTTTTTCGAATATCTCATACAAGTCTTCTTCCTTTGCTTCCCATATGTTTTTATGTTCCAGATGAAAATATATGCGTTCGAGCAATTGGGTACAAAGTTCAGGATCTAGTTTTTTTGTATCTGTTTTATAAGCTTTTTCAATACCCAGCACCCAACACCGTTCAAGAAAAGTACGGTCAGTTTCACTCTTATCTTTTATGGCTGAATATATCTGTTGTATAATATCTATAGCAACCGGATCGGTTCCTACAATAATATCTTCAGGGCGCATATGTTTTTTTATGATCACAACAAACTAATTAGCATTACTGAATATCGTATAAATGTAGTTAATATTTATCGAATTACTATATGTTGTTTGAGGAAGCATTAAAATCACTTGTGGTTTATCCCTGTTGTGTAGGTTGAGGCATTAAAATCTCACCCCGCGTTCCCTTCTCTCTACAGGAAGAGAAGGGAATGCGCGATATTGAGGTTGCGGGGATGAGAATACTATGTTTAAGAACTAGTGCTAATTATTAGTAAATGTTACGCTGTTAATGCAACATTATTTTCGTTAATATTTTTTTTGTTACCAAAACCAAAAGGATTGAACACTACTATCTCAGCATTGTATTTTTTCGAATACCTGCTTATAAACCATTTAGGAACGTTCAGTTTATTTAGACCTTGTAAATTAATTTTGGTTGCTTGTTTGTTTTTTTCTTCTGACATAAAGCATAACAATATTTGATATGGCAAAAGTATTTAACCTGTTTGTGAAAAACATCAGTATAAATACGTAAAAAAAAGACAATTTTCATACGTATTTATACGTACGTATAAATACGTAGTTTTACCCTATCGTATCGGTTTTGTGTAATAAAATAAACCTTTTATTGTTCCTAATAGATAGACTCACGTTAGAACAGTAAAATCCTAATAGTATTACTTGATTTTACGGTTAAGGTATGGAAATGCTATTTCCCGGCTTTTTTGTCCTGCTCTTCCTTTTTCTTTTTAATAAACCCTCGCAGAAAAATATTATGCCCAGCGGCATCCATGTTTTGCTTAAATCCTCCTGCCCCTTGCTTGATATTAATAAGAGCCTTTTCTACATTTTCTGCTAATACTGTATCCATAACTAATTTCCCAATGGTTCCTTTTCCATTACGTATGCTCTCAATAATTACTGAGAGGTTTGCTGTAATGAGTGCAGCATTATCGCTTGTTAATTTAATTTTCAGCAAAATATCATCAATATTTATTGGTTGGGTGCTCCCAATAATATCATTATCCGATAATTCTGTTGAACCAACCTTCCCAGGTATGAGTATTACAATTTTATTTCCCATTAACCCATCAGACCCTATTATGGCTGTTGCATTCTTCTTTATAAATCTCCGGGTATGTTCATCAATAACCATATCAACTTTTACTGTAGAATCGGTAATTTGTTCAATGCCTTCAATAATACCCACATTAATACCCGAAAAGCGGACATTGTTGCCGACTTGCAGGCCGCTTATATCTTTAAATACTGCGCTGGTGCGGAAGGTTTTATTGAATAATTGCTGCCTTTCTCCTATAAAATAGATGGCTGCAATAAAAAGAGCAAGGCTTATAGAAACAAATACTCCAAGCCTTATCTTATTTCCTGTTAAGTTTTTCATGATACCGGTTTTTATATTATTTAAAGAATGAGCGAACCCATTCATCTTTTGATTCTGACAATTCACTAAATGTTCCTTCTGCTACCGATATGCCATCTTTAATTATCATCATTCTGTTTGATGTAATTCGTGCACATTCTACGTCATGGGTTATAATAATAGAAGCAGCATTGTATTTTTTCTGCACATCTAAAATCAAATGACTTATTTCTTTAGATGTTATCGGGTCGAGGCCCGTAGTAGGTTCATCGTAAAGTATTAGTTCTGGTTTTAAAATCAGTGTGCGTGCAAGGCCAACCCGTTTTCTCATCCCACCCGAAAGCTCAGATGGCATTTTGTCAATGGCTTCTTCAAGCCCAACGCTTTTCAATACATCTAAAACCAAAGTATCTATTTCTTCCCTGGGCAATTTTTTTAAATCACGCAATGGGAATTCAAGATTCTCTCTTACCGTCATAGAATCATATAAAGCTGCACTTTGAAACAGGAACCCGACCTTTTTTCTTACCAGGTTTAATTCAGATTCTTTTAATCCGGTTATGTCTTTGCCGAATAAAATAACATTGCCATCTTCTGGCTCAATTAATCCGACTAAGCATTTTATAAGTACTGATTTACCGCTGCCTGATTTGCCAAATACAACCAGGTTTTCACCCTTTTCAATTTTCAGGTTCATGTCCTTAAGTACCTGTTTGGTTCCGAAGGATTTTTTTATGTGGTTTACTTCTGCAACAATAGATTCCATACTAGGTTCAATTAAATATGCTTGTTAACTGAACGGCGATCATATCGATAATAAATATGGCCAATGAGCCAAAAACAACCGATGAATTAGCTGCTTTTCCTACCCCTTCAGTTCCTGTATTTGAATTATAGCCATAGTAACAACCAATTAAACCAACTGTAAACCCGAAGAAAAAAGTTTTAATTGTAGCTGGAAAAACATCGGAAAAGGAAAGAGCCTGGAAAACTTGTAAGAAGAATAGGTGGAAGCTTACGGTGCCCTTTAAGTTTACTCCTATATAGGAGCCATATATGGATACAGCGTCGGCTGCAATTACAAGTAAAGGCAACATTATGGTAGCCGCAAGTATGCGTGTTACTACAATATATTTAAAAGGATTTATTCCTGAAACCTCCATAGCATCAACCTGTTCGGTTACTTTCATAGATGCTATTTCAGCACCAATGCCCGACCCAACTTTACCTGCAAATATTAACGCAGTTATTACAGGCCCCATTTCGCGCACTATAGAAACAGCAACCATTGCCGGTAACCACGATTCTGCCCCGAACTCGGCAAGTGTTGGCCTTGATTGAATAGTGAGAACAAGGCCCATAATAAATCCGGTAATTGCTACAAGTGGTAGCGACCTGTATCCTATTAAATAGGATTGTTTAAGAAATTCGTTGAATTCATACCGTGGCCTTATAATTTCTCTGAAAAAACGAAATGAAAACCGGGTTCCTAAAGTTACCCCTTCAAAAAAGCCTCGTACGTTTTTAAAATACGGGCTTTGTATATTTGCTGCCGGTTTTTCTTCTTTGCTGTCGGTTTTAGTTTCTATATCAGAGGCCATTTTTATCTGCGCCGGTTTAGTTTAAATACCTTCTTAGTATCCATGCAGTAGTTTCATGCTCTTCCATTAACCCGGTTAAGAAATCTGCTGTACCGGCATCTTTACATTTTTCAGTGCAATGCACAATATCCTTTCTCAATTGAATAATAACTGTTTCATGATCTTCCAGTAATTCCCTAAGTGTATCCTTTGATGAAGAGTATTTTCCGGGCCTTTCTTTTAGTACAGAAAATTTTTGGTATTCATTCATCGTTCCAATTGTTTTGTGGCCAAGCTTCCCTATGCGTTCAGCAATTTCATCAATAGCCTCCTCCAACTGTTTGTATTGGTTCTCATATAATTTATGAAGTTCCATAAAACTTTCACCGGTAACATTCCAATGAGATTTTCTTGTCTTTATATACAATGTCATTTCATTTGATAAAGCAGCAGATAGAACTGATGCAGAATCTTTTAGTTTTTT
>JABDCA010000034.1:30082-30837 GCA_013288345.1 Bacteroidota bacterium | reverse complement strand
TAATTTATTTCGAGAAAAGTAGCCTGGCCATTACCGGGTATATTAAAAGTATCTTTAGTAATATATTGGCAAGCAGGATGAGCAGCATTTACAGCAACATAGCCCGAACCAGAGCCTTGGTAAACATCTGCCTTGGGGGTAGTTACAATAACCATATTGGTATCGTGTGAACTATCTGACGGGTCTTTAACAATACCCGATATCTGAAAACCGTTAAAATCTTCAATAATATAAGGCTTGGCCCACGAGGCATATTCAACAGTGGGCTTAAACTTAACTGTGGCACCCTGGGTAAGGGTAGTACTATATGCGGTATAAAAAGGGTATTTCAGCCTATTTTCTGCCTCACCCGAATTTTCGACCCCTGCAAATATGGTAACCTTATGCGGACCTGTGGTAGCTATCATAGGAAACGTACAGGGCAGTTGAAAGGCACCAATAGGGTTATCATCTACATATACCCAGGTACAATTAATACCATTGGCTGCTGTACCCTGGTTGGGGTTAGTAATAATAAGCGGAATACTATCTATGTGGCCATAACAAGGAATAATGGCGGGGGGGCTAAACAGGCTACACGAGGTAAACGTGCCAGTAAGGGCCAATAGCAAAAGCATTAAGTACGGAAAGTATTTTTTCTCCATTATAACTGTAACGTAAAGGGGGTAGTTTTATTGTGCTATACCGTAAAGGTATTATTTTGTCTGTAAAAAATCGATCTTTTCTATAACCTTATAGGCTATTTCAAGGGCTTT
>JABDCA010000034.1:1538-30026 GCA_013288345.1 Bacteroidota bacterium | reverse complement strand
CCGGGTAGGCAAATTGTTCAGTATAGCATCGGCAAAGGTTTCTAATTCCATACGTATGGCGTTATTGGGGCTTACGGGAGGAGTTTCAATGCTTATTTCTTTCTTCTTTTTATCCTTACCCAGGTCAAGCACAAACGAAAATGCCCCACCAGCCTCAGTATTGCCTTCAGCAACATCCTTTATTTTCACCAATTCGGTCTTATGCGAAAGCATATCAATAGATATATAGGCATCCTTCTGGAACATCCTTATTTTACGCATATTTTTCAGCGAAATACGGCTGGCAGTAAGGTTAGCCACACAACCATTATCGAACTCAATACGGGCATTGGCAATATCGGGGGTATCGCTTATAATGGGCACGCCGCTGGCGCTTATCCTCTTCACATCCGATTTAACTACACTTAGTATAATATCTATATCATGTATCATCAGGTCGAGTACAACCGACACATCGGTACCGCGTGGATTGAACTGTGCTAATCGGTGCGCTTCAATAAACATAGGTTGATCGAGCTTATCTTTCACAGCCAAAAAAGCAGGATTGAATCGTTCTACATGCCCCACCTGGGTTTTAACATTGGCCTCGCTGGCAAGGGCAACCAAACTACGAGCTTCGGCGATGGTGCCGGCAATAGGTTTTTCTATAAATACATGCTTCGATTGCTTAAGTGCTGCCGTAGCAATATCGAAATGGAATGTAGTTGGAACAACCACATCTACCACATCAACCACTTTAATAAGTTCTTCCATTGAAGCAAAAGCCTGAACCCCCAGTTCAGCAGCAACCGCCTTTGCATGCTCCTCGTTACTATCATGAAACCCTACCAAAGTATAGGCAGGTATCTCTTTTATCTGTTTCAGGTGTATTTTACCCAAATGTCCTGCTCCTATTACGCCAATTTTCAGCATCTATTATTTAATTTGATGAGCAAAATTATGGAGGTTAAGGCCAAGATTGAGGTTGATATTGAGAAATTATGAACGATGGATTATTAACAAGGTTGAGGTTGAGGCTAAGATTGAGATTAAGATTGAAATTGAGGTTAGGGAACAATAGCATAAGAATAACTCATTTTTAAGTATTAGTCTGAATCTAGACCTGAACCTAAACCTCAATTATATACTTTTACCATATGGAAGATACATTTAAGCATCAGGCACTGAGAAAAGCGCTTGTAAGCGAAATAAAGCAAAAAGGAATAAAGAGCATTACCGTATTGCAGGCAATAGATAAAGTACCACGTCACCTGTTTTTAGATAGTTCGTTCCTGAAATTTGCCTACCAGGATACCGCATTTGAAATTGGCGAGGGCCAAACCATATCGCAGCCCTTTACCGTTGCCTACCAAAGTGAACTATTAGAGGTACGCAAGGGAGATACTGTACTTGAAATAGGCACCGGTTCTGGTTATCAGTCTGCTGTACTTAGTGCGCTGGGGGCCAAGGTATTTTCGATAGAAAGGCATAAAAAGCTAAGCGAAAAGGCAAAATTGCTTTTAGAACAGATGGGCTGTACCGTAAAATGTTTTTATGGCGATGGATATAAGGGCCTGCCCGCTTTTGCACCTTTCGACAGGGTAATAGTAACTGCCGCTGCACCATATGTACCCGAGGACCTTTTAAAGCAGTTAAAACCTAATGGCATACTTGTAATACCCGAAGGAAGCGGTAAAACACAAATAATGAAGCGAATAAGGAAGGTAGCAGAGAATAAGTACACTACCGAAGAGTTCGGAAACTTCTCGTTTGTGCCCATGCTTAAGTCGACCGACTGGGACACTAAAACCAAGTAAGAATCAACACTTATCAACATGCCTGGGTTGATAATTACACCCCTATAGGTAGTACTACCGTGGGGTGCTTTGTATGTATCTTTGCGCCCAATTAACCAAAACACAAATACACATGAAAAAGATCATCTTAACAGCAGCCCTTGCAATAACCACCATTGGTTTATTTGCACAAGGCTCTACTACAACAACAACTACAGCACCTGCAGCTGCAGGGTCTGAGTTATTGTCAAAGAAAGGCGAAGTATTCCTTCCTGAAGCAGGAGACTGGGCTATTAGTTTTAGCGCTACCCCATTCCTGAACTACTTTGGAGCGTTTTTATCTAATAATGGAGCACAATCGCCTGCATTAAACTTCCTTAATGGTCAACAAACCATTATGGGTAAGTACTATGTAGATAACAAAACTGCATACAGGGCTTTAGTTCGCATTGGCATCAATTCACAAGGCCAAGACAACATTGTTAGCGCAAACAATTCAACGGTAGCATCTCCTACCTATGTAACTGACCATGGTCAATACTCTCAACATTTTGTTGGCTTAGGCGCAGGTTATGAAATGAGAAGAGGCAAAACCCGTCTGCAAGGTTATTATGGCGCTGAATTTATGTTCTTCCTTTCTGGCGCTAGCGATACCTACACATATGGTAATGCTTACGATGCAACACACCAAAATGTTAGTTTAACCAACTGGGGTGGCGCTAATGGTATTACACCAACCAACGGTTTTGGTGGTTCACGTACACTTGCAGCCGACGGAGGTTCAACTTTTGGTATCAATCTTCAGGGCTTTATCGGCTTTGAATATTTCTTCATGCCAAAGATCTCTGTAGGTGGTGAATACACATGGGGTATTACCTTCGCTTCTACAGGTGAGGGTACTCTGTCAGTAGAAAATGCTAACGGTACTACTTCTACAACTACCACAACAAACACCGGTGGTTCAAGCAATTTCAGCCTCGATTCAGGTATCAATTCTGTATGGGGTGGTTCAAATGCTAACCTTTACATTACCTTCCACTTTTAATAGTGTAAGTTAATACACAATAATAAAAAACCCCGCTAATAGCGGGGTTTTTTATTTTATATGCCTTCCTAAATTCCTTTGCAGTTCCCGCTTTTTAATTGTCTCTCTTTTATCATACTGCTTTTTACCCTTGGCAAGCGATATTTGAAGCTTGGCCCAACCGCCTTCGTTAATAAAAAGCTTTAAGGGTACAATAGCCATGCCATCGGTAAAGGCATTGGCTATTTTGCGCAGTTCTTTCTTTTGCAACAACAATTTCCTGTCGCGTAAGGGGGTATGATTATAAAACGAAGCCTTGCCATATTCGGTAATATGCAGGCCTTTTACAAACAGTTCGCCTTTTTCGAAATAACAAAAGGCATCGCCTATGGCAGCCTTACCTTCACGTATCGATTTTATTTCGGTGCCCTTTAGCTGAATGCCCGCTATGTATGTATCTAACAGGGCATATTCATACGAGGCCTTCCTGTTCTTTATATTTATCTCTTTCTCCACAAACTCGTTCTGCTTATTATCGTATCAGGTACATTTTTCCCCATCCTTTGGTCATATACTGGTCGGCACCTGATGATTTAAGTTCAATTGCCTGGTTATTAATAGATGTAAAAACCCTGTAAAGATACACACCATTTGCCAACTTGCTGCCAAACTGGTCGGTACCATCCCAGGCATATTCGGTAATGTTTCGGCCAATATGCAAGGGGCCTAGTTCAGCTTCGGTTATTTCGCGCACCACTTTTCCGGTTATAGTTATTATCTGAATTTTAAAATAGGTTGGCACCTGGTCGCCTGTTATGGTAAATACAAAACGCGTAGATGTAGAAAACGGATTCGGGTAATTAAGCACATTGGTAATTGATGATTCTGTTACCACCTCAAAATCTATTTTATAAGGGTTCGTAGCCGATACGTTATTGGACCTATCGGCAGCCTGCACGCTTAACTCGTACTTGCCATCGGTAAATGAAGGGGTGTATAATATACGGCACCTGTTTTGCGGCAATACAGCTGGCGTAAATTGTATCTGAGAATTTTGCGGATTAATATATACACGCTGTGCAACAGGGTTATTTATATTACGTACATAAAGGGCTATCCTGCCGGTATCATTAATATCTAATGGAAGGAATTTATCGTTAGATGTAACCTCTATTAATATGCTTGGCTTCGACGATACAATATCATAGTTCAGTATATGTATACCGTCGAAAGTTACATCGAGCAATGGATTCTTTTTGTTTTCTTTTACTACAAATGTTTTCTCTGCATAATTATTAAAATAGTACTCTTCGGGGCGGGTTTGTGCAAGCCCGGGTGGATTGGCTTCCACCCATATACTGTTATTACCTGTGTAACCATTGGTAGGGTACTTTACCGAAAGCATTGTCGTATCGCCCGGATTAAGTTTTTTGGTGTACTTAGCAGGTAAAATATAATGCACTGCGTTATTGGCATCAACAATCCACGAATTAACCAACATGCTATCCATTGTATAATCACCAACATTCTGTACTACAGTTTTAAACTTCAGGGTATCGCCACTATATAGGCTATCGGCATAAAACGAACTGTATATGGAAGGATTAACTGCCACTTCGGGCACAGGGGTATAAAATACCTGCCACTTATTCATTTGCGAAGGTGAATGTGTTACGGCATCCTTGGTATATAATGTCATTTGCAAGTAAGGATATTGCTTAGCATTGAGCGATGACACATATACATTAGCAGCAGCAGGAGTAAGTCCTTTTAGGAGCAATGACTGATTCCCATTTTTATCTATTGCAGCCACATTAAGCCTTACACTATCCGATGCATTTTTGAATAAAGAGTGTTGCCTCCACGAAATAGAATCCCATTTTTGTGCAGGGCCTATTAAGGGAGTAGCCATACCGCCGTAAAAATCATTATTAGTAAGGTTTGTTTTAATATTCAACGAATCTGTTGAACGGAGACCTAACCTTGTGATTGCAGTTTTAGCAGGTGAGCCCTTTTTTACAAAGAAAATAAATGGCACCGTATCAGAGGCACTAAGTATTGCAGGATTTGCGCCAAGTTTTACCAATTCATTTTTTACATTAGCTGCGTTTTGCATTGATTTCAATTCTGATTCTACCCAGCTATATATAAGTATATAATCTCCATTAGGAACAGAATCCTTTAATGCTGTCACAAGCGAATTCATTGCACCCGCATCAGATGCCCAATAAATAAATTTTCCATCGGGGTAATCACTACAACCCGATGTGGCGCCATTATCCTCACCCAGTTTATGATATAGTGTTGACCAGGCATTAAGCGATGTAGAATCAATTACAGCCATATAAAGTCCCGGGTTCCACTGGCAGCCACCATACGAACCAATATTATAGTCGAAGTAATAGCCTGTTTGGTAGCCGGGTATATTCTGTAAGTACGGGTTTCCATAAGTAGTACATGTTAATGTTTTACCTGTCAGGTCAAATGCCCAGTTGCGCTGGTTCATTTGCTGCTTCATGAAAGTGTACTGGTTATTATCGAACTGAAAATAGTGCGATTGCCCCCAGCCTGCTTTACCTCTTATGTACTGGAAAGAACTTACCTGCCAACCATAATCCTTAATATCATTAGTGTCTCTGCGAGAGCGCCAGTAATAAACAGTGCTGTCTTTAAACTTCAGGGGTGTTGGTGGCCCTAATGTATTCGGGTAAACCGGTGGAATAATAGGAGTATTGACCCATAACTTCCACGATGCCCTTACTACCCCACCTTTAGCATTAACCAATTGGGTTTTAAGGAAAGGACTATTGAAATAAATAGTAGTATCAATTTCGAAAATATAATTATGTGCCGATGCAAAAGGGTTGCTGGTAGAGGCCTTTAGTGTAGTGGTGTCCTTAGGTATTATGGCAAACTGGTATGGGTATATAGGTATAATATCGCCCGATGAAATAGATAATGGAATCTTAGATAAATTATTATTTGCTTTGGTGATTTCACTATCTAAATTAGAAGGGTCAACCTTTATAGAAAAAGAATTCAACCCTATTCCTCTCACTTTATCAACCGGTAAAGTTTTGGTAATAGTGCCATTGTTGTATACATTTTTTATAGTTACATAATAAATAGTGTCAGTATTATTTGGGAACGTACGTTCAATTTCAACCGTTACATTTTGTTTAACTGCTTTAGCCAAATTCAATACATTTAACTTAACCTGAAAAGAATCCATTTGGGCAGTTACATTGGCAGGAACAAAAGAAAGGCTTGAATCAGTTACAGCATAATCGGGTAAAACATCATTACCATTTAATTCAACTACCGGGTCGCCGTGCAATGTCATTTCAAGACACATGTAATTATTCAGGCTGCCATTAGTAGAAAACGCAGGTGATTGAAGCTTCCTTTCTACATCTTGCATGCAGGCACCTATCGGCTTGCGGTACATTAAACTCGAAAAATCGCTATACAAATACTGGGCATAAGAACTTAAGCTATTTAACTCAGCCACATCATCCATGGCCATAAAATTTATAGAACCCTTGGGGTCTAACACAAATTGTTCGCTGGTACTTGATACACCTGCACCCTGTGGTTGAAAAATATCGCCCGAGAAGCATGCCAGAGCCAGTATCATAGGGTATTTACCTACATTACTATAATTAGAAGGAGCATCGAGATTTATATCAAAGTTGTTACCCGAAGCATGTCCGAAAAAAGTCATGAGTGAAACACCATTATTTATAATATTGGTAACCGAATCAGCCAGTGTTAATTGTATTGGGCTTGTTGTGGTTTTTTGAAAGGTGTAAACATAAGCCCCCAACGAAGTATCTGCTGCAATAACAGAATCCTGGCCCAGGTAGCCAAGTATCTGGCTTTGTTCAATAAAATTTCCGCCACCTGCAAAATGCACTATATTTTTCATCCATAAAACAGGTGTATTGCTCTCGTATGTTTTTACTTTATTAAGGTAATTGCTTACCTCGGTATTGGTTGTTGCAGCAAGTCTGCCTGTAGGTATTGCAGGCGCAATTGAAAATGTGCCGGGCGCTACGTTTAACCCTGCAGTAAAAAGCGCATCGGAAGAAGGATATCCGAATGAAGGAATGAGTGTAAGTTTATACATATTTGTATCTTGCCTGTACTGGTATGAGTGAATACCTTTACCTATAAGAAACAAGCCTGCTGCGCTATCGGTAGATGATTTGCTGAGTACATATCCGCAATAATTCCTTATTGCTAATGGATCTTTTTCAATACCATAACAAAACTGGTCATACAAATCCTCTATACTAGCGTAAGCAATGTCACTATGATAGCGGTTACTTCGGTATGAATAATACTGCAAAGCTTCTGCCGCTAATGAAGGATGGTAAATAATTATATAAGGTTTTGTATATGCTCCGTTCAAATTTGCAAAATGGCCATTACCATTAACAGGAATTACATTTGCAACTTTATTAATCTGTGCATCGGCAGTTATATAACATTGCTTAGTACCTAATTTTGCATTATTCGGAATAAGTATTTTAAATGATCCTGCATTTTGTGTAACAACATACCTGTTATGGTCAGTTAAATCATATAAACGCACAGTATCCGATGCACCTCCATTCCTGAAATTACTTAAGTTGAGATATGTCTTACCTGTTACAGCATTTGAATTACCCACATACATCATAAAGCTGGCAGCATTACCCATGTTCGTATCATGCGGGTATTTGCAATAAATGTATGAAACAGCGCTAATATTACTTGGTATGCCACTTACATTCAAGCTACTAAATGTCATAGTGGGATTAGCATTACCAGAGGGGAGCAAAGTAGCAGGAACACTGTACGTTTTTTGGCACATACCAAAAGAAGACACAGGGTTGCCGCCAAATGAAGTATCGGTAATTGATGAGCCACTCCATGATGCAAACACTTGTATATGATGGTCTAATCCGTTACCGTAGTTCGATTCGCCAAGAAAACATGTTTTAATATATGCATTCGGGCCTGCATTGTAAACATTCGAAACAGGTAAAAGATAAGTTTGAGAATTACCCATATCTATTTCATTTAAAAACCAGCCTTCAGCCTGTGTATATCGTGGGTCGTTTACTTCATCGCCACTACCCGCATTGTATCTGGCCCCGGCGTAATATTCGTTTTTATTGGTGCCATAAAATACCGATTGGACAGTAAAATACGGGAAAGGCGTATTAGCAGAAAATGTTACATCAGGTACCTGATCAGTAATGCGTTGATTAAATTTCGAACCATTCCATGTAAGGAAATAGGTCGAAGTATCGTTAAACATACTGTAGTAAGGGTTGGGAACAGCCGTAATATAATTATTTGGGGCAGGACTTACACTTGCATAAAGCAGCGAATCGGAAGAAATATCATTGATAAGTGAACCACAGTTATGCTGGCCGTAAAACTCAATATAATCGCCACGGGTAGCTCTTATTGCACTATCTCCGTGAACATAAATTGCTTGCTGTTGTCCGTGAAAAAACAATTGAAATTCTCTTGCGTCTATCAGGCTGAGAGGCACACCTGCTTTGGCCAGTGTAGCAGAGTCGATGCGGTAAATGCCGTCTTTAGCAACTTTTATTTTATAATAATTCTGGCTGTAAACAATCCAGTTATTTGCCTGGCCACAAAGTAGCATTGGAACTATAATACCTAATAATGAAAGGTATCTTTTCCTCATGGTGTTTTCCGGTTGATATCGAACTTAACTGAAAATACATTAGAGTATAAAGCCACGGAAGCATTGCCAATATTAGTAAGTGCATAATCGAGCGAGAATGATTTTATTTTTATACCCACACCAAAATCAGGCTGAAAAGTGGTAAGCCCCTTTCCTGTTACATCAGTACTATTTTGTATGTTGCCTATACCACCACGTAAAAACACAAAACCCTTATACCCTACTTCAACACCCGCATGCGGGTCAACACTTACAGGGTTAGTACTTACTAGGCTATTTCTCTTTCCATCAAAAGTTATATCGGTCCCGAGCTCTGCCAAAAGTGAAACATTATCGTGGAAGAATTGGAACTTGCGCCCTGCACCTAACAATAAGCTTGGCAATGTTACTTCCAACCCATCTGATGGTATAGTGTTACCTGTTTCTTGCAACACCTGAACCATGTCAGAACTAAGGTTATAGCTCCATGCATTAAAGGTTGATGTTATATCTCTTGCAACTGCACCAAACATCCACTGCTTACACTGGTATTGTGCACCCACATCAAAACCAAAACCCCAGGCACCGGCAAAGTCGCCGACTACCCTACGTATAATCTTAACGTTGGCGCCAAGGTTTAAACCAGGTATACCAATTTTGCGGGCATACGAGAACAGAAAACCATAATCAGCTGCCGAAAAAGGAGTGATATTGTTATAATTCACATTTCCATTGGCATCAATAAGTTGTGTAGTATTGGGTATATCGTCAACCCCGAAGCGTATAGCGGTAAAGCCAAATACACTGTTACTATCAATACGGTAAGATAAGCCGCCGTATTCGAACTTGGCAATTCCTGCAAAATATTCGGCGTGCATCAACGAAAACTCCATATTACTTGTAACACCCAGTAAACCAGCCGGGTTCCAATAGCCCGAAGTAGCATCATTAACCGATGCCACTACCGAATTACCCATAGCTAAAGCTCTGGCACTTACCCCAATATCTAAAAAAGCATTGCTGTATTTGGGTGCCTGTGCATTAACAAAATTAAAAGCGCATAAAAATGACGCTACAAAAAGTACCTTTATTTTCTTCATAGTATAACGAACAAATATAGTGATTTTATCCTTAAATAACCAATAAATGTGGCATTTATTGTGCCCGAAAGCCTCTTAATTACGTGTATTTAAAACAATCTTCGGTTTCAAACCAGTAAAAAAAGCCATACTGTGTAGCATGGCTTTTAAATATTCATTTAGCTTACTTAGTGCAACTTTGACCGAATGATACTCATATATTATTTGCAGTATCTATTAAGAGAATCCTGAGCTCTTTTGAGGCCTAATCTGGCTGCTTTATTTAAGTCTAAACAACCTTGTTCTTTTTTAACTATCTTCATTTCTGATAATCCACGATTATAATAAGCCAGTGTGTATGTAGAATCTAATTCAATGGCTTTGTCAAAATCAACAATAGCCCCTGTATAATCTTCTGTATTATATTTCGCCTTACCTCTATTATTAAAAGCTAAACTGTAATTTGAATCCACTTCAATAGCCTTATTAAAATATTCTATAGCACCTTTGTAATCATCAAAGCTCCATCTAATTAATCCTAAATTATTATACGCATCTTCTTTCTTGGGATTAATTTGAAGTGCCCTTTTACAATCTTTGACTGCATCCTGGAAATCACCAAGGTAAATCTCTGCAGCTCCCCGATCTGTATAAGCAATTGCGTCTGTAGAATCAAGTTTTATGGCCATATTATAATCCTCCATTGCGCTCTTATTATCATGGAATTCAAAACTTCTCAAATAACCCCGATTAGTGTAAGCTTCTTCAAGGGCTGGGTTTATCGTAATAGCTTTATTAAAATCATTTAATGCAGCTTGATAATCACCGTAATTCATCTCAGATAATGCTCGGCCACTATATGCCCAAGAATAAGCCGTATCCAATTTTATTGCTTGGGTATAGTCGACAATGGCAACTTTATACTTTTTGAGCGAATCTTCAACTTTTCCTTGCTTATAAAATTTTATTGCTTCTCTGTTATCGGTTACGGTTATGCAACCAGAAAGCAAAAAACCAACTCCGGCAATTAATAGAATGCTTCTAATAGTTTGAGTGGTTCTCATTTACAACTGATATTTACTTTACAAATTTGAGGTCGACTAAAAAATCAAATTAGCTTGTAACTATATTTAGTGCAACTTTGACTGAATAATGCTCATAAACTCCTTGCGTGTTTTTTCGCTTTCAAGAAATTCACCGGTAAAGGCCGATGTGGTAGTAACCGAGTTTTGTTTTTGTACACCACGCATTTGCATGCATAAGTGCTGTGCTTCAATAACTACTGCCACACCAATTGGTGTAAGGGTGTCTTGTATACAATCGCGTATCTGGTCGGTAAGTCTTTCCTGCACCTGCAACCTGCGGGCAAAGGCATCAACAACACGCGGTATTTTGCTAAGTCCTACTACTCTGCCATTCGGAATGTAGGCAATATGTGCTTTACCAAAAAAAGGCAATATATGGTGTTCGCAGAGTGAATAGATTTCGATATCCTTTACTACAACCATTTGGCTGTATTTTTCTTTAAACATTGCAGAACGCAACATTTCAGCTGGGTTCAGATTATAGCCATGCAATAAAAACTGCATTGCTTTAGCAACACGCTCAGGGGTTTTTTCTAATCCTTCACGTTTTGGGTCTTCGCCCAGATCATGAATTATATTGCGGTAATATTTAGCAAGGTTATCTGTTAAACCCTCATCATAGCTTTCAGTCTTGGAATACCCTTTCGCTTTTTTCGAAATCTTTTTCGCGGCCATACTCGTTTATTTATTCGCCGAAATATTCAGCGGCATTATTTTCGGTTTCCTGCAGTTTAACACAATGCAGGCGGCATCCCAGCTTTGCAATAGGTTTCTCCAGTTGTTTCCAGAATTCACGTACTATGTTTTCGGTACTTGGTATGGTGCCTTTCATAAAAGACACATCGAGATTAAAGTTTTTATGGTCAACTTTTTCTACTATCTGTTTTTTAATAAGCTCGCTTAGCATCCTCAGGTCAACTACAAAGCCTGTGTCTTTATTCACTTTACCTTTTACAGTAACAAACAGTTCGTAGTTGTGGCCATGCCAGTTAGGGTTGGCACATACTCCAAAAACTTCAAGATTCTTCTTATCACTCCATTTAGGATTGTAAACTCTGTGGGCAGCATTAAAATGTTCTCTGCGTGTAATGTATATCATAAGTACAAATTAAATAATGAATATCGAATTCAGAACTAAAGCAACAAAAGTAATACTTAAGTTATTACTATATGGAATCCAATATTCTTTTAGTTGTGTTTCTCTGCAGTTTCTCCAAAGGCAAGCTCCAGCTTCAGCGGATTCTTTACAAACTCCTCTAATAAAGCATAGTCAAGCACTTCTTTCATTTTGTTTACATAAATAAACTTTATATCCTTCAGATACTTTTGGTTAATATCATCAATATCTCTCTTATTGGCAGCAGGAAGTAATATTTCTTTTATCCCTGCGCGTTTTGCAGCAAGTATCTTTTCTTTTATTCCACCTACAGGCAATACATTACCCCGCAAAGTTATTTCACCTGTCATGGCTAAGTGTTTGCGCACCTTGTGCTGCGTAAACGCGGATGTAAGCGCTGTAAGCATTGATACACCTGCTGATGGGCCATCCTTAGGTGTTGCGCCTTCCGGAACGTGAATATGTATATTCCATTTTTCAAAAGCCTTGTGAGAAATATTTAATTCCTCAGCATGAGATTTGAGATATTCCAATGCAAGCGTTGCCGACTCTTTCATTACATCTCCCAGGTTACCGGTAAGTGTTAAGCCTCCTTTACCTCTGCTAAGGCTCACTTCAATAAAAAGTATATCGCCACCCACAGGTGTCCATGCAAGGCCCGTTACCACACCGGCTACATCGTTGCCCTGGTATTTTTCTTTAGGATGCGCAGGAGAAAGTATCTTATCCAGTTCTGTTTTCTTTATCTCTGCATCATATTTTTCTTCCATGGCAATTGACTTACCTACATGGCGAACGATCTGCGCAATCTTCTTATCGAGGCTACGCACACCCGATTCGCGGGTGTAATCTTCAATAACTGTTTCCAGCACTCCATCCGGAATCTTTATCTGGCCCTTTTTAACGCCATGCTCTTCCAATTGTTTGGGTACTAGATGGCGCTTGGCTATTTCAATCTTTTCTTCAACAGTGTAACCGTTTATTTCTATAATTTCCATCCTGTCTAACAAGGCAGGGTGTATAGCGCCCAGGTTATTGGCAGTGGCAATGAACAATACCTTCGAAAGGTCATATTCCACTTCAATAAAGTTATCGTGGAAGGTGCTGTTTTGTTCAGGGTCAAGCACTTCGAGCAAAGCCGAAGCAGGATCACCATGAAAATCTTTTCCGAGCTTATCTATTTCATCTAATACAAAAACAGGATTCGATGATTTTATCTTTTTCAAATTTTGAATAACACGGCCGGGCATAGCGCCAATGTAAGTTTTACGGTGTCCGCGTATTTCAGCTTCGTCGTGCAACCCACCTAACGACATACGCACATATTTACGACCTAATGAGGTAGCAATAGATTTACCTAACGATGTTTTACCAACACCCGGAGGGCCTGCTAAACAAAGTATAGGAGCCTTCATATCGCCTTTCAACTTAAGTACAGCAAGATATTGGAGTATACGCTCTTTTACTTTCTCGAGGCCATAATGGTCGCGGTTAAGTATGCGTTGCGCCCTTTTCAAATCGAAATTATCGGTTGTATATTCGTTCCATGGCAATTCAAGCAATAGCTCTAAGTAATTGCTCTGTACCGAATATTCAGCCGAGTTTGGGTTCATTCGCTCCAGCTTCTGTACATCTTTTTCAAAAGCTTCCTTTACAGTCTTATCCCACTTTTTGGTCTTGGCTTTTTTGCGGTATTCCTTTAATTGCTGGTCGAATGTATCTCCACCCAACTCTTCCTGTATGGTTTTAAGTTGCTGGTGTAAAAAGTATTCGCGTTGTTGTTTATCAATATCCTCCTTAACCTTCGATTGTATCTGGTTCTTTAATTGTAGCATCTGCAGTTCTTTGTTCAACTGCGAAAGCAATATGGTGGTACGTTTTTTAAGATCAGCTTCTTCCAGTATCTTCTGCTTTTCGGCCACTGTGGCGTTCATGTTCGAAGAAATGAAGTTTATCAGGAAGTTGCTGCTCTCGATATTACGAATGGCAAAATTGGTTTCAGATGGTATATGCGGGCTTTGTTTGATTATCTGCAATGCCAAATCCTTCAGTGATGATACCATCGCTTCAAATTCCTTATCAGTTTCAGTAGGCTGAACATCATCAACCGCTTTTACCTTAGCTTTCAGGTAAGGATCATGCTGCGTTAGTTCAGCAATTTCAAAACGCTTTTTGCCCTGTATAATGGCAGTGGTGCTGCCATCGGGCATTTTAAGGGTTTTTAGTATATAGGCAATAGTGCCTGTCCAGTTAATATCGTTCACACCCGGGTCATCAATCGAGTCATTCTTTTGCGCTACAACACCAATAGTTTTATTACCCGAATATGCATCTTTTATCAGCTTAATAGATTTATCCCTACCCACTGTAATAGGTATTACAACACCAGGGAACAATACTGTATTGCGAAGTGGTAAAATAGGTATCTCATCCGGAATCTTTTCCGCGTTTATTCTCTTCTCTTCCTCATTGGTTAAAAGGGGAATAAATTCAGAATCGTCGTTCAAATTCTCCATCCTAAATATCTCTAAAGCTTCTTTTTCCGAAAAGTCTTTCATGTCTCTATATTTAAACCATTAATTACACTTTATGTGTATCAATTAGTATGCCAAACTAACATTTTGTCATAAACCAGCCATTTTCTGTCATATCGTATATTTGGCTTCAAATTCATAATTATGAAGATTGCACTGGTAGGATATGGCAAAATGGGCAAGGAAATTGAAAAAATAGCCCTTTCACAAGGCCATGAGGTTGTATTGAAAATTGATGAATCTACGCTGGCAGAATTTACTGTTCAAAACCTTAAAAAGGCCGATGTAGCTATTGAATTTACTACACCCGAAACCGCAATAAACAACATTTATAAGTGCTTTGAAGCAGGTATACCGGTTGTATGTGGAACAACAGGCTGGCTTAAACGCTTTGATGAGGTAACAAGGGCCTGCAAAGACAAAAATCAGGCCTTTTTCTATGCCTCGAATTATAGCATTGGAGTAAACCTGTTTTTTAAACTAAATGAATACCTGGCACAATTAATGAAGCCTTATGCCAACTACATACCAAGTATGGAAGAGATACACCATATACACAAAAAAGATGCCCCAAGTGGTACAGGCATAACACTGGCAGAAGGACTTATTAAAAATCACAAAGGGCCTAAAAAATGGGCATTGCATGAAAACGCTGTGACAGGCGACCTGCCAATTCTTTCGAAACGCGAAGGCGAAGTGCCCGGAACACATACTATAAAGTATACATCGGCTTGCGATGAGATTACCATTACCCACGAAGCATATAACCGCAAAGGCTTTGCCGAAGGAGCTGTTATAGCTGCTGCATGGCTGGTAGGTAAAAAGGGCGTATTTAGCATGAATGACCTGCTTGGGTCTGAAAAATAACATAATTTAACAGCCGCTATATAATTTATAGATTCTATCTTTGACACCTACCTACTAAGCTATGTTCCATATACTTCCTGTTATTTATGTAATAATCCTTGCTACCGTTGCAGGGCTTTATAAAATATTCGAAAAAGCCGGCGAAAAAGGTTGGAAAGCGCTTATACCTATTTACAATTACCACATTTGGCTTAAAATATTAAAACGCCCCTGGTGGTGGATCTTCATTTTCCTTATTCCGGGTGTAGGCTTTATGATGATGATGGTAGTAAGTGGTATTACATCTGAATCATTTGGTAAAAAAGGTTCATGGCAAATGATCTTGTCAGGTCTGTTGTTCTTTATCTTTTTACCTGTAATGGGTTTTGGAAAAGAAGCTTTCAAACTTCCTGATACAACTAAAAAAGAAAAGCCGTCTTTATTATTAGAATGGACCGAAGCAATTTCGTTTGCTATTATTGCGGCCACTATTATACGTACCTTTTTCCTCGAAGCTTATACCATCCCCACGCCATCCATGGAAAAATCGATGATGGTGGGCGATTATCTTTTTGTAAGTAAAATAAATTATGGCGCCCGCATACCTATGACGCCTATATCTTTCCCATTCGTACAAAGCACATTGCCGCTTACTAAAAGCACCAACTCATACCTCGATTGGCTTGAATATCCTGCTATACGCCTGCCGGGTTTCTCACATGTGCAACGACACGATATTGTAGTATTTAACTGGCCCGAAGGCGATACTACCACTGCCAATATTGACAATCCTAGTTACTATGCTCTTTGTAGAGAATTTGGCAGAGAAAATGTAATGACCAACCAACAACTCGGTGGCCGTGGTACACCGGGTAAAGTAATTGCACGCCCAGTTGACAAAGAAGAGAATTATATAAAACGTTGTATTGGTATGCCGGGTGATACCTTATCAATAAAAAATGCCAACGTATATATTAACGGCAAAATAGATGATATGCCGGGCGAATGTGAGTTTAAATATTTGATCACCGGCGACGGAGTACCCGATGTTTACAATGTACACCCTATCGACGCGAATGATAACACTAAAGGTTATCAGTTCGATATTGGATACAAAGGCCAAACTATAATTGATAAGAACTTACTGAACAAGCTTGATATTACAGAACCTATAGAGCCTGTTAATGCCGATGGCAACTATGCTTACGGTGATGCTGACCCAAGGACATTCAGAGGGTTTGTGATGACACTTACCCGAAAAAATGCCGACATACTTAGAGGTACTGCAGGTGTAAAATCGGTAACACTTTATGTACAAGATAGCACCAAATATTACGACCCTGATATTTTCCCGTCATCACCTAATTACAAATGGTATGTAGATGATTTTGGGCCATTGTGGATACCTAAAGAAGGCAGTACCGCTAAGCTCGACATCAAGAACATTGCCCTTTACAGAAGAATTATAACCGCATACGAACATAACACACTCGATATAAGGAACGGTAAAATATTCATTAATGATAAGGAAACTGACAGCTACACCTTTAAAATGAACTATTACTTTATGATGGGTGATAACAGGCACAATTCAGAAGATTCACGCTTTTGGGGATTTGTACCACAGGACCACGTTGTAGGTAAGGCTTCGTTCATCTGGATGTCATTAAAGTCGAATGTTCCATTTGCGAAAAAATTCCGTTGGGATCGCCTCTTTACTTTCATTAACTCCGATGGAATTTCCCGTTCTTACTTCATTCACTTCATCATTATCATTGTATTAGCAATGGGCTATTCTTACTTTAAGAATAGGAAGAAGGAAGAAAGTAAATCGTAAAGATTCCTCTATTTATCTAAGGCAAACTGTATACATATACATTATTGCCAGCACCCGTAACCAGGTAAAGCTGTCCGTCGTTGTTCATATCGGCAATACTAAATAAAGTATTACCATATAATGGGAACCCGTTGCAAATATTGCCTTGTTCATCCCATAAGTACACTTTATTCTTTTCAGCATCTACAGCTCCAATCCGGGCTTTACCATCGGTATAAGTATAGGTAAACAGATTACGTTTTAGCGAATCCTTCTCCGTAAAATGAAAGAGCTGTTTCTTATCCTCACCATAAGCATACACTTCATATTGGGTCAGGAACACCATTGCAGTTTTACCATCTCCATTAAGGTCTACGGGCGCAAACTCTGGTTTATGAATATTGCCCGGTAAGTATTCAGTTTTTGTAAGGTAGTCGGTAAGGCTTAGCTGGTAAACCATTCCCATAGAATCAGCAGCAAACAAATAAGTCTCCGACGCTGTTTTACCTATAGCGATATTGAAGTGAGTAATGTGTTCAGGGAACCTGTTCTTAAAATCCTGCCTGCTTTTTCCTTTCCTGTCGAATGCATATACTTTACCTTTTTCATCAACAGCAACTATATAGTCCTTGTCATCTACCTTCACATATTTCAACGGGCACTTTATATCGGCATTTATATCCGGAGATTTCCAGTCCTTAAGTGGCCTACCTCCAATGTCGTATGCACGTATCTTATCATCGCCGCATGGCACCATAAGTCGATAACTTCGGTTTTCTTCGTAATCAAATAAAGAAACCTGCGCCGTAGCTTTCGATGGAATATGCAAAGGATAGTTATATAAGTTCTTACCATTTTTATCTACTATATATATATCGCTCTTTGTATTGAACAGATATTGCGATTTGCTATTCTTCATAGCATCTACCGCATAAGCCTGTCCCATAATTCTTTCACTCAATTCCTTCTTCCATTGCACGTGTCCGGTATTTGTAATAAGGTAAACGGCATTGGCTTTATCTTGTGTAAACACAAATTGCCCTTTGGTCTTATAATCGGCTACCCATGTAGGGGCAATGGCAATAGATGTATCGAGCGCTGCCTGCCACAATGCACCTGCTTGTTTTTTATATTGCGGGTTACGTTTAAAGTATACATTGGTATAATACATACCCTGCATATAGTTAAACTGCATACCTATTGCCTGAAATTTACGCGTAATGTCGGTATGCTTTCTTATAGCGTCGGCATAAGGCTTATCGAGGTACTGCTCATATAACATAGGCGACAGAGCAATGTTGTTGTATATGTAAATTGCAGATTCGTTTTCAATATGCTCTTTAATAAACGATTGATAAAACTCGTCTTTTGCAAGTGTATTTCCTCCTTCAAACTTATTGATGAATAATTCCAGCGCCTCAGGGTTATTGGCAAATACAATGTAATTCTTAATATCAGTGTAATAGGTCCTTTTAATAGCCTCGAATGTGCCGCCAAGCAAATTAGGCAGCATATTTTCCAGCGCTATGTAATGTATATCATGTTCCATGTAGGTGTAAGTAGCAAAATGTTTTTCCTCGGCGCCTCTTATGGTATCACTCATCTGCCCCAAATCATCCAATGCTTTTTTTACATCGCTTGTTCCAATAATGGCATACGTATCATTTTGCAAAGTACTGTCCGATGGTTCGGTTATTACCAAAGCCATTTCATTATCTAACCAGGTGTAGAATTTCTTCTCAACGTTAATGCCATAATCTTTTTCTATCTGGCTCACCCACTCATTATGCCTTGCTGATTTCCGGTGCAGGCCGACATATTCACGGTAGTCTTTTATAAATGCTTTGCTGTTACTAATTTCAAAGCAGTCCATAAATGAAGTATTGGCAGGGATAATAGTTGGTATGCGTGTAGCTTGCGCCGACTGGTGATTGAACAAACTTATAAATTGTGCACCTGTGCTATCAGGTGCAGTAAAGCCATTCATAATTACTTCATCGGGCTCTATTGAAATGTCAAGGGCGCTCCACTGCGCGAAATCCTGTAAAGAAGAAAGGTATGAATGGAAATCTTTCGCCATAAAAGGCTCTGCCACATTATAAAAAGCCTGGTAGTTAATGAATAACTGTGCCAATGGCTGCCCACTTGATGCATTCAGTACCTTATTGAAATGTCCATTATCCAGCAGTGATATACCCGATTCCATTTGTCTCAGTGATTCCTGTACCAATTCAGATTTGAGCGAGCCAATAAATATTCCTTTGTTCACCGCATAAAAGAAATCTGCTTTGCCCGGTTGCTTCAGGCAGTATTCTATTATACCATCGTACTGGCTTTGGCTTACTGAACCTTTCTGGCCGAGTTTTTCAATATAGGTATGCAGCCCTTCTTCGTCAGTTGCATTAGGTATAGAACAAATAAAAAGGAAATCGAAATGCTCCATACCGTTTTTATGTGCCGAAATAAATATGGGCTGACTCTCGGCAATTGCATGCACTTTAGGGTCGGCACCTACTAATGAATCAAGGAACTGGATACTGTGGTTCAGCTCATCAACTGATTCTGTGCCTAATAAGTCTTTCCAAATAAGGTTAGTTTGCGAAACACCTTTCCATAAAGGGTAATTTTTGCGGCTTTCGAAAACAAAAGATGCATCAATAGGTATGGCAGTAATGGCAGTATTAACTGACACCTCCACCTTACGCAGGTGCAGATACTCATATACCACACCGGCTAGCAGAAAAAACACCCCAATTAATACAGATAGTCTTTTCTTCATATCCTTAGTGCTGGTGGAACAGATCCCATTGTATTAATTGAAAGCTATGCCTGTGATGTTCCGATGCGCCGTATTTTTCAATAGCTTCTCTGTGTGTTTCTGTGCCATAGCCTTTGTTTTTAAGCCAGCCATAGCGTGGGTCCTGTTCGTGCAGTTGTTTCATGTAATCATCACGATATGTCTTAGCCAATACCGATGCCGCAGCTATTGATGCAAATTCTGCGTCGCCTTTTATAATGCACTTATGTGGCACGCCGGGATAGTTCTTAAACCTATTACCATCTATCAACAGCATTTCCGGTTTTTGCGAAAGCTTTTCAATAGCCCTGTGCATAGCCAGGAATGAGGCATTCAGAATATTTATCTCATCAATTTCTTTGCTGCTTACTTCGCCAACTGCGTGTGCAATAGCTTCTTTCTCTATTACTTCACGTAGGGTATATCTGTTTGCTTCGGTCATCTTTTTCGAATCATTTAGCAATGGATGATGAAAATCTTTAGGCAATATTACTGCGGCCGCAAACACAGAGCCCGCAAGGCATCCACGCCCTGCTTCATCGCAACCTGCCTCTATCAGCTTTTCATCAAAATAGGCTTTCAACGGCATTGCTCCAGAGTTTTTTCAATTGCGGTCCAGGTAAGATTAGCGGTCCTGTCCCAGGTAAATACATTTTTCCGGAGGCTTGCCTTTTCAATTAAGCCTTGCCTTAGCGAATTGTCCTTAAAAAGTTTCGTTAAACCATCAGCCATAGAGTCAACCGAAAATGGGTCGATAAGTAATGCTGCATCACCAGCTACTTCGGGCATAGATGTAACATTGGAAGTAATTACGGGAACCTCGCAGCGCATAGCCTCAATAATAGGTATTCCAAAACCTTCGAAGTATGATATATAAGCCATTGCAAAAGCTGCGCCCACCACTTTACATAATTCATTCACCTCGAGCCGCCCTGTAAATATCACATCCTGTTTATGTTTCATTTGCTCATACACATTCATCATATCACTATTCTTGAAATAAGCCGGACCAACCAGTATTAGCTTAATATCTGCTCCGGTGCTTTCTTTCATTTTATCAAACGCCTCAAGCAATCTCTTTACATTCTTGCGCGGATGCAATGCACTTACATATACAAAGTAATCTTTGCCATTGCTATATTTCTGCTTTACTGCTGTTTTTTCTTCTTCATTCAGTTTACGGTATGCATCATCTGCACCATTATATACCACATCAATCTTTGCTGGATCAATTTTATAAGTCTTTACTATATCCTGTTTCGAAAACTCCGAAACTGTAAGTATGTGGCTCGCCTTAGCCATAAACTTCGGGAAGTAATGCTTGTAATACCATAAGGCCATCTTGGGCAGGTCGTCGGGATAATACTCGTAATTTATATCGTGCATTACTGATATAGACGGAGTATTAGCACTCAAACTTAAAAAACCATCAGGCGAATAAAACAGATCGGGTTTGGACTGGCGCAATAACCTGCCAACTGATAGTTCGAACCACCAGTAAAATAAAATAGGATGCCGCGCCTGTGGCATAAGCACAATGGGGGTAATATTATCAGAAAAGATAAATTCTTCGTTATAGGGCCTGTCAAACAAAAACAAAAACTGATGTTCGGGATGTGCAACGGTAATAAGTTTTAATACATTAAAAGCATGCACCGCAATACCCTCCATTTTACCTTTCAGCAACAACCTTGTATTTACCGCAATCTTCACCTATAGCGCTTTTATAATGGGTTCTATAGCCTGCAGTAATGAGTAGTTCGATTCGATGAGAATACCTTTAACACCGGCCTTTTTACCTGCCAGCACATCTCTTTCTTTATCGCCGATGAAATATGATTTCGCAGGATCAATATTAAATCTAGCCAATGCTTTTTCTACTAATAATGAATCGGGCTTACGGCAAATGCAACTGCCAATTTCAGGGTGGTGCGGACAGTAATATATTTCTTTTATATAAATGCCTTCTTCTTTTAAGTCTGCAACCAGCTTAGTGTGCAGTTTCTCAACATCAGCAACAGAAAATATGCCTTTTGCAATACCACTCTGGTTAGATACGATAATGAGGATATAACCCATTTCTTTTAATACCCTTAGTGCAGGCAATACATCAGGCAGCACTTCAAAATCTTCGGGGCGATAAGTATAATCACCACGCTCACGGTTAATCACTCCATCACGGTCAAGTAATACGGCCTTATTCATCAGGAGTGTGGAAGTATTTTATAAAAGAATCCTGAAAAGAAAGCAGGATGCAAGGCAAGGGTAAAAGCAATACCAAACATAGCACCCCATAAGTGCGCATCGTGCCCTATGTTATCGCGGCCATTCTTAGCCATGTACCAGGAGTATATAAGATATAAGCCGCCAAACATCCAGGCAGAAAAGCTAAAAGGAATAAACATCAATGAAAGTGGCGCAGCAGGGTTAATGACTATAAACGAAAATACGACAGCCGATACTGCACCTGAGGCACCGACTGCGGCGTAGGAATAGTTCTCTTTATGTTTTTCGAATGTAGGCAGGGCAGATACTATTATGCCGCCTACATACAGCAATATGAAATAAAATTCAGCCTTTTCCTGGAAGAACAAAGGAAATTCGTAATGCTCGAGCATGGAACCAAAAATATAAAGCGACCACATGTTAAAGAACAAATGCGGCCAGTTGGCATGCAAAAAGGTGGAAGTGAACACTCGATACCACTCTTTGCGGTTTTGGTGAATATTATAGGGCCGGTAAAGGTATTTTTCAAAGAAATCTTTGTTGGAGAACCCAACAAAAGATACAATACAGTTAATGATAATGATGATATAAGTTACTTTTTCATGCATGGCACTCAAAATTACTTGTTTTGATATTAGATTATCATGCTATTTTTGAGAACATATTAACGGTTTTATGAGCAAAGAAATCATAGGAAAAACCACCCTGATAGACCTGCCAAGATTGGGCTTTCTGGGTATTTCGGCTAAAATAGACACAGGCGCCTACTACTGTTCGCTTCATTGCCATCATATAGAAGTGCGTAATATTGATGGTATTGACAAGCTTTGCTTTACCCTTTTAGACCCTACCCACCCTGAATACAAAGACAAGGAAATAAAGTTCAGAAACTATACCCGGAAGAATATTCGTAATTCGTTTGGCGATACCGAAGAGCGCTATAGTATACGCACTGCCTTACGCGTTCATGGCAAAAGAATAAAGACCTGGATAACTCTTACCGATCGCGGCAGCATGACCTACCCTATGCTTATTGGCAGAAGGTTATTGAAAAATAAGTTTTTGGTAGATGTTGCTATAAATGAACTAAAACCACCTAAGGCTTCTTAGAAGCAGGCTTTTTGGAATAATCTACTGTACGTGTAAGCTTGCCTTTATCATCCCAGTAGCGCCATACTCCCGCCAATTTGCCCATTTTGTTTTCGCCTTCGTACATTTTTTGGCCGTTCTCATAATATACTGTCACCTTCCCGTCGGTCTGGTTTTCGGTAAAGAATTCATCGCTGTTTAATTTCCCATTCTCGAAAAAGGCTTGCCACTCTCCTGTGCGCTTGCCATCCTTATAATTCCCCTGCATTCTTATATTACCATTAGGCCAACGTGTAATATTTATGCCATCCCTTATTTGCGGGTTGGCAGGCTCAGCAGGATGTACAAAACTATCGGCATTCATAACCTTGCCCGTAGGAGCCTGAGTTGCAACTGGCGTATTTTGAGAATCTGATGTATTGTGCTTGCATGCAGTAAATACTACAACACATGTTGTAACAAGCAAAGTGGTTTTAGCTATTCTGTTCATAGAATTAATTCTTTCTTTCGGTAACAAATTCAATAAGGCTCATAAAAGCAGTTTTATATTCAGAAGCAGGCAATTCATTTAGCATTGTCGTAGCCTTTTCGCGATAATTGAGCATGGTTTGCTTAGCATATTCAAGCCCGCCTTTTTCTTTCACAAAATTAAATATCTCTTCTATTACGTGCGGCTCCTGGCTCTTGTTCTTGATCAGGTTTATTATTCTTTTCTTTTCTAAATACGTTGACTTTTGCAGGGCAAAAATAAGAGGAAGACTCATCTTTTTCTCTTTAATATCAGTGCCTATTGGCTTTCCTATATCCTGCCCGCTGCCATAATCGAGCAAATCATCTTTCAACTGAAAGGCCATACCAATAAGTTCACCCATATCCCACATTTTCTTAACCACCTCATCGCTCACTCCCGTTGATAGGGCTCCGCTTGCACAGCAAGCCGCCACCAGCGATGCTGTTTTGCAGGCTATTATCTCATAATATTCCTCTTCGGTGATATTTAGTTTCCTTGTCTTTTCAATTTGCAGCAGTTCGCCTTCACTCATCTTTTGCACCGCTTTCGATACCAGTTCGAGCAATTGAAATTCCTTATTACCCACAGCGAGCAATAACCCACGCGATAACAGATAATCGCCAACCAACACGGCAACTTTATTTTTCCATAAGGCATTGATGGAGAAAAATCCACGGCGACGATATGTTTCATCAACCACATCATCATGCACAAGTGTAGCAGTGTGGAGTAATTCAATAAGAGCGGCAGCACGATAGGTAGAATCGCCCATTTTGCCATGTAAGCCGGCAGAAAAGAAAACAAGCATGGGCCTTAATTGCTTTCCGCGGCGCTTAATAAGGTAATAAGTTATCTTATCGAGCAAAGGCACAGTACTTTTCATGGAGTCTTTGAACCTAAGCTCAAATTCATCGAGTTCCTTACCAATTACGGGCCTTATTTCATTAAGTGATACCATCTATCAAATTTCAATACCAATTACCAATATATCATCTACCTGCTCCAGGTCTCCTTTCCATTCTGCCATAGTCTTACCCAATATCTCGCATTGCTCTTTCATGCTCTTATCCTGAAACGCCATTACCACATCTTGCATGTGCTGGTATTTGAACTTTTTACCCTTAGCACCACCAAACTGGTCGGCGTAACCATCGGTAAATATATAAATCTTATCGCCTTTTTTAATTTCTGCTTTCCGAAGGGTGAATTTAGCCTGTTCGCCAATGTATTTACCTACAGGCATTTTATCGGCATCACAATCTTTCAGTTCATATGTTCCATTTACCTTGCTTACCACCCACAATGGGTTATTGGCTGCAGCATACTCAAGTGTCATTTTAGCTTTATCAATGCGGCAAACGGTCATATCCATGCCATCTTTAACTTCCTCTTTTTTCCCTTCAGCGTTCAAAGAATGAATGATCTCTTCTCTTAATTCATTTAATATTTCATTCGGGGCCTTTATACCTTTTTCGCCTACAATTCGGTTTAAGGATGAAATACCCAGCATACTCATAAACGCACCCGGAACACCATGGCCCGTACAATCAGCTGCAGTAAAAATGACCTCGTTACCCGATTCGAGACACCAGTAAAAATCGCCGCTTACTATATCTTTCGGGCGATAATAGATAAATGAATCGCTGAATAAGTTGCTCCATTGCTCCGCATCGGGCAAAATAGCGTGTTGTATGCGTCGGGCATAGTTAATACTATCTGTAATATCTTTATTTTTCTGGTCCACTATCAATTTTTGTTCTTCAACTGCTGCTTTTTGCTTGGCAATTATCTGGCGCGATTTGCGGATACGTTGCAGGTTTCGGAACAATAAACCCATAAAGAATAACACCACAATAAATGCCACAAATAAAATATTCCGTATTATTCTTTCATGGTGTTGCTTCTCATCTGCTATTGCCTGTTGTTTTTCATCTTCCAGTTTTGCAACTTGTTGTTTTTGTTCGTACTCATGATTCAATTCTGCACGTATAAGCATTTTGGCAGATTCCTTGTTTTCTAATGTATCACGTGCATCTATGTATTTTTTATAATAATAAAAAGCTTTATCGGGCTGATGGAGTTTATCATATAATCCGCTCAAGGTTTTCGACACATCTCTTACTTCACGTATTAAAGGCACTTCGGTTGCCATTTCGTATGCCTGAAGGCCATATTCAACTGCCTTGGCATAATCGCCTTTGTTGGCGCTAAGCTGCCCGAGGCCCGAATAGGTATATTCAATTCCTTCTTTGTCACCCATTTCCTCCTGTATCTGCAATGCCAGGTTATAATATTGCAATGCCTTATCGTATTGCTTGGTGTGATTATAAAACTCAGCCACATTGGTATAGCATACCGAAGTATTGGCTTTATCGCCAATAGCCTCTACCTCTTTCATCGCTTTTATTTCAAAAGCTTCCGCTTTTTTATAATCGCCCGAATTCATATACACATTACCCATATCGCCCAAAAGCTGAGGTATATAATCTTTTTTGTGAAGCTTGTCAAAAATGGAATAAGCTTCCCGGTAATATTTCATAGCATTGGTAGTATCGCTTTTATCATCGTACACATTACCAAGGTCCACATATATAACACCGGTTATCAAGTCTTCTTTCACATATTTCGAATTAATTTCGAGGCTATTGAAATATGCATTTGCTGCGGAAGCGCTTATTCCTTCCTTCGCATATATACTACCTACCAGTATGGATGCACTAACTGCACTCCTATACTTTTTCATTGCCAAGGCTGCATTCATCGCCGTTTTATAATAGCTTAATGCAAGCTCGAAATCTCCATTCACCTCACATACACTGCCCAGTGTATTATTTATAGAATATATATCGGCCGAATCTTTTAATTGCAGAGCCATATTCAATGCTTTTGTAAGTACTTCGTTGGCTTGCTGATATTGCACATTATCTTTAAACATACCCCCTGCATCTTTATAAGCCCGCACCAATATCTTCGAGGCACCATTTTTTTCGTAATAGCTGATAGGTTCCTTTATGTATATAAGCGCACTGTCGTACTTCCCGGCTCGCCAATAGATCACCGCAGCTTCCATCATACTTTCGGCAGTTTTTTTTGCAGAACTGCTTGTTTTGCTCAATCTTAAAGCCTCACTTGTATTCTTAAACGCATTACGAAAGCTGTCGATAGCGCTGTATTCATCTGCCAGGTTATTGTAAATGCTTATCCTTTCCGTGTCAGACTTAGCCTTTAGTAAAATGAATTTGAGTGAATCTATTTTAGCCTGGGAATGGGACAAAAAAGGCATTGCACTGCCAAGGCAGAGTAGAAATACAAATAAGCTCTTTTTTATTGAGTGCGACATACCTTGTACAAATATAATCCGATTAGAATATCGAATATTGAACACGGAATAATGAATTTCGAAGGCATTACCGGTTATTTATTTTGTTATTGGATATTCATCATTCGATATTCGTTATTCAAGGGCTATTCGTGGGTATAAATACGCTTAACACGCCCTGATAGCCCTGTTAATACCTCATACGGAATAGTATTCATAGCCTTTGCCATTTGCCTGAGTGCAGCAATGTTATCGAATATAATCACTTCATCGCCTTCATGTGCAGCAATGCCTGTTATATCAATCATGCACATATCCATACATACATCGCCAACTACAGGCGCAGGTTTCCCATTCACCCACATTTGCCCTTTGCCATTGCCTAATTCGCGGCCAAAGCCATCGGCATAACCAATGGCAACCGTCGCTATAACCGAATCTTTTGCTAAAAGTCCACGGCAATTATACCCAACTGTTTCGCCTTTTTTCAGGTGATTTATTTGAGATATGGTTGTTTTTAATGTACTTACATTCTCCAGTTTCTTTTGTTCTTCATCGCCAACTCCTACTCCATACAAACCAATGCCAAGTCTCACCATATCGTATTGGGCTGCAGGGTACCGAATAATACCGGCAGAGTTAAGAATATGACTAAGTACAGGATACTTAAGCGTAGCGGTTATTTTTCCGCTCATCTCTTTAAACCTGCTTATCTGCAATAGTGTAAAATCTTTATGCACATCGGCATCACTGGCCGCAAGGTGCGAGAATACCGATTGCACTTTTAGTTGAGTGTTTTCCCCCAGCTCTCTTATCAGTTTATCTATATCGGTTGGCTGAAACCCAAGACGATGCATACCCGTATCGAGCTTTATGTGTATAGGCAATGGCTCATTCGAACCGCTTCGCTTTACTGCTTCAGCTACCATTTCCAATACTCTGAAGCTATACACTTCAGGTTCTAACTGGTAGCGTATCATCGTATCAAAACTGCCCGGCTCAGGATTCATTACCATTATGGGTAGCGAAATTCCGGATATGCGAAGAGCGACACCTTCGTCGGCATAAGCTACTGCCAGGTAATCTGTTTTGTGATACTGCAATAAATTAGCAATTTCGAAACTACCGCTACCATACGAAAACGCTTTTACCATAGCCATGATACGTGTGCCGGGCTTTAGCTGCGAGCGGAAGTAATTCAGGTTATGGACCAGCGAATTCAGGTTTATTTGCAATACTGTTTCGTGCGCCTTTTGTTGCAAAGCCCTGCTTATTTTTTCGAAACCAAAGCTGCGGGCCCCCTTTACCAGAATGGTTTCATCACGAAAGGTAAACTCGTGCAGGTGAGAAAGGAAATCGTTGGTATCGCTGAAAAAATGCTTCTCCAGTTCAAATGAAGAAGCATATTTAGATATAGTATCTCCTATACCAATAAGCCTAGAAGGCTTGCGGGCATTTATAATGCCTGCTACTTTTCTATACACTTCTTTCTCATCTCCGCCTTGTATAATATCCGACAAAATGAGTGTCTTTTGCTCATGTTGTCTTTGCTGATTCAAAAAATCCAACGCGACAGAAAGGGAA
>JABDCA010000034.1:0-1477 GCA_013288345.1 Bacteroidota bacterium | reverse complement strand
CTCTATCATTTCCATACGCATTGCCACAGGCTGCAAATGGCTCATACGTTTAGCAATTATGCTATTCTCATATCCTGCCGAAAGCATATACGCCCAGCAGTTTATAGCATTTTCAATTGATGCTTCGTCAGTAAAAGGTATGCTTATAGCAATATGCTGACCTTTATAGGTAGCATTTAGTTTTGTGCCATCGCGTATAACTATCTCATCAATCTTAAATTCAGTACTTACCTTTTTTGACCAGCGGAACATATTGACCTTAGCAAGTGCTTTGTCTTTCTTTATCTCTTCGTCAATCTCTTTATAATCGCAGCAATATATAAGCGTATTCACATTCTTAAACAGCTTTAGTTTCTCTTTTATTTTTTGCCTGGAATCCGAAAAATTAAGTCCATGTGCCTCGCCAATATTGGTAAACATTCCAATACTAGGCTGAATGATCTTTTGCAGGTTTTCCATTTCATCCGGCTGTGAAATACCCGCTTCAAATATTCCGAGTTGATGGGTATTATCTAATTGCCATACCGATAACGGCACACCCACTTGTGAATTATAACTTCGTGGGCTGCGGACAATCATTTTATCGGGACATAATAACTGATACAACCATTCTTTAACTATGGTTTTACCATTACTACCAGTAATTGCAAGCACCGGAATTGTATAATGGCTGCGATGCCATATAGCAAGGCTCTGCAGCGCTTTTAAAGTATCGGGTACAACAATAAATGAAGCGTCTTTATATGCTTTTGTATCATACCCTTCTTCTACCAAAAACAGGTTCACACCGCGCTGATGCAGTTCAGCAATGTATTTATGCCCGTCGTTCTTGGCTGTCTTTAGCGCAACAAACAGTGTTCCTTCCGGTTGCACAAGGCTACGGCTATCAATAAGCAAGCGTTCAACCTTGTTACCAGTATTTCCAATAGGCTTTAGCCCTAATGCTTCTGCTATCTGCGGAAAAGTATACGCCATTCTTCTAAATTCAGCTCAAATTTACCATTTTAGGGCTTGCTTAAGGCTTAGGTTTAGGTTTAGATTTAGACTGAGACGGTGAGTAGCTTTCTAAACCTAAGCCTCAGCCTTAACCTCACATATAGTACATTTGTAAGAAATTAGCATTTTGATAGCAAAACTGAAAGACCGTATTAGCCTTGCCTCGCGACTATCTCCTTCTAAGGGGTGGAATGCCGGTAAAGTGCTTTTCAGTTATCAGCTATCGCGCCTCACAGGCAAAGCCATGCACAGGGGTATGCCTTTCAGCGCTTCAATAGAGCCAACAACATCATGCAACTTACGCTGTCCTGAATGCCCAAGCGGCAAAAGGGAATTTACCCGCAAGACGGGTATGCTTAAGGAAGACTTTTTTAAAGAACTGATAGACGAACTTGCTCCGCACCTGGCTTATCTCACCTTTTACTTTCAGGGTGAGCCCTACCTTAATCCACAGTTTTTAGATATGGTAAAGTATGCATCC
>JABDCA010000033.1:2688-30937 GCA_013288345.1 Bacteroidota bacterium | reverse complement strand
AGTTTTAACTATCGAATCCCTCAAAGCCGGAGGCTGTGTTATAGTGGCTATAGCTGTCACAGTGCAGTTGTTGGCATCGGTAACAGAGACTGTATAACTACCTGCTTTTAATAAAGAATCTTTTGCTCCTGTTTCTCCGTTATTCCATGAATAGATATAGGGTGGCGAACCGCCAGATACAGAGCCTGTGGCTGTGCCACTCGCGCCACCATTACACAGGGCTGGCGTCGTGCCGGCTATAGAGGCGGTTAATGCTCCCGGTTGGGCTATGGTTACTGTTGCGGTATTGGTACATAAATTTTTATCGGTCACCGTTACAGTATAATTACCTGCTGCAAGGTTAGAAGCCATTGCATTGGTCTGCGCTCCGGGGTCATTCCATAAATAGGTGTACGGTGTCGCACCTCCTGCTACTCCCACTGTCGCAGTTCCGTTCGCTCCGCAGGCTACCGATACATTTGTGAATGATACGATAGAGTCTCGTAATGGTGGGGTGCCTGGAACAATTGCTGTAGCGGTTGCAGGACAGCCTAAAGAATCTTTAGAGTTTACGGTATAGCTTCCTGCTAATAATCCAGTAATTGCAGATGAAGTTGAACCGCCCGTCCATGAATAAGTATAGGGTGCAATTCCACCTGTTGCAGTAACTGAAGCCCCGCCGTCAGGGTTACCACAAGCTGAAGGGCTTGTAATTAGTGGAGTGAGTACAGTATTTGAAACACGAATAATAGCGCTGTCTTTTATTGTTAGCCCGCAACTGTTGCTGATTGAAACAGTGTATGTAGTAGTTACTGTGGGTGATGCAATAACAGATGCACCGGTAGCAACATTTAATCCTGCGGCAGGAGCCCATGAGTATGTAGTTCCACCCGATGAGGTTAAGGGTACCGAGGCACCACTACATATTAATGTATCGCGTAAGTTATTAAGGTATGAGTGTGTAACACATATTTCCTGCCTGTTATCACCTCCGCCTGTTCCTGCAGTAAACCCCCAATATACACTTGGGTTCCCGCTGAAAACCGTGTTTATAATATCTCCTGTATAAGTTAGTCTGAGGTTACAATCATAGTAAACATTTATGGTTTGTGTGCCCGGATTCCAGGTTACTTCCATATTGTGCCAGTTGCCATCGGGAATATTAGCATTGGCAGGATCAAGTTGAACGGGCCCTGCAAGGTTATTTCCTGAACCATCTGTATGGTTTACATCGCCGTTTTTTTCAATTGCTGTATGGCAAAATGCAGGGTCCCAGCCATTTTGATAGGTATCGAACTCTACAGCTACAGAAGGTGTTATACCGCCATATCCTAAGCCACCGCCCACGCTTCCGGCATTGGTACTTTGTTGTTGAAAAACAAAACAGATACCGTCAGCACCACCACAAGTATAACATTGTGTACCCAAAAACATCTGGAACTGAATGTCAAAACTCTTGGCCAGGCTAACCTGTGTTGTATTCCATATTTCTCCACCTTGGTTCTTTTTTTGAGGTGTGAGTAAATATGTGGTAACGTTAGCAGTGCATTCAGAAGAAGTTGTAGAGGCATTACCAACTGGAATAAACTGCCCTTTTACCCTAAAAGGCTGAATGAAAAACAAAACAAAAACTATAAAAAGTAATTTTTTCAGGGTAATATGTTTAATGTGTTAGACTTTTAAACGAAAATTACGAAATCTTGTTACGAAATAACAGGCAATTTGCAAAGTTAAAACTACAGCCAGGGAATGCTGTTTTATACTTTGGTGGAATAAATAAATCTCAAAACTAAGTAAACAAGTTGAAATTACATTTTTTGATAATATAAAGGCTACTTTTATAGCATTATTTCATTCATACTTTTAGCTAATATTGGTTATTACTATTCTTAACTATGACTGAATCAAAGTCATTTAGCATATTTTTTTGGGCAACACTTGTTGCGCTGGGTTTTATTTATTGCATTGGTATGCAACTAAGCCTTATGGATGTGGATGCATCACAATATGCCCTTATGTCGAAAGAAATGTTTTACTCCGGTAATTATCTTCAGGTACTCGAAAGAGGCAAGGATTATCTGGATAAACCACCCTTGATATTCTGGACTGCCTGTCTTTCTTTTAAAGTATTCGGGGTTCACGATTGGGCTTACCGCTTGCCTTCAGTTCTTTGCCTTATTCTCGGAATTTATTCGTTATACAGGTTCTGTAAGCTTTATTATGATGAACAAACGGCGAAGATAGCTGTACTCATAATGGCATCGTGTTGTGCCAGCTATCTCATGACGAATGATGTTCGGACTGATACTATGCTAACAGGATGGGTAATGTTCTCAATATGGCAAATTGCCGAATTCAATATCTCTTCAAAATTCAAAAATATTCTATTGGGTTCAATTGGTGTGGGACTTGCCATGCTTACCAAAGGACCGATTGGCCTGATAATACCAGTGGTGGCTTTTTCGGTTGAGTTTATGTACAAACGGCAGTGGAGGAGTTTTTTCAGATGGCAATACCTTGTAGCTTTAATAGTTATTGCCATAATGCTGCTGCCAATGAGCTATGGACTTTACGAGCAATATGATGCACACCCCGAAAAAACCCAATATGGGTTTAAAAGCATATCGGGTCTCCGTTTTTTTTATTGGACACAAAGTTTTGGCCGGATAACCGGAGAAAACACATGGAACAATAGCCCTGATCCGTTTTTTTTAGTGCATAGTTTTTGCTGGAGTTTTTTGCCATGGACCGCTTTTTTCTTTCCTGCAATTTTTGTTGAGGTGAAAAATAGAATTAAAACAATTAAAGACCATAGCCAGCCTGAAGCAATTTCAATAGGTGGCTTTTTGCTTGTTTTTCTTTTTCTCTCCCGTTCAAAGTATCAATTGCCTCACTATACATTTCCGTTGCACCCTTTAGCTGCTGTTTTTACTGCAACTTACTTGAGCCGTAATTTTACAATATTCAAATCCGGAGTGTTTTCAGTATTTCGGGGGCTGCACATTTTTGTAATGTTTGCAATATATGCGGGTATTGTATTGTTGACCGGCTTTGTGTTTCCCGGTTCAGTTATTTTATATGTTGTAGTTACTTTATCATTTATTTGTTTTCTATATATATTGTTTAATAAAAAAATAGCCGGGCAAAATAAAATGCTTTTCAGCACTATTATACTTTCTATCACATTGGCAATAACACTTAATGCTAATTTTTATCCAAACTTGTTAAGCTATCAGGCCAGTTCTGAAATAGCTAAAGATTTAAATAAAGCAGCAATCAGCGATTCAAAACTTTTGATTTTTAAAACATACGCCCCCAACAGCACTATGTTTTATTGCGATTTGCCAATTATGGAATATATTGATGAAAATAGCCTTTCACGAAATTTAGTTAAGGGCAAAACTTATATAATGGCCGATTCAGTAGATATTAAAACAGTTCAACTACTTAACCCACAGATAATTAAGGTGAAAGATTATGATAATTTTGGAGTTACACATCTGAATATCAGATTTTTAAACCCATCTACACGAGGCTTGGAAACGGGTAAAATGGTTTTATTCAAGTATTAATTCATAAGCAAAGCTCCAGTTTTCCTTCAATTGGTTGCTATAAATACAAGATGGCTGGTAATATATTGATTATTAGTATGTTGTATGTATATTTGATTTTTTTCTGTCTTTTACCAAACCATTTCTCCTTTTTATGCGTTTATAGGTAGAGAGTAAGCCTTGTTTTAATGGCAAAAGAGACATTTTATGACGAATAGCCCCATTTTACCTATATTTGTAATCCCCAACTCCATAACATCACTTGTTAGTTAAATGAAAATCGTTCACATAGTTGACCCTTTTGCGGGTGGCATAGCCACTTTTTTAAAGCTTTTAACTGAAGAGTTAAAGGATGACTACCATATTATAGTTCATGGTGAACGTAAGGAGCTTGCTGATGCTAAATATGTAAAGACAATATTCCCCAGAAAAAACATTAAGTTCATACACTGGAAATCGGTTCAGCGTGAAATAAGCCCCATAAAAGATTTTAAAGCTTATGCTGAGCTGGTAAGTATCCTTCGCCGTTTTAAGAGTGCCGATGTGGTGCATTTGCATTCATCAAAGGCCGGTTTTTTGGGTCGCATAGCATGCCGTCAGTTGGGTATTGATAATGTTATTTATACTCCGAATGGAGCTCCATTTTTAATCAAAAAGGATAGTTCGGTTAACCTTAAACTTTATGAAAGGTTTGAAAAACTTGCATATCACTTTGGCGGAAGAATTATTTGTGCTTCAGCGTCTGAAAAAGAGGAATATGAAAAAAGAGGCATGACTGCTGATTTTATTAGTAACGGCACCCGTATAGGTAAAGATTCATTTATAGGTAATAAAGACTATAATAAATTCAGAATTGTTACATCAGGCAGAGTGGCAAACCAAAAGAACCCTCATTTTTTTAATGAAGTGGCTTGGGCTTTTGCTGAATTAAAGCACTTTGAATTTGTTTGGATTGGCCATGGAGAAGATACAGCCGCACTTACTGCACCTAATATTAGAGTGACAGGTTGGCTTAGTGGCGAAGGTGTTAAACACGAAATTGCAAAGGCTGATTTGTACCTTTCTACGTCATTTTTTGAAGGCCTGCCATTTGCGGTTATCGAAGCAATGTCATTGGGAAAATGCTTGTTATTATCTAATTGTACCGGCAACATTGACCTTGTAAAAAGAGGTGTAAATGGTGAGATTTTTAATAACCAGGAGGAGGCTATTAACCATGTTATTTATTTTTACCTGAATAAGGAAATAACTGAATCGATGGGAATAAATTCCCTTGAAATATGTCGCGATTATTTTAGTATTGAAGAAACTGCTTTCCGTTACAGGATGGAATACCAGAAAATGGTCGATTATAAAAAGAGAGCAGCCAGGATTGTAGTACTAAAAAAGAAAAGAGCAACGTTTTCAGCTCAAAAAAAATTGGTTAAGCAATAAGCTTTCCATATTTTTGTGAAAATTCACTTAAAAGTATTTTATGATGATGTCTTTTGCGTTTAAAGATGCCAAAACATCAAAGAGGTATGGCGCCTTAGCTTACTTTTTAATACTTGGGTATATTATATCTATTTATATAAAAAATGCTCCGGTAGTTTCAAATGCTATAATGTTTTCAATACTTGTAGTAGCATTCTTAAGCATTTCTCCAAAAGAATATAAAAGTCAATTTTTAAGGCAAAAGATTAATCTGGGTATTATCTCCTTTTTTGTTATTCAATTGCTAAGCGTTTTTTTTTCTGCAAACAAAGCAAGTGGGTTTGATATTCTGGCATTACGATTGCCTTTATTAATTCTACCCTTAGCTTTTTGCTTTATTGAGTTTGAAATAATAACCTGGAAGACTATTTTATTTTTTTATGTTCTTGTTACTGTATTTGCCTCAATGGCGGGATTTGGATATGGAGCATATAAGGCTATTAGTGAAGCTAATTCGGCTTTTTTATACAATGATAATATTTCGGAGCTGCTACTAGGCAAACAGGCTGCTTATTTTGGGCTATATATAAATGTAGCCATTATTACTATCATATACTTATTAAGAAACCTTGAAAGCAAAGCAATAAGTACAAAAGTTATTTTGACTTTATCATTAGTATGGTTAATATTTATAAACTATATGCTTGCAAGTAAAATGAGCAGCATTAGTCTTGCTATAATAATTTTATGTGGTGCATTTATAGAAATAATCAATAAAAAGAAAGTATTAGAAGGTTTTATATTGGTATTTGCTTTGCTTATTGGTTTTGTAGTGCTCTATGAACTTTTTCCAAAAACGATAGATAGGTTTAAAACAATTACGCAAACAAGTTTTACATTTAATAATACAAATGCAGAGAACAGCCTGGATGATAAATTTGATGCAAATAAATGGAGTAGTGGTAGTACCCGTAAGGCGCTGTGGACTTGCGGTAAGGAGATTTTTATGAAACAGCCAATTTTTGGAACAGGCTTGGGCGATATTAAAAGTGCCTTAAAAGAAAAATATACTGAGAAGAATTTTTTGTATGCCCTCAACACAAATAAAAACCTTCATTGCCAGTATTTTGATGTTGCTGTAAGTATGGGTATAATTGGATTGTTGTTTTTCCTGTTTACATACTTTATCTATCCTATTAAAACATTTATTGCTCAAAAGCAGTATTTTGCAATAAGCATATTTTTGTGTATCGGCTTATGCCTGCTTACCGAAAATATGTTCGACAGGTACCAGGGCGAACAAATAATTGCTTTGCTATTGCCACTTTCAGCCAAGATAACTGGCACAAGGCAATAAAACTCTATTCGTTATCGGCAAGATATATTTTGATGGCCGTTTCTGAATCGCCAATATATTCAAGATTTCCATTTTTTATATAAGCTACTCGTTGGCAATATTTTTGTATTATTCCCATGTTATGGCTAATTAAAACAACAGTTTTTTGTTCTATCCAGCTTTTCTCAAAGACCTTAATAGCTTTTTCCTGAAACTTAACATCTCCAACTGCAAATATTTCATCTAAAAACATAACATCAGCGCCTGCGTTTACAGCAATAGAAAACCCAAGGCGGGCAAGCATACCCGAAGAAAAGAATTTTATTTTCACATCAATAAATTCCTGTAATTCTGCAAACTCAATAATCTTATCGAAGATAAGATCGATTTCCTTAATCTTAAGTCCTAATACCGACCCTGATACATATATGTTTTCACGTGCAGTTAATTCATGGCTCATACCCACACCTAAGTTCATAAGCATGGTTGAACCATTAATTTGTACGTAGCCGGTATCAGTCGGATAAACCCCGGCAAGCATTCTTACTAATGTCGATTTCCCACTTCCATTTCTTCCTATTAAACCAAAGCATTCTCCCCTTTTAATGTCGAAACTCATCATTTTAAGGGCATCTACTATTTTAGCGTGCGGAGGGTTGAACATCCTGAATAGACGCTGTTTAACCGTATTGTGGCTGTCTTCTGTAATATGAAATTTCTTACTTATGTTCCTTGCTGCAACAGCAATATTATTGTCAGTTTCAGGTTTCATATTTAATTACAGTTTTTCGGCTGCTTTAGCGCCTAATGTATTTAGCATATATATTCCAATCAACAGAAAAAAAGTTGCATAAACAAAGCCCCAAGCCATCAATTTCCACTCAGGTAAATGATGATATATAATAATAGTTCTTGCATTAATTATAATACTCGAAATGGGATTTATATATTTTAATGTTCGAAGCCTTGAATTAAAAAGATCAGGACTAAATAAAATTGGGGACAACCAAAATCCCAAATTGGCAACTATTAACCATATTTGCTGAATATCTTTTGCCAGAATGTAAATAGTGCTTAAAATTAAGGAGAAACCTAGCGAAAGTATTATGAGATTTAAAATAATGGGAATGAAAAAAATCACGTGCCATGAAAAATAAGTTGACCCATTCTCAATCAGCAGAAAGTAAAAAGAAAACATAAGTGTATTGAAAAATAATCCAATTAAATTGCTTCCTATAACAGAAAGATATATCTCTATTTTATTCATATTAGTATATTCATACAAATATTTTTTAGTGGATAGTATTTGAATAGTTCCTGTAGCACTTTCAAGAAAGAAATTCCACAGGATTAAGCCAATGAAAAGGAAAGAAACGTATTGCGGAAAACCTGATTTTAGAATAAATTCAAAAGCTATATAATAAATAAGGCAATCAGAAATTGGTTTAATTAATGCCCAAATTAATCCAAGGATGTTTTCGTAATACCTGAGTTTGAATTCAATTTTAGATAAAAGCCAAAATCGTTCTAATTTATTAGTACCGCCGAAAAAATCTTTTAATATATTTAATGCCATATTATAACACTTTTTTAATCTTTATAGCAACCTTACGTAATATTCTGTTAGACTTAATTATTGAAACAACTTTAAACATTATTTTATTGTTAATAAAACCATATCCCGGCAGGGTGTGACTAAATGTTGGGTTATCATAATTAAATCCGGGGCCATTGGCATTGAGTAAGTTTGTAACATCTGAGGCAAAAATAGAATAAAAAGCCTTATGTTTTTCAGCTATTAACCTATAAAGGTAAACTTGCTTGTTTTTGGTAAAGGCACGTGCCATCGAATCTTTTCTTACCCTGTAATTCCACAGGGGTTCGGGTAATACTACTCCCTGTAAACCGTTTTCAACCATACTTATTACGCTTTCATAGTCTTCCATACCGAAAACCATTTGTTTGTCATTTAAGCCACCCTCGATAAATGCATCTTTCTTATATACTAATGCACTGCTATTAATCATATTGTGCACCAATAGGTAAGGTGGTTCAGGGTTAAAAGCTGGCCAATAGCCAGTTGCTCCATCAAAATACTTTGCCCAGCATCCTACGAAATGAACGTTACTGTACTGTTTCAAAACTTCAATTGCTTTTTCGTAATAACCAGGCTCAATAGTGTCATCAGGATCAAGAAATGCAAGATATTGACCCTTTGCTGCTTTTGCTCCGGTGTTACGTGCTAATGAAAGCCCTTCGTTTTCTTTATTTACAATTTGTACATTGTAAGTTGAAGTAAGCTTTTTAAGTATATCAATATTTTCAGGAGCTTTGCTTCCGTCGTTTACTATAATGATTTCAATTTTTTTGTAGGTGGAAGCGATAATTGACTGTATACTTTCTTCTACATAAGCTCCCATATTATAATATGGTACAACAACTGATAAAAGCCCTTCTTTATCAGTTGCTTCAGTTAATGGTTGGCTCAATATAGTTTGTGGCCGTATTAAGGGGAACTGGCTTTGAATAATTTTCTTTGAAACTAAATCAATAAGTAAGTTGATTTTTTGTTTGTATATGTTTGTGTAATTGAATGTAGCATGAATTTTGTTAAAGGCTGTTCTGCCAATTTCTTTTATCGACTCATCTGATAAGGATAGGATGTGTTTAAGTTGGTTATTAAAAGAAGATTGATCAGTATGGTCAAACAAGAAACCATCTACTCCATTTTCAATGATTTCTGATTGCCCTCCTTGAATCGATGCTAAAACGACTTTGCCGCGGCTCATTACCTCAGGTACTGTATAAGGCAGGTTATCTACAATGCTTGGTATAATTATAATATGGGCATCGGTAATGTATTGATCTAATTGCTTTGGTGGAATAGCCCCTAGTAGTATCAGTTTCCCATCTTTAATTTCTTTATCGCATATCTTCTTTATATAATCAATCATATCTATCCCTTCGGGATGATAAAGATGGTTTCCGCCACCAATCATAGTAAGTGGAAATTCAAAGCCTTCCTTCCATAACTGTTTAAAGTAATGAATTAGTTCTAAGCACCCTTTTTGCGGTGTAAGCTTACCGAAGAATAGGATTTTATTCTTTACAACTTCTTTTTCAGTGTATTGTTCACCTGTTTTGTATGGATTCTTTAGAATATGTATATCTAGGTCATCCGTTTTTACCCTACCATTGAGTTCATTAACCAGATATTTGCTTGGCGAAATAATCAGATCGGCACTGCGTATACAAGCACGCTCCATTTCACCTATCCAGAAGTAAGGTAATTGATAGTAAGGCACTTTATTATACTCTAAATAAAGAAACGAAGTGGCATGTAATGTTATTACTACTTTCAAATCTTTAAATATGGGGTATTGTAACCATTTATATTGTAGTAAGTAATATGCAATACCCATATATTCCTGGCTTTCTATAATGTCAGGTGCACCTTCTTTAACGACAAGTTCTTTAACTACTTGTGCAAAGGCATAACTCAAATTGGCCTCATAACCCAGAAATGATGATGTGTAGTATTTAGTGGGATTAAAACGAACTACAGTATACTCATCTTTAGTAGTGCTTGCAATTTCGTTGGTTTGAAAATCCTGGGTAATTACTGTTACAGTATGACCAAATGATGAAAACATTTGAGCAGTTTCGAGGCAGTATGTACTTATGCCACCGCCAAAGTCAGGTGGAAATTCAGAAGTAAGTAGCCATATTTTCATTTAGTGGGAATAATGTTATATAAATAAATCGTAGTCTAAAGTAAAATAGTTAAATGTTGTAGCGTTAAAAGTAGTTAAGATTCAACTAATTCAGTTGCATTTTCAAAAAAAGTAAATAATGATTCATTACTTAAAGATTTTATCCAACTGAGCATTTCAATTTTTGCAATTTCACGCGAATAACCGGTACCAGCCAAATGATTTACTTCTACATTATCATCAACCACGCAAAGTTTATTTTTCTCCTTGGCATAAAACGATTGTATTATATCTATTCCCCATCCGTATAAGTTTTTTTTTGTGTCAATTGGGCAAATATGATCAAGAATTTCCATATCGCATAAAAAAATAAATCCTTCGGCAAAAGGAACCTCTCTTAAATTATTTGATGTTTGTTTTTTGCAAAATTTGTGCGACAGCCCAGTTGAAGAAGGTGAATACAAACCGATCTTGCTCAAGTCGATAGTTGATAACCTGTTAAACATTTTTAATGCTTCATCTGAAGTAATCTCAACGTCGGAGCATATAAATAACAAATACTTGTAATCTTTATATTTTGCAATAGAATAAGCTTGATTTAATAAGCCTGAATAATAAATATTTTCGAGTTTAAGAGATTTTTTTGGAGGTGAATCTGAGCCGGAATCTATAATTGCGCTATCATAATAATTTGAAAAAAGCTGGTGAAGAGAAGACGCATTGTTACTGTAATTATGGTTGGCGATTATACATAATATTTTCCCTGAAAGTAGCGAATGAGTTTTGTTTATCTTAATTTTGGGCTGGTGAATATACTTTCCGTATTTTTTAGATATTCTATCGTAAATAATACCGGCCAAACTCCTTTCTTCATAAGTTTGTTTATACCATTCAATTGATTTTCTTAACCCACTGAGTTCTTCCAAAAACTTTGTTCTTTCTTTTTCAAAATTTGAAGATTCCATATTATGAATATTTAACAAGCACCAAATAATAAAATCAAAGCAAGTACTGCTATAATAATTTCAAGTTTTGCACCATCAAGAGCAGATTCAATTATACTGTTTATAGATTCTTTAGTGTATTTTCCATAATTGAAATTTGGGATAACTGGTATTTCTGTTTTTTGTTTCAAATTATGTTACTTTACTAAGTATTTAAGCCTATTAACCAAACTGATTGGTAATAAACTTAGTATTTCTAAATAAAATAACCCCAAAACTTTATTTATTATACTGTCATTCATTTCCGACACTATTTTTTTTCGCGTTAAAATTTGCTCTTTTCTGTTGCTGTATGAAACACTATTCTTACTTATTGGAATATCAACTAAATTTTGGGGTAAAACATAACCCCTAAATTTATGCAGAATTCTACAAAAATACGCATAATCTTCAGCATGTGGGTAGTTTTCAGGATAATGGCCAATAGTGTCTAATATTTCACGTCGAAACATTACTGTTGGGTGAATAAAGGAGCATTTAAAGTGCATTTCCCTGATAATATCTTCGTGTTTGGTCCTTGTTTTGTATAGGTAACTTTTTCCGCTTTTGGAGTCTGCAAAACGGCACCATGTTCCAAGCAGGCCTATTTCTGAGTGTTCATCCATACATTTAACTTGTTCTATAAAGCGGTTGGGGCTGCAACTGTCTCCACAGTCGAGTCGGGCAATATATTTGTAATCTTTACGGCTATGCAACATATCCAACCCTTTATTTAGTGCTTTAGCTACGCCAACGTTCTCGGGCAGTCGAAGGATATTAAAAGTTATACCAGCTATTTCAATTTTCAAGATATCGGTGTTTAAAGGTATTTTACTGCCATCATCAACAATAAGCACTTCAAATTTGTGAGTGGGGTAGTACACACTTTTAAGTGAAGTAATTATTCCTTCGGGGTTATTGAAATAGGGGATAAGTAAAATAAAATCTTTCATCAGGCCTTTAATCTAAGCTCAAAGCAATACATAAAAGTATACTTTTTTGTTGGAGCAGCGGGTAATCGCTGAATTGCAAAGCTTCGTAAAAATAAATCACGAGGTATTGCAGGATTTATTTTGTGAACATTTGTTTATTACTTAATAAATTTCCCGGTGAATTCTTCGATGTTATTTATTTGAATGCGCAAGTGGCGGGAACTTTCTTCTTATTTTTTCTTGAAAAGCCGATTCCAGCCAATCTGAAACGCATTTTTTTGATCAAAGTTTTCCTGGTATTGTTGAATCCGCTGATTCAATTCCGCAATGATGCTTTCCTGGTTGTTTTTCAGGTTTATCCAGATTGTTTCTTTGACTATCAGATCCTTTTTCAAATCTTCGTTTTTGCCTTTTTGAGTGAGTAATTGAGCATCTCGTGTAAATAGGTCACTGCTGAGCTGAGCCGACTTTTCTATTTCCTTCGTCAAGTTTAGTTCAAGGCTGTTTTTGATTTGTAGGAGTTCGCTGTTTCTCAATTCAGAAGATTCCTTCTCGGATGAAATCCTGCCCAGCAATTCTGTGCGCTCCTTTGCTTCTTGTTCGAGTTTGTTTTTCGTTTCTCTTAATTCGTTTACCTGACTTTCTAAATTTGTTTTGTTGCTGCTGTGAGACGCTTGCTCGAATTGAAGTTTTGATTCAGTTTCAGCCAGGCTTGCGCTAAGTTTATCTGTAAGCTGAATTTGCTGCGTCAATAGCTCGGCCTGATATTTCTTATTGGTTTTAAGTTCGGCAATTAGAATTTCATGTTTGTGAATTTCTGACTCTAGGGCAGCTATCCTAACAGATATATCCGAAAGCTGTTGCTCCTTTTTCCTGCATTCAAGGTCAATGATCTCTTTCTCGGAATTCATCCTAAGGATTAACTCATTTTTAAGTTTTATTTCCTCAGCAAGCAAAATTTTGTCCCCTGTAAGCAATTCTTTGTCTCGATCCAGGTTGGATAGGTTGGCACTGAGTTGATCAATAGTCTGCTGTAGTGATAAAACACTTTGTTTGTTCAGCGCGTTTTCATGATGAAGGCCTGTTAGATTGTCTTTTACATGCCCCATATCAAGAACCAGATTTCCTTTTTCATTCCTTAGTTCTGATATCTCCTGTTCGAGCGCAGTGATCTGGCTTTTATTAATATATGATAATGGAGTGGTAATCTTTTTGAATACATCTTGTTGATAGCCGTCAAGCCCATACAGCGATACCTCAACGGTGAATTCATCCTCTTCGAGGTTATTGAAAACATCGTTTACCTTTAAAATGAAGTGGGGGTCTTCTGAAAAGGAAAGCTGAATTGTTTTTCCTGGCCAGTACGTTTCATTTTCAATAAGCAATAAGTCGTTTTTTAAGAGTATGGTGTGCTTGTCCCAGAACCAGATAATATCGCCTTTGTTGTTTTTAAGATTAATTTCATGAATGTTAAGCAGTCCGATGCTTTTGCCAATATCAAACCTTAAAAAAGTGATATTGGAAGGATTTTCAGGGATAGTGAAAGAAGCACGCTTGACCGGATTTGTGAACAGAACATTTTGACTGACAGATTGCAATTCAGAAAACTGCATGCTTTCTCCTGCCCAAAATATCTGAGTGATGGCATGATCCAAAACCGGTATTTCCTTTAATCCTGGCTCTCTGGAATTGCCTATATGAACATGGTATTTTGCATTCAGGTATACCTGTAGTAGATCATATTTCACTGAATCCATCTTGCTTATCATACTATCTGGATGGATGCGGTAAAATGTGAGTGGTTCACATGCCATAAATGCGATTTGTTTGTTCTGTGAACCAAACCGGAGCCAGAGTTCATAATCTTCCCAGCCATTCAAAGGCATTTTGTCATCGTATAAACCAATTTCCACAAGATCAGCCCTTTTGATCATAGACATCGCATCTATGTAGTTGCCATAAGAGAGACGATTGTAATCATAGGGTTCATTTGAGAATACTATGAGAAGCTCTCTGGTTTCATTGTCAAATTGCTGGATAGGGGCATAGCATGCACTGAGGTTCTCATTCGCACTTAAATAATCGAAATGTTTTTTCAGACAATCTTTTCCAATGTAATTGTCAGAATCAAGAAAAAACAGGTATTTTCCTTTCGCATTTTTAATACCCGAATTCCTTGCCCTGGCTAATCCCAAATTAAGAGGGTGCTTTATCAAATGAATCGGAATGTCGGTCTGTTTCTTTATTTTGTTGACAAGCGTAACGGAATTATCCGTACTTGCATCGTCCACCACCACAATTTCCAAATTGGAGTGGTCAAATTCTGATTCAACAACGCTGCGGATACATTCTTCAATGTACTTTTCGTAATTATAGTTTGGTATAATAACCGAAACGTCAATTGTTGATTTTGATTTTTTAGCCTTCATAAATTTTGTTCTAGCTACTTTGGGGGAAGCAGGTACAGTTTATTACCTTTTTGAATAACAATTGTCTATTTATATCAGGCCAAGTTTGAAGTTATCAGTTAATAATATCTACAATCTGGTTAAAATCATTAACTGTATACTTATATTTGAAAGAGGCGCTTAAATCTAGAACCCCCTCTCTCAGAGCTTTGTATTTTTGAGGGTTTTTTGCCAGGGCGCATATTTTCTCATAAGCATCGTCAACGCTATTCACGAAAACACAATTTTTAGCATCATCAAACCCATATTCCGTTAATCCATAGTTTTTCTCAGATAGGAATGACACCACTCCGTATTGAGCCACCTCCAATGCAATAGTTGCAATTCCCCTATGCCGGCTTAAGTCAATATAAACATGGTTGCTTTTATACAGATCAACCAATGCCTGCTTATATAACTCGGCATGGTAAATAACCCCATCTATCTGAGGATCCTCGTGACCAATTACATTTAATTCAAATTCTTTATGGTTCACCAGTTTTTTTAAAAGCGCCTCAATTAAATCTGCCCCTCTGCCGTGGTGATTTCTTAATTTAAAATAAAAAAGAAGTTTTTTTACTTCCGCCGGAGCTTCTGAAACAAGGCTTTCAGAATTGGTTGAAGTGCCTATTTTAGTGAAAGTGGTTTGCAGATTATGATCTTGTTTTAATTTTGTTTTTAACCAGTTAGCGATTACAATATTTGCATTAAATGTATTGCTGTAAGTAGTCTTCGCCCCATCGGAATCAGCAAACCAGGGTTCGTAATCCTGAATGAAATAAAATTTCTTTTCTACTGTTGTCAAACTTTTTACAAAATCCACTGTCTGCCAACCAGTAGCGAATACGTAATCCACTTTTAAGGTATCAATGAAGTATCGTGCCTCATCCATACTTGAAAAAAGCATGACATTGTGATTCAATTTCATCCAGTTGGTAAATTGCCCTCCCATGAAACTGATTGAATATACATCGTAATTTTTCATCTGCTCTTGGCAAATGTCAAAAATAACTCTGTTGCCACCCCCTATACCGTAGCCAGGGTGAACCCAACATATCTTTTTTCGGGTTGATTTATAGAACAGGTAGTCGTTAACTTTATTCATTTCATATAAAGTATGTCCCGAATCTCTCACCATTGAGGCTAGTAAACGCTCCATTGCATGAGACAGCAATTCGTCTTTTTTGTACCCGGGCTCAAAATCGTGAATGGAAATATTTCTTCCCCTAAATTTATCTTCCAAGATCGACCATTTCATCCAGAACATGGTTCCTCCAAAGAAGTCAAGCGACTGATCTTTGATGTCCAGTTTGTTAGCCATGATCTTGATATTCTTTGAGTTTGCGTTTTCACCAGTAGCTATATCGTTTGGTGATACAGACATTCTTGTTTCGTAAGGGCCTATCATACCAAGGGAAGGCCTTGACAGAAACAACCTTAAGATATGTGAAACAACTGTAAAGGAGCCCATCAGTGATTCGAAACTCTTTTTCCTCCACCACTCTCCGACTTCTGCATTTACTCCAACCGATTTTTTCGTGTGTACTTTAAGTATATAGTCGTAGCTAAGATTTTTACTTATTGCATACTTCACCAGCTCAATAAAGGGACCCACATCAAGGCCTTTATTGGGAACCTTAAGAATAATAGCAGAAGGGAATTCTTTTTTTATTTTTTCAATCGTTTGTCCGCAATGGGGGTCATCTTCATTCAGGGTGATAAATAGGTCGAAGTTTATTCCAAGTTTACTTAGGTATTCATTAACTTCAGGCCAAAGATCTTGATAAAACAAATGGATAAATATTCCTATTTTCAGCAATTTCTCATCCATTGTATGTGTTGAGAAAAAAGAAGATTTGTCGATTTTTTTCATGATTTGAGTTCTTATGGCGGTAGAGTTATCCATTTTACCTATAGCTCTTACCGGAGTCGTTATTGCCTTCATTTTTTTTGGTTTAAATCTTTTAAATAGCACATCCTTTAAAACACCCAAAACATTCCGGTTTTCATAGGTATCTCTATACCATATATACATTCTTTTGTACTGCTCAACCTGAGCTTCTAGTTCAATGATTTGTCGTTCCTGCGAAGTCATTTTTACTCTTTTTTTCTAATACAAAAAGCCTGTTTTGTTGTTGTTTAATTTAACCCAAAAATGAAGCGATTGTTAATTTAAATAGGCTTTCCTCCAATTTCCTGTTTCATAATACGCAACTGAAGGACATATATTTATGATTATTGACTTAACAAAGACTTGCATTTGTCCGGAAATATATTAGGCTTTTGTAATGGGGTATAAAGGTAATTATTTTTTAATTGATAACATATGAACTAAGGTCTGCTGTAAAATAGAGCAACCAAAATTATGCAAAATCTCACAAAAATATGCAAAATCCTTAGCAGGCGGGGTAGTTTTCGGGATAATAACCTACCCTATTCAATACTTTCCTGCGAAACATTACCTTTAGGATTATTTAAGTATGGAATAAGCAGTACAAAATCCTTCATTGAATATACCAGAGATACAGCAATTTATGTTGTTAAGATTAACCTTCTTGTAAATTTACTTCTAACCAGGCTAATATGGCAAAACAACTTTGATAAAAGGTTGGAAACGAAAAACAGAAACATTAATTTAATTTTAATACCTAATTTAGAGAAGTGTTGTTAATAATGTTGGAATAAAAATAAATTCATATTAAGCCAATGCCATTTTTAAAGGAAGATAAAATTCTATTTCTACATATACCCAAAACAGGAGGAACTTCAATTGAGAAGCTATTTCAAATGACCGAACTTGAAAACTTCTGTTCCTATAAATGGGATATGGAACACTTGCAGTTTATTGAGAAATATGGCCCGCGTTCAAGCTCGCATAAATTACATAATACCCCTATATGTTATGAGCCTCAGCACTATACTATTGACGTTCTCAAGGAATTAATGATTGATTATGATCTGTATTTCAAATTTACATTTGTGAGAAACCCTTACACGAGAATATTGTCAGAATATTTCTATAGTAAAGGAATTAGAATTAAAGATTCTTCAGAATTTAATTCTGTAGAATTTCACAATTGGTGTACTGAATATTTGTCTGTAATAGATAGTTCACATAAAGAGCCTCAGGTGAATTTCATTGACTCCTCAGTTAATTTCATTGGAAGATATGAGAATTTTATAGAGGATATAGAATTACTAAAATCAAAACTAATTGATTTTTCAAAGGAACTAATAAAATGTAAAGATTTGGAAATACCATATTTAAATCAAACAAATCTGGATAAAAAATTACTCATCAAAAATATTCACCCTGAAACAAAACAGATTATATATTCCATTTACAAATCTGATTTCACAATGTTTTTATATGATAACGAAATAGAATGAAAAGCAATGCTATATTGACAATTTATTAGCATTTAAGGCGTTATGAAACTACAAACTATAATAGAAAATTCAATAAATAATATGAAAACTATACTATTGCCTTCTGGCATTAATAAACTAATTGGTGTTACTGTTGGATTATTGCTTTTGTTTAATATTTCAAATGGCCAATTGAAACTTTATTCAAATGGAGGTTTATCTATTGGTAGTACTACTCAACCACCTGCAGGTGCAGAATTGCAGATAATAGGTAATACAATATTTTCGAATAATGCTAATGCTATTAATTCATCAGCCTATATTAAAGGATTGAACGTATTCTCTACAGCAATTAATCCTGATTATACATGGTGGGGTGATACCCTGATAGGTATTTTTCATCCGGCATTAAATACTTTGGCAATTGCCATAGGTGGAAAAACTACTATGTTGTTGTCGCCCAATAATAATGTAGTTATTGATTCTTCTATAGATAATGGAGACAGGCTTCAGGTAAATGGAGAAGTAAATAAATCACCTTTTGATATTTATTCAAATGCTACAAGTAATAACATATACTCAGGTATAAATTGGGTTAACAATACTACCACCAAGGCATGGGCGGTAAAGAATGGAGCTAATGATGAGTTTTACGTATATGGCAATGGCCAGGCTTATTCGTATGGATGGAATACCATAAGTGATTCAACATTGAAAGAAAATGTCGGTAATATTCAAAATGCACTAAATAAAGTTCTTTGTTTGCAGGGTGTTACTTATAATTTGAAGCCAAACAGTAAAGAAGTTGCAAGTGTTAAACCACTTAACCAAATTGGGCTTATTGCCCAGGCTGTAGAAAGGGTTGTGCCTGAAGTTGTTACTACTAATAGTGATGGCATAAAAACAATTGCCTATAGCAATTTGGTGGGCTTGCTGATTGAGGCTATTAAACAAGAAGATGGCAAAGTAAATGCCTTACAACATAAATTAGATAGCTGTATTGCAATTAATAAACAGACTGGTGCAAACTTTAATAAAGCACTAAATGAGGCTGAAGGTGATGCTCGTTTATACCCATGTGCGTCGTGTCCCGTTAGTAGTGATGCAACTTTTCAATGCTACATACCTTCTAAAAGTAAAACTGCAAACCTATTGGTATTTGATATGAATGGCGCTTTAAAGAAAACTATTCCGATCAATGGAAAAGAAAAGCAATATGTAAGTGTGGGCGGAGGGGAGCTACTTGCGGGTATGTATTATTATAGTTTGATGGTAGATGGTAATGAAATAGACACAAGAAAGATAATCCTTACTCAGAACTAACTATTGATAATAATAAGTCTGCCTCTAAAAACAACAGACTTGTTTTCATTTGTAACCACATACAGGTAAATACCTGATTTTAGGCCTGTTAAATTAATTTGAGTAATTCCGTTCTGAGTTAAATTAGTGTAGAATATTTTCTCTCCGACAATATTGTAAATCTCAATTATTTCCTTGTTGTTTAATGAGTTTTGGAGGCTAACATTAAATATACCGTTGCCTGGGTTAGGGTAAATATTCAGAGATTCAATACCAGTGTTAAGTTCACGGCCGTTAATTTTTGTCAGCATCCTCACTCTGAAATTAAAAGCATCGCCAACAAGTATGTTTCCTAGCGCATCTAGCCAAAGGCCTGTGGGATTAAATAACGATGCGATAATAGCCGGTCCACCGTCACCCGAATAAGTTCCATTGCCATTCCCTGCAATGGTTGAAATTACTCCTTGCGAATTCACCATTCGTATGCGGTTATTACTTGCATCGGCTATGTATACATTGTGCTGTTTGTCAACAGCTACTCCTCCAGGAAAGTTTAAGCTTGCCAGCGTAGCTAGCCCTCCATCGCCATAAAAGGCCCCAATGCCATTTCCAGCCCGGGTTGAAATTATGCCGGTCTTGCTCACTTCTCTTATACGGTTATTGTCTTCATCAGCAATATAAATACTGCCGGAATCGTCTACTGCAACCCCTGTTGGATAGTATAGTTCTGCTAGTGTTGCCGGGCCGCTATCGCCGGAATAACCCGTTATTCCATTACCTGCTATGGTTGTGATTATTCCGTTTGCATCTATTTTTCTTATCCTGTTATTGAATACGTCAGCAACATACATATTGCCAGAACCATCAAAAGCAATACCTGTAGGGTTTCGGAATGAAGCAGCAGTAGCTTGTCCGCCATCTCCCGAAAAACCATAGCTTCCGTTACCGGCTACAGTATGAATAAGACCTGAAACAGATACTTCTCTAATACGGCCATTCCCTATATCAGTAAAATAAATGTTGCCTGCTGCATCCGAACTAACCCCTGTTGGCCCGTTTAAGCCTGAAGAGGAGGCAGGCCCACCATCACCAAAATAGTTGAAGCTTCCATTACCTGCAATAGTTGAAATTATTCCAGCGGTATTTATTTTTCTTATTCTTGAATTATCCCAATCAGCAATATAAATATTGCCTATACTGTCTGTAGATGCAGAAAACGGATAATATACCATTGCTTTTGTGGCAGGATTCCCGTCATTTGAATAGCCTGCAAACCCTGTACCGGCAATTGTGCTTATTGTATAAACCTGCGCATTAAGTATTCCCGAGCAAAATACTGCAACAATTAAAAACGCTTGTTTAAATACTTTTTTAATGATTTTCACCTTCAAATATTCATAAAATAGCACTCTTAGCTAGCATCTCTTTAGTCAAATATACCAATATGTAAGCATATTTCCATATTACTTATGCTTGTAAAGGGCACAATAAGTAACTGGTATCTATCTGAAAATAGATAACTCATTTAGAATGAAAAAAGTATTTGGCTATTCAAAAGGAAGTTACTGAATAACAAACTTACCTGCAACCACAGTGCTTTCTTCTGATGATATTACTCTATATAGGTAAATACCTTGGGGTTGCATACTCAAGTCTATTTGAGTATTATTTGATAGTAACGTGGTATTATACAGTTTTTCGCCAAGCATATTGTAAATTTCAACTTGCTCATTTATATGTTGGTCATTATCAAATTGCAAAATGAACTTCCCATAATTAGGGTTGGGCAATATCACCACTGCTTTATTATTGGTTGTAACTTCATTAATTCCGAGAGGAATGCAATGTTGTACCATTACTCCGCCAAGGCTATAAAACTCTTTGTGAAACGCTTGGTAGAATAAGTTGGCAACTGTTGAATCGTGGATGATGATAGTATTTTCATCGTTATATACTTCTGCTTCATTAGTCCAGTTATGCGAACCTGCTAATACCATCGGGTCAGCCTGCATGTTGCAAGGATCAACAATTACATATTTATTATGGAATAGTGAGTCATTACCGGAATATAGCTGCAGCATTGCAGCCATTGAATTGCTTAGTTTACTGTATGGAGCATAAGCAAGGCTATACTGATCCATTATACCTGCGACATAAATTCCTTTATTTATCATATTAATAATTTCAGTTGCATCCTGGGCATAACTGAATTCAAAAACGCCAAAATCTATTTCGGTTTTTGCAGAGGCAATAGTTGATATTATGTGATTATTAGTAGTGTCAGTAGGGCTGAAATACGATTCTACCCTGTGACCATCAATTATAAAATTATGTGGTGTAATATCCTTTTTCTTTGGCCCGAATTTTGAATTTGCAAGGTTATATTTTCCACCTTCAACTGTATCGCCCCACATCTGGTTGAACTCTGTTAAATAACAATGTGCGAATGCTGAATCCTGTATAATAACCAAATTATTAGCGTCTTTATCTATTTGCCCCGGTTCCCAGTTCATGCAACCTGTCCATACTATAGGGTCGCTTGGGTTAGATGACCTGCCATCTATTACCACAAATTTATTATGCATAATTCCATAGCTATTTCCTGTTGGGCTTGGTAAAACCGGAATGGCCTTGTTTAAACTATCGAGCCCAGTGTTGGGCGAAAAAATGGAATCGATCTGATTACATACCCAGCGTATTTTTACTCCTCTGGCATAGGCTTTATTAATTGCTCCGGCAATATCAGGTATGTTGCCTTGTTCAAACCATGTACTATCTTCTACAAAATCATACATGGCAATATCTAATGTATATTTTGCCCGATTTATATATGCAATTACAGTATCTCCTGCCGTTCTTATTAATGATATTGCTTTTTCGGTTCTGGCAACACTAGTATCAACAGGCCTGGTAAAGTAACATTGTATATGATGGCCTTTCTTGAAGGTTTGTGCATTTGAGCAAACATTTATAGTTAAAACGATGTAGGTAAATAGTAGGTGTTTTTTCATTTAGCCTGGGTTGCTTATAAAAAACAAACTCCGTAACATTACGGAGCTTGTTTTTTATTCATTAATAAGTATGAATTATTGCTTTACGAATTTCCCGGTAAATTCTTTTGTGTTGCTGGTTTGAACACGTAATAAATAAATGCCTGACGATAGGTCAGCAATATCTATTGTATTTACATACTGAGCATCTAATTTGCCCGATGCTACCATTTGTCCGGTTACATTGTAAACAGCATATGAAATATTGCTACCCGGAATATTGAGAGTAACTTTAAGGCTGTTTGAAGCAGGGTTAGGGTATATAGTTACCTGGTCAATATTTTTTACTTCATTTATTCCTAATGGAACACAGATAGGAACAAGATTTACAGGGCTTCCGCTTGCTGTAGATAAAGCTAAATAGTCAGCATGAAAAGCTTGATAGTACTGGTTGGCAATTAATGAATCGTGCACAATTACTGTGTTTTCATCATTAACTGTATTTGCAGATGAGCTCCAATTATGTGAACCAGTTAAAATTGCCGGGTCAGCATTCCAGGCATAATCACAAGGGTCGATAAGCACATACTTGCTATGGCAAATTGAATTGGCATCATAACCTGGCAGGCCGCTATACAGAAGAAGATTTGAGCCGATTGCGTTGCTTATATCAGTATAAGGCGTGTACCCTAAACTCGATTGGTCCATTATACCATGCACTGAAATGCCGGCTTTAGCTGCTGTAACAATAGGTGCATCGTCTGCTTGAAGTGTAAATGTGAACATTTCAAAATCAATTTCGCCTTTTGCCGATTGAATAGTTGAAATAATGTGATTACTGGTTTGATCAGCTGGGCTAAAATACGATTCAACATAATGGCCATCAATATAAAAATTATGAGGAGTAATATTTTTTTCTTTAGGCCCGAACAATGATTTTGATGTGTTAGGATTTCCACCTTCAACTGTATCGCCCCACATTTGGTTGAATTGTATAAGGTAACAATGCGCTAAAGCGGAATCTTGGAAAATAATAATATTATTAATGTCTTTGCAAATCTGACCTGGCTCCCAGTTCATACAGCCCGTCCACACAATTGCATCATTTGGATTTGATGACCTGCCGTCAACAACAACAAATTTATTATGCATAATGCCGCTATATGAAGGATTTGGCAGGGTAGGGATGGCTTTGTTTATAAGTGCAAGCCCATAGTTTGGAGTGATTGCTCCAACAAATCCCTTTGAGGAATCGCTTGCATTATGTATCCAACGGATTTTTACACCACGTGCATATGCATTGTTAATAGCAGTGTGTATAGGTGGTACATAGCCGCCTTCGTACCATGTACTGTCTTCTACATAATCATAAACTGCTATATCAAGCGTATATTTTGCGCGATTTATGTATGCAATTAATGTATCGCCTGCAGAACGGATAAGCCCTACTGCCTTATTATGGGGCTTTGCTACAGTAGTGTCGACTGCATGTGTTGAGTACACAACAATGTGATGGCCCGGGCCAAAAATTTGCTGAGCATTTGCACTCATGCTTAGTGTAAGGGCGAGCAAAAATAGGATAGATAATTTTTTCATGACTTTGAATTGTGTAAGCAATTGTACGGAACAAAAATTAAAAGAACTGAAGTATTACTTTACTAAATGATTAATTGTAAAAAGGAAAAGCAACATGGTTAAACGTTGCTTTTCCTTTTATTCAAAAACTAATGATTATTGAATTATCAATTTACCAGTAGAAAGTACTTTGCCATTTTCATCAAGTATCCTGTATAAATAAATACCTGCTGATTGGTTAGTAAGGTTAACCTCTGTTTTATCTGAAGTTAGCTTAGCTGTGTAAATGTTTTCGCCAAGAACATTGAATACAGTTACATGTGAGTTTTCAGGAGCATTTTGTAATGCTACAGTAAATGAACCATGACTTGGGTTAGGATAAACACTGGCTTGGATATTTCTGTTTCCATTTATCTCATTAATACTTAAAGGACAGTCGAGCTCCTTTACAAAAGCACCATAAGAAGAATAGGTAACATAAACACTACCATTAGCATCTACAGTACAAGCTTCATAAGTTGCACCATTTTGTGAGCAAGAACCTCCGCCTAAAGGAAGCACGTTCCATGCTGTATCAACCTTTGTATCATACTTTTCTACTGTGCAATTTTCCTGACCTTGGTTTTTAACTTCATTACCCCAGTCAGAATAAGCTACATAGTATGCTCCTTTGCTGTCGATAGTAAGTGACATATAGCTTGACCAATCGTTAGAAAAACCCGGTAAGCCAACAAAATTCCATGTTGTGCCATCAAATCTCTCAACATTAGCTTCTGTACCAGAGCCGTAAGATGAATATGCTACAACAGGCATGTTGTTTAATGGGTCAATTTGTATAGAAGGGTAAACAGCTTTGCCATTGGTGAAATTTCGTGCACCAACGTACTGCCATGTACCAGCGGCATATTTCATAACGCTAATTCCATTTAAGTAAACTGCGTTGTCTTGAAATGCTACATAAACTACTCCGTTCTTATCTACTGCAACGCTCTCGTAAGCAGCACTATCACCATTAACATCAGCAGGACCAACATTTGTCCATGTTGAACCGGTTACGGCACATTTCATTACTGACATGTGATAGTTCCCTAATTCGAATGCAGAATATACAGTATCATTTGCTACTGCCATAGATACATAATATGTGTTAGTACCGCTAATAGTAGCTGAGTTTGTTCCAATATTTGACCATGCTCCAGCTGTGTAAACTTTTGCTACAACGCCGTAGGTAGGGCTTGCTCCTTTATCTGCAAATACACAAATAGGATCGCCAGCTTTATCAAAGCCAATGTTAGTGAACCTAACACCTGAAGTAGAAACACCACCCGGTGTGCCTACAGGAGCCCATGTGCTTCCGGTATAGCTCATTACTGTAGCCTTACCTCCTGTGTTACCATCGCGATAAGTAACGTATGGAGTATTTGTACCAGGTTGGGTTGCAATAGAATTATAGGATGATAAACCATTCCATGTACCAGGGTTTATGTTAGATAAACCTGTGGTGCCCATTAATTGCCATTGAGTAGCTGCACTGTTGTACATAAAAGCCTCAGTATGGTTACCTACGCCTTTATCTTCGTAAGACACGATAGGTGTACCTGTATTATCGATCACTAAAGAAACATAAAGTGCATTTTTAGCTGAAATAGATTGAGAAATTTTGTATGAACCACCTGCGTATTCCCATTTGGTTCCGTTATATTCTCCAATGGTCAATCCGCTGAAACCGAAACTTGACAGATCTTGAAACGCAACATATACGTTACTAGAAGCATCCACACCAATTGAGGTATAGTTAACCGGCCCGCCAAAAGTGCTGCCAATTGAGCCAACTGCTGACCAGGTTTGACTGGTAGTATTAAACATCATAACACCTAAACTTGAAGCATTTGAAAAATCTTCATATGCTACATAAGGATTGCCATTTTTATCGGTTGTAATCGATATAAAATTTACAGTGTCAGTTGTAAGGCCTGCAGTATCTGCAGCAGGAGCCCATACACCAGCGGTAAATGAATACACCATAAGTTTATCAGCATGCTTGCCATCTTCAAAAGCTACATAAGGAACATTGTGAACCTTATCGAAAGCCAATGATATGTACTGAGCCTGGCCTTTAGAAACACCTGCAGCACCTACATATACCCATGATTGGGTAATTACATTATACTTTAATACATCTAATTTAGATGTACCAAGGTTTTGATAAGCAACATAAGGAATACCGTTAGTGTCGGTTGCAATAGATATATATTGGCATGGAATTGTAAAACCAGCTGTTTGACCGGTTAAAGTATCCCAGGTTGTTCCATTGTACATAAATACTGCACAGTGGTTTGAAAACCCTTTATCCTCGCAAGCTAAGTAAGGTATACCATGTTTATCTATAGTAAGAGATTCATCGTAAATTTCAGCACTACCAGCACCATAGGTGAAACCTGGGGCACCAACCAATTGCCATTTGCCTGCAACATACTTACTTACCGAAGCGCCATAAAAATTATTGCCGTCACGGTAAGCAACATATGGGGTATTGGTAGTAGGGTCTATAGCTACTGATTCATATTCTGATTCGCCAAAACAAATGCTGCTTGTTGAGTCGTTAGGGCCTAAACTTAGCCATCCGCATTGCGCATCTGCACGGCCTAGTAAGCCAATAAATGCTAATGATAAAAGGTAGAGTTGTTTTCTTTTCATGATTGTTGTTTTATAATTAATTTTGTGTTTTCAATCAGTGCAAAATATCAGGGGAGCACTTTTTGTGAGCGCAAAAGAAACAAACCACGATTTACTCAGTGTTAAACTAATGTTAAGAATATGCTTATCTAAATAGGTTAAGCGAGAGTTTTTCAATAAAGCACCTTCTATAGCTATTGGTAATCAAACAACTGAGTAGTAAATGTGAAATTGATTTTGATTGTGTTATTTTATTGTTAACAGTTTTCAGGGAAAGATTAACTATTACTTAATATACTATAGCCCATTGCAGACATAGGCGTGTACTAATATTGCGGACGAAATAAAGAACCTATTAATCTTTAACCCTGCGATAAAATGAAAAAAATTACATTCTGTTTATTAACCCTTGGCGCTTTACTGCAAGGCTTTGCATTGCATGCTCAGTATGTAGGTAAGCCACCTGCACACGTTGTTCTTGTTATGGAGGAAAACTATGGATACTCTAAAATTATTGGCTCTGCTTATGCTCCAACCTTTACGGCATTATCTAAAGATTCTTTTTGTGCCAACTTTACAGATATGTATGCTATAACCCACCCGAGCGAACCTAACTATCTTGAATTGTTTTCAGGTTCAAACCAAGGCGTACTTCTTGATGAAAATGGACCTAATGCGAGTGCCCCATTCAAAACATGTAATTTGGCTGCTTCTCTTATTCATGCAGGTTATACTTTTGCTGGTTATTCAGAAACCCAGCCTTCTGTGGGATGGTATAATAGTGATGCAGGTAATTATGTTACCAAGCATTGCCCGTGGATAAATTGGGTTGGAGGTAGTGCCGATTCTGTTCCTGTTAAAGATATGCTTCCGTTTGCTCCGATAGGCACCTATTTCCCTGATTCAAACCATTACACTAATTTACCGAGCATGTCATGGGTAATACCAAATTTAGTTGATGATATGCATGATCCTTCTACCGCTTCTACCGCTATACCTAATGGCGATACCTGGTTTAAGAAAAATTTGATGCCTTTAGTACGTTGGGCAGCTGTACCTGCAAATAATACTGTTGTAATAGTTGTTTGGGATGAGGATGATCAATGTACGGGATGTACAAATAATATTCCGCTTTTGATTTGCAGTGGAATTGTAAAAGGCGGAAATGTTACTTCTCCTAAAGTAAATCACTATAGCCTTTTAAAATTAATGGAAGAAATGTTTGGTATTACAACCTTTTGTGGTTCAAGTTCAACCGCAACTGAAATTCCAAGTTCAATATGGACTGTAACGACAGGCGTAAACACAGTTACTGAACCTGTTAACCAGGTTGTAACCTGGCCTATTCCCGCAAAAAATGAATTGAATATGCACATTATATCAGTTGATGAAGGTAAGGCTACCGTTAGTCTGTATGATATTACCGGTAGAATAGTGAAGGAGATGCCTGCAGAATTGAAATCAGGTGATAATTACCTTACAATAAGCACTGAAAATGTTTCAAACGGAATTTATTTCTTGAATATTACAGGAGATAAAATAAATGTTTGCAAGAAAATAGTGATTGGAAAATAAATCCCGATTTAATAGTAAATAGTATTCAAACCTCATTGGCTCTTACAATTATGTAAGAGCCAGTGGACTTTATAAAACAAAAATTGATTTAAAATTATGAAAGCAAAAAAAGATAATTGCAGGATTATGTATTCTTATAGGTGGGTACAATATTTCAAACGCACAATTTGTCGATTTCAAAAATTACCCTATAACAGTTACACCTCACGAATCTGCAGATTCTACGCGTGGGCATTTTTGGGGATATATGTTTGGTAGTTATTATACCGTGTTACATGCTGATTCAGGAGGAAATACTGCAAGAGGTAATGCACAATATTCTCAGATGTCACAAGGCGCTAATGCTTTCTCACTTCAACGACTTTACCTGGGGTATGATTATTTCTTCAATAAGCAGTTCTCGGTTCA
>JABDCA010000033.1:0-2678 GCA_013288345.1 Bacteroidota bacterium | reverse complement strand
TGCTGTTGTGGCTCATGAAGAGAACTATGATAATGCATATACATCATCCATAAATGCTGATCCTAAGAATAACAGGGGATTTTACCTGAAATATGCCAATATGGAATGGGAAAATATGTTTAATACCGGTCTGAAGCTTTCAGTAGGGGCTATTACTACTCCATCATTCGCTATTACTGAAGAACCATTTTGGGGATATCGTTCCATAGACAGGACGATTATGGATATGAAAGGGATAACAGGCTCGAATGATTTGGGCGCCAGTATTGGTGGGAAAATTTGGAGCAAAAAAGACGATATGGGCGTTGAGAATGCATGTATAGGCTTTAATTTTATGGTTGGTAATGGTCTGGGTGCGGTACCTGACAATGAGGCATTTACTAATAGTTTTACTGTGTGGCATAAATATTATGGTGACCTTTATGTGAAACTGCTTAATGATAAACTGGTGCTTGATATTTTTGGAGATGGCCGGACCATAGGATGGACACCAGTACCAGGTTATCCTCATAATCTTCATCAATATTATATGACAGGCAGGGTTTTCTTAGGATATAAAGCGAAAAATTTTAACATAAGCGCAGAATACTTTGAACAGATACAAAAAAATATGATTGCAGAATTAAGTGGCCCTGGCGTTCCGGTTCAAGGCGATACACTTGATAATACGCAATCTGGTTACTCGATTATGGCTGCTGTTGTTTTAATGAGAGACAAAAATACCAGCGCTCCTAAGTTGAGCCTCATTGCCAGATATGATGCCTTTAATCCCGATGTTAATTATAATTCTAAAGTCACCTACCTTACTGGTGGTGGTTTTACCGTTAATTCTATACCTTATGACGTAGTTAACCCAATTACAGAGTCGTATTTTGTATTAGGATTCGATTACCAACCTATTAAGCAAATACACTTTATGCCTAACATATGGTACGATGGAATTACTGATCGCTACTATAATGGTATTCCAGCCACGGCCAATCAAAAAGGTGGTACGGATCTGGTTGCACGTATAACTTTCTATTATCAGTTCTTTAAGAACTAAGTTGTCAAAGCAGAATCATATATTTGTAGTTCATTAGCCTGAATGAAAAAGAAAATTGCATATTGCATATTAATTATTGCATCGGTATTTTCTGCAAAAGCCCAAACCTGGGCTCCTGTAGCTTCGGGCATTGATGGTGCCGCTGCTAATACTACATGGTCTTTGTTTGCTTATGATTCGGCACTTTATGCAGGCGGTTGGTTTAGTACTGCCGGTGGTGCTGCTGTAAATGATATAGCCCAATGGAACAGTACAAACTGGAGTACAATGGGTACAGGAACTAGCGGATATATTAATGCAATGGCATATTATAATGGTAATTTATACGTAGGTGGTCAGTTCGATACTATAGGTGGCGTTGTTGCTCATGATATTGCTATGTGGAACGGTACTAGCTGGATGCCTGTAGGTAAGGGTATGCGATCTGTTGAATATGGTGTTTATTGTATGGCAGTATATAATGGTAGTTTATATGCAGGAGGTTCTTTTGACAGTGTTGATGGGAAATTGGTGTATGGAATAGCTGAATGGAATGGAACAACTTGGTCATCGCTTGGTTCTGGGGTTTATGCAGCAGATGAAGATGATGGAGTATTTGCAATGGCAGTATATAATGGAGACCTTTATGTGGCAGGTGGATTTGATAGTGCTGGAGGGGTTCGGACTACTAGCGAAGCAGCTAAGTGGAACGGTATTAACTGGTCGAGCATTGGGGGATTTACAAATGGGCCTATATATGCTCTTGCAGCTTACAATGGAAATTTGTATGCAGGCGGTTGGGTTGACACTATTGGTAATATAGCTACAAATGCTATTGCAATGTGGAATGGATCAAATTGGTCTGCAGTTGGTGCTGGCTTATATGGCGAGCCTGGTGGATCGCAGGTAAATGCACTTACTGTATATGATGGAGAATTATATGCCGGAGGTTATTTTGATACGGTAAACGGGCAACTTGTAAATGCAATTGCTAAATGGAATGGCACGCAATGGTCTACTGTGGGTAATAGTGTTGGTATTAATATTGGTGGTTCAATTGATGCAATGACTGTATATAATAATTCATTATATGTTGGCGGTGGTTTTGATAGTGCCGGAGGCGTTTATGCAAAGAACATTGCCATGTGGGCTATGCCTACAAGTGTAAATAAAATTTCTGATGATAATTCTATTTCGGTTTACCCTAATCCTGTAAATAAGATGCTGTCCTTACAAGCAACAAACTTGAAGGGTGATTTAGATTACAACATATATAATGAACTTGGCCAGCAAATGGAATGTGGTATTGTAAATGAAAATAAGGTTCATACCTTTGATGTTAGTTCATATCCAGCCGGTATTTATATGATTTCGATTACTGCAGGTACCCAAAGGTATAGCTCCAAATTCATCAAAAACTAACCTCTAATAAGCTGTATTTCAGTTTGTTTTCCTTTCTTTTCATGAAATGAGGTGATAATGCTATTGTTTTGTTAAGGAATTATTTACATTTACTTAACAATTTAATAACATTTACCCTGTAAAATGAAAAAAATTACTTTGTCAGTTTTAACACTATGTCTGTTTGCAGGCATCAACTACCTGAAAGCTCAGTTACCCAAGTACGACCACGTAATAATAGTAATGGAAGAAA
>JABDCA010000032.1 GCA_013288345.1 Bacteroidota bacterium | reverse complement strand
TGAAAATCAAGTTCAATCTGCACTTCGATGGAAGTACCAGTTTTCGAGTTAACGGTATATAAATCAAAAATACTTCGGAAAAATAGTGATAATCCTCTAGGGTTATATATTACAACATTTTTAGAACCACAGAAATTGCAATTACCAATAGTTGTATTACTATTTATAACACCTTTTAAATAAGAGCTTGAAAAACATTCTGAGCAGCAATTCATACTAAATCAATCTTAAAACCACTTCAATATGATTCATTATAGATAATTTCTTGACAGTTCCTAATCCTGGAAAGTGTCCAGTTTTGTGCATATCAAAAAAGGAATCAATTGCCTGTGTTTTAAATTTAGTGGTATTACACCACGCAATTAGCTTGTCCAAAGCTTCTTTAAACTTTCCTGCAATATCTGAAGTGTCATCATTTGAATCCGATACAAAATGCCTAATCTTGATTTTTTTTGATGAATTGCTATAGGAAATATGTATGGCAACGGCGTATGGTAGGAAGCCACTTACAGCGTAAATGTCGCCAATAGTTAGGAAATCAGAGAAGCCAACAAACCCATCTTGTTTGTAATATAAATGTTCTTCAGAAAAATTGCTTTCTTCAACTAATTTATAATCGGCATTTTTTTCCTGAGAACTAAAGCAGTCATCTAATTCAACAACTGTACCTAAATCAAAATTACGGTAATAGCGTTTGCCTGTCTTACGAAGATGAAGTACATTGTACTTTACTTTGGTAACAGTTTCATATTCTTTTACGATTTTTCCAATATTTTCAAACTCTGCGTTATGGATTAACGTTAGCCCTATTTTAGTTCCAGCGATAAATTTATTTAATATATTTATTATTGTTTTATGATTCTCTTTTTCATTTAGAATAACTGCCATTTGAAAATTACTATACCCAGCTAATCCTTTAGTTAAAAAAGTTAGAAATTCTAATATATCTCGATCCTTTTGCATGTCACCCACTTTGGGATTTACAACAATATTGAAATTGATATTTTTAGATACAAGCCCTTGTATTGTGGTTTTTAAGGTAGATGAATCCTTTACAGGTTCAATTATTGGTGAAACTTTATTGTTATTCTTTGCCAATAAGCCGATAAGTTCCTTTAGTGCAATTAATTCAAACTGCTTACCTCTTAGATAGGGGAAATACATTTTAGTGGTTTATTTAAGAATTTATATAAGTGCTCATATTCTTGATTTGTAAAATCAAGCGTATAGCATATTTGTTTAAGTTCAAATGGTGTTTTATTTGATGCCCAAGAGTCAGGACATTTTATTTTTCTTTTCTTCAGAATATTAAAAGCTATTTTCTGAAATTCTACAACGTCAATTTTATTAATTAATTCAAAGCAAGTTTTGAAAATTTCGGTATTAGGTACTTTGGGTGTATGACCAAAATAACTACCAATTATTTCTAAATATTCAGGCTTTCTAAGTGTTTTAAAAATGGTAGAGTGACTAAAATAAGATTTATTACTATCAGCTTTCTTATACTCCTTGAATTTGTTGTCTTGTGTAAATTCTATAACGCCTATTGTTGAAGTTGAGTAGTCGGATAAAATTTTGGTAACATACTTTGAGCTTGTTACTATATAAACTAAATCTGCAAACTGCTTATAATCATTAAGCTGCTTGTTCAATTTATCTAGACTGTCTAGGTCCGTTTTTATTTCATAAATTCTTGCTGTTCCATTAAGAAGGATGAAGTCTGCAATTGAACTGCCAATTTTAAATTCATTTAGAACTGTAGTTGTGTTTAAACTATATTTTTCAAGTAAAGTATTTAATAGTCTATTTTTATAAAAATACTCACTTCGATAGTCCTTTTCAAGTGATGTATATAGAAAGTTTATTAAATTTTTATAAGTTATTGATGTGGAAGTGCTTGAAACATATTTTTTTACCTTCCTTTCTATGCGCTTAATATCATTTGCCCTTATAGCTTTATCAAAACTGGATGGGGAAAAAATTTGAGATAAACTTCTCAAACTATCTGTATTATTAATTACTGTAAGCATTCTTTTACAAAGATAAGCAATTGTTTTTTCATCATAGGCCCCTTATTCTGCTGATATGCTAGTTATCAATACAATGTTGGGTTGAGATTAATGGCTAATATAAAATGTTTTTATAATGGAAACTATATAAAATATGCTGAAATGCAGTTTTTGAAGGAAAATACGTATTTATACGGATGGGTAAATAGGTTTTAGTGGTTGACATTGGATGTGGTTATTTCCAAATTCTGATACAAAATTAGTAAACAAAATATTTACTTTTGTGTTTTATAAAACCTAGTTTTCAACAACCCGAAAAGCTTGCCTATAGGTCCTCAGCCAAATACCCTTTAGCCCTCGTACGCAGATTATAATCGAGGGCCATGCTTTCGCCGTAGGCACCGGCAGAGCGCAAAGCAAACAGATCGCCACGCAGGGTTTCGGGCAGGTCGATGGCCTTACCAAAGCAGTCCGACGATTCGCAGATAGGGCCCACCACATCGTACTTTAAGGTCTCGGCAGCTTTGCTCGTAATGTTCTCAATTTTGTGGTACGATTGGTAAAGCGCAGGGCGAATGAGTTCGGTCATGCCGGCATCTAATATTATAAAGTTGCTCTGTATACCTTTTTTTACGTACAAAGCTTTTGCAATCAGTGTGCCGCATTGAGCCACCAGGGCCCTTCCTGGTTCGGTATGCAGTTTTTGGCCGGGGTTTATTTTTAAAAACTGTCTGAAAATGCCGAAGTATTTATCAAAATCTACAATGGCATTCTGGTCGGGGTTATAGTAATCAATGCCCAGGCCACCGCCCAGGTTAAGGTTAGGTACGTAAATGTTGCGGTCGGCAAACCATTGTTGTATTTCGTTCACCCGCAGGCAGAGGGTCTTAAACACATTCAGGTCGGTAATTTGCGAACCAATGTGAAAGTGCAGTCCCACCAGCGATATGTGTTTGCACTTCTTCAGCGCATCCAGCACCTTTTCCAGTTCCCACATGTTTATGCCAAACTTGTTCTCTTCGAGGCCCGTGGTAATATAATGGTGGGTGTGGGCGTTTACGTTTGGGTTTATGCGCAATGCTACCTGCGCCTTTTTGTGGTGCTTTGCCGCAATAGCGTCAATAATCTCGATCTCCTCCAACGATTCGCTGTTGAAACAAAATATGCCTTCGTTCACCGCAATACTGATCTCTTCATCGCTTTTGCCTACGCCTGCAAATACAATTTTACTCACCGGAAATCCGCATTCAATGGCACGCAACACCTCGTTAATACTAACACAATCGGCACCGGCGCCATGGCTTTGTATAACTTTTAGCAAGCGAGGATTTGCATTTGCCTTGAGGGCATAGTGCATCTCAATATCGTGCTTTTTGGCAGCAGCAGTGGCTTGTTGCAGCGTTTTGTTGAGCAACGCCGTATCGTAATAGTAGAACGGCGTTGGGGTGTTCTTAAACTTCTTTATCAGGTCTGCAGAAAACATATTATCTCAATTTTATTTTTCACTATTCACTTTTAACTTCTTTGGGCGTTACCCCCGATGCACGTGGGGTCGGGCTTTACGCTTCAAGTCCTCGCTACGCTGCGGGCTATCCGCTGCAATCCCTAACGCAAACGACACTATACTTGGCTGTGCTATTCGTAATTCGTAATTTTTAATTCCTAATTAACTAAAGTCCCTAACGCAAACGACATTTTGGTGCATTTGCATTTTCAAATCGTCAAATTTTCAAATCATCAAATTAATCACAATTTTTAGCTTTTCACTAATTTCTTAAAAACTCCTTCATTCAATGCCAATAGCGCTTTCTTTTTATCGTTGCCATGTATAAGTACCGAAATGTTGTTGGTGCTTCCTCCATACGATATCATCCGCAGTGGAATATCTTTAAGCGCATCGAATATGTTCAGCGCATAACCATGCTTGTCGGCCAGGAAGTCGCCTACAATGCAAATGATGGTTTGGTTTATCTCCACATCAACGGTACCGAAGCGTTCCAGTTCTTCTATTATCACATCCAGATGATCGTTCATATCAATGGTAAGCGATACAGCCACCTCCGAAGTAGTGATCATATCGATAGGTGTTTTGTAACGCTCAAATACTTCAAACACACTTCGCAAAAAACCATAAGCCATAAGCATTCGTGCCGATTTAATCTTAATCACAATAATGTTGTCTTTGGCAGCAACAGCTTTTATGTTGTGGCCTTCAGCCGTTTCGCTGATGAGTGTACCCTTGGCTTTGGGTTGCATGGTATTCAGCAATCGCACAGGTACTTTGCGTTTTTGAGCCGGCAATATACAAGCAGGGTGCAATATCTTCGCCCCGAAGTAAGCCAACTCAGCCGCTTCATCAAACGACAACTCAGCAATAGGGTAGGTGCCCTGCACATATCGCGGATCGTTGTTGTGCATGCCATCAATGTCGGTCCATATCTGTATCTCTTTGGCATATACTGCAGCACCCACCAACGATGCGGTGTAATCGCTTCCGCCGCGTTTCAGGTTATCTACTTGCCCAAATGGGTTGCGGCATATATAACCCTGTGTTATAAAAAGCCCGCTATGCGGGTGTTTGGCAAGTTCTTTGTTCAGGTGTTCTTCAATGTAAGGCAGGTCGGGTTCGCCTTCCTTATCTATGCGCATAAAGTTAAGCGCCGGCAACAACACCGATGCTATCTTCTGCTCCTCCAGGTAAAACTGAAACAGCGCGGTAGACAGCAGTTCACCTTCTGCCAGAATAGTTTTCTCCTCATTGGGGGTAAACATGTCTTGTGTAAACGATAACAAAAAGGCAAAGTGCTCTGTTATCAGTTCATTGCCCTTGTGCACATAAGCAGGACTGGTATAAAGCTCCTGAACCGTTTTGCGGTAGCGGGGTTCAAGGTCGCTTATCAATTGTATGGCTTGGGTTGTTTCCTTCTTTAGCAATGCCTGGGTTATCTTCACCAAATGGTCCGTTGTACCCGACATGGCAGATAGCACTACTATCTTCTTGCCCGGATAGTTTATAAGTTCCGCAACTGATTTCATGCGCTCTGCAGAGCCTACCGATGTTCCTCCAAATTTTAAAACTTCCATAATTCTATTTATATCTGAGTAGTAAAAATAATAAATCAAAGTCACACTGAGCTTGTCGAAGTGTATTCTATACTTGGGCGTTCCCCTCGTTCCTCGGGTCGGGCCTGTCTGCCGACAGGCAGGCTATCCGCTCATACTCCTCGCTGCGCTGCGGGGTAACCGCTTCTATCCCTAACGCGAACTCCACTATGCTATTGGGTTATGTATTGGTACCAATTCCTAATTCTTATATTTGAACGACCATTTCCAACAACATTGAAATCAAAAGAACAAATACCATTCTGGCTTTTAACTATTGGTGCAATCATTGTACTGGTGTTTTCGCGCCTGGTTAAAGATGGCATGTTTACCGATGGTGTATTGTATGCTGCCATTGCACACAACCTTGCCATTGGTAAAGGCACCTTCTGGCATCCGTATTTCGATAACTATTTGTTCACTTTCTTTCATCAGCAACCACCACTTACATTTGGTTTACAAGCCTTGTTCTATAAAACTTTTGGCGATAGTATATATGTAGAACGTGGCTATTCATTTTTGACGGTTTGTATCTCTGCATTGCTCATTACAAAAATTTGGAAGCTCATAAACAATGACAACGAAGAATGGAAGAGCATGAGCTGGTTGCCTGTGTTCTTCTGGATAATAATGCCTGCCTGCTTCTTTGCATACAGCAATAACCTGGAGGAGAATACAATGGGTGTTTTCATTCTTATAGCGGTCTTGTTCATTTATAAAGGCTTGTTAAAGCAGCGTCTTGGTTGGGTTGTGTTGGGTTCTGCGTTCACTGTGATAGCTTCGTTGTGCAAGGGCTTTCCGGGTTTGTTTCCAATTGTAATACCTATATTTTATTTCATTGTTGTAAAGCCAAAGTACAACCCTATCAATGTTATTGTGTTCTCAGGTATGGCTATTATTGTTCCGTTTATTATATATGCACTGCTACTTGCTAACGATACCATTTACAATAGCCTTACCGCTTACCTGAACGACAGGGTAATTAACAGTATACAACAAGTATCTAATGTAGATACAAGGTTCTATTTGCTTATACAACTCTTCTTTGTTCAACTTATGCCTCCTGTTATAATTACTGCAATACTGCTATTTGCAAAGGGTTTGAAAACTGTAAAGGCTCAATTTGATGATACTACATACAAAAGGAATATAAAGCTCTTTGTATTGATTGGTGTTTCTGCATCTTTCCCGCTTATTGTTACAAAGGAGCAACGTGTGTTTTACCTTGTTCCTTCACTGCCTTACTATGCTATAGCCTTGTCGCTGATTGCTGTTCCTGCACTTAGTATCTTTATTAAAAAGATCGATTTGAAATCGAACCTTTATAAGTTATGGGTTGGCCTTACTTCAGCATTTGTGGTTATTAGCCTTGTGGTTTCGTGCATAGGCTTTGGTCAAGCCGGGCGTGATAAAGACAAACTGCATGATGTGTATGCCTTTGGTAAAATGATCCCTGCCGGAAGCGATGTGAATGTATCAAAAGATACCTGGCAAGACTGGAGCCTTCACAACTACTTTGTCAGGAGTTTTAACATCAGCCTCGATATGGATTCTGCAAAACACGAGTACTATATACTCGACAGAAGCAATAATGAATCACAACCTGCAATCTTTAAAACCCTTGTTGCGAAAGGGGAGAAGTATGAACTCTATAAGCGTTAAGCTTACCTGCTATAGTTCGGAGCCTCGCTGGTAATGAATATATCGTGCGGATGGCTTTCGGTAACACCTGCATGTGTAATGCGGATGAAACGTGCCTTCTGCAATTGGTCAATATTCTTGGCACCGCAGTATCCCATACCCGCACGCAGGCCACCTGTTATCTGGTATATTACTTCAGCCATGCTGCCCTTGTAAGGAACGCGGCCTGTAATACCTTCGGGTACAAGTTTTTTAATATCATCTTCCGCATCCTGGAAGTACCTGTCCTTCGAGCCATGTTGCATAGCTTCTAAAGAACCCATTCCACGATACGATTTAAATCTTCTTCCTTCAAATATGATCGTTTCTCCGGGAGACTCTTCTACACCTGCGAACATTGAGCCAGCCATAACTGTGCTGGCCCCTGCTGCGATAGCTTTTACAATATCGCCTGTGTAACGCAAACCACCATCAGCTATAACCGGTATGCCGGTGCCTTTAAGTGCCTTGGCTACTTCATATACTGCAGTAAGCTGTGGTACACCAATACCTGCAATAATACGGGTGGTACAAATAGAACCAGGTCCTATGCCCACCTTTACTGCATCAACACCTGCTTTTGCAAGTGCAAGTGCAGCTTCGGCAGTGGCAATATTACCGGCCACAATTTGTAGCTTAGGAAATTTCTTCTTCAATGCTCTTACTTCTTCTATAACACGTTTCGAGTGCCCGTGTGCTGTATCCACAATAATTGCATCTACTTCTGCATTAACCAAAGCAGTAGCACGGTCATACATATCGGCAGTAACGCCAATAGCTGCAGCTACACGCAAACGGCCAAACTCATCTTTACATGCGTTAGGGTGAAGGTGTATTTTCTGAATGTCTTTGTAGGTTATCAGCCCTACTAAATGCCCACCACCGTCAACTACAGGCAGTTTTTCAATCTTGTATTTCTTAAGTATTTCTTCCGCTTTGGTAAGGTCGGTGCCTTTGGTAGTGGTTATAATATGGTCCTTGGTCATAACCTCTTTAATAAGGCGGTTACCATTTTTTTCGAACCTAAGGTCGCGGTTTGTAACAATACCTACCAGCCTGTTTTTGTCGGCTACTACCGGTATTCCACCAATTTTATGCTCCTTCATCAGGGCAAGGGCATCTTTTACCTTGGCATCTTGCCTGAGGGTTACAGGGTCCTGTATCATGCCACTTTCGTAGCGTTTTACCCGCCTAACCTGGTCGGCCTGCTGGGCAATGGTCATGTTCTTATGCAGAACGCCAATTCCACCTTGCCCGGCAATGGCAATAGCCATTTTGTATTCCGTAACGGTATCCATAGCCGCCGAAAGTACAGGGGTGTTGATCTTTATGTTCTTGGTAAAGTGTGAGGTAATGTCGGTTTCCCTTGGTAACACCTCTGAATATGCAGGAAGCAGAAGTACGTCATCGTATGTTAAGCCTTCTCCTGCAAATTTTTCTGTATCTTGTTTCACGATTAAACTTTTGCAAATATAAACATTTTGGACTAAGTGGCCTTTTTATATGAAAATGAACGGTTTTGTAAAAACGGGTACTTTTGCTATATATTCTTAATAATTGAAGCATTTTCTTGTCATATTGTCCCTTTTTGTTGCTATTAATGGCTTTTCGCAGCCATCGGCATGCAGGTTATTGCGTAATGTGCCGAGCTCCCTTAAAACCATAAAAGATTCTTCAAGGAAGATGTCTAACGACCTGAGTGATAATGGCAAATGCATTATTGACCTGATTGATTCATTAAAGAGCAGATTTATTAAAACGCATAAGACAGAGTACCTTGTTTGCCTCGATAGCATTTGTTGGAACTGCAACGAGTATGTGGGTGAGAACTTTGTAGATACGGTATTGTTTTACCAAAGCTTTAAGCCCTACATCGATTATTTGTATCAAAACGGTGATACCGGTAATTGCCTTGCCATTAACCTTATCAGCGGTTTTGGGTTCGACCTGATGGATGACCCTAACGACAAATACGATGCTAAAAAGCGGTTGGAGGGATTTATTGCAGAACAGGAACATATTTACAAGTTTAGTGACGATGAAAAGGCATTTATTGAGCTGATAAAGCGCGAAGCAGAGATGTTCGATTTGGATGATAAGGAGTAGGCCTGAACACGGTTGACACTTTTGCTGTTTTGTTAACCATCAACCTATTGGTTTTTAGTGATTTGAATGCGAAAAAATTTTGCATTTTGTCAACCGACTTTGTCGATTGGGTATTTGTTATTCTAACACGAATTCCACGAATTTTACTCATAACTGATAACTCATAATTCATAACTCTGTAATTGGCGGAAACTGGCGGTTTTTGGCGGTAAATATATTTTTTTGTTTCCCTGGAAAAACGAAAAGCAAGATCCTGTTTAATTGGTAATAAGTTAAAGAATAGGACAAAGTCTGTTTTTACATGAAGCAATTAAATGTAATGTCAAAATTAAACAATATGTTTATTAGTGTGTATTAAAACAGGAAATGTTTTTCAACAACCCAAACATTTTTTATTCCTTGAGCCTTCCCCTCGAGGGTGAAGGTTTGGTAGGGGCAAATCCTAGATATCTAACCCCATATAAACCGGGTTCCGATTTACGTTTATGCAATAGGGCGATATCTCTTTAAAAGAGAATTTTTTATACAGGTCAATCGCAGCAATCATTTCTCTATTAGTATCTAACAGTATTTGAGTGAACCCTAATTCTTTGGCAAGTTTAATTACTTCTATGCATAATGCTTCGCCAATTTTTAATCCTCGATGTTCTGGGCGCACATACATCCTTTTCATTTCGCAGGCTGTTGCATCGAATCTTCGCAGTCCTGCTATGCCAACAGGAATAGCTTTGTGGTATGCAACAATAAATACTCCATTTGGTTTTTCATATTCGTCTCCCGGAAACTTTTTTAGCTTTTCGTAAAAGGAATCTTTGCCATCAACCAGGTCCAATTCCTTGTACATATAATTGCCATACTCGGTTAGCAATTGCTTTGCATCGGCAATGGTCTGAGGGGTGTTTATTTCTTTAGTTTGTAACATGAATAGATAGCTCTGCTTTCAAAAATACAATATGCTGTTTAATTCAACGAAAAACCATGAATGATACTATCATAATGGTGATTCAAAGTTATACTAAAGAATTACTCACCCTACCCTCTCTACAATAGAGAGGGTAATACATAGGGCGTTCTTTAACCACGGGTTAAAACCCGTGGCTACAAATATTTAACCCCGCTGGGGTTTAGTAATGATTTAAATCCTACCCTCTCCTTGAGCAAGGAGAGGGTAGGGTGAGGTTTTACTATAACAAAACGCTCATAAACAAGCGTGTATAAAGCTGTAAATCTTATATTTGTTTAAATGAAATTGTCCCCGTTTCACACACTTATCTTATTTCTTGTCCTTGCTTTGCCGTTTGCCGGTGTGGGTCAGGGGCACCTTATAGACTCGTTACACAAGGTTGTAAATAGCGCCAAGGACGATACCAATAAGGTAAACGCAATGAATAAGTTAAGCGATGCCTTAACTGATATATCTAATTACCGCCAGGCCGATTCAGTAGTGTTGTCAACCGTTCAGTTGGCCGAGAAAATAGGCTTTAACTCAGGTTTGTGTACAGCGTATGCCAATAGTGGCTGGATAAGCTATAGCAAAGGAGATTACCCCAGAGCAATATCCTGCTATCTGGAAGAAATGAAAATTGCCCGCGAAACCAATGACCAAAAACATATTGGTGGTGCCTGCCACGGCTTAGGTAGTGTATATACCGACGATGGGGACTTTACCAAAGCGCTTAGCTATTTGCAGGAGGCACTTAAAATAAGACAGGATATGGGCGATAAAAAAGGGCAGGCGGCTACCCTTAATAATATAGGTGAGGTTTACCGTCAGCAGCATGAATATGCTAAGGCGCTTACATATTACTTTAAAGGATTGTCGATAAATAATGCATTAAAAAACAAATACAATTCTGCAATTAATCTCGAAAACCTGGGCTTGTGTTACCAGGGCTTAGGGAACTATGACCTGGCTTTAAAGTACGAATTCGAGAGTAAGGATATTTATGACAGCCTGCATGTTGGCGAAGATATTGCCGGTGTTTGCAATTCAATAGGCCTTGCCTATAAAGCAGAAGGGAAGTATAAAGAGGCGCTGGAATACCAGAACAAAAGCCTTGCCATTGCCCAAAAAAATGGCGCTATGGATGATGTGAAAGAAGCCGATAAGGCCATAAGCGATATTTACGAAAAGACCGGAGATATAAAGGATGAGCTGATATATTATAAGGCATATATACGATTGCGCGATAGTATATTCAGCCAGAAGAACACGCAGGCCATAACCAGTTCGGAACTGAACTTTGAATATGAAAAACAAAGAGAACTGGAGAAAGCTGCGCAGGATAAAAAAGACGCCTTGCAAAAAGAAGATGCCCGCAAACAAGGGTTGGTACTGAAATTGATTTTAGGTATTATGTTCCTGTTCGTGGTTTTTGCCGTAGTTATTATCCGCAGCTTGCGCAACAGCCGCCGCAAAACGGAGATAATTCACAAGCAGAAGGAAGAGATGGAAAAATCGTACCACAACATTACCGAGCTTGGAGAAATAGGACGGAAGATAACCGCAACCCTTTCGTATGAGGCTATTGCAGCAACGGTGTACGAAAATGTGAACGAATTAATGGATGCTACTATTTTTTGTTTGGGCATACCTAATTACGAAAAAAATACGCTTGACTTTCCTGAGTTTATGGAGAAAGGAAAAAAGTATGACAGTACATACGACCTCAATGACAGTAATCGTTTTCCGGTGTTGTGTTTGAATAACAAGCAGGAGATAATGATTAACGATCTGGAGAACGATTATAAAAAATACATACCGTTTATACCACCTCCTGTAGCGGGCGAAACGCCAATGTCGTTCATATACCTGCCTTTGATGAAAAAAGATAAGGTAATAGGTGTTATTAATGTGGGCAGTTTTAAAAAACATTCGTATACAAATTACCATCTGGAAATACTCCGGACTATTGCATCATACACGGCCATAGCCTTAGATAACTTCCGTAACTACAATCAACTGAACACTACATTAAAGGATGTAGAAAAGCTTTCGTATGTGGTGAGCCGGTCTACCAATATGGTAATGGTTTTTAATGCCAACCTTGAACTGGAATGGGTGAACGATACGTTTGCACATAATACGGGTATGCCCATGGAAGAGTTTAAATTGAAAAGAGGCAAAACCCTTTTAGAAATGAGCAGCTACCCCGGAGTAGAGAAGCTTATTGAAGAATGTATTACCCATAAAACCGGAGTATCATACGAATCGGTGAACCATACCAAGAATATGGGTAACCGTTGGTTCCAGTCAATGATATCGCCCATATTTGATGAGAAGGGGGATATAAAGAACATTATGGTAATAGATTCAGATATTACCGCATTGAAGACCATTGAAGAGGATATGAGGCAGCGCAATAAGGATATACTCGATTCTATAAGTTATGCCAAAAGGTTGCAGGATGCTATTATTCCGCCGTTAAGTGAAATTAAAAAACGCTTCCCCGATTCTTTTGTGCTTTACAAGCCAAAGGATATTGTTGCCGGCGATTTTTACTGGATGGAAAGGTTGGGCGAAGATACCATACTGCTTGCCGCCTGCGATTGCACAGGCCACGGTGTGCCGGGTGCAATGGTTAGCGTGGTTTGTTCTAATGCATTAAAGCGTGCGCTGAACGAATTTAAAATACGTAATGCAGGCCAGCTACTCGATAAAACAAGAGAGCTTGTGCTCGAGACTTTTGAAAAGAGTGAGAGCGAAGTGCAGGATGGTATGGATATTTCGTTTTGTGCCATTAATTTAAAAACCAATACCCTTGAATGGAGCGGTGCCAATAACCCCTTGTGGTATGTGCGCAATAATGTACTGAAAGAAATACGCGGAGATAAGCAACCTATTGGCAAGCAAGTGGGCGAAAAACCTTTTACCACGCACCACTTAACTATGCAAAAAGGCGACATGATATATTTGTTTACAGATGGTTATGCCGATCAGTTTGGTGGCCCTTTGGGTAAAAAATTCAAGTATAAAAAACTGCAGGAAGCGCTGTTGTCTGTTTCTGCACTCAGTATGGATAAGCAGAAACTAGCCCTTGAAGACACACTCGAAAAGTGGAAAGGAGACTTAGAGCAGGTGGATGATATATTGATGGTTGGTGTGAGGCTGTGAGTTTTTATTTGGCATGCGAAATAAGAAAGCCTTATGTGCAAAAATTAGTTTGCTTAATTTCTGGCACAGTCCTTTACAACTATGTGTCCATTCCTACCATCTTTCCTCTTCACCTCACGTGCCCTTTCTTTTGTGCACTGGTGTGAAGTTTTACCACAACGAAATATCAATATTGGCTTGTGCAAAATAACCGCGCCAAGCTTCAAAATGGGTATTGGTATAAATATAGCCGCCATTTGCTCCAATAAAAATTCCATTGAGTGCTAAAAGTTGCAAGCCGGCCATAGGCATATAGTAAGCTATGTTATGGTCTGTCATAAAAAAGCTACCCATTTCCATGCCAAAGTAGGGGACGAGGAATGTGCGCTTCGGGTCCTTTTCAAACGACATAGTTAAGCCCATTGAAAGGTCCGTAATAAGAGATTCGGATGAGTTGTTGCCCGACAGGTAACCAAGTTTGCCATAAAAGCGCAATTGACCTGGCCCCATTTCATCATCGTTATGAACCTTAGCATAAAAGAGGTATTCAAATGCTGCTCCCGTATATGCACCGGTAAGGTTTTGCACATTAGGTTTATAGTATTGGTAATTAAGTCCGGGTACAAAGCCTTTTTCGAAGTAGTAGTTTTTTATATACTTATCTTTAGGCATCCATTGCTTTCTGAACCAAACTGTATCTGCATACTCGTCTCCCTGGTTTACTTTTATTTTGCCTTCCTGCACTTGCTTTCTGAATTCAGTTACTGAGTACCTGATATTATTATTCCAGATAGAATCATGCCATATTAATCCGTTCCAATCGTGTGTGTCGTAATAATCCGGATTGTTATTCTCATAGCTTTCTCCGTTAGGAGTTTCGTATCCATGATCTCTGCAGCCATCTACACTTTTGTAACGATAATCTGTACTGTCATGGGTTTTATAATAGTCATTATGGTTACGAGGAAAACTATCTGCCTTCATTTGGAATGCAGGATTACCGGTATATGTGCCATCGTTTTGGCCATTTGCAAATAATGTAGATGCAAATAATACCAGAGCAAGTAAAGAGGCTTTGTGTGGTTTCATGGCGCTGTATTTTAATCTATAACGCGGAAAGAGTCAAAAAGATACACGGAAAAGGAAAAATAAATTAACTCAAGCTGCAGTTTGCGTTAGGCCCGCCCGGATGGGGATTACAGTTAATCAGCAATTGTAACGGCACGTGAGGTGATAAGTGGCCATTATAGGAATCGACACATAGATGCACAGAACTGTGCCAAATAAAAGTAAACCAGATAGTAAGATTGCTTCGTACCTCGCAATGACGGGAAGAAAATTACATGCTCTTCAACTCAGCCACTAAATCGGTAACCACCTTTTTAGCATCGCCGAATAACATACTTGTTTTAGGTTGGTAAAACAGTTCGTTGTCGATACCGGCATAACCGGCATTCATACTACGCTTGTTTACTATAATGCTCTTGGCACGTTCAACTTCTAAAATAGGCATACCGTAAATAGGGCTTTGCGGGTTGGTTTTAGCGGCTGGGTTTACCACGTCGTTAGCGCCAACAATAAGCACCACATCGGTAGTATCGAACTGAGGGTTAATGTCATCCATTTCTTTCAGCTTGGCATAGTCCACATTGCTTTCTGCTAATAACACGTTCATGTGGCCCGGCATACGTCCTGCAACAGGATGTATAGCATAGCTTACTTCCACACCGCGCTCTTCAAGTAATGCTTCCAGTTCGTGCATTACGTGCTGTGCCTGTGCAACAGCTAATCCGTAGCCCGGTACTATAACTACTTTTTTAGCATAGTTCATAAGCACCGCTGTATCGGCTACCGAAATATCTTTTATGGTTCCGCCTGTTGCGCTTGTACCTGCCGCTGCTGCAGCACTGCCTGCACCAAATGCGCCAAATACAACACTGAACAATGAACGGTTCATACCTTCGCACATAGCTACTGTAAGCAATGTACCTGCAGAACCTACAAGGATACCACCGGTAAGCATTACTTCGTTATGGTAAAGGAAACCTCCCGCTGCTGCTGCCAATCCGGTAAATGAGTTTAATAGTGATATTACCACAGGCATATCGGCGCCACCAATTGGCAATACAAACATTACACCATAAAGTAAAGCCATGGCAAGTGCAATAACGCCCATGTTCATATCCTTAACGCCTGCAAAGCTTATGTATGCTGCAAAGCCGAGGGTGGCAACTAATATTAATGCATTTATTACATTGTAAAAAGGAATACGTGGATTGCTATTAAGGTTGCCATTCAGTTTTAAGAATGCAACCACACTACCCGAAAATGATACGCTGCCAATTACCAATCCTGCCATTACGGTTATCATTAGTTTCATGTGGCCTGCATGCTCAGGGAATTCCATAAGCGATATTAATGCAGCGCAACCGCCACCCATACCATTGAAGATTGATACAAGTTGAGGCATTGCGGTCATCTTTACTTTCTTCGCGGTCATCCAGCCAATAATGGTGCCAATGGCAATAGCTGCAAACAACAATATGTATATGATAGATGGTATTTGGTTATTGCGGAGGAAAATGGTGCCAAGTATGGCAGCTGTCATACCTGCTGCTGCAATAAGGTTACCATTGCGGGCGCTTTCGGGCTTGCTTAGCATTTTTAAGCCGAGGATAAATGTTACCGAAGCAACCAGGTAAATAATGTCGAGGAGAAGAGTACTGTTCATATTTTCAGTTTGTAAAGTTTTTAAAGTTCATCAAGTTCGTAAAGTTCATCAGTTTCTAAAGCTCATCAAGTTTTTAAAGTTTTAAAGTACCTATTGACTTTATAAACTTTTTACTTTATGAACTTTCTACTTCTTTGGTTTCTTTTTAAACATTTCTAACATACGGTCGGTTACTACAAAGCCACCAACCACATTAAGTGTACCAAGTATTACAGCAATAAAGCCAAATACAAGGGTAAGGGGTTTGTTTACATCGGCATTGAGCAGCACCAAAATAGCGCCTACAATTACCACACCGTGTATAGCATTAGCACCCGACATAAGCGGAGTGTGCAATACCGATGGCACGTGGCCAATAACTTCTATACCAACAAATACCATCAGTATGAGCATGAATATCATCTGCTGGTGCGAACTGAAAAATGTGAAAATGTGTTCCATATTTAATTTTTAATGTTGAATTCTGAGTTTTAAATTATGCTGTAACGGGTTGCTTTGTTACCGATGGGTGTACTGCTACGCCTTTATGTACGATGAGTGAACCCTTTGTTATTTCTTCTTCCATTTCCCATTTAAAGGCCTCACTGCTGGCAAGGTGTAATAAGAAGGTCGAGATATTTTTAGCGTATAGTTCACTTGCATTTAATGGCAATAAACTAGGTAGGTTCGATTCGCCCAGTATTTTAACTCCATTAGGAGTAATAACGGTTTCGTTCAGTTTACTGCCTACCACATTACCACCTTGTTCTACAGCCATGTCAACAATTACCGATCCGTTCTTCATGCTCTTAACCATTGCTTCGCTAATAAGCACCGGCGCTTTGCGGCCCGGTATAAGTGCGGTGGTAATAATAATGTCGGCTTCGGCAGCGTGCTTGGCAATAAGTTCCTGTTGCATTTTCAAAAACTCATCCGATACGCCTTTCACATATCCGCCTTCTATCTTTATAGATGCATCGCCTTTTACTTCAATAAATTTTCCGCCCAACGATTGTACTTGTTCTTTGGTCTCCGGGCGAATATCTGATACTTCTACAATAGCGCCTAAACGCTTTGCGGTTGCAATAGCTTGTAAGCCTGCAACACCTGCACCCATAATAACCACTTTGCTTGGCTTAATGGTTCCCGCTGCGGTCATCATCAACGGGAATATTTTGCCTAACGCATCAGCCGCCATAATTACCGATTTGTAACCGGCAAGGTTGGCTTGTGAGCTAAGGGCATCCATTTTTTGTGCGCGCGAAATACGAGGTATAGCATCAACCGAAAAAGCTGAAATACCTGCTTTGCTGCAAGCTTCAACCAGTTCGGGGTGGGTTTGGGCATACATGAACGAAAGCAAAATAGCTTCCTTTTTCATGTTTGCAATATCTTGTGCTGATGGTGCATTTACCGAAAGCATTACATCTGCCGTAGCAAATAGTTCCTTACGGTCGTTTACTATGGTTGCACCGGCTGCGGTGTAAAGTTCGTCGTTAAAGTACGAACTGGCTCCTGCACCTTTTTCAATTACAACGGTAAAGCCTTTCTTAACCAGGTCCTTAGCTACATCGGGGCTAAGCGCAACGCGGTTTTCTTTTAGTTTGGTTTCTTTTGGTACTGCTATTTTCACGGCGTATAAATTTAATATCAGTTATAAAGTTTATAAAGTTCTTAAAGTTGCAAAGTTCAAAGACGGCCTCTGCTTTAGAAACTTTATGAACTTTCTACTTTATGAACTAAGCACTGTTGAATGACAAAAGTAAAAATATTTATGAGAAATGCTATAATTAAAAAAGAGAGATTCTTCTGTTTTAGTACATTTGGATTTTGCAGTAAGCATTGGTCCTTTCTATTGCCCCTATTCATCGTTAAATAATATAAGCTGATACAATTCAATATGAATACACAAGAAATTACAATTGCAGGAAAAAGTAAAAATCCGTTAAAGGTTAAACGGTTTGGCTACGGCACAATGCGCCTTACCGGCCCTGGTATTTGGGGAGAACCTGCAAACCGCCCCGAAGCACTGCAAATATTAAAACAAAGTATTAAGAGCGGTATCAATTTTATTGACACTGCCGATTATTATGGCGAAGACATAACAAACCGATTGATAAAAGAAGCGATATATCCATATCCGGCTGATTTGGTTATATGTACCAAAGTTGGCGGCGCACGTAAGCCCGATAAAAGCTGGATTTCATTTAACCGCCCCGAGAACCTGCGCAGCAGTATCGACAGTAATTTGCGTACACTGAAATTAGAACAGATAACGCTCGTTCACTTTAGAGTTATAGCCGGTGGCGGTGTGCCATTTAAAGAATCGATGCAGACTATGTTCGAAATGCAGAAAGAGGGAAAGATATTGCATGTGGGTGTTAGTAATGTTAGTCCTGATGAATTGAATACAGCTATGGCTATGGGGCCTGTTGCTACTGTTGAAAATATGTATGGCCACGCACAACGTAAATCAATTCAGCTTGCATATGGCGGCGAAACAAGAGGTGGGGAGGAAGTGCTTACTATTTGCGAAAAGAATGGAATACCATTGGTACCTTACTTTTCTTTATTCCAGTCAATGCCAAAGAAAGATGAACGTATTACCACCATTGCAAAAAAACATAATGCTACTGATGCTCAAATAAATTTAGCTTGGTTGTTACACCGCTCGCCTTGGATATTGCCCATACCCGGTACATCTTCTTTAAAGCATTTTGAAGAGAATATAAAAGCTACTGAGATAAAATTGAGTGCAGAGGATATGAAATTTTTGGAGTAACTAATTTTCTTCCGCTTCTTCTTTTTTAATTACGCCTATTAAGGTTTTAATTATAAATATTTCCAGTATTAAAAATGCAATAGGCATAAGCAGCATAGCTGTGATGTTGCCCTGAGCTATAGATTGGATGATAGTTTGAACTTCTATTAATGCCCTTACAATTGTTAAAATAACAAGCGCTTCGGGTGCCCCCTTAATAATAGTGACAAAACATAATGCAATACCTATAGCCAGGTTTCGCGAGGCGAATTCATAAGCTGCACTTTTTATGAAAGTATTGGTCATATCTACCCCTGTGGCTGCATGGTAAAGCAAGCTCATGTCGAAGTAGCACATTACTCCGTATATAATATTGAATATACCCAAAACGCCTACTGCAATTCTTACCCATTTGGGTACATTATCTATATGTGCACTCATTTTGTTTTATTGAAATTGGTCAGATAAAGATAAAGAAATAAAGTACAAAATCAGTTTGTGTTGTTTAACTGGTTATTGAAAATTATTTCAGGATACGTTGGGTTAACATTGAGGTAATGATATAGTTTTATTTTTAGCCGACCCAAGTGTAAATGGACAAATTACCTGAGCTGGCTTTTTATTTGACCAAGTATGGCTATTATGCCATATTTCTGTTGGTGTTTATACAAGAATTAGGTATACCGAATCCTATAACCAACGAGCTTGTTTTAATTTTCTGCGGGTACCTTTCGTACACGGGCACACTCAATTTTTATAAAGTAATTATTGTTGCCATTTCGGCTGATTTTATTGGCACTACTATTCTGTTTTTCATTTTTTATTCTTTCAGTAAATGGCTTATAGAGCATTCGCCTAAATGGTTACCGCTGACAGGTGAGACCATTGAAAAACTAAAAAAGAAATTGCTCAAACGCGGTAACCGTAGTGTATTTATTGGCAGGCTTACTCCTTTTTTGCGTGGCTATGTATCGGTTGCTGCAGGCATGTTGCATGTTAAGCCAAAAGCATTTTTAGGCACTGTAATAATATCGGCCATAACGTGGAGTGGGGGACTGGTGCTGCTGGGCAGACTTATTGGCCCTTACTGGAACCAAATGATAAAAGAACGCGGAGTTATAGAAAACATTAGTATTGTAATTGTTCTGATAGTTATAATAACATTTGTGGGCAAGTATTTTAACCGTAAGCAATTACAATAATTTATGGATTCACTGCATCAGTTAGGCTCCTACCTTGCCCAGCATGGTTATTATGCCATATTTGTGTTGGTGTTCTTACAGCAAATTGGTGTTCCCAATCCGTTAACAAATGAATTGGTCCTTATTTTTTGCGGTTACCTTTCTTATTCGGGTACGCTTAGTGTTTACAAAGCTATTATAACCGCAGTCACTGCCGATTTTATAGCATCATCACTTGTGTTTTTTGTGTTTTATTTTTTCAGCAAATGGCTTATAGAACGATCGCCCAAGTGGCTGCCACTGACGGGTGATAGAATAGAGAAAATAAAAAGTAAAGTATTGAAACACGGGCAACGTGGTATATTTATTGGAAGGCTTACGCCCATAATACGCGGTTATGTTGCAGTTGCAGCAGGCATGCTGAATATTAGCGCTAAACCTTTTTTAGCTACTGTAATTGTATCGGCTATTGTTTGGAACGCTGGGCTTATTTTACTTGGTGTACTTGCCGGCCCTTACTGGAGCGAGATTTCGAAAAGAAGTGGAACCATACAAAGTATTTTACTGGTTATAGTAGCAGTAATAATTATAACTTTTGTTAGCAGGTATTTTTTAAGGAAACAAATGGAAAAGAAATAAGTTCAAAGTTTATAAAGTTCGTAAAGTAGAAAGTATGCCTACTGACTTTATGAACTTTGCACTTTAAGAACTTTAGAAACTACTTTTTACGTTTTCCTGCCTGCTGTTCTTTCACCATCTGTTCGAGCCTGGCCTGGAACTTTGATTGCTTGATAGGCTTAGCCTTGTTCTCCTGCATTTTGCGGTGTAATGCATCTTCGTCAATAAACTTGCGGGCTATAAAGGTTTGTGCAAACGTAATTAAGTTGGCAAGGAAGTAATAATAACTTAAACCAGCCGAGTACTTATTCAACACGCTCAGGAACATAATAGGCATAAGGTACATCATCCACTTCATCATTTTTGCCATTTGATCGGTGCCGCCTGCAGGGCTGCCCATTAACTGCTGGTTGGCTGTAAGGTATAAGTATTGCGACAAGGTCATGAGCAATGCAAAAACGCTTATGTGGTCGCCATATAATGGTATAGAAAAATGGTTCGGGAAATTATAAACCGAATCGTAGGTCGACATGTCTGTCGCCCATAAAAAGTGCTGCTGGCGTAACTCGATAGATGAAGGGAAAAAGCTGAACAAAGCCGATAACACCGGTATTTGTAACAACACCGGCAAGCAGCCCGCCATAGGATTAATGCCCGCTTTTTTATAAAGCGCCATAGTGCCCTGTTGCTTTTTCATGGCATCTTCTGTCTTCGGGTATTTTTTGTTTATCTCATCAATTTCCGGTTTTAGTATGCGCATTTTTGCCGATGATACATAGGTGCGGAACGCGATAGGGAAGAGGATAGCTTTAATAACAAGAGTGAGTATTAAAATTACCAAACCATAGTTCATATCGAACTGGTTAAGGAAGTTGAACAGCGGAATAATGATCCAGCGGTTGATAGGTTTACCAAACCAGCCAAATACGCCATAGCCAAGGTTGATAAGCTTTTCGTACTGCATATCGTTATCATCGGAATAGCTTTTTAATAACTTAAAGTTATTTGGCCCGAAATAGAATGACATATCAAACGATTCGCTTGCCATGTGCCCATAGGGTATGGTAACAGAAGCGGTATAGTTTTTCATGTGATTGGCATCTTTACCATCGGTGGTACTTACACTAGGGCTGCCAAATTTGCTGTTGGTAATAAGTATAGAAGAAAAGAAATCTTGTTTGAATGCTACCCAGCTCAGGTCGGTCGAAAGTTCTTTCTTCTCATCTTTCATAGTCGAAAGATTATCTACATCGCTGCCATGGTACTTATAGTAAACAGTAGATGCGCGGCGTTGGTTGCCACTATCCTTCACTGCTTCCTGCGATGGGGTCGACATGGCCCATTCCAGGTTTATTTCCGACATGTTGGCAGGTATAATGTTTTGCATTCCCACCGATTTCACGCGGAAGCCAACCATATAACTTCCTTTTTTAACGGTGTAAATAAACTGAAGGTATTTGTCCTTATCGCTGGTATTTAGCTGCATAGCTAACGTGGTCGAATCGCCCTTTGTAACTGGCTCGCCCACTTGCGAGAAATAAAGTGAATCGGTAGAGAAGAATTTTGAATATGCGTTTAATACCAGGCTAAAGTGATTATCCTTTGCAAAGAATAAAACCAATGGCCCGCCTGCGCTGGTCTTAAAGTTTTTCAGTTCAACCGAACTTATTTTGCCACCCTTTGCCGATACTGTAGCTTTCAGCAGGTCGTTCTCTAATATTATATCTTTATCAGTGCCTTTTAGTGCAGTATAAAATATACCCGACTCGTTACGTACTTTGCTTAAATTGTTTGTTGAATCAGCCACACGTGCTGAATCTGTTATAGGTTTGGTATTTGCAGCTTGTGCAGCGGCAGCAGTCTTCGCTTGTTCGTCGCGTTGCCTGTTAACGTTGGCTATCGAATCATTTTTTGCCTTTGCGCGTGCTATATCTTTTTCCGACGGTGCCTGGTAATACATCCAGCCAAATAGCAGCAAGCCAATAATAAATAAACCTATATAAGACGTTTTGTCGTTCTTCATAATTTTTTACAGTTCATAAAGTTTTAAAGTTTTTAAAGTTTTTAAAGTTCAAGGCACTTTATAAACTTTCTGCTTTATAAACTTTCCACTAATTTTTACTTGGGTGCGCAAAGATATTAAAGTGTAAGACGTGGTGAAAAGAAAAATACGCTTAACTATTTATATAAAGCATGCTAAGGGTTTTTTATTTTCTGCTGTTTTTTTACCAAACCCGGATTTATGTTTTTTTTGATTCTTTTTGAGATGCATTTAAGTGGTTTAAATATCGATGTCTAAATCGAATTAGTTTTGTTAAAAAAAGATACTTACAACTTATTGGTTTTCATGTTGTTGATATATGCTTGAAAAAATCTGTCGTATTTATTTGGAAACTCATGCTATAAATAGTACTTTTACTATTGATTATTTAACATTCATTTAATAGTGAATTAGAAAATAGGTTCGATGGTGAAAAAATTACGAATACTCTTTTTGTTTTTTGCAGTCCTTGCATTTAACTATGCAAATGCGCAGTTATCGGTTACCGGTGGTATTTCGAATGCTACGTTAGCAAATAATCTTTTTGGCCCGGGCGTAACCATCAGCAATTTGGTTGTTAATTGTGGAGGGGCAGGCCAATATGGTACATTTAGTGCAACTGCATCAACAAACTTAGGCCTTACCAATGGAATTTTATTAACCACAGGCAGTATTGGCAATGCAGTTGGCCCCAATAATAGCGCAAGTGCCACAACAAACATTGGTAGTACTGCAAACGATGCATGCGTTAACTCAATAACCGGTGGCTCACAGTTCGATCCATGTATAATTAATTTTGATATTGTTCCCAGTTGCGATACGTTTAACGTTAGTTACGTATTTGGCTCAGAGGAGTATAATGAGTTTGTAAACGCCGGGTTTAATGATGCCTTTGGCTTTTTTATTAATGGCCCTAAGCCTGGTGGCGGAACATACAGTTGTTATAACGTTGCACGTATTCCCGGTACAGCTACTCCGGTAACTATTGATAATGTGAACAATGGTTCAAATAGTGGATATTACCGTGATAATACTTCTTCTTCTTCCCCTAGTTATACCTCAATTCAATATGATGGGTTAACTGTTCCGTTAGTTGCTGTAATTCCTGTTGTAGCCTGTAGTTCATATCACATGGAACTTGCAGTGGTGGATATTGGTGATGGAAATTATGATTCAGGAGTGTTTTTAGAATACCAGGGGTTGCGTTGCGTATCTGATCAAACTATTGCTGTTACGCCTAAAAATACTACTATATGCCCCGGTAATCCGGTAATACTAACTGCGAGTGGCATGGCCACTTATACCTGGTCTCCCGCTGCGGGCCTGAATGTTACAACGGGCGCTGTAGTAACAGCCACACCAACAGTCACAACAAAATATATTGTTACAGGTACCAATTCATGTACTTCTGAGAAGGATACTGTAACCATTACAGTATCCGGCGGCCCGGTAATATCTGTAACACCTGCTGCACCAACAATATGCACGGGTGGTAGTGTTAACCTTACTGCATCCGGTTCTACAGGTACCTACAACTGGTCGCCTGGAACCGGTTTAAATGTTACAACAGGCCCGACAGTTACTGCTAACCCGGCAGCTACTACAACCTATACAGTATCAAGCACGGTAGGTGGTTGCACCGGAATGAAGACTGTGGTAGTTACTGTAACTACTACACCAACAGTTTCTGTATTACCATCGCCTGCAGCTATTTGTGTTGGCGGAAATATTGGGTTGACAGCCAGTGGCGCTGCATCCTATACATGGAGCCCTTCAACAGGGCTTAATGTAACTACAGGTGCAAATGTAAATGCAAGCCCCGGTAGCACACAAACCTATACCGTTACCGGTGCAGTGGGTTCTTGTCCGGCTGCCCCTGTTACTGTGGTTTTAACTGTAAATCCAACACCAATTTTATCTATAGCTCCTACTGCCCCAACTATTTGCCCCGGTGGAAATGTGAACCTTATTGCCAATGGAGGAGGCGCTGGCGCTACCTATACCTGGTCGCCTAATACAAACCTGAGTGCTACAACAGGAGTTACAGTTAATGCTTCACCTGGTTCAACTACAACGTATACTATGAATGGAACCAGTTTGGCTGGTTGCCCTGGTGCACCTCAAACCGTTGTTGTTACTGTGGCTGCTTCATTAAACCTGAGTGTGAATCCTACCAATCCTATAATATGTATTGGCGACAGTATTGTGCTTAGTGCTTCGGGTGCTGCTACTTATACATGGAGACCGGGTACAGGCCTTAGCTGTACAAATTGCCCGAACCCAACTGCACAACCGGGCAGCACAACAACATACACATTGGTTGGTGCCAGCGGAACTTGTTCTGATTCTATTAATGTTGTACTTACAGTAAATCCTCCACTTCCTGTATCTATTACAGTAAACGGAATAACCTCCGCTATATGTCCGGGCGATAGTTTGTCAATGACTGCAAATGGCGCTACAAGTTATACATGGAGCCCTACTACAGGATTGAACTGTACTACCTGTGCAACTGTTGATGCAGGGCCAGCTACAACTACAACCTATACTGTAACCGGAAGCAATGTGGCAGGCTGCGTTTCTACTGCTACACAAATTATAACTGTATATCCTAAACCGTCGGTAACCATTTCTCCGGCAAATACAACTATATGCCAGGGCGATACCGTAAGCCTTAGTGCAAGCGGACTTAGTACCTATAACTGGGCACCCGATTCTGAATTAAATGTTACAACGGGCCCTGTAGTAGTAGCCACACCAACCACCACTGTAACCTATACCGTTAGCGGAAAAGGAGTAGGGGGCTGTACCGCAAAGGACAGTATAACAGTTGCTGTAAATCCTAAGCCTGTAGTATTAGTTACCTCTTCAAGTCCTACAGCATGTGCCGGCGGAAGCATATCGCTTACAGCAAGTGGCGCCACAACTTATTCATGGGCTCCGTCAAGCGGACTTACCCTAACTACAGGAGATACTACTACAGCGAATCCATTAACTACTACTACATATACAGTTGTTGGATATGGCCCTTCTGGTTGTACTGATACAGTAACTACTGTTGTAAAAATAAATCAACCACCTACTATAAAGGTTACGGCATCTTCTGCTACTATATGCTCGGGCGATTCGATGACACTTATTGCTTCCGGTGCAAGTACCTATGCCTGGAGCCCACCTGCAGGGTTAAATACTACTACAGGTAATACTGTAATTGCTTTCCCGGCCGGTACATCAAGCTTTATTGTAACGGGTACCGATACTAATGGTTGTAAACATAATGATACGGTTAGTGTAACAGTTAGCAATATAACAATCAGGGGCAATGCTGTTAAACCATCTATATGCACAGGCGATTCTACCGTTATTACTGCAAGTGGCGCAACGTCGTATACATGGTCTCCTTCTATATGGTTAAGTGCTACTACAGGTTCTAATGTTATTACAACTCCTTTGGCTACTATTACATATACTATTGTAGGTACCCAAGGTGCACATTGTATTGATTCAACTACAGTTGTAATTACCGTTAATCCGGTTCCGGTAATAAGTGTAAAGGCTACCGATTCATCTATTTGCAGTGGCGGTGGCATAACTACGCTTACAGCTTCCGGGGCAAATACATATAAATGGTCTCCTGCTACCGGTTTAAACAAAACTACAGGCTCAACAGTAACCGCTAAGCCACCCGGAACAGTAACATATACCGTTACCGGTTCTAATGCAAGTGGTTGTAGCGATACAGCAAGTATTGTAATTACAGTGTTGCCTACACCTACTATTAATATTACTGCAGCAGGCGGCGACAGCTTATGCCCCGGACAATCGAAAACACTTACTGCCGGAGGTGCTGTTACTTATATGTGGAGCACAGGCTCTACAAGCACAAGCATTAATGTATCGCCCGGAACAAATACTACTTATACTGTTGTTGGTATAAGTGCAGGCTGTTCCGATACCGCTATGGTAAGCATTATTGTATATAACCTTAAGGTGGCCATGAGCAACGATTCGGTTTGTATTGGAAAAACAGTTTTACTTAACGCAAGCGCATCAGGCGGAGAACAGCCTTATAGTTATGTATGGAATAATGCTCTTGGTTCGGGCCCGGGCCCGAAAGCAGTTACGGTAGCCAATACAGGTTATTATGTTTGCACAGTAACCGATGCCTGCGGAACAGTTGTGGCAGATTCATCGCTGGTAACTGCAGTGCCAAGCCCATCGGCAGCATTTGTGGCAAGCCCTAATTCTATATTGGGTGGCGAATATGTAAGCTTTGTAAATGCTAATAGTGGTGCAACTACTTGGTACTGGACCTTTGGTGAAGGTGGCAGTTCAGATAGCGCATTCCCTTACTACCAATACGATATTCCCGGAACATATATTGTTACCCTTGTGGTTAGCAACCAGTTTGGCTGTGCCGATACATCGCAGGATACAGTTTTGGTAACCGAAGGAATATATGTGCCGAACGTATTTACCCCAAATAATGATGGAGTAAATGATGTGTTCCATGTAACAGCAGGCGGCTTAAAGACTTATAACATTACCATATTTAACCGCTGGGGCGAAAAGGTATTTGAAGCCAATTCGCCTAATATTGACTGGACCGGAAACAGCCAGGCAGGTGTTGAAGAATCGGATGGTACGTATTACTATATACTAAAAGCAACCGATTATAAAAATAAAGATTATAACCTGGATGGCTACCTGCAACTTATCAGGTAATATTAAAATATTGTTAAACAAAAAAATGAAAATCCCTGAAGCATTTGCTTCGGGGATTTTTTTATGTTATAAGCGTATAACTTGCTGCTTTATAAGACAAACCATTCAATTTATAAGATGATGTTGGTAAAACGAAAGCGGTAATTTGCATTTTAGTGACGTATTGCATATATTTGTATGTATTTTACTCTTTAGTAAATGGAAATTGTATGTTATTAAATCTATAATATTTACATGAAAAGGAAATTTACCTCCCCTGTGTTTTCCTCGAATGTTACCGGCTTTATAAAAAAGCATGTAATAATCTTGATGTTAACTTGTTTAGTGTTGCCTTTTGCCGCCATTGCACAAACTATTTCCGCCAGCAAAAATCAAACTGAAACTGGTGAGAAGAAAGGCCCTGTGAAGAAATGGAGTGCAGATCCATTTAACCATCAGGTGTTTGTTGAAAACCGTGGCCAATTTGATAAGGTTTTGAAGACAAATGATCCTGTACTGTTTTATGCTATGGTAGGAGGTGCAAAACTTTATTTTACACCCAAAGGTGTGGTGTATGAATATGATGAGAAAATTATAGATAAACGGGCAACTGAGGCAGAAGAAAAGCGGGAAGAGGGAGCAAAAAAAGGCGAAGAGAAGGAGAAAAAAGGAAAAGAAGCTGAAGTGCGATATAAAACTGTTCCTCATTTTATGTCGTCATACTGGCAGGGTGCTAATGCAAAAGTAATCCTAAGTGCTGAGGAAGAACAAACCAATTATTATACTTATGGTATTGATGAAAACAGGACCATTAAAGCGAATTTATTTAAAAAGATAACCTACAATAATATTTATCCGGGCATTGACTTGGTTTATACTTTTCCGGAAAATAGAGATGAAGTAAAATATGCCATCATTGTACATCCGGGTGCAGATGTATCTCTGATAAAGTTTAAATACAGCGATGATGCAGTAACCCATGTTGATGAAAAGGGCAACATTATTACCAGTAGTTCTGATTTAAAAACTCATAAACTTACAGAATATGCTCCTGTAAGTTTCTATCAGGACGGGGGAGATCTAAAAGTAAATTATGCTTTAGAAGATGGCGCTGAAACATTTTGGGTAAAAGAGGGCTATGATAAAACAAAAACCCTTGTTATTGACCCTGCTATTAATCCTGGCTATACTGGTACATATGATGTACCGTATGACCTCGACTACGATAATGCAGGAAATGTATATGTATATGGTGCTTATAACCCGCACCAGCTAAGCATGATAAATCCTGCAGGTACAGTTGTATGGACATTTAATACATCTACAGTAAATATAAACCACCCGGGAGGTGGTGGAACATCAGCTTTTGAACAGGACGATTATGGTGGATTTTGTGTGGATAAAGTGGGTCAGCTTGCTTATGTTTCTGAAGGTTTCGATCAGTATGGCGCAGCAATGCTTAAGGTCAATTCTAGTGGTTCTCTTGTTAGCAAGTTTAACGGCTCAAACGCTATGTGGGAAATGTGGCGGATGCAGTATAACAGATGTACTGGCGAGATTTTAGTGGGCGGTGGCGGAACTAATACCCCAAGTGGCCAGGTGGCACAGGTTAATACAACTTTTTCTTCTCTTACATCGTATGATATTTATGCCAATTCTACAGGCAATAGTAGTGTAGGGAAAGATATTAGCCGTATGTGCATAGACCCTACAGGTAGCCCTGTATATATGGACTATGTGACTTCTGTTACCCAAATTGGCCTTCCTCCTTACGCTAATTACGATAATACTTTATTAAGTGTTGGTATACCAATTGCCGGAGCAGGTTTTGCAGCTAGCATAATAGACCCAACAGGCCAGGCATTGTTAGAACTTGGCAGTAATTACTATATAGGCCCTGGTATAGATCCTAACACAGGCGAATCGGTAACTTCATGTGGAATGAACGGAATGGCTGCCGGCCCCACTTATTTATATGATTGGGATGGTTATACATTAAGAAAGCTAAATAAAGGCACTTTGGGAACCATTGGCACTGTGGCAGTTGCTGCTACCCTTACTGGTGAAACAAAAAATTACGATTATATTGGTGCTGGTGGCCCGGGCCTTAACTTTAAAGAGTCTGATATTTATTGGGGCGGTTTAGCAGCAGATGCTTGTGATAATGTGTATGTAGGTAATGTATTAAAAACAGGCAATGCGCCTCAGCTATTAGTATATAATTCGGCATTGGCATTACAATCAACCACGGCATTGCCAAGCTATCCCTACTCTGTAGTATTGGGCGTAAACGATTCTATTATTTATGTTTGTGGTGGTCCCGATGCATCTTCTCCTTATGGCAGCACCGGTAGCGGTTTTGTGGAGGCTTATGTAAATTCAATTAAAACGGTAAGCACTTCGGCAAATGGCGTAGGTACTACTTGTGGTTTGAATAATGGTTCGGCCTCAGCCAGTCTCAGCTTATGCGGCACAGTTCAGGGCGCAGGTGTAACTTATTCCTGGAGCCCCGGCGGCGCAACAACACAGTCAACAACCGGTTTAGCTTCCGGCAGCTACACAGTTACTATGCAAATAGGTTGTGGTAATTTTTACCAAGCTGTTGCTAATATTGCGGGCTCAGTGCCTGCGCCACCTACAGGTGTATCTGCAAGCTCAAATTCGCCTTTGTGTGAGGGAGCTACATTAAATTTAAATGGCAATGCAACAGGTGCAACAACATGGAGCTGGACAGGGCCTAACGGATTTGTTTCTGGTGCTCAAAACCCTACTATTAATAATGTTACTGTTGCTAACGCAGGTACATATTCGTTATCAGCAAGCAATGCTTGCGGTACAGCGGCTACTGTTACTGTAAATGTAACTATTAATACTAATCCGGTTGTTTCTATATCTGGTTCTCCTTCATTAACTATATGCTCAGGTACTTCTGTTCCATTAGCAGCCAGCCCAAGTGGTTTATCTACCTATGCCTGGACAGCCTCAAACCCGGGTACAATAACTAATACTACCTATGATACTACAACAGCGTATCCTAATAGTACTACTACCTATACCGTAATTGCTACCGATGCAAATGGTTGCAGTAATTCGGCAGCACCAGCTACGTTAATTGTAAATGTTAATCCTACACCTACCATAAATGTGTCCGGCTTACCTTCTTTAACTGTTTGTTCCGGAGGCAGTGTACAATTAACAGCTAGTGGTGCAGGAGTAGGGGGTACATATGTATGGACCGATCCTTCTTCAACACTTACTACTACTACATATGATACTACTACAGCATTCCCAAGTACAACAACTACTTATACGGTAGTTGGTACCAGTACAAGCAATTGCAGCAATGCAACTTCGCCACAAACAGTGGTGGTTACTGTTAATACTACACCAACCGTTTCTATTACTCCGGCTAACCCGGGTATGTGCCCCGGCGATACAGCTAATCTTACTGCTTCGGGTGCTACAACCTATACATGGAACACCGGCGGAACAAACGACACTATAAGGCCATACCCTGCCGATACGACCAAGTATTATGTGGTTGGCGCTAACGGCGGTTGTACCGATACGGCCAGGGTAACTCTTGCTGTAGGCGTAGTGCATGTAATTGTTACAGCCAGTTCGCCTGTTTTATGTTCGGGTATTCCGGATACACTTACGGCAAAAGGCGCTAATGGTTATGCATGGAACAATGGTTCTACTAACTCAGTTATAATTGTTAACCCTACTGATACTACTAAGTATTGGGTAGTTGGCACGTCGGGTAGTGGGTGCAGCGATACCGGCAAAATAACAATTGATGTAAATACTTCACCTACTGTTACAGCCACATCTACATCGCCAACAAGTACAGTTTGCCCTAACGATACTACACAAGCTTTTGTAACCGTTACGGGTGCGGGCACTCCGCCATATACCTATATGTGGTCGAACGGACAAACACACGATACTGCATATGGCCTTGGTGCCGGCAGTTATACAGTGGTGCTTACCGATGCCAATAATTGTAAATCGAATACAAATGCTGTTGTTACTATAACTGTGCAAAATATTGTAGTGACTGCTACAGCGCCAAACAGTGGCAATATATGCAGTGGTGGCAGTACTACCTTGTTAACAGCCAGCGGAGCTACTAATTATATATGGAGAAATTCTACCGGTCTTACCGATACAATATATGATACTGCAACTGCAAGCCCGACAATTACTACTACCTATACGGTAATGGGAACAACTACTGGTACCTGTAAGGACAGCGCTACTGTGGTAGTAACCGTTAACCCAACACCTACAGTGGTTATAAATGCAGGTTCGCACGATACAGCAGTTTGCGCTGGCAGTAGTGTTGTACTTAACGCTACAGGAGCAAGTGGATATACCTGGAGTCCTACTACAGGCCTTAACCCTACAACAGGATCGCCGGTAACTGCTACACCTGCTGTGCCTACTACTTATACGGTAACGGGTACAACTCTCGGTTGCCCCGATACGGCCAGTGTATTTGTAAATGTACTGCCAACACCAACAGTAACTATAAGTGTTTCGGGTGGTAATGATACTGTATGCCCTGGGGCCTCGGTTACATTAACCGCTAATGGTGCACCAGGCAATACCTATATATGGAGCCCCGGTGGTTCAACTAATTCGAGCATTACAGTAATTCCTTTAACCAGCCCTAGTATTTATTCGGTGGCAAGTTATAATGGTGCATGTACAGTTAATGCAAGTCAGAACATATACATATATCCTCCGTTAACTATAAGTATGATTCCTATAGATTCAGGCTGTAGCGGCGCTCCAGTAGTTTTAGGTGCGCTTGTAAATGGCGGCAATGCACTGCCGGGTTATACATATGCATGGACACCTAACATAGGCACAGGTGCGGGCCCTTATACAGTGCCTTCGAGCCCTGCTACTTATTCGTGTACCGTTACCGATGGTTGTGGAAACACTGCCACAGGCAGTACACAGGTAATTATAAACACATCGCCTGTTGCAGCATTTACAGCAATACCAAACCCGGCAATTGCAGGGCAATTTGTAGCCTTTGTTGATAGCAGTACATTAGCTACCAAATGGTACTGGACCTTTGGCAATGGCGGCACATCTACTGCATCGTTCCCATATTACACCTATGACTTAGCAGGGTCGTATGTTGTAACCTTATGGGTTACCAGCAGCAGCGGCTGCCGCGATTCGATATCAGATACCGTTGTAGTAAACGAATTGATATTTATACCTAACGTATTTACACCTAACGGCGACGGAATAAATGATGTGTTCCATGTTACGGCACCCGATGCTAAAATATACAACATCGAAATATTTAACCGTTGGGGCCAACGCGTATTCAAATCAAACGCAGCTAACATTGACTGGAATGGCCGCAGCGAAGGCGGTGTAATGTGTTCAGACGGTACATATTATTACGAAATACAATTTACCACATACGCCGGAAAAGACTATAAATACACCGGTTACCTTCAGTTGATTGGTGGCGGTGGAGAGATACAGCAATAAAGATTT
>JABDCA010000031.1 GCA_013288345.1 Bacteroidota bacterium | reverse complement strand
TATGGAGGGTGAAAACGGTGAACTCTTAAAGTTTGGTGAAGGTGTATTTGTAGAAGATCCTATTGTGACAGAGTCAACTCGCTAATAGTATGGTGCGGCGCCCTAAACGGACGGGAGGCTATAAGCCCTTTCCCGCTGCCTACCTTACCGGCTACCGAATGTATTTTGGTGGTCTCGAGTGCTTCATCTAATGTTAAAGGTGGCAAAATAGTTGGCAGCCTTTTTGCAAGCATGGTTTTACCTGCACCCGGAGGGCCAATTAAAATAACATTATGCCCGCCCGAAGCAGCAATTTCTAACGAACGTTTTATGTTCTCCTGGCCTTTTACATCGGCAAAATCCACATCGGCAAGCGATAGCTGGGTGTAGAATGTTTCGGTTGCATTTACTACTGTGGGTTCAAGTTGAATATCGCCATTTAAAAAGTCGATTGCTTCTTTTATGTTCTTTATTCCGTAAACATTCAGGCCTGTTACTATGGCCGCTTCTTCGGCATTTTGTTGAGGCAGTATAATTCCTTTAAATCCTTTTTCTCGGGCATTAATAGCAATAGGCAACACACCCTTTATAGGTTGCAGGCCACCATCGAGCGATAGTTCGCCCATAATTACATAGTCGCCCACTTTTTCCGCAGTAATCTGTTCCGATGCAGCAAGTATTCCTATGGCAATTGTCAGATCGTATGATGAGCCTTCTTTACGAATATCGGCCGGGGCCATATTCACCGTTATCATTTTGCCCGGCAAACGGAAGCCATTATTTTTCAATGCAGCATCAATACGCTGCTGGCTTTCTTTAACTGCACTGTCGGGCAAGCCCACTAAAAAGAAATTAACCCCGGGGCTAACATTTACCTCAACCGTAATTGTAGTGGCATCAATTCCACTAACTGCACTTCCATAAGTTTTAACCAGCATATCTATTAATTTACGGTGGTAAATATATTTGTTATTTTTAAAAATCCATTTTATGGCCTATTATCGTATATAGTTTAAACCAATATAAACATGATTATAACTATCCTTACCTGCACCCTTATTTGTTGCATTGTTATGCTTTTTGTATGGGCATGGGCCAAAGCCATTAAAAATGCAGGGGTTGTCGATATTTTTTGGGCAGTAAACTTTTCTATAATAGCCATTGTAATTTGCCTGATGGCCGATGGCTATTGGGAAAGAAAGCTTTTGATCTCGGCAATGGTGTTAATATGGAGTATGCGTCTGGGTATATACTTGCTTATCCGCGTTGGCTCACACTTGCAGGTTGAAGAAGGCAGGTACAAGCGCCTGCGTGAGGAATGGGCACCGAACCCCGATCGCAAGTTTTTCTTTTTCTTCCAGTCGCAGGCCTTATCGAATATATACCTGGCTACTCCCTTCTTTTTAATTGCATTCAACAAAAAGCCCGAAATATCTCTATTGGAATATGGAGGCATTGCAGTTTGGGTCATAAGTATTTTGGGTGAAGCTATTGCCGATGGACAGTTAAAGAAATTCAAATCGAACCCTGCAAGTAAAGGTAAAGTGTGCGATGCAGGGCTTTGGAATTATTCGCGCCATCCCAATTATTTTTTCGAATCGATGATATGGGTAGGATATTTTATGGTGTCGTTAAATGCAGATTATGGCTGGATAGGTATTGTGAGCCCTGTAACTATTATTCTTTTACTGTTCAAGGTTACCGGAATACCAATGACAGAGGAACAGGCGATAAGTTCGAAGGGAGATGCTTATAAAGAATATCAACGGACTACTTCGGTATTTGTACCCTGGTTTAAAAAGAAATAGAAGGTATGTGGTATAGTTCATTATTAGAAAAAGATTTGTTGCCCGATTTTGCTTTACGTATGGGTATACGTAAACTGCTAAAGCAACGCCTTGCTGACGAAAATAAAGGCTCGGAAGCTGCGCAAAAGGAGCATTTGATGAAACTTATTGCTGAACTGAAAAGCTCGCCCATAGCTATAAATACAGCGGAGGCTAATGAACAGCATTATGAAATGCCTGCGGAATTCTTTTGCAAGGTTTTAGGCAAACATTTAAAATACAGCTCGGGTTTCTGGAAGGAAGGGGTAGCAGATATTGATACCTCAGAAAAAGATATGTTAGAGCTTACCTGCGAAAGAGCGGAATTGAAGGATGGGCAAAAAGTACTGGAGCTGGGTTGTGGTTGGGGCTCACTGTCGTTGTTTATGGCTGCAAAATTCCCTAATAGCAAAATAACATCTGTAAGTAACTCGCATAGCCAAAAAGCATTTATTGATGAGCAGGCCAGAAAGAGAAATATATCGAACCTGATTATAATTACTGCTGATATAAATGTTTTTCAGATCGATGGTAAATTCGATAGGGTAGTATCGGTAGAGATGTTCGAGCACATGCGTAATTACGAATTGCTGCTGAAAAAAATTGCTAGCTTCCTTAATGATGATGGAAAATTGTTTGTCCATATTTTTACGCATAAGGAATATGCCTATAAGTTTGAAGTGATTGATGAGACCGACTGGATGAGCAAATATTTTTTTACCGGCGGCATTATGCCGAGTGATGATCTGCTGTTCTATTTCAATGACCACTTTACGAATGAAAAGCATTGGCGTGTAAGTGGTACGCATTATCAAAAAACATCGGAAGCATGGCTCAGTAATATGGATGCTGTCAAGCCTGAGATAATGGAAATAATGAAAAAGGTATATGGCGAAAAAGATGCGGTAAAATGGTGGGTGTACTGGAGAATATTCTTTATGGCCTGTGCTGAGCTATGGGGCTATAACAATGGTGATGAATGGATAGTTAGTCACTACCTTTTCCAAAAAGCTCATCGATCATAGCTGAAAGCGGCTTAAAATATTTCCTCTTTATATAGCCCTGCATATTTTTTTTAGCCCATTCACGCAATTTGGCGGTAATTAATATCAGTGCAATTATGCTTACCCCTAATAGTATTGAATGTGCTCCAAAATATGCAATAAATAAAATTGCTAATAAATAGGTGGGGTATAAAAACAATAGCATGCAGAACAATACTGAATCGTAAAACTCATTATAATTTGTTGTGCGTTTAGTAATGTATTCGCAAATAGAGAAGGGGATAATGTTGAGTAGGAAAGCCAGATCATATACTGCAATGCTAACCATAAACAACGGTAGATTGGCGCGTTTGAAATACCTTATATCATTGGCTTTAAGGTAATGGGCGAAATCAATATGTTTTCCTTTTTCATCTGAATTACCATTATTGTAATTGCTTAGCGCTTTAATCGCCATTTCTTTTCCATTCGGAAAATTCTTAAGCAGAAAGCCGGCAATAGTCTGTTGGACCTTTTGGTTTTCTTTTTTGCCGAGAATAACACAATCATTTTCCAGTTTCGTTTTTAATGTCTCATTGAATTTCCTGAGTAGCACAGCCTGCTCCACACCTTCGGGAAAATCTTTTTTTTGGATAACATCGAGGAATGATAGATGCACCACATCATTTATTTTAAGCCATGAGCTATAGGTAATAGTTGTCGGCAGAATTTTTAAACTACTGCTTATGCCTTCATTGCTCCATGCACTGTAAGATAGCCTGGCAGTGCCTTTTCGTAAGGGCCTCAGATCCCATTCATTTTCAGACTGGCCTTCCGAGAAAATTAATATAGTACCGTTATCTTCAAATGTTTCTATACAAAACTCAAACGTTTCTTCATTCTTCGGAAAATGTTCTGCACCTTCTTCCCTACGGTATATAGGTACTATATTAATGGCATGGAGAAGGGCAGATACAAAGGGCGAAGAGAATACATCGCCCCTAGCTAAGTAATAAATGGGCCTTTTGTAATAACAGGTTAAAAGCAAACCGTCGAGAAATGAGTTTGGATGATTCGATGCTAAAATAACCGGGCCATCTTCAGGAATATTTTGCTTGCCTGTTACAATTACCTTTTCAAAGAAAAAATAAGCAGTACACCTAAGCCATGCTCTTATTACGGGGTGTACTATTTTTTTAGCGAGATTCATTGAATGAAACGAAGGTAGTAAAATATAAAAGGACGGTTACCAAAAATCAACACAGAGAGCACAGATCGAACAGAGTTTCACAGAGAAGGCGCAGAACACCATATGCGAGTTATACAGAAAACTCTGTGTAACTCATTTTTCTCCGTGGACTCTGTGTTAAAATAAACGTAATATGGTTTTGATGGAAAGCTCGGAAAAAGACAAACTACTTTTTACTCACCACATAAGTACCAATCATTCCGAAAAGAGGAGGAATGCCAGGGAACCTTTCTATTGCATTCCAAAAGCCATAACTCCATTCAGGTACCAGGCATTTGCGAGATACACCACCGCTAACCGTATATCGGAAAGCAGTATGTGGTTGTAGTTTTTCAATTTTCAATTTCGGGAATTCTTTTTCAAATTTTGCACGGTCGCGCTTCATATATATCCAGGGTATAGCGCCATTGGCACCACTTAACGGGCCGGTAGATGCAATCTCCCATCCACCTTCAGGTAAAAAAGGCTCGTGGTGAAAGTTCTTGTAAATGAAACGCGATACAGGAGTATTTACCGGTTCTACCATAACTATTTTGCCACCCGGTTTCAATGCACGTTCGGCTTCTTTAAAAAACATATAAGGATGCGGAATGTGGTGCAATACGTTTACCATAAAAATACCATCAAGTTCATTGTCTTTAAAAGGCAATACCTCAGCCGAAAATTCCATTTCTACATGGGGTAATGGCATTATGTCGCTGGTAATAACGTTGGGCATAAGGTCTTTTAAAAATCCACCGCCCGAACCAATTTCTAAATACTTACCATTGGGATTGAGCTTGGCAAAATCAATAAAATTCTGATACCAGTCGAGGTATATCTTTTTCAGAAAATTTTTGGCAAGTATAATATCCCTATGCTGTATAGTTGTTTTAGGGTCATCAAGGTCGGTATTGAAATCGTATTTTATTGCCATTGTTTATTGTATTAAGCTATACAAACTTAAAAAATATCGGGTTTAACCTGCCAACCTTTATTTATTCCTTCGACAGTATTACGAATTCAAGCTGAAACAGGAACCTGATAAAGTAAAAAGCGCACCAGCAGGTAAATTTTTGCCACATATTCATTTTTTGTAAATACTCAGAGTAGGTTACTTTATGGCATTTAGTTATTACAGTATCTAATTCCTTTTTTACAGTCTGGCAAAACGCAGCATCGAATACTTCAACGTTAGTTTCTACACTGCTGTAGCGGCTCAGGTGGTTAATGTTATATGAACCTATCGAGGCCCACTTATCATCTACTATATTCATTTTTCCATGCAATATAGTATCGTTCCATTCGTAAATTTCAATATTGTTGCGGAACATCCAGGCATAAAGATAAGTAGTGGCTTTTTTTGCCAGCTTCACATCCGACACCCCCGGTAATATTACACGCACGGCCACATTTCTTTTCGTGGCTTTTTTCAAAAGCTTTCGCACTTTCATGCCCGGAAGAAAATAGCTTGCCATTAAGGTAGCAGATATATGAGAATGCCTCAGCGCATTCCTAAGCCCTTGCGATATACGGTCTTTTCTTCTCAGCCAATCGTTCTGGCTAATACGTACTGGTATAGTATCGCTGTTTAATGTTGAAGTATCGAGTATCTGCTTTAGTTTTTTACGGCGCACTCTATATCCTTTCCCTTTCCATAACGACTCGCAAATGATGTTAATATCGTTGCAAACATTGCCTTTTATATATACAGCGTAATCGAGCCATGGTGTTTCGGGCCCTTGCACCCTGTATTTATCCTCTACATTAATTCCACCAATAAGGGCTTCTGTTTCGTCGCCCAATAATATTTTATGATGCAGTCTTCTGCCAAACCGCAAGCGGTATCTATTGAATAATGGTGAAAACTTCCTGAACTGGATTCCGCTTTTTAACATTGCTGCAATAGCATGATTACTTAAGTCGTTCGAGCCAAATGCATCAACCAGTAAAAATACCTGCACGCCACGCTTAGCTGCTACGGCCAAAGCATCGGTTATAAGCTTACCCGTGCTATCATCAATGTATATATATGTCTGAAAATGGATTGTTTTTGTACTTCGTTCTATTATACCAAGGGCTCTTTTAAAAAAATCATCTCCGCTGTTTACCAACGTTAACTCGGTAGCATGAGAGAATACAATACTATTACGCTTTTGGTATTTATTATTTCCGCTGCTCAATTTGTTAGGTAATAACTATATTAATACGGCAAAACTACAAATAACACAATGAACTATGATTTGTTGATATAAAATGCCTAAAACGCTGATTGTGAGTGCTGAAAAAGAATGAAAAAGCGTTCATTCTTAACTATGAAGTGTTTATAACATCGGCTTTTTAAACATGCATATCTCACTAAATATTAGTATATTGTATCCCTATTTTAAGGTTTAACGTATACTATAGTGGAACTATTGAGGAATTAATGATACTTTTTTCAAGAAAAATACTTTTCCCAGCTCTTTTTATAGCGAATTTACTTTCGATAAATGGTATTGCCCAAAAACTGCCTGTTTCTGTAAAAAACACTCAAAAATGGACTGTTTCGCCATTTGGCAATAAAGCCTTTATTGAAAACAAGGGCCAGTTTAATACCGACTTTACTGTTAAGGATAAGGTGTTGTATTCGGTTACATTGGGCGAACTGCAATTGTATTTTACTGCACATGGCATTGTTTACCGCGATAATAATGATGTGGAATTTACAAAAGATAATTCCCAAAAGCCTGTTACACATTACCTGAATGCTGATTGGGAAAATTCGAACCCTGCTGTAACGGTAAGTGCCGAACAAAAAGAAGAAGAGTATTATACCTATGCTGCCGGAGCAAACAAGACTATAAAGGCAAATGGCTTCAAAAGACTAACCTATCATAATTTATACCCGGGTATTGATGTGGTGTATTATTTCCCTACCGGTAAAGATGGCTTTGAATATGATATAATAGCTCACCCAGGCGCCGATATTTCGTTGATGAAATTGAACTACGATGGTGCTAATACTGCATTTATTGACCCTAAAGGGAATACTATTATAACTTCATTAGTTGGCACCATTACCGACCATACACCCCAATGCAATTATGAAGGTGGTGGTAGTTTAAAAGTTACTTATAAAGTTAACGGTACGGTTGAAGGATTTAAAATTGCAGGCAACTACGATAAGAACAAAACCATTGTTATAGACCCATGGACCACCGACCCTAAGTTCACCAGCCTAAATGATAAAGCATATGATTTAGATTACGATAATAATGGCAACGTATATGTTTATGGCGGTTATAAACCTTTTCAATTAGTTAAGTTAAATAGTAATGGTACACCGCAGTGGTTATTTGCTGCCGGTGGTATTGACCCTACAATTTTTGGTGGCCTTGCAGTAGATAGAAAAAATGGAACCAGCTACCTGGTTGAAGGTGCATCTGCAGGTGGGGCCAAAGTGTTGAAAGTAAATTCTGCAGGTGCATTGGTAGCAACGTCTGCAGCTGATGCAAAAATGAATGAAATGTGGAGGCCTTTGTATAACAGTTGTTACGATAGCCTTATTATTGGAGCAGGTGGAACTAATTCTAAATTCCAGGCTACTATTGTTGATACTTCGTTTACCAAATTCACCAACCTTAATGTGTTGGCTGCTAATGCTTCGGGCCATAGTGTTGTACTTGCAGCGCTTGATCCTTCAGGTACTTCATGTTATATGGCAATGGCTAAATCTGCAGTTATTGATCCTACACACTTTAACAATTCGCTTGTAAAACTGCCTTTACCATCGCTTAGCCCTACCACATACATAGTACCTGATGGCTTTAAGTTTGTGGAGCTTGCCAGTATTAATTATGTAAATGGCATTGGTAATACCAATGGTATGAATGGTATGGCTGCCAGCTTAAACTGGTTGTACCTCTACGATGGCGGTGTGCTCAGGCGTTTTAATAAAATTACCGGTGCGGTTAATGATAGTGTAAAAGTTACAGGCAGCCCGTATTCATGGGGTGGGCTCGATGTAGATATTTGTGATAACGTATATGCAGGTTCGCAAAAATGGATAAGCGTGTATAACTCATCTATGGCGCTTGCTGATACTATAACCTTGCCAGATACTGTATTCGATGTGAAGGTTAATGCTGCCCGCCAGGTAGTATATGCCTGTGGTAAAGGCTTTGTAAAATCGGTTAGTGTGCCGTTTTCACCATTATCAATAGCAAGTACAAATGCTACCTGTACCTGTAATGGTACTGCAACTGCCAATTTATGCGGCGGTGCCGATACCAGCAAGGTGACTTACTTATGGGATGATGCTAATAAGAGTACAACACAAACAATAACGGGCCTATGCGGAAGACAATATAAGGTTATAGTTACACTGGGTTTATGCACGCCGGTAAAGTTTGTCGATTCGGTAACTATTTTGCAACCTAATCCGCTTACATCTTCAATTACTGCAAAAACAAATGTAAAATGCCATGGTGGAATAGGTAATGCAACTGTTACCGCAACAGGCGGAGCAAAACCTTACACCTATTTGTGGAGCCCAAGTGGAGGGACACAGGCAACAGCAGATACCTTACCTGCAGGTAAATACATAGTTTCAGTTACCGATTCAAATAAATGTTCGGTTACCGATACAGTAATAATAACACAGCCCCCTGCTTTAATAGATACGGCAAATAATACTACTGCTCATTGCGGGTTAAGTGATGGAACAGCAACGGTTGTGGTAAGTGGCGGAATTAAACCATATACTTATTCATGGGCGGCAGGTGGACAAACAACAATTACCGCTACAAGTTTAGCTGCCGGGCTTTACGTTATTACAGTTACCGATTCAAGCGGTTGCACTGCCAAGGCTACTACCATTATTCCCGATGCAGGTATAGTACCTGTTATCAGCGGCGTAACCGGTGAAACATGCAACGGGCAAAAAATAGGTACTGCAACTATTACCATGATAGGTGGCACAGCAGGATATACTTATTCATGGGTACCAAGCGCACAAACAAATGCAACAGCTACTAATCTTCCATCTGCTACTTATACTGCCAGTGTTACTGATGCTAATGGTTGTATAGCTACCGATACAGTAACAATTACACAGCCTCAAGTTGTGAGTATAGATATGAAGCCGGGCAACGTAAGTTGTTTTGGTGGCGCCAATGGTAGCGTTACAGCTTCGGTTACCGGCGGAACAGGGCCATATACTTATTCATGGAGCCCTGTTGTAAGTACAGATTCTACTATTTCAAGTTTAATGACAGGAACGTATTCAGTTAATGTGAGCGATGTAAATGGTTGTAAAGCCGGCGATTCTATAACCATTACACAACCTACCAATGGGCTAATGGTAGTTATCATTAAGCAATCGCCGGTAACCTGTACAGGAGGAAAAAATGGAAGCGGTACTGTTGGTGCAAGCGGTGGAACAGGGCCTTATACCTATTCATGGAGCCCCCCGGTAGTAAGTGCCGATTCTACAGCCGATAGCCTTGCCGCAGGGTCATATAATGCCACTGCTACCGATGCGCATGGTTGTTCTACTTCTATAACAGTTGTAATTACGCAACCTTCGAAGGCCTTGGGCGATACTATAATAAGTACAAATAATAAATGCGATGGTGATAGTAATGGCACAGCTTATGTTGTAGCCAGTGGTGGCACTTTGCCATATACTTATGCATGGTCGTATGCGGGCAGCGTGAGTGATACAATAACGGGCCTGGCTTCGGGAACGTATAATGTAACAATTACCGATTCTAATAAATGTACAGGTTCCGGCTCAGTTACTATAACACAACCTCCGGCATTGGTTGTTTCATTTGTAAATACGCAAACAGCCTGCAACAGTAATAACGGAACAGCAACAGCAGTTATAGGTGGTAGCGGCAAGTATACTTATATATGGAACAACGGCGAAACAGCCGCTAAAGATTCAGGCCTTGCTTCGGGCCCATATACTGTAACGGTTACCGATTCGGCAGGATGTAAAACAAAAGTGCTGGATACGGTTCCGCATAGCCAGCCTCCAACAGCAACAGCAAGTATGCTACCGGCTACCTGCGACAGCACCAACGGTTCTGCAATTGCTCATGGGGTAGGTGGTACAGGTGCATATACATATTTGTGGAGCCCAAGCGGGCAAACGGGCGATACTGCTAAAAGAATTGGCCCCGGAATATATAAGGTTACAGTTACCGATTCGAATGGATGTTCTGATACTGCTATTACTATAGTTGGCGACTCAGGTGTATCGGCAGGGTTCAGTACCATTAAAGATATAAGTTGTAACGGTTTATCAGATGGAAGTGCCACAGCTACTATTATAGGCGCAACAGGCCCGTTTACGTATGTATGGAGCCCCGGACCGCAAACTAATGCAGTAGCTAGTAATCTTGGCCTGGGTACATACACTGTAACAATTACCGATGTAAATAAATGTACTGCTACCGATACTATTACCATTACACAACCGGCTGTGTTAGTGGCGACACTTGGTAAGGTAACAAATGTAAAATGCTTTGGCGATAGTAATGGCAGCGGGATAATTATTACTACCGGTGGAACCCCACCTTATAAATATTTGTGGACCGATGGTGAGAAAACAGATACAGCCACAAAATTTGCTGCAGGCAGTTATACTGTAACCGTTACCGATGCAAATAATTGTGTTGCTACTGCTACAGTTGCAGTTACCCAACCAACGGTACTTACAGTAACAACAGGTACTACTGCTGCAACATGCGGTGCCAATGGAAGTGCAACTGCTACAGGCCATGGCGGAACAACACCATACTTGTATAATTGGGTCCCTGGAGGTCCGGGTGCAACCATTTCGGGTATAAGCCAGGGTGCATATGAGGTAACAGTAACCGATTCAAACGGCTGTACTGATACTGCATCGGCAATTGTAATTCACTCAGGGCAAACTGCCAATATTTCGGCAAGCAATAATGTAAAGTGTTTTGGTGCCAGCACTGGTAGCGCTACAGTTAGTGTTATTGGTGGCGATACACTCTTGTATGGTTATGCATGGAGTACTAATCCTGTTCAGACCAATGCTACAGCAACAAACTTAACAGCAGGTATAGATACAGTACTGGTTACTTACATAGCTAATGGTTGTACCGATACCTTAATTGATACCATTACCCAGCCATCGAAGATCATATTGAGTATAAAAGATACTGTAGGTTGTAACGCTAATGGTGGCAATTCTCAGGTGTTTGTTTCAGGCGGTATTGCTCCTTATACATATAGCTGGGCTCCTTCAGGTGGAACAAACTCAACTGCCTCATTGCCTTCAGGTACCTATACAGTAACGGTTACCGATAGTTACTCATGTCCTGCAACAGCAACTGAAACCATTGTCGTCCCGGTACTAAGTGCCAATTTCTTCCCAACTCCCGATACCATTTTGGGTGGCGAGTTTGTATATTTTAAAAATGTAACTGCGGGCGGAAGCCTTTGGTGGTGGACCTTTGGTAATGGAAATAATTCTGATACCATGAACCCTTACCAACAATATATTACTCCGGGCGTATACCCGGTATGGTTGTATGTAGTTAATGTAAAGGGATGCAGAGACTCGGTTGAGAAGAATGTATATGTTATTGATAGTCTTTATATACCTAATGTGTTTACCCCTAATGGAGATGGAAAGAATGATGTATTCCATATAACAGCGGGTAATATGAAAGAGTATAACCTGGTTATATATAATCGCTGGGGCGAGAAATTATTTGAATCGAAATCTCCTAATAACGACTGGAGCGGGACAAGCGATGCCGGTGTAAAAGAATCTGAAGGCACTTACTACTATATTTTAAAAGCTACCGATTACGAAAACAAAACCTACAATCTGCGTGGGTATGTAGAGTTAATAAGGTAGTTCAGAATATCTCCTTTTATTTTTGTACTTCAAGCAATTGCTGAACACTGCCTTCGGTAGTAGTTATGCGACAAATGTAAGTTCCTACAGGCAATTGAGATGTGTTTAAATGTGTTGTGTTTTTGCCTGCTATACTTATGAAGTTTGAATTGATGAATACCTGTCTTCCTGAAATATCTGTCAATTCAATCTGTACCTTTTCACTTTGTGTTGCAGTGAAACTTACAGTAACCGATTGCTTTGCAGGGTTCGGGTATATACTAAACTCTGGTAGATCGGTAACTTCATTTACTCCTAAAATAAGCGGAAGCAGTGTGATTTGTTTTATAGCATCTACACTGTTGCCCCATGTATCCGTTATCCTCAGGTCGAGGTCATATACGCCACTATTAAGGCCATGTGTGTTCCAGTTAGTTAATAGGCTATTACTTACTTCGTTTGTGTCAATGTTGGTTATAGGAATCCAAGTGGTGGCGCTTACAGGCCTGTAAAACAGTTGCCAGTTTTTAAAATACATCCAGTTACTGGTAGGGCCACGGTGTATCCATGCTGAGCCATTAATGGGAGCAATGGAGTCGGCAAATAAATTACCCGTTTGGTTAATATTATCGAACCATGCTGCTCCTCCGTTTATAGCCGTAGGGTCTGCCGGTACTAAACTTTGTACTACTATCAATAACGCATTATCAATTGCTTCTGCCAGGCCTGAACCGCCAATTGTACCATATCCAAAAATAAAGAAACCGGACTTTTCGCTGCGAACATAACTATTAACGGTAGCATTAGCTGAAGTTATATTCGAAGTCCCGCTTGTCCAATGGTAACCGCCGGAGCCATCGACCAAATAATTATTCCCATACATTTTCGATGAATCTTCGGTGCCTATTTCACCTGCAATACATCCTGTTACATTTATAATAGATTTATGGAATACATAAAAACTCCATGTTTGCACTGTGCAGTTGCTAAATGTCAGAACTCTGTCAGACAAAGGAGTAGTGAAGCTGGAGTAGGTTGCATTATCAGTAATGCCCGATACAATTACAGAGTCTTTAGGTTTATCGAACCACAAACCAATAGACCTTATTTTGGAATTACTAATATTGATTGTTGAACCGCTACTGGGCATCAAGGCCCACATAACACCATATACCGAATCGGCAGTTACGCTGTACTCAACTCCTTTTATACCTGCTTTGGTTTTATTGAATTGGTAACCATATGCAGTATCGCGCTTGCCAAACGACCAATTAACCACTGCCGTATCGGGTATCTGGTGCCATAGCAGGCAGTTGGTTGCATTTTTAATATTCAGGTTTACATTATCAGCAATAATTATTTCCCCCACCTGATTGGTCCCGTTTATGTTTATGGTTGCTCTCACACCCATACCTGTAGTCATCCAGTCAGGTTGGGTTACATTCGTTAACGTTAATACGGCAGTGTCGTACACTGAGCAGTTGTGGGAGAATCCGCCGTAGCTTAAGGTGGTATTACGTATGGTTGCAGTTGCTTTGTTTACCAATAGTAAAGACCTTTGGTAGAAATAGCTTTGAGGGAAACTTACAGTAGATGAATCGATAACTATCTTGCCATTGTTCAGGGCTATAAGGTCACCCAGGTTGGTCATGGTAGCCTTTTTTATAATTAAAACGCCATTCAGCAAAACAACAATTGGCCCTGTATGGGTATAATTGCCGGTAATTATAAGTGTGTCGTTAGGGCTTATGCCTACATATATTGTATCGGTTGTGCTGCTTGGTTTTTTAGGAATATGTATTGAGAGAGTTTTAGAATTTTCCTGCAATTGCAGTAATGAATTAAGATGTACTTGATTTTGGGTATTGGTTGGTAATGAATTGAAGGACGGGCCTGTATTTGTTGGTGGCTTTAATTGGTTGAAGATTGCCTGTAAGTTATGCTGTTGAGCGTTAGAGGGGTTGCATAGAAGCAGCATTAATAGGCTACTAAATAGCAGAGTAAATGCATTGAGTTTTCTCATGTCAATGGGTGTTATTACTCAAAATTAGGTTATTTCCTGCTAACAGGCAACCGGCTTAATTACTGCTTCTTACGAAATTGGCTCATAATAGAGTCAACTTGTGTACGCATTGTTTTACCATCAGGTTGTGTTTTACCTCTGTGGCAGGTATAACACATTATCATGTGTATGGTATCGGGTTTGGTAGAAGCCGTAAAGTTGAAATAATTGGCGTTTAAATAGGCAGTCATCTGCATCATGTGGCGCGCAATTTTCTTTTCATCTTTTGCGTCGCTTGCAAAATCAAGCTCCTTTTTAGTAGTATCGCTAACACGGGCATGGCAAAAGCCACAACGTACACCCAATGAAATAGAATAATCGCGCATTACATTATGCAATTCTTTTTCGCTTATATCTTTAGGTAGTATTTGTAAGTTCTTAAAGCCATCGTCAGATGGGTTTATTTTTGTAGTTGCTCCCATAGCAATAAATAATACTGCGATCAATAGGATGCTTATCTGCCATTTTTTCATAACGTGTTCTTTAAGGTTTGTAGGGTAAAAGTATTAAAAATAAATTAGTCTAAAAACGGATGTTAACCTGCACAGTAAAGTTTTGTGGTGGGCCAAGTAAGGCAGGGCGTACCATATACATTTGGTTAAACAGGTTCTTGACTATAAATGAAACCCTAACCGCATCGCTTGTTTGGTAGGAGAGGTGGGCATCAACTATGAATTCGCCATTATGGTGGGCCTTGCGGAATTCCGCAATACCAGGTATGGGTTCATAACCATATAACAGAGGGTCTTGTCCAATAAAGATCTTATCCATATTAACCATATAACTGTTGTAACGTACATTTCCTCCAACAGTAAGTTTTTTATAAGAAATATCAAAACCAAATTTTGCAGTAAAGAGAGACCGGTAATTTAATATTTCAGTTTTTGATAGTGAGTCTTTTTGTCCTGAACTAAGGTTTGGGTGTGTCGATTCATACTTATTAACTGTATCACGTTGGTCTATGTTTATAGGCTCAATAGGTGTAAAGCCCAGAACAAGCTGTGCGGGCAGGCCCAATATTTTCCCGGCTGCAGTGTATGAAAAATCAGCGCCATAAACCAAAGCATTCTCGACATTTACAGACTTAAATCCAAGGTAATGAAAATCTTTTGGTGCAGTTTTTGATCCGGCAGAATCAGCAGGAGGCCATATTCCAAACGAGAAATCTATCAATTGTTTGTATTGAGTAAAAAACAGGGCTAAATCAGCATATCCCATCCAGCTACCCATTTTTATACCCTGATTTATTCCAATTTCACTACTATAACCTGTTTCGGGTTGTATACTGGGGTTAGGGAATATGTTTATTCCACCTACATTAGTACTGATATATTTTTCTGCAATGGAAGGGAAACGATACCCTTCACCATAAGACGCACGCAAGTATGTTGCCTTTGCAATTTTGTAATTAGCTCCGGCCCTGAATACTACAGGAGAATGCTGTATGGATGAATCTACTTTAGCAGTTTCATAGCGTAAGCCACCCGTAAGTGTTAATCTGTCACCTATCTTTTTTTCCAGTTGTAAGTAACCTGCCTGTGTATATTCGGTACGGGTACCATATAATGCTGCATTTACAATGTCGTTACTTTCTACTGCACCGGCTGTAAGTGTAATATGATATTTGAAATTCTTTTGATATTGTAACTCATAATAATACGATTGTGCTATTGACCCTTTATTGCTTCCATAATCTACATTGCTCGATAAAAAATACCTGGCCTGTAGGGTAATTCTGCTTCCACCGGGGGTATAATAATTTATAAACGGGTCAATAACGAGGCGCCTGAATAATGCATTTATAATGGTTGAATTTGGTCCACTTAATCCATCTAATGGCTTTATAATTCCGGAAGTATCATTGGCCCATCCAAGGTAAGTAGCATTATTCTGGTACATATAGCTTGTTTTAACTCCTACCATTAACCCATCTACATGCTTAAATCTATAACGTGTAGTTAAGCTTATTCTTGCCCTCTGATCATAAGTGCCTTGTTCGTAGCTCTGTTCGTTGTATAGGTTGCCGCTGAGAATCAGATCAAATTGTTTTATTTTATGACTGTGCATAAACGAAAGGCCGTTAAAATATGGCTGTTGCATGCCGTTCCACCAGGCGGCTCCGGGTATTGAAGGATTAGCATAGATACCCTGAAGGAAACCAATAGTAGTAGAAGGTGTAGAAGTAGGGTATGCAGTACGTACATTTACAACCCCATCCAAGGCCCCTGAGCCATATAACACTGAGGAAGCGCCTTTAATAACTTCAATTTGCTGAATCTGTTCAATAGGTAAAAAATCCCAGATAACGTCTGAGGCATCGGGGGTAAGTTCAGGTAATCCATCAACTAAAATAAGTACACGGCTGCCTGCCCCGTATGTCCAGCCACTACCACCACGTATATTTACCTGCTGGTCAACTACCGATACTCCAGGTACATAATCCATAGCCTCATCTACTTCGTGTACACCCGTGTTTTCAAGAGTTTGCCCTTTCATTACCTGCATCGATACATTTTCTTCTTCAATATTTTTTCCATATAAGCTTGCGCTTACCACTGTAGTTTGCAGACCCTGCGAAATGGGTTGCAATACAATGTTTCCATCCATTTCGTTACCGGAAGCATTTATTTTAATGGTTTTGCTCTGATAGGTTATATAGCTGTAGCTAACTGTATGAGTACCGCTGCTTACATTTATTTTGTAATGTCCGTTAAGGTCAGTTGTAGTATTCATGGTGCTATCTACAGAAATAACAACACCTATAAGAGCTTCCTGCGAAGTGGAATCTTTAATGGTTCCTTTAAGGCTGGTTTGGGCAGCCGAAAAATCGCTTATGAAAAATAAGATAAAAGAGGATGCAAGTTTGGCGCATATAGCACTGCCTCTATGTATGTAGTCGTAAATATATTTCATCAAATATTGAGCTTTTCACAAAATTAAAAATAATGAATGTATTACCAAATTTTAAGAGGTTTTTTATAAGAGAAGTCGAATGAAATTGCTTTGATTTATATAAACGGTATTTCGTATATTTGCTATTCAATAACCAAATTAATCAACGTCATGAAGAAATTTACAAAATTGTGTCTTGTTCCCATTTTAGGTTTTGTTGCTTTTGCAACACATGTATCGGCACAAATTACAATAACGTCTGCTGATTTGCCTTCAGCAGGTTTAACAGTTACCACAGCGACTGATTCTACATCAGGTTATTTGCCGGGTAACCCAAGTGCAAGTACTCAAACATGGAATTTCGGTGTTTTAAAGCATCAAAAAACAGCACATGTAATTTTCAAGGCTCCAGGCAGTTGGACCAGTGTATTTCCAGGCTCTAATCTTGAAGATTCTACAGTTGGTGTTACCGGTGGTAATTTTCTGTCAAATACAAGTAGTGTTTTTTCAGTAGTTGGCTCAAGACAAATTGTTGTACCTATAAGCGGATACACATTTGATGTAAGAATGAAACTGAGCCCTGTATTTGTGCAGGCTAACCTTCCTGCAACTTATGGTGCTTCGTCTGATATTGGTACTAGCCTTAGTAGAGGCACTGTTAAGTTTAATCAAACCATTCTTTTTTATGATTCAGAAAAGATTACTACCAATATTACCTACTCAGATACAGTTGATGCTTATGGTATGATGACAACACCAACAGGTACATACCAGGTATTACGTCAAAATCATCATGAAGTGGATATTGATAGCATTACCATGCATACTACTGGTGGTAGCTGGGGACCTCCTCCGACAGGTAGTGGAGTTACAAATACTGTATATCATCAATATAACTGGTATACCCAAGGAATTGGCTATATACTTGTACAAATGAACATGAATACTAATGGTACAGTAAAAAATATTGTATGGGATTCTACTGCACCTGCAGGTATTAATGAGTTGAGTTATAATGGTAAAGTTACCGTGTTCCCTAACCCATGTACAAGCCAAATTACTTTTACTACAGTTGGTAATATTGCACAATACATTAATGTGTACGATGTAGCCGGTAGGAAATTAGAACAAGTAGAAATGAAGAGCGGCTTGGTTAATGTAAATACTTCTTCGTATGCTTCGGGTATGTACTTATACACCTTAAATGATAAAGACGGAAACATTGTTGACCGTGGTAAGTTTATGGTTAAGTAAATAGTTTTATTGAAATTTTAAAAGCCCTGCAGTAATGCAGGGCTTTTTTTATGTGGTAAATTGTAATGAGGGATAGTTGTGTGTGTTGCCCCAAACCCCTAAAGGGGCTTTAACTACACGTTAGGTTCTAAAGCCCCTTTAGGGGTTTGGGGCTGAAGCCAATACGATAGTGAATCTTAGTGATATGTGAAGTAATCTATATCCTTACTCCTAAAACAAGAATATCATCTAGCTGCTCTTCCTTTTGTTTCCAGCCATCAATAAAGCTTTCAAGGTGCTTGGCCTGATCAATCATGGTCATGTTCTTTATTTCGAGTAGTAAGTCTTTAAAGCGCTTCGATGTGAATTTTTTGCCTTTCTCTCCACCAAATTGATCTGTATAGCCATCAGAGAACATATATATAGTATCGCCTTCTTTCACTTCGGTTTTAAAAACATCAAAGCCCTGATCTTCTTCTGTAAAGCCACCAATCGCTTTCTTGGTAGGTTTATATTCTTCCAGTTCGGTTGCGCCCTTACGTATTACCCATAAAGGGCGGTTAGCGCCTGAAAAAGACAAGTGGGTTCCCCCATTTTCTTTTTGTATGCAGCACAATGCAATATCCATACCATCGCGGGTAGAGTTACTATCGGTGCTTTGGCGCAACGATTTACGTATTCCTTTATTTACTATCGAAAGTATTTCTCCGGTATGTGATGTTTGGTGAGATGCATCATAAAGTTTTTCGTACCCGATAAGGCTCATAAATGCGCCAGGTACACCATGGCCTGTACAATCGGCCGCACCGAAATATATCTTCTCCTTGTTATGTAAAAAGAAATAAAAATCGCCACTCACAATATCCTTAGGCTTAAATAGTATAAAGCTATCGGGCATTATTTGGCGTATAGTTTCAGGTGCAGGTAAAATAGCATCCTGTATTCTTTTGGCATAGCTAATGCTATCTGTTATTTCTCTGTTCTTTTGCTCTATGCTCTTATTCTGGAAATCGAGGTCATTGTTTAGTTTACGCTTTTGTCTGTAACTCTTGTATGCATATATGGCAAAGCCCATAACCAATAGCAATACTACAATTGCCGAGTAAGTCATTATTTTTTGCCTCTTCAATTCACCATCGCGCAATGCTACTTTCTTTTCATCTTCAACCCGCTTCATTTCCTGTTTCAGTTCAAAATCAAGTACCGATAAAAATGGTTTTATGCTTTTAGCATATTTTTCATCGTACATAAAATCACCATCGTTAAGGTCGGCATTATAGCGTATCATGGCCAGTGGGGCTTGTAACAATTGGCTTATATCAACACCATCGATCTTTTTAAAAATGCTTACTTCAATATCGTATGCCGAAAAACCGGTTTTGGCGCGGGCCAGCGGAACATTTTTAGTTGAAAAGGTTATACATTTTGAAATATAGCCTGGCTTTGAAAACGTAAACATGTACTCGGTATCGGCACGAAGATTAAAGACAAAATCGCCATCGGGTGATGTAACCTGTTGCAGTAAAACACTATCGGAAAATAAAGATATTACTGCTCCCTGAAGTGGTTGTCCTTTTTCGGTTACAGTTCCTTTTACTTCAATTGACCAGGTGGGCTTGGCCGCAAATGCTTTAAAAGAAATAAATATGCTTAAAAGCAGAATTATTTTACTTACAGAATGGCGACTTAGTATGAGCATGATGATTTTATCTTGCACAAATGTATTACAATATGTTAATAGTAAGTATAGTGAAGTTTTGTTCGGGATTAACCCGGCAGTATATAATGTGCCGGCAACTTGCTGCGTTAATCAGTGTAGATTTTTGCCGTACCTGAACCTTTAATTCTGAATTTACGAATACGGAACACCTTGTAGAGCACTACATTTAGTACAAGTGATGCTGCTGCTGTTTCAACTATTTGCGATGCCGGGAACCCCTGTGAAGAGTATCCACTGATAGCAAGTGGAGTAACAATGCAGACTGTTGCAAGTGAGGCTATAACAAGGCCGCTAAAAAGTGGCCTTAACCGCGGTTGAACTGATATATATTCTATTTCTCTAAAGGGTATAACTGTAATTTCATCATTGGTATATGATGTAACGCGTTCTTCGTAAGTAAAGCCTGCATCTGAATAGCCATGATATTGCTCTGTGCCGCCAACCATTATAAGTGAATTAGCATCACCAACAAATATGGGGCCAGTGTATGTATGCGAACCTGCACTATCGGTAAAAAGATGGATTATCAGGTTACGGCCCTCTCTTATTCGCTTGTCAATACTGGGGTTGTTAAAGCTTGCAAATGGTAACCGCTTTAAACCTGTACTATCTTTTTGTGCATAAGTGCTTACCGAAACAAAAAGAATACAGAAAAACAGTAATATGTTTTTCATTTTTATAGTTGACTGATTATTTCGGTAAATGAGCATTGTTTGGTAAAAATATCATTTATTTGTTAATCAACTACTTAGTAACAGGTCGAAATTTCAAAAAAGGCAGTTAATTGATTATGTTTGCTATAACATATTCGTAGAAAACAAATAGCAAAACGAAATAAACGGACATGAATAAATACCATTTCAATAATAAAGTACTTCTTTTTACTCTTGTGTTTGCATTATTTGGTTTATCGGGCTATTGCCAAACCTATTATGTTGCTACTACAGGTAGCGATGCAAATACAAAGGTGCAAGCGCAAAATACAGCTACCCCCTGGAAAACAATTCAGCATGCTTGTAATAATGCTACCCCGGGTACTACAATACAAATAATGGCCGGAACTTATGTTGAACAAATAAGTATGCCCGTTTCTGGTTCTGCGGGTGGTGGCTATATAACACTTACTAATTACAATGGTGGTAAGGCAATTATTAGTGGAAATGCAACAGCGGCAACTTTGCTTACAATTTCGAGCCAGAGCTATATTAAAATAATAGGGCTCGAATTTTATAATTGTATTGGCAATAACAGTATTGGCATATTTATTGATGGAGTAACAAGTAATATCCAAATAGCAAATAATGTTATTCATCATATATACTGGAACGCTTCTTTTTCGGCTGTACCCAATAGTAGCCAAAATGCACAGCCATTAATTGCCTATGGTGATTCAATTACATCGTTGAAAAATATCACCATACAGGGTAATAACTTTTATGATAATGCTACCGGATTTAGTGAAAGCTGTACGCTGGATGGTAATATAGATGGCTTTAGTATCAGTAATAATATGGTTCATAATAACCAGAATATAGGGATTGATATAGCAGGTAATTATGGCACCTGCCCCGACCCCTTCACAGATCATGCCAGAAATGGAGTAGTAAAAAATAATACCGTTTGGAAATGCCATTCGGTATATGATGGTTCTGCCGCGGGTATTTATGTTGACGGTGGTAAGAATACAATAGTTGAGCAAAATGAAAGCTATAATAACGACTGGGGCATTGAAGTAGGGTGCGAAATCCCCGGAGATACTACAGCTAATATTAAAGTGAGAGATAATATTTTATACAGAAATGGAGGCGGGATGCAGGTAGGAGGGTACGATGGCCCCGTAAATACTGGCAGGGTTATTAATTCTACTATATCAAACAATACCTTTTTTGCCAATGATACACTGGCAACAGGTAATGGAGAGCTATCATTGAGTTATAGCGAAAACTGCTCCTTTTACAATAACATATTTTATAGTAAGAGTGATGCCATAATATCTTCAGGTTGGAATACCGGAAACTCCAAAGCGTTTCAATTCGATTATAACCGATATTATTCAATTAAAAGCGATTCGGTTAATGCCACATTTTCATACGGTACATTTTCCTATACAGGTTTTACAAGCTATAAGAGCGGTAGTGGATTCGACTCACATTCAGTTTTTACAAACCCATCGTTAACTGATACTACATTATCTGCATTAAATTTTCATTTGCTCTCATCATCGTCATGCATCAATGAAGGTATGCCCGGCTTTCCTGTTGATACAAGTGAACGTGATTTTGATGGGAATGCCAGAATAGTTGGCAGCCATATAGATATCGGTGCAGATGAGTATCAAAGCCCAAGTGGTTTATATGCAATAGATAATATTGAAAGCGTAAAAATTTATCCTAACCCGGCAACTTATTTTATAACAGTAGAATTACCGGCCAATATAAGTTCGGGTACAATAAAGGTTATTGATATGTACGGAAGAATTGTAATTGCCGAAACAATAAATAGCAAAACGTTGAATATGAATATGAGTAACCTGCCTACAGGTGTTTATTGCATTTTAGTGGATGATAAGTATTGCAATAAAATTGTAAAACAGTAATATTTCTTATTTATTTTTCGATAAAAACTGAAAATCAGTGCGTTATGGCGTATTGATAAGCGATACCTCAAATTAGTGCAATATTTACGGTAATATTAAAAGCATTTTCTACTTTTGATAAGTAATGCTAAACCATAGACTAAACCTTCAATTCAAAATTTAATCTAATTCAAAAATTAAACATGAAAGTTATCCCCAAATTAAGTATTGCAACAATTGCAGTTTTTTCAATGTTCGCAGCGTGTAAAAATTCTTCGACTAGTGATTTTGAAACTGACGCTAACACCGGCTTGCAATATCATTTCTTTAAGCACGATGAAAAAGGCGCTAAGCCAAGCATAGGAGATTATGCCGAAGTTATGCTTACACTTAAGAATGCCAATGATTCTGTTATTTATGATGCTCATCATAAAAGAAGAATGGAAGATTCTTCGTTAACTATGAAATTACATTTGAAGGAGAGCTTTAAGGGGTGCCTTCCTGAAGGTGTCGTAATGATGTCAATAGGTGACAGCGCTAGTTTTAAGATCAGTGCCGATTCGTTATACCTTAAAACTTTTCAATCGAAGCAGTTGCCATCATTTATAAAGCCGGGTTCAATGCTTACATTTTATATAAAACTTGTAGGATTTGAAACACCAAAGCAAATGGCTGACGAAATAGATAAGAAAATTAAGGAACGTCAGGAAATGCTGGAAAAACGGAAAGCAGATGAAAAGGGAGATATTGATAAGTACCTGGCAGATAATAATGTGAAGGTAAAACCAGAAAGTGATGGTATTTATATACTTAATAGGGTTAAAGGTAAAGGCAAGCCAATTAAAGCAGGCGATTCGGTAGAAGTGAAATATACCGGCATGCTTTTAGATGGTGCAGTAGCTGAAACATCGGACCATGGCCCCGGAAGAACAACATTTACATTGGTGTATGGTAAAGATTATTTTATAAAAGGATTTGATGACATCATTACAAACCTGGAAGAGGGCGGAAGTGTTAAGGCTTTAATTCCTTCTGCACTTGCCTATGGTGAACAGAAACAAAGCCATTTAATACTCCCATATACTCCTTTAGTATATGATGTGGAAATAATTAAAGTAAAGTAGTGTTGGACTGAACAATAAACTGAAATAAAAATTAAGAACATGAAAACAATATTTAAATCGCTGATAGTTGCCGCTGCAATATCTTTCAGCACATTCACTCCGAAAATTTCGGTGGCACAAGACCAGCCTGTAGTGTCGTTGCAGACCTTTTATGATCAATTGACTCCCTACGGACAATGGGTTAATTATCCTAATTATGGTTATGTATTTATTCCTAATGCCGGGCCTGGTTTTATTCCTTATTCAACGGGAGGACACTGGGCTTATACTGAACAATTTGGCTGGACATGGGCGTCTGATTACGCGTGGGGATGGGCAACATTCCACTATGGCCGATGGAATTACGATTATAACTATGGATGGTTTTGGGTGCCCGATCTGCAATGGGGCCCTGCATGGGTAGTTTGGAGGAATTCAGACCAGTACTACGGATGGGCGCCTTTGCCTTCGGGAGTTGATTTGACTTATGGTATGAACAACGGATATGGAATACCTGCTGATCACTGGTGTTTTGTTCCTAATCAGTACATATGCGACCCTTATATAAGCAGGTATTACATGCCGCGCGGAAACAATGATATATTTTTGATGCATACGGCTATAATTAACAGAATGAATTACGATAATGATCGTAGGTATAATTATTTTGCTGGGCCAGATAGGTATGAGGTAGAAAGGTACCATCACGGGCAAATACAACCGGTAGTTATAAGCTATAATTCAGACCCTCATCACGTTTATGGCAATAATGAAGTTGGCATGTACCGCCCTGATAACGGATATCACGATGAAGGACACCATGACGACAGGCACCATGATGATGGACATCATGACGATGGACACCATGATAATGGGAATCACGATGACGGACATCATGACAATGGAAATCGCGATGATGGGCACCATGGTGACGGCAGGCCGACAACTGTTGTAGAAGTAAATCAAATGCCTCAGCGCGATGCTAATCATCAGCATACCGGAGGTATGAACCAGGCTCGTCAGGTTAATAATAATCCGGGTATCAATAATCACTAAGTGTAACCTGTTAAACGAAACATTATCTTTTAAAATAAAAAACCCCGCATTGCGGGGTTTTTTATTAAAGTAGTAAATAAGTTATATTAGAATTGAGCTTTTTTAGGCACCGGCCTTTTGTGCACCAATACTATATTAATGCCGAAATGAAACATTATGTTTTTTGCATCTTGTGGCAGGAAAAAACCTAAAAGATTATCACTTACAAAATAAAGTTGAACGGGTCCCAGCTTATGGGCTAAGCCAAGTCCAATATTAGTATAGCTTCTGTTATAGATAGAATAAGAAATAGAAGCAGTGAATGACTTACCAACCTGCTGGTTGAATGATAATGTTAAAGCCGGATTAATTCCGGTGCTGTAAAACTGACCATAAAGCAAAATGCCTGCAGTGCTTTTTGCTGTAACATTATAATTGCCACTAAGGTATACCTGGGCATTAAGCATGGTGGTATAACTATTATGCAGTGTGTTTATCTGGAATGTTTTTTTAATGGAATCGAGAGTGGTTTGTAGTACGTTACCTATTTGTATTGATTTACTGCTGATAAAGGTATTCACATCAACACCATTGTAAGTAAAGGATGCATTGCTTTCATTGCTTTGGTAATTGGTTGTATTGTCGTGCCAGGTAATAAAACCAAGGTCAATAACACTAGCCGATAAAGTAATTTTATCATTGAGTTTATAAGTGCCACCCAGGTCAACACCAGCCCCGCCATTATGCTTTTTGAAAAGATAGTTGGTAATATCTTTCCCGCTATTAAAGTTGAATTCATTATTATCAATGCCTGATGTGTTTACATTAATGTTAGCCTGGCCGGTAAGTGCAAAGTCATTGGCATCGGTATATAGCGATGCACTTGTATTTGTAGTTGTAATATTCTCTTCGCCGTACAAATATTTTATTTTTCCACCCAAAGTTAATTTGTCATTTATATGGCGAGACCAGCCAAAACCATATTCGCGGTAATGGGTAGCGTTAAAGCTTGGAGCTAAACTTAATGTTTGCCCTATTAAAGCACCTCCGTTACCATTCCAGAGGAAATTCATAAAATCCTTGGTATAGCCAAAACGAATATCTACTTTCTCGGTAGCATTAAAACTGAAATAATTTTTCTTTATAGGGAACCCAAACGAGATGAGATCGGTATGATAATTGATGGTGATGAAATTTTGTTTCCCCAATTTGCTCAGCATGTTAGGGATATTAACTTTAATGGAGTCGCCATCTGGCTGCATCAAATCAGAATATTTAAAGCCACTGTTCGAAAGGTTAAAGTATTCAGAAGACAAAATGGGCAACCCTATGAACACGGTGGTATCTGTTGGCCTGAATGTAGGGTTGTCATACATGCGTTGCGGTACAGCCTGCATATTATAAAGGGTGAAATCTTGCTGGGCATATAAAACATGTGACGTAAACAGGGATACAAAAGCAAAGGAAAAGTAAATTGCTTTTTTTATAGAGGTCAGTTTGAACATTAGCTGTCTGTTGTTTTTTGTTTTATAGTTTTTGCTGAACTTGTAATAATACCTCCATACCTAGCTTCAGGTCTATCCTGTAATTAGAATAAATTTTAACATTAGTAGCTCCCTTATTAGTTGTGCTTTCAACATCTTTTATTAAAAGATGTGTTGCATTGCCCAGTTTTGCCAGGCGTGCCTTGGTAAGAGTTGTTCTATATGTGTATTGTGTAGGTGCAATAACTATGCCTGCAGCATTAAGCACACCCGATCTTATAATTAGCTGGTTAGGTATCACCAACGAATCGAGTTTATGGTAAAGGCTGTCGGTAAAATATATTTGCATATTAACATCAATAGGCATACCATTCGATGTGTAAATTTGAAATAATGCCGACTGGACATTAGATGTTACAAATGAGCCTGGAGAGAATTGTATAGTATCCTGCAACACAAAATTGCTTGCTGTTCCATAGAGGGGTAAATCTGCCTCAATTGCAATTTTACAGCGGCTGCTGTCGAGCACAAAATTGGCATGCGTTGCTCCTGCAGGGTTACTTGTACCAGTGCCGCTATAAATAAAGAACTTTGGGTCATTGTTTATCACCGTGGCTATATTGCTGTTCCCTTTATTTAAGGTAAATGAATCTGCAAGCACCTGGCCTATTTGGTTAAACCCCGGACTGAGTATAGGCAATGGATTTGGAACACCGGTAAGAGGAAAATTACTACCGGGTGGATTAAATGCTTCAAGCAACGGAAGGGTTGCACTAATGGGAACTCCGTAGGAATTTGAAATAGTAACTTTAAGCGATGGGTTAACAATTGAAAAAACACCGCTGCCAAGCGAATTCTGAAAAATAGTAACAGCTATAGTATCTTTATTGGTAGGTGGGAATAAAGATAATTGCCCTACATCACCAAAAATTTTCAAAAACTGTATCGTATTAAGGGAACCTGATATAGATATTGAATCGGTGGCAGGAGGAGGTGCGCCGCCACCTGTAAGTGTAACACTATAATTTACAACAAACTGATTTGAAGTTGTTCCGCCAACGGTCATATCAACATCGTATCCAGCGAGGTTATAATTTGCATTAACAACCACCGGTAAGCTGCCTGTATATTTAAAAGGCAATATTTGAGAAAAAGCAACTCCGTTCTTTTTTGCAGCAGGTATTGAAATAACTATTTGCCCGTTATATGGAAATTGTGAATTGAGTGTAAGATTTAGGTTACATGCTTTTAAAGTCAATGAATCAATAAACGTAGTACCTGAACCTGAATTGAAATTGACTGTTTGACTATAAGATGCCGTTACAATACCTGCTGAGCCAAGAGCTGCAATTTCAGCAGGGGTAAGGCCGGCAGAATACGATGGGAATTGCTGGTTGGGGAGTTTTATAAGGCTGTCTGCCCTAAGTGACAGGAGGCTGTTTTTATAAACTATAGTGCAAAAATTACTATCGTCAACTACTACCAACCCGCTTGTATTGCCTTTGGTTAACAGGTCTGCAATACTTAAAGATGAATATACCAATGGTATTGCAACACTTGGGCTGTATGTTATTGCTTCGAACTTATGATTGGTAAAATCTTTTACACACGATTGTATGGTTAGCAGCACCGCTGCCAGAATAACCAATAATCCGGACTTTTTGAAAATGATTTTATTCATGGCTCAATTTTGTAAGAATAATGCTTTCTTCTCAGCATCAAGCTTATATCCTTGCAAAGTTACATTTAATTGTTAAACCATAATAAGAATGTTAATAAAGTAATTGCAATTGCAAAACACAGGCTTATTGTACGTTTATAATACATAAAACTAAAACAATTTAGGTGTTAAACCATTTAACTGTAATAAACTGAGAAACTAAAGATGAATTTGTATCCTTTATAACTACCTTTGCTATTGAACCCCGATCGCTGATGTAGCGATATTATCATAACACTATGAAAAAAAAATACATTTCAATCCTTGCATTTTCTATCCCCTTATGGCTTAGTGCGCAACTTTCGGTTACAGTTACTATTAATACCAATAAAGAAAGAAAGGCAATAAGCCCCTTTATTTACAGCACTAACGGACAGAGTAATGACCGTGCAGAAAATATTACGGGCAGACGCATAGGTGGCAATCGAATGACCTCATACAACTGGGAAAATAATTTTTCAAACGGCGGTGCAGATTATATAAATGATAACGATAATTACTTGCCATGGAATGCGGGCTTGCAATCATCTCAATATTTAACTCCCAATATAGTATTGTCGGCTTTTCACGATACCTCATTAAGTATGAATTGCAACTCACTCATTACTCTGCCTATGGCCGGGTATGTGGCGCGCGATGGTAATGGAGTTGTATCGGGTGCACAAGCGCCACCATCAGGCAGGTGGAGACAAGTGGTGAACAGAAAGGGCTCTGCATTTTCTTTAAAGCCTGATACTACCGATAAATATATTTATGTAGATGAGTGCATGAATAATCTTATTTCTCAGTTTGGCAAATCAACATCGGCAAAAGGCATACAGAATTACGAAATGGATAATGAGTGGTCGATATGGAATGGTTCTGACCCGGTAATGCACGCTGCACAGCCAACTATTGCCGAGGCGATAAAAAAATCGACCAATCTGGCTAATACAATAAAAATAATGGATTCTGCAGCACTGGCATTTGGGCCGGTGGACTACGGCTACAATTCATACCTTAATTTTCAAAATGCAACCGACTGGAACACGTTTTCTTCGTATGGCAACTTTGCGTATGCTTACCTGCATTACATGAAACAGGAATCAGATTCGATAGGGCGCCGTTTGCTTGATGTGTACGATATACATTATTATTCATCTGCACAGGGACTTAATAACAATAAGGTGCTTGATGAGGTAGATACAACAAACAATACGGATAAAGGTGTGGTTATTGCACGCATGGAAGCACCACGGACCTTGTGGGATTCTACCTTTACCGAAAATAGCTGGATAGGCCAGTACTTTAGCCCTGTTGCGTATATACCTGCTGTACAACATGGTATTAATACTTATTACCCTGGTACTAAAATTGGTTTTACCGAATATAGTTTTGGTGGAACAAATCATATTTCGGGTGGTATTGCCTTAGCAGATATGCTGGGTATAGCAGGTAGGTTTGGCGTTTACTGGTGCTCAGTTTGGGGCTCTGTTGATCATTATTGGGGTTCGGGGTTTAAAGTTTTCAGAAACTATGATGGAAAGAATGGCAGTTTTGGTAATACGCACGTATATGCCTCGACTAATAACTGGAGAACATCATCTGTATATTCAGCCATACATAGTGCCGATACTACTACAATGAATATTATTGTTATGAATAAGGATTATGACTCAACGCTAAATGCAAGCGTTAGTGTAAATGCCAATACCAATTTTAATAAAGCCGAGATATATGCCCTTACAGGAGCTGATACGCTGATACATAAAATAGGCAGCATGGTTATTAAAAGCAATCATTTTACGTATACTCTTCCAACAATGAGTGTGTACCACTTTGTGCTCTCAGATAGTACTGTAATAACCGGCATGGTTAATGTAAGTAGCACAAATGATATTGCCATTTTCCCTAATCCATCGAATGGTTTATTTACAATTACATTTAGTAATGCACTAAACCAAAACAGAAAGATTGAAGTTATGGATATTACCGGAAAAATTGTAAAAACCATAATTGTAAAACCTAATTTGATATCAACTCAAATTGATATTCAAGACCTTGCTAATGGTATATATATAGCCAGAATACCTGCAGCAAATGGCCTGGTGGAAACTAAGAAACTAATTAAACAGTAAGCGGGTTGCTTTATTTCAACCGTGATATACACGCGATGATATAATCAGGCCATCTTTTATTTCAAGCACTTCTCCTACGGTCAGATTTTCTTCTCCGTCAACATAACGGATATATTCCATAAAGACACTTTTGCCATCAGCAATAAAATTTTGCGGTACATATTTTAATGTAGGCAAGCGTTCAAATGAATCTGCCCACCATAATCGCAATGCGTTTTTACCGGTTATAAGCCCTTTTGTTTCAGGCTTGCGCAACTTCAATTTTGGGCTATAGTGTTCTGCATTTTCGTTATAAAGGGCAAGCAGGTTTTCTAAATGGTGCTCATTAAAGGCATCAAACCATTTATTGGTAATAGCTACTACAGATGTGTCAGGCATAGATTAAATAATAGTTTCAAAGTATAAATATATATAATCCTGTTTTCTCTCTTCACGATTCCTTCATACTGTCGGTCTACCTTTGTATCATCAAATTGTAATTATGTAATTAAATAACATTAAATTTTAAAAGTCATGAAAAAGATCAGTTTAGTTCTCTCAGCTTTGGTTCTGTTTGCCGGTGTATCTTTCGCTAACCCAGTTGTTAAGCATGTTGCACAAAAAACAGATAGCAAAACTCAAAAGAAATCTACCAAAACAGGAAAGAAAGGTGGAAAAAAAGGCAGCAAGTCAACCAAGAAAGAAGCTGCTGCTACAAAGTAAGTTTGCCGAAATATAGGTTAAAGCCCTGCAGTTTTGCGGGGCTTTTTCTTTTTACGCATTTCGTTTTCGGGCGATTTTATGATTGCGAGTTTTTCGATCTTTGAATGCCGTTTCAAATCAGATTCATGTTTACATGCTTCCGATCGTGATTCGTAACAATGAGTATAGAGTAATTTAACAGGCCCTCTGCCCTTGGTGTATTTTGCACCTTTGCCGGCATTGTGTTTTAGTATTCGTTCTTCTACATTATTTGTAGTGCCAACGTATAAAGTCTTATCGGTACATTCAATAATGTATGTGTACCAAATTTCTTCCATAGCTTATTTAACTATGCCCTATGGTTATCTGCCTTCCAGTTTTTAACTGCTTTTTTAATATCGTCGTTACTTAAGTTTTCTTTAACAGCACGTTCTGTCAATCCAATAAATTCTTCATCGGGTGCAAATCGCAGCGCAATAATCTGGCTGATGGTGAGGGTTTTATCAAGAAGCTTACCTGTAAGTACAAAGTGGCGTAGGTTTTCTTCAGCACGAATAGCACGGTCCTGAGCTTTTAGAGAAAAGGAGCGGAAAAGAAAGTATGCAACTATTAATGAGAAAGATGTTAAAACAAGCAACGAGGCAGTGAACCTGCCACTGCCCTTACAAATGGCATGGCACAGATCTATAATTGTAAGAACAAATAAGCTGATTACACATATATAGTAAATGAGATGAGAGCGGGTTTCAGGTTTTAATTTGCGGTGGTTCTGGTAATTTTGTGTTTCCATCATTTTTTTATTTAATGACTAAAGTAATGGTTTAATAGTTCTTGGCGATTTTATTTGACTAATTCAGAGTCTAAACGGTTTAGATTATAACTATTACTAAATCGTTGTTCTTGTGGGAAAATGAGCGAACTATTAAGGTTGAATTTAGTAATAGATAGGTTAAATATTTTTTCTATCTTAGGCTCACAATTCAGCTCATCATTATATTTTGTAGAATAACCCCATACCCATGAAAAAGATTACTCTTATTTGTTCTTTCCTGTTTTTTGGCTTTTCATTGTCTAATGCTCAGCTAATAAATACTTTTGCGGGCTCAACCACACCCGGCTCAACTAATGGTACCGGTGTAGCTGCATCATTCTCGGGCCCTTACGGTATTACTTCCGATAACAATGGCCACGTGTTTGTATCAGACCAGAATAATAACATGATACGGGAAATAACTTTATCCACAGGTGCGGTTACTACACTTGCAGGTTCAGTAACATCAGGCCATGCCAATGGAATAGGCGCTGCTGCCAGTTTTAATTTTCCTAATGGACTTGCCGTAGTAGGTGATAGTCTTTTTGTAGTTGACGGAGGTAATAATGAAATAAGGCTCATTCGTATTTCTACCGGTGTAGTAACAACCTTTGCGGGTTCATATCTTACACCGGGTTTTAGTAATGGAACAGCGCCTTCTGCAACTTTTAACCAACCATTTGGAATAGTATCTGATGGAATTGGTCATTTATATATAACTGAACAAGGCAATAATGCCATAAGGCAGATCAATTTACCAAGTACTATTGTATCAACATTAGCAGGCGGAACTTCGGGTTCAACAGATGGTACAGGTATATCCGCATCTTTTAACTCTCCCGGTGGCATAACCATTGATGGAAGTAGCAACTTATATGTGGCTGAGGCCGGTAATAATGAAATAAGAGAAATAAATACTGTTAGTGCTAGTGTTACTACACTTGCCGGATCTACAATTAATACCGGTTCAACCAATGGAACCGGTACATCGGCTTCTTTTAATACCCCTGTCGGAATTGCTATTGATCCCTTGGGTAATTTATATGTTACAGAATATAATAACAGCGATATACGTAAAATTGTAATTTCAAATGCAACGGTTACTACATTTTCAGGGTTTCTTGCACATGGTTCTGCCGACGGAATATATTCGTTAGCTACATTTTACAACCCAACCGGAATAACCATAGTTAATGACACTGCATATATTGCTGATTATACAAATAACGAAATAAGGCAAGCAGTAGAAACAACATGCCCTACCATAAATGCTTTTATAAATGGTAAGGGCTCTGCTTGCTCAGGATTAAACGATACTGTTTCGGGTACTGTAACTGGCGGAATAACCCCATATACTTATTATTGGAATGCAATCCCATCTGTATCTGATACAGTCATCGTTCCCAATGCAAATTCAAATTTTACATATACATTAGTAGCTGTAGATCAGGCAGGATGCCATTCAGATACTACAGTAAATAATTTTAATATTGATGTACCTAATTCTTTTTCAACATATGGCAATGGAGCAATTTGCACCGGAGGTTCAACTTATATAGGTGAAGAAGGCGGAGCCGGCTCATTTACCTGGACCCCTTCGACCGGTATCATTTCAAACAGCGGGACGACAATTCAGGTTCAGCCTTTTTCGACCATTACCTATACGATTACTGAAACAGATGGGAACGGTTGCAGCCTTCAGGATTCTGTAATAGAGATAGTAAATGCTCCACCAATAGTAACTATAACAGGAAATGTAAATAGTGGTATGGTAATATGCTCGGGAATTGCTGATACTCTTCATGCTAATGTTACGGGTGTTGGCCCATTTTCATTTACATGGAGTTTCGACGGTTCGGGCCCTGAAGCAGTAGTGTTTTCACCGGGAGATTATAATGTACAGGTAACAGATAATAATGGATGTAACGCTTTTGTTGATTCTACAATAACCGGCGGTAATAATCCAACAATTAGTGTTTCACCTAATACCTCAATATGTATGGGTAATTCTGCCTCATTGCAGGCAAGCGGTGCTCCAAGTTATAGCTGGGCACCTGGTTCTAGTCTTAATTTTATTAATGATTCTACAGTAACTGCAAGTCCGACAGGTCAGACAATATATACTGTAACCGGAATTAGTTCGCAAGGATGCAAGGTTCAACAATATATAGGGGTGGATGTAAACTTTCCTCCTTCAATTAATATTTCAGGCGCTCTTTCAATATGTGCGGGAGACAGTACTTTTATAAATACATCGGGCGCTTCTACTTATACATGGGCACCATCAACAGGGTTAAATTCAACCAGTTCTCAATCGTTCAATGCCTCACCGGCTTCATCTACAACCTATACTGTTACCGGAACGAATTCTTTTGGTTGCACTAGCTCACAAATGATTGGAATATATGTGAACCCTTTACCTATTGTTAACATAACAGGGAATACTGCAATATGTAATGGTAACACAACTACATTAACAGCCAATGCAAGTGGTGGTAATGCGCCTTATCAATATTCATGGTCACCTACGGGTAGTACAAGTGCATTTATTACCGGAATTAATGCTGGAACATATTCTTGTAATGTTACTTCTTCATCGGGTTGTATGGGTACAGGTACTGCAACTGTTACCGTTAATCCAAGCCCTACTATAGCAGTTACCGGTGGTACAACAATATGCAAAGGAGATAGTACGAATTTAAGTGTAACCGGTGCACTTGCATATTCCTGGGCACCATCATTAGGGTTAAGTTCAACTAATGGAGGAGGACTT
>JABDCA010000030.1:1720-34601 GCA_013288345.1 Bacteroidota bacterium | reverse complement strand
GCTATGCGCAATCGGGTTTAAATTTTAATGTTTCACTGGGTATACCTGTCAATAATTCTAATTTGGGTATTGCTGTAATGTATGGCTCATGCACCAACCCTTACGACATTAATGCCTATACAAATAATGTAGCCGCATCTGACCCGGGTAAAGGATATGATGCCGGCGATGTTAGTGATGTATATAGCACAAGTTTTATTTTGGCAGGATTGTTTGCAACCTATCCTATTCAACGCCTTTCTCTCGATTTTAAGCTAATGGGTGGCGTGGCTCTTTGCTATTTGCCCGAAATTGCATACAGCGCTGAAGGGCCAGATCCTGTCGTTAATAACCAGACTGATAACTATTCCTGGGATATTGCTTCGAGTAGCAGTACCGCGTTTGCCTTTGGTGTAGGTGCAGACCTTAGGTACAAACTAAGAAGGACATCAATAATGATTGGTGTTGACTTCTTATCCACCGACCCGATGATACGTACTCAAGAACAATATACCGACCCAAGCGGTGCATACCATTACTCCAATGTAAGTGGAAATTCACCCACCTCAGTAGTAAATACCTATATAGGCCTTGCATACTCAATAAGATAAAACACATAAAAACCCTAAAAAGAATACCCTGCATTTGCAGGGTATTCTCATTTTATGGGCTTTAGCGGAGGAAGCCCGTCTTTTTTGTATTTTTGTGCCCTATTTTGAAAATATCAGCTTCCATATATTCCAATAAAACCAAGCCGCTCGATGAGCTGGTTAAGGAACTCGATTCGGTAAATGTTGATTACATACATGTAGATTGTAACGACGACCTGAAGGTGTTCGATGATATTAAGCACATCCGGACCATCAGCAAAACCCCAATCGACCTGCACATTATTTCAGCGGAGCCTGAAAAGTTTTATGCCGGAATAAAAGAAACTGCAACCGAACTGGTTACTTTTCAATTTGAGAATCTTAAAGCTCCGCTTAAGCTACCTGCCGATATTACCTGTAAACTGGGTATGGCCATTATTTCCCAAACAGCTATAGAAGTATTTGAACCTTATAAAGATAAGTTTGATTTTATCCTCTTTATGACTACTACACCCGGTAAAAGCGGTGGTGTATTTAATAAAGAGAACTTTAGAAAAATACGTGATTTCAAAAACGAATTCCCCGGCAAAAAAATACATGTAGATGGTGGCGTTACCGACGAAGTGGCATTTGTTCTGCGCAACATGGGTGTTGATTCTGTTGTATCAGGTTCGTTCCTGGTAAATACCGAGAATGCTATTGGCAGGGTATTACACCAATTGCGCAGCGATAATATTACATCGCATACTCGCATAAGTGATTTTATGATCACCCGCGAAGAATCTCCTGCTATCAGCACCAATGCTACTTTTTTAGAAACCCTGCAAAGCATCGAAGATTATAAACTTGGTTTTACCAATGTAACCGACGCAACAGGAAAACTACTGGGAATAGTAAGTAATGCCGATGTGCGCAAAGGGCTCATAAAGAATATTAAAAAACTGGAAGCCATCAGCGTAAATGACCTTATCAATACCAATCCATTTAAAATAAAGGATTCTTCTACCGTTTCCGAAATGCTTTCTTTTATCAAGAGCATTAAGTTCCCTATTTTATTCCTGCCCGTGGTAGACGATAATAATGTGCTGCAGGGCATTGTTACATTCAATAATCTAATTAAAGGCGAATAATGATAATTAAGTTGAAACCCGGTGTTGACAACACCAAAGCAAATGAACTGGGCAAAGAATTGCAAGCCTTTGTAATTAAAGATAACGGCAGCTTTACCCTTATTACTCCCAATAAATTAAAAAAGCTGGAAGAAAAATTTGCACAGTTTGCCGATAGCAGCGTAGCATTCGATGATGATATTCAGTTAGCCAGCCGCAAATACAAAAGCGAAGTACGCACTGTAGAATTATCAGATAAAATAAGTATCGGCGGAAAGACTGGTAACACTGTTATGATTGCCGGGCCATGTTCAGTAGAATCGGAAGAGCAGATAGAACAAGCGGCGCAATTATGCGTGAAACTGGGAGTTGGTGTATTACGCGCAGGCGCTTATAAGCCACGCACTTCGCCTTATACCTTTCAAGGCATGGGCATTGACGGGTTAAAGCTTTTGGCCAAAATGCGTACCAAGTATGGCTTAAAAATTATTACTGAAATACGCGACTCAACCCATGTGAATGACGTAATAGAATATGCCGACATTTTACAGATAGGCGCAAAAGCTATGTACGACCAGGGTATTTTAAGGACCTGCGGTAAATCATCAAAACCAGTTTTGCTTAAGCGTGGCTTTGGCAGCACCTTGCAGGAATTTGTACAGGCAGCAGAATTTATTTTATCGGCCGGTAACCCTAACGTAATATTATGCGAACGTGGCATACGCACCTTCGAAACTAAAACACGTTTTACTTTAGATTTATGCGGCGTAGCTTATCTTAAAGAATATACCAACTTGCCTGTAGTGCTCGACCCGAGCCATGCTATTGGTTATGCTTATGGCGTACCTGATTTGGCAAGGGCATGTGTGGCTATGGGTGTTGATGGATTGCTTATTGAAACACATCCTAATCCGGCAGTAGCTTTATCGGATGCGTCACAGCAATTAAATTTCGAACAGTTCAGCAATCTTTATAAAACCCTGCAACCTATTGCGCAAGCGGTGAGCAGAAAGATCGTTTAATTGATGAACTACCTTTCTTCAAATATTAAATTTCTGAAGCAGCAGCGCAAACAAAGTGTTGCGGGCCGCGCACAGTTATCGTCAGTTAAAGAGAAACATATTAAGCTGGCTGAAAAGAACAGCAATAATGTTACGCTGCCTCAACTTATTTCTTTCTCAACAGCATTTGGGCTTTCAATAGATACATTGGTGAATGTTGACCTGGCCATAAAAAACACAGCCGCAAAAAATATTAAGCTATTGGTTATTGATATTGATGGAGTGCTTACCGATGGCGGCATGTACTACACCGAGAATGGTGACGAGCTAAAAAAATTCAATACTAAAGACGGGCTTGCCATAAAACGATTAGTGAAGAATGGTATGCAGGTTGCATTTTTAAGTAATGGCAAAAACAGTGCGCTTATACAAAGTCGTGCAAAACTTTTGGGCGTGCAAAAAACCTACGTAGGTTTCGAAGAAAAAGAAAAGATACTTGACAAGTGGGTGAAAGAATTGAAAATAACCTACAAGAACGTAGCCTATGTAGGTGACGATATAAATGATTTAAAAGTAATAAGCAAAGCAGCATTTTCTGCCTGCCCTGCCGATGCTATAGATAAAATAAAACAAAATGCATCTATTATTCTTACACGCAATGGCGGAGATGCCTGCGTAAGAGAGATGATTGATAATTATCTATAACATGTCCTTGAAAAGAATTTTCATTCTCTGTTTCCTTTTAGCATTAATCTTTTTTAACTCCTGTGCACCATCGCGTTTAATACGTCCACTTGATAAAGGGCAAAAAACAATCAGTGCCAATTTAGGTGGCCCTCTATTCGACTACCATAATCTTACCATTCCCGTTCCACTTACATCAATTATGTATGCACAGGGAATAACCGATAATACTTCAGTATTTGGTTCCATACATACTACTTCGCTATTGTTTGGTGTTGCGCAAACCGATATTGGTGTATGCCAAAAAATATATTACTCCGACAGTTTACATTTAGGCGTAAGTGTAAATCCTGCACTGAATATTGCACAGGAATTTTGGCCACAGTTTAGCGGAGGCTTTAAATGCTGGCCTCAACTTGATCTGAATGCCTATTGGGAAATACATCCTAAAAAAAGCTTTGTGTATGCAGGTATTGAAAACTGGTTTGAACTTGCAAGCCAACGGGCAGATGGACAACCGCAAACTACCCACTGGTTATATTGTCCGCAGGTAGGTTATACCTATTGCAGGCTCAAATGGAATTATAATATTGAGATGAAATACATTGCACCTAACTTAAATAACTTACCCAACGTAGTCGATTATTTTGGCATTGGCGGCAAAGGTGCATTGGGACTTTACTTTACAGTAACCAGAAAATTCTGACATGAAAAGAATCTATTTGACACTTGCTATTCTTTTGCTGTTTTTTGCATCATGCTTTAAACTCGATAGCAACTTGTTCAATAATTTAAAGTGTACTCAATACCTACTCGATAAATATACCGGTACACAAGATTTTATTTTAGATAACAGCTATACTATACCTGATAGCCTTATACATATATTCACGCTCTCATCGCAGGAGCCAAGCGAAAGCAATGCCACACAAGTTTATGCCATATACATTGGCGACATTAGCAAAATAGCTACTGATACTGTTATTATGTATTGCCATGGTAATAAGTGGAACATGGATTTTTACTGGCAGCGTGCCAAGCTATTAGCTAATACAGGCAGCAAAAATCAATATGGTTTATTAATGATAGATTATAGAGGTTATGGTATGTCGTCGGGTACACCAACCGAAGATGGCATGTATGCCGATGTAGATGCAGCATTGAAATGGTTGAAGAATGAAGGACTCACTAATAGCCGCTTAATGATGTATGGATTTAGTTTGGGTACTGCGCCTGCTACTATGCTCACAGCGAACCCAAGAAGCATGACACCAACGAAATTAATATTGGAGGCGCCCTTTGCTTCATCTACCACCATGGCCGACGATGCTACACAACTGGCATTACCTGCCGGATATGTTACAACTTTTAAAATTGATAATGCCGACGAAATTAAATTGGTTAACCAGCCTTTTATGTGGATGCATGGCCTGAGTGATAATTTTTTAAACTGGCAAACCAATGGGCTTGCCGTGTATAACAACTACCAGGGAACCTATAAAGAGAAGCACTTAATACCCGGTGCCGACCATGGCGAGATACCTGCAAAAGATGGTTTTGTAAAATACAGTAGTGATCTGTATGCCTTCATAAAGAGGTAGTTACTCGTTTTCCTCTCCCCCATTTATCATATCCGAAATCATTCCCTTACCTTTTTTATTAAACTCGGCAACAGTTGCTCCGGTTATGTGTATTACTATATATGCAATTATTAACCACATAAAAACAGAATGTATATCGCTTGCTGTATGCCTTATATCTTTCAGATTCTCCATGTCATCAGAATAGACCATGAATAAACCTGTGCATACTTGCACAAAAAGTGCGCAGTAAAACGAAACGTACGCAAACCTAACAAGTAAATAATGCCTGCCATGCATTTTATCGGCAGTGGGTTGTTTCAAATATTTTAAGGCATTTCTAATTATCGGAATAACTTTTTCTTTTTTCGGCTGAAAGAATTCAAAGACTATACGGAATAGAAATAAGCCTGCCAATACATAGCCCAAATAAATGTGCCAATTCCAGACTTTATCGTTAAATGCATGTGCAACTGATTTGGCCTGGTCAGCGGTAACAGTAACGTTGCTTTGTTGCAACGATTGCTGAACAAGAGGTATGTTGCTTCGGGTGTTCAGCATGGTTTTTGCCAGTAGCACAGTAATTAAAGAACCCATTATAATTACAAATGTGCTCCAATGCCAAATACGTATTGACCTTGAGTGTTTCTCTCTGAAAGATGGTTCAGTGTTGCCTGGCTGGTCTGTCATTTTACAATAGTATATATGTTGTAAAAGTACAGGAATTTGCACTTACAACATAACAACGTAAAATGCAGCAGTTTTTATTTAATCTATCCTGTACGTAAGCCTGATAGCATAGGTACGCGGCGATTCAATTTTAAGTGGCCTGAGAGAGTAACTCAGGTTAGTTAAATTATCTACAACAAAAGCTACTTTAAGCTGCTTGGTGGCCTGCATTCCAATACGTGCATCAAACACATCAATAGGCCTGTAATGGTTATTTATATATTGTGCAATACCATAACCACCTTGCGAAGCAAATTCATAAAAAATCGTATCAATGTTTTGCATAACGCTGTAATACCTCCAGTCACCTCCAATGGAAAACTGCTTATAGGTTATTTGCAAGTCAACTTTACCTATTGTTTGAAAGCGATATTTTAAAATATTATTATTGGTATTGGTGCTCGAATTAGTATAGGTCATGCCGGTATAATTACTGTCGGTTGCATAAACCTTATTGGGCTGAAGCGCTTGTGGAATTATATACGTAATATCAGCCAAAACATCAATCTTCAAATCCTTGGTTATTCTTCCCTCACCCGGTAATGATATTTCAATACCGCGAATGCGTGTATCTCCTGTATTCAGATATTTAAACCCTGCTTTGTTCGAATCGTTCCCAAACCTGTCCAAATGTTTTTCCCACAAACCATATGTTATTTCAATTGTATTTGAATATAGCTGCTGGAAAACGGCAACATCTAAAGCACCCATAAAGTTATTTATTTTAAAACCCTGTTTTATACCAATTTCAATATTGGTACTTGTTTCAGCAATAAGTCCCGGGTTAGGGAAAATAGGTAATCCGCCCACATCAGAATAAATGTACTTTTCAGTAATAGAAGGGAATCGATAGCCCTGTCCATAAGAAGCGCGTAAAAAAGTACCCTTTGCAAGTTTCAGATTTGCACCGGCACGTAATATAGGCTTGTAGGTTGTAGTCTCACTATTCATTTTAAATGACTCTTCTCTAAAACCTGCAGAAAGATTAAGTACCTTCCATAATTTTTTGTCAAGTTGTATAAAGCCTGCATAATTCTGAAGATGATTGATCTGCAAAACTCCCGGATAAGGTAAGTTGTTGTATGAATAGGTTTGGTTCATAATAAGCCCACCCGTAAAGTTCAATCCCTCATTTATCTGTTTCACCAATTGGTATTCACTATAAACTACATTGGTAAGTGTTCTGATATTTGGCGCCGCAGTATTAGTAGTCAAATCCTCATTTGTAGCTGTATTATCATTATAGGACCAACGTGTTCTGAAACTTTGTATCAATCCATTGCTCGAATTATAATTAATAAACGGATCTATGTAAAACATTTTTTGGCCAAGCTTGGTAAGGGTATGCGGGAAAGCCCTGTAAAGCCCTGCGGTATCATTTTGCCATAACAGTGTTCTGTTGCTGCTCGATTGCATAAAGTTTCCATTGAGCCCGAAATTAAGCTTAGGAGCATTCTTTGGTCTGTACCGTAAATTAAAATTAAACCTGCCGGTTCTTTCGCCTACCTGATTGTTCTTAGTTGTTGTATCATTAAATGCAGCCGGTAAATTTTTATTATATGCTGGTGGGCCTATATAGCCATAGTCATATTTCATCATACCACCAAAAACTAAATCAAGTTGCCCTAATTTTTCGGCATGCATAAAACTTACATTACTAAAGGTAGGTAAACCATTCAGGCCTGTAGTTCTTTCTGCCCATTTTGCACCTGGCACAGAAGGCGAATCATACATACCTTCTGACATTGACACCATTGTTACTGGCTTATCTTTAGCATACGCGGTACGCACATTAATACTTCCGCTTAGTGCAGAAGAACCATAAGTTACCGAAGAGGCACCCTTAATAACTTCAACCTGCTCCACATTTTCCAGCGGAATGAAACTCCATGCCAAGGCACTGCCATCGCCCGAAAGGGCAGGCAAGCCATCAATTAAAATAGCAACCCTTGTACCCACACCAAAATCGAAACCACTACCACCGCGTATCTGTGGTTCACCATCTAAAATATTCAAGCCCGGAACCTGTTCCAATACATCTTTAATATTCGATGAGTTTTTATTTTCGATGAGAGATGGTTTCAAAACTTCCATCGATACAGTAATTTCTTCCAGCTTACGTTCGTACTTTCCGGCAGAAACAACATATGTTTCTAACTGCTGTGAGCCTGATCTTAAATGAAAATTATGCACCACATCTTTTGAAGGATCCGTAACAATAAATGTATCGGGTTGCATGCTTATAATAGTACATACAATAGTATCTACACCCGGGTTTAATGGCAACTGATAATTTCCATCAACATCACTTACAACACCTCGCGTTTTATCGCTTATGTTATAAACTACGGCGCCAATCATAGTCTCTTTTGTTGCAGCATCGGTTACAACTCCTTTAAGCGTTCCTGTGCTTTGCGCAGAAAGTGAAGCCGAGATTAGTGTAAATGCTAAAGGAAGAAACAGGTAGGGGGTCTTTTTCAATCGAATCATACGTATGATACAACAATTAAAAAAATAACTCACCCGGTAAATGCCAGATGAGTTATATGATTATACTAAATTTATTTTTGAATGATAAGCTTGCCGGTCTTAACTGTAGCGCTGTTTTCGTCAGTTATGGTATAAATATAAAGTCCATTTGTAAAAGCAGCAATATCTAAAGAATTAAATCCGGAAGCCAGTTTTTGTTCTGCAACTTTACGTCCTGTTATATCAAACAATGACCAGTTGTTATTTGCGTTGGCAACATTCGTAACCAATACATGATTAGAAGCAGGATTAGGGCTTACACCTATAGGGTATGACGTATTAGTTTGTGTTGCAATACCTACAGTAGAATTTATTACAATTGCTATATCATCAAAAAAAGCATTACTTCCGGCAGTTGCTACAGTAGTATTTCCGCTGGATGATAATAACCAGATAGAATTAACAATTGGGTCTGCGTTACGGTATACGATAGGTGCAGAAAACCTTGTGAAGGTAGTAACTGCAGATTTAGGTGCATTAAAAGAAGCTGTACCAACAGTATCGGCATTATTAGCAGCTGAACCAAAAACGAAAAAGGCGGCAAATGCATAATCACTGCCTTGCGGGGTACCTTTATACCATCCTACAATACTATCAGGACGCAGAGTATATGCAATACCACCGGTTATTGAACCGCTGGAAGATGTTGGCACTGTGCCTGTGGTTACAATACCAGGAGCTATAATGCCAAGTATTGATGCAGTAGACAACTTAACTGCATACGTACCCGTTTTTATATTTGGTGTAGAAGCTTTCTGGCAACCAAAAGTACCGGTAATGGCAGATTGAGAATTTGCATCGTTCCATCCGTTAGCATCATCATACGCATTAATCCCCGTAACGTGAGTCCAGTTTTCAAAACCAGGGTTTGGGGTTGCTTTCCAGTTTGCAGCAGATGAAGCTGTATCAGCCTGCGCCATAAGGCTGGCTGTAGAAATTGATAATACGGAAATTAAAGTAAAGATTTTTTTCATGAGCGTTGTGTTTAGTTATTGTTACCAGCTACGCCAGGTTATTTTTTTGGTAGAAGCCGACTAACAACAAAGATAGGGTTATTTTTTTATGAAATTTTACCTATTTTGCTATTCGGGTTAATAATCCAATTTACTGCCTGCTACCCCATTTTTACCTAAATGGATTAAGGAACAGGAGTGGTAAAGGGTTCCAATTCTCATTCTTTTATTATCCTTCAAATAATTGGTTATCAATATTATTATATTTCACCTGCATATATTGTTCTAAACAGGTATTTAGGTTTTGAGATGACGGTTGAAATTAGTAGCTTTGGGTGCATTATATACATCATATAGTATATAAAGGTACTAAAAGATATTAATGAAAAGAAACTTTACTCGCTCCGGCAATTTCTTTATCATACCTCCTTTTATTAAAGGGGCAGTAGTTCTTTTGGCCTTCACTCTTCTTTTCCCGCTCTTATCATTAGGGCAACATACTATTACTAAACCCAATGGATTTTACAGCAGGGTTAAAGCTGAAGATTATATATTTTATCATGGAGATAGTTTAACCGGTTTCGACCTGAAAGGCAATTTTGAGAAAGCTAAAGCCATGAACTGCTCATCGAATGAATTGCACAATTATATGATGCAGGCTGAGCAGGTGTTTTTATACGCAAAATACCGTATTGCTTTAAGGAATCCACATCATGCTGATGCTATGCGAAGCGTTAGCCGAAACGGAGAAAGTGTTGAACCAAGCGAAGACGATCAGGCAAGAGGTATAAAAACAATTAAAGACATTTGGCTTGATAATACAGGGAAGCATCAAAGCCATCAGGCATTTGGCGCAGGCTGTAATAATATCGACTTTTCGGACCCGGCACCCTATACAAACTGGAGTGGTGCAATTGGTGTAAACAATTGGGCCGGAGCAGGTTCTGTTTTTACTTCGTGGGGAAACTGGCAGTATAACACAGCTACTTTAAATACTCAAAACACTACTCCACCCCCTTCGGGTACACCTATTACATTGGGCAAAGATGCAAACTTAAATTCCTGTTCATGGTTAACAATATGTACCAAGGGCACAGATTCTTGCGGAAACTTCCCTATGGTTTGTCCGGGCTTTACAGCAAGTTGCCGTTTAGGTGGAGATTTTGTAAACCTCGATCCGGGTATTGGCGGCGGATTTGCAGGATGCGGAGAGCGTGGCAGTTATGCTCTTGACGCCGGCACAGGATTAGATACAAGTTCAGGTACAAGTGCACTTGTTGGAGGCGCAGCTACAGGAGGCCATCACCAGTTTGCAGCACAGGGCGAAGAAATGGAACAAGCTATTCCTATTACATCGGGCAATGATCTTCTTACCATAAATTTTGCAGCGGTATTAAATGACGGTGGCCATCCTTCGGGCGAACAACCATTTGTATTTTTTGCTGTATATGATCAAAGCGGTAACCCCATTTCGTGCCTGCAATATTACCAGGAAGCAGTTGCAGGAACTTTTCCAACAGGATTTTTAGCTGGCAAGTCAATAAACTGGATACAAAATACAGCTGGTAACGGTGGCGGCGAATACCAAACTGCATGTTACTATAAACCGTGGTCATCTATAGCATTTGATATGTCTGCCTATGTTGGAACAACTGTAACTTTTCAGGCCATAGCCTGTGGTTGCTGGCAAGGTGGGCATTTTGCATATTGCTATATCGATTTGAGTTGCGGTAAAGTGCAATTGCCGGTTGTTAGTCCGGTTTGTGGATCCACTACTATTACCGCGCCGTCGGGTGGTGCTACTTACAAATGGACGGGCCCTTGTATATCGGGCAGTTCGACCAACCAAACCGTGAAAGTTACTTGCTCGGGGACTTATTCTTGTACCATTAACTTAACAGGTACTGCCGGTTGTAACTTTACAATCGATACTGCTATTACGGTAACATCTAATCCGACTCCAACTATTACTGCTTCCCCATCTGCTTCTATTTGCACCGGTGGAAGCGGAACTACACTTTCTGCAACAGGTGCGGGAGCCGGAGGTACTTACACCTGGAGCACAGGTGTAACCGCTTCAAGCATTAGTGTCAATCCGCTTGTTACCACAACCTATACAGTAACTGCATCTACTTCTCCTTTTGTTTGTTCGGGCACCAAAACAATAGTGGTAACAGTAAATACTACACCTACTATTACTGTTTCAGCTACACCTTCATCAACAATATGTTCGGGTAGTTCTGTTACATTAAATACTTCAGGAGGAACAGGTGCAACTACTTATATATGGAGTACTGGAGCAACTACAACAAGCATTACTGTTAGTCCGGGTACGACAACAACCTATACGGTAACACCTACCAACGGTGCTTGTGGCGGCACTCCGCAAACAATAGTGATAACGGTAAACCCAACACCAACCATAAATGTTACAGCAGCGCCACCTACCATTTGTTCGGGTGGTTCAACTACCGTAACAGCCAATGGAGGGACAGGAGGTACTACTTATGTATGGAGTACCGGCGCTACTACTTCAAGTATAACGGTTAGCCCGGGAACAACAACAACGTATACTGTAACATCTACCAATGGCACATGTAGTACAGGCCCTAAAACAATAATAGTAACCGTAAATACTACACCTACCATAACTGTTTCAGCCACACCGGGTACAACCATTTGTTCGGGTAATACTGTTACATTAAATGCTAATGGAGGATCTGGTGGCACTACTTACGCATGGACAGGCGGAACATTCCCAACTACCGGTGCAACTGTTTTTGCTACACCTGGCAGTACTACTACTTATACTGTTGTTGCCAGTAATGGAGCGTGTGCTGGTGCAGCCCAAACTATAACTATAACTGTTAACCCTACACCAACTGTTACTGCTTCTGCAACACCTTCTGCTACTATCTGTTCGGGTTCATCGGTTAAGTTAAATGCCAGCCCGACAGGTTTAGCATCCTACACATGGACACCGGCAGCTACATTAACCACAACTACTTACGATACTACAACTGCCAGCCCTACTGTTACAACTACCTATACTGTAAAAGCTACAACCGCAGCAGGATGCAGCAATACCACACCTGCAACAGTGGTGGTAACTGTAAACGCATCGCCAACAGTTAGCATTGGCGCATTACCATCTACAGCAATATGTTCGGGTACTACAGTTATTTTAACTGCCAGTGGTGCAACAACATATTTATGGAACTCAGGTGCAACTACATCAATTATAAGTGTAAGCCCAATTACTACAACTACCTATACCGTTACCGGAACCAATGCAGCAGGTTGCAGCAACGGTAATGCTACCAAAACAATTGTAATTACTGTTACCACTACACCAACTGTAGTTGTAAATCCTGCATCGCCGGGCCTGTGTCCGGGAGATACAGCCAAAATTACCGCCAGTGGTGCAACAACTTATTTATGGAGCGGCGGGCAAACTACAGATACCATAATGGCACACCCCGGTTCTACAACAACTTATACCGTAACAGGAACTAATGGCACATGTACTGACCAGAAAACAGTTACGGTTACAGTAGGTGTAATAAAGGTAACTGCATCTGCATCTTCTCCGGCTATCTGTGCGGGACAACTAGACACTATTAAAGCATCTGGTGCTGCTAGCTATATATGGAACAATGGTTCTACCAACAGCAGCTTTGTAATTACCGCAACAAATGATACTAGCTTTTCTGTAAAAGGCACTTCCGGCAGCGGATGTTCCGATAGTGCAAAAGTCTCTATCCTCGTAAGTAAGCCTGCCACCATAACTGCTTCTTCGGTGTCGCCCGGAACAGTATGCCCGGGTGATACTACACAGGCTTATGTAACTGTTACCGGTGCAGGAAATCCGCCTTATACCTACAACTGGAGCACTACTCCTGCACAAACTACAGATACTGCTATGGGCTTAGGAGCAGGAACTTATACGGTAGCCATATCTGATGCAAGCCATTGTATATCTGATACTGCAAGTGTTACTATCACCACTAAAAATATTGTGGTAACTGCATTTGCTGCACCACCAACTATTTGCTCAGGCGATTCTACAACACTTACAGCAACTGGTGCTACAAATTATATGTGGAGTAATGGTTCAACCAGTTCAGCTATTAAAGTTGGCCCTGCAACCGATTCTACTTACCAGGTAATTGGTACCACAACCGGAAAATGCAAGGACAGTAATACTGTTACTGTTATAGTTAGTACTAAGCCATTAGTAAATGTGAGCGCTTCGGATACTGCAATATGTACAGGACAGAGCACTGTTATTACTGCTATTGGAGCAACCAGCTATACATGGACACCTACTGCAGGCCTTAGCCCTACAAGTGGATCGCCGGTTACAGCCAGCCCGGCTGGAACAACAACATATAGTGTAATAGGAGCAAATGCGGCAGGTTGTGTTGATACTGCAACTATCATCATTACTGTCAATGCAAGCCCAACCGTATCTATTAGTATTACCGGAGGGAATGATACGATATGCCCTGGAACATCGGTTACATTAACTGCAAGTGGTGGCGTTACCTATTCATGGAGTCCCGGTGGTTCCACGTCGGCTGCAGTAAATGTTAGTCCTGTTACAAGCCCTACCACATATACCGTTACTGCCTACAGTGCAAACGGAGCATGTACTGACACCAAATCACAACCAATATATTTATTCCCTCCACTAGTTTTAAACATGGCGACACTCGATTCTGTTTGCAGTGGCCAGGCGGTAATTATCGATGCAACTGTAAGTGGCGGTGATCCGCTACACGGTTATACTTATGTATGGACACCTGCTTTAGGAACCGGTTCCGGGCCTTATGTAGTAAACCCAATAAGCCCTACAACATATTCGTGTACTGTAACAGATGGATGTAACAACACAGCTACATCAACTACACAAGTAGCAATATATCCTACGCCTGTTGCAATATTTACTGCTGCACCAAACCCCGTATTAGCAGGAGAATATGTAGCCTTTGTAGATAGCAGCACATTGGCAACAGCCTGGTACTGGACATTTGGCGATGGCGGTACATCTACCGCTCCTTTCCCATACTACCAGTACAACGTTGCCGGAAACTACATTACAACCCTTTGGGTAACCAACAAAAGTGGTTGCCGCGATTCAGCAATCGATACTATTCACGTTATCGAATTAATATATGTACCTAATGTATTTACGCCAAATAACGATGGAACAAATGATGTGTTCCATGTAACAGCAAGCAGCTTAAAAACATATAACATCGAGATATTTAACCGTTGGGGCCAACGGGTATTTATGGCCGATTCGCCAAATGTTGATTGGGATGGAAGAAGCATGTCGGGTGTAGAAGAATCAGATGGTACCTATTACTATATTATTAAGGCTACTGATTATAGCAGCAAGAATTACAACCTGAACGGATACCTTCAACTTATCAGGTAAGTCCCTTCATTTCACCACTTTATTTATTGATTGGAAAAGATGAAGAATAACAATAACTTTGTTTGAGTAAAGCTGTCGGCATGAAAAAACTTTTAGTCATAGCATTCGTTATTCTATCTGCCAATGTTTTTTCGCAGACGAATATTTTATGTACCGATTCTATAGCTAACCAGGTATTACTAGGTAACTATAATCCGCTTAACTATAACGCAAGCGTAATCCTCAATCGCCCTGACACCATTTTTAAAGGCATTAATGCACGGGTGAATCCTGACTCATTAAAAAGCTATGTATTTAAGTTTGCCACATTCTATAATCGCAATACAGCATCCGATACAGTTTCTCAAACCCGCGGTATAGGTGCCGCACGCAGGTGGGTATATTCTAAATTTCAGCAATACAGCGCTACTTGCCAAAACCGGTTAATACCGGCATACCTGCAGTTTACATTAAATGTTTGTGGGGTTACTCAGCATAGAGATGTTATTGCGGTACTGCCCGGTTTAGATACTACCGATAAATCCATTGTTATTATAGAAGGCCATATTGACAGCCGTTGCACAAATAATTGCGATACCTCATCAAAAGCCGAAGGCGTAGAAGATAACGCGAGCGGTGCCGCACTTGTAATGGAACTGGCAAGGGTAATGTGCAAATACAGTTACAATAACACTATAGTATTTATTGCCACTACCGGCGAGGAGCAAGGCTTGTATGGAGCTTACGCTTTTTCGAATTATGCAAAGCAAAAAGGCATTAAAATAAAAGCAGTGCTGAATAATGATGTTATAGGTGGTGTTATTTGCGGTTATACTTCATCAGCCCCAAGCTGCCCGGGCTATGGCAATATAGACAGTACACAGGTACGGATTTTTTCTCTGGGTTCCTTTAATTCAGCACATAAGGGCCTGGCAAGGTTTACAAAATTAGAATATAAAGAAAACCTGATGGTAACTGCCACTGTACCTATGCTAATAAGCATTATGACACCACAGGACCGCACAGGCAGGGGTGGCGACCACGAACCTTTTAATACCAATGGCTATACTGCCATACGCTTTACTGCAGCCAACGAAGATGGTGATGCTAATGTAACCGATACAGCTTATAAAGACAGACAGCATACAAGTCGTGATTCACTGGGAACGTTTAAAAAGAATAGCAGCAGCAGTTCTTTGGATAGTCTGTTTGTGAACTTCCCCTATCTCTCCCGCAATGCCATTATAAATGGAAATGCAGCAGGCATGCTGGCAATTGGCCCTATGCAACCTGACATAAACCTTACTTCTCCTGCACCGGGATCACTAAGGATACAAATAACAAAACAAACACAATACCATCAATACCGTATTGGCTTGCGTTCGTTAACCAACGACTGGGATTCGGTTTATACTATGACTGGCACTCTTGTAGATACTATTACTAACCTCCCATCAGGAACCTATGATGTAAGTGTAATGTCGGATGACACAAATAATATAGAAAGCTTACCATCTACCGAATACACTGCTAAAGTTACCGGTATCGGAGAACTTACAGCACCCGCTAAAACAGTAGAGTTATTGCAAAACAAGCCCAATCCATTTGACCTTGCAACCTGCATATCGGTCAACGTAACCAAAAACATTGAGTATCACACTGCTTATATCTCTATAAAAGATATGAAGGGAGTTGAGATACAACGATTACCCATTAAGTTAAAAACAGGAATTGATGAAGTACTTTTTGATCATGGGTATCATCCAACCGGTACTTACATTTATACCTTAGTTATAGATGGACAAAGCATAGAAAGCAAGCGAATGATGTTTGCTAACTGATAAATATTATTTAGTTTATCTATATAATAGTATCTAGATAATTCCTAAACGAAGGCGCATCAATGCCATAAAGGTCAGGCATTCCACTTATTTCCCATTGAATAAATTATTATATGTAATGTATGAATGATGCAATATTCTAATGTAATTGTGTAATACTCATTATAAGCAGGAGTGACACTTTCGCAACGTGAAAATTAATTCACGAATTACACATACATAAAATGAAAAGTAAATTCCTACCCATTATAATTTCAGTTATTGCTTTATTCTCTTTTTCAACAATCAGTTTTGGCGGTAATCATATTCCCACCATTATTACACAACCATCCAATCAAACAGTTTGTGCTGGTAACCCTGCGAGTTTTACCGTAACAGCTGCAGGCGCAACCTATCAGTGGAGAAGAGGATCAGTGAATTTAATTGACACAGGAAGTATTTCGGGTTCCAATACCGCAACGCTAACCATTAATCCTACAAGAGTACCTGATTCTTCATTGCATTATAATGTTATAGTAACCGTACCATTACAGCTCAACGATACCTCAATATTTGTATCGCTCACCGTAAATCCTTTACCTGTTGTTGTAACAGGCAAATCTGATACTATATGTTACGGTGATACTATTTCAATAGGCGGCCCTCCGGTGCCTGCTGATAAATATAACTGGACTCCTAACAAAGGGCTTAGCTCTTATACCGTTTCAAATCCAAATGCAAGCCCTGATGATACTACTACATATACATTAACTGTAACTGATACGGTTACAGGTTGTGCAAATTCCGATACATTATTAATTGTTGTAAAACCTGTACCATCTGCTTACATTACAGCAAATAATGGCGATACATCTAATTTTTGTGCAGGTGAACCTTTAATACTTACTGCTTCAAACGGAGCGAGTTTTCTTTGGTCTACAGGAAGTACAAACAAAAGCATTCCCGTTGTTGCTGGCGTAGCTTATTCAGTTGGCATTACCTATTTAGATGGTTGTTCAGATTATACAGGACCGTCTACAGTTTTTGTTAATCCCTTGCCGTCTGCCGATGCAGGGCCAACTAAAGGTATTTGCAAAGGCGACAGCACTATAATAGGAACTCCTAAAACTGCAAGAACAACTTATAGCTGGCTACCGGCTACAGGCTTAAGTTCTGATACAGCGGCCCAACCCAAAGCAAGCCCATCTCTAACTACTACCTATACTTTAACCGTAACAGATACTATTAAAGGATGCAAAAATACCGATACAGTAACGGTAAGTGTATATCCTAAGCCTACAGCTAATGCTGGTACTTATGCAGTCATTTGTAAAGGAGACACAACAAGTATAGGTGCTCCGCCCGTTTTAGGAGTAACCTATAGCTGGTTACCTGTTGCAGGGTTAAATTCAGCAACTTCATCGCAGCCTAAGGCAAGCCCTGCAGCTACAACTACATATACACTTACAACTTCTACAAGCTTTTGCAGCAGTACTGATACTGTATCTGTAAAAGTAAATCCATTGCCAACTGCTAACGCAGGGCCCGATAAAACCATTTGCTTGGGCGACACCACAAAAATAGGAACACCGGCACTGTTAGGAAACACTTATAGCTGGTCACCGGCTGCAGGCCTGAATTCTACTGTATTGGCTCAACCTAATGCAAGTCCGCTGATACCTACAACTTATACCTTAACAGTAACAAATACTGCATTTAGCTGTACTAATACAGATACTGTTCTGGTTAATGTATTGCCGCAACCTGTAGCAAATACAGGTACTTACAAAGTCATTTGCAAAGGAGATACCACAAGTATAGGCGCTCCGGCTGTTTTAGGAGTAAGCTATAGCTGGTTACCTGTTGCAGGGTTAAATTCAGCAACTTCATCACAGCCTAATGCAAGCCCTGTTACAACTACTACTTATACACTTACAGCTACTAATGGTACTTGCAGTAATACCGACACAGTTAGTGTAAAAGTAAATCCATTACCGGTTGCCGATGCAGGACTTGATAAAACCATTTGCATGGGCGACACCACAAAAATAGGAACACCTGCGCTGTTAGGAAATACCTATAGCTGGTCGCCGGCAGCAGGCCTGAATTCAACTGTATTGGCTCAACCTGATGCAAGTCCGCTGATACCTACAACTTATACGTTAACGGTAACAAATACTGCATTTAGCTGTACTAATACAGATACTGTTATGGTTAATGTATTGCCACAACCAATAGCAAATGCAGGTACTTACAAAGTCATTTGTAAAGGTGACAGCACAAGTATTGGCGCACCTGGTGTAAACGGCGTAACTTATGCCTGGTTACCGGTTAACGGATTAAGTTCTGCAACTTCATCACATCCTAATGCAAGCCCGGCAATTACTACTACATATACACTTACAGCTACTAACGGCCCATGCAGCAATACTGACACTGTTAGTGTAAAAGTAAACCCATTACCTACTGCTAACGCCGGAGCCGATAAAAATATTTGCAAAAGCGATAGTACAAGTATTGGAACACCTGCTATATCAGGAAACACTTATATCTGGTCACCTGCAGCAGGCCTGAATTCAACTGTGTTGGCTCAACCTGATGCAAGCCCGCTCATAACTACAACTTACACTTTAACGGTAACAAATGCCGCTTTTAGCTGTACTAATACAGATACAGTAATAGTTAATGTATCTCAGCAGCCTATAGCGAATACCGGACCCGATAAAAGTATTTGCAAAGGAGACAGTGTGAGTATTGGCGCCCCCGCTGTTAATGGTGTAACTTATGCCTGGTTACCTGTTAACGGATTAAGTTCTGCAACTTCATCGCAACCTAATGCAAGCCCTGCAAACACCACCACATATACACTTACAGTAGTGGGTGGTATCTGCAGCTCTATAGTAACAGGCACAGTAGTGGTAACAGTAAATACTGCGATAACTGCCAATGCAGGGCCTGATCAAACTATTTGTAAAGGAACAACTGTAACAATAGGAACACCGGCTATAGCTGGGAATACTTACAACTGGTCACCATCTACGGGATTAAATTCCGCTACTGCATCTCAACCTGCCGCTGATCCTGGTTCAACAACAACATATACATTAATAACAACCAATGGCAGTTGTTCCGGTTCCGATTCTGTTATAATTCACGTAAATCCTTTACCAATGGCTAATGCCGGTAGCAATCAATCACTCTGTGATGCAGGAAGTGTACAACTAGGCGGACCACCGGTTGCAGGAGATACCTATCTATGGACTCCGGCAATGGGATTAAATTCAAGTTCAATATCTCAGCCAACAGCAAACCCAAGCCAAACCACCTTATATACCGTGAATGAAACCGATACCACCACAGGTTGTTTTAATTCAAATGAGGTAACTGTAACCATTGGCTCAAGCGATTTTTATACCGGAATATCACCTAATGGAGATGGTGTAAATGACTGGTGGAACATACCAATGCTTAATTGTTATACATCAAATACGGTATTGATCATAAACCGTTGGGGCAGCGAAGTATGGAGAGGATCTGACTATGATAATAATACTGTGAAATGGGCCGGACAGGATATGAATGGAACCGACCTGGCTGATGGAACATATTATTACATAATTAAATATAACAATACTGAAAAACGTGGTTGGGTATATATCAAAAGATAACTGATCAAATAAAATTTAAACAAAATTTAAAAAGCAACTAATGAAAAACAAAATTATAACAACAGTAAGTGCAATATTGCTGGCAATAGGGGCCTTCGCTCAGCAAGATGCATCCTTCTCGCAATATTTCTTCAACCCGCTTTATATCAATCCCGCTTATGCAGGTAGCCGTGGTATATTTTCGGGCACCATGGTTTACCGTACTCAATGGGTAGGTATGGATGGTGCACCCAGTACTGAATCAGTAGGCATGCACGGCATGATACCAGGCAGCAATGTTGGGCTTGGCTTGCAATTTTACAACGATAATATAGGACCGCTGAACAACACAGCTATATCTGCCATTTTCGCATATCACCTGCACTTGGGAGAAGATACCCGTCTTGCATTCGGTATTGAAGGATGCATGGATAACGTAAACGTTTCATTTAATAAAATAGCTGTTGAGAATGTTTCAGATCCATCGTTCTCAAACAACTCTTCCTCTTCATGGGCACCCGATGCTAATGCAGGTTTATATCTGTATAAAGAGAAATTCTTCGCAGGTTTCTCTGTAAAGCATATTATGCAACCTGATTTTGGCCTGCAAAATGAAAATATAGCTGAGAACAATGATTTTTTCAGAACCTATTATCTTACTACAGGGTTCGTTACTCCCTTAAGCGACAATGTAGGAATAAGGCCATCTATCCTGGCAAAATATGTACAAGGTGCTCCGGTAATAATTGATCTGGATGCATCATTAATATTTTACGATAAGTTTTATATAGGAGCCGGCTTAAGAACTGATAAGAGAACTGATATAGGTGGTATGGATAATGCACTTATACTTAGTCTTGAATATGACGTTGCAAACCGGATACGCTTTGGCTACTCTTACGATTTTTACCTGAGCCGTGGCGGAAGCTATAACAATGGAACCCACGAAATAATGCTTGGATGGGATTTATTCAGTAACAAAACAAAAATGACAAGCCCTAAATATTTCTAATAGAAAATAATAATCGATATGAAAAAGATACTAGTACTGGCCATTGCATCAATGGCATCATTATACGCACCGGCACAAACAAGAAGAGCCGATACGCTTTATGCCCATTGGAATTATTACAAGGCAAGCGAACGTTATGAAAAAGCAGCGGCAAAAAATCCTACACAGGATGTATATTACAAACTGGGAGAGTGTTACCAGAAAATGCATAACTATAAAAATGCACTAACAGCTTATGATAAAGTTGCTGCAATAGGGCATTATACAAATGCTGCCTTTTACCTTAATTATGGGTTGATGCTAAAGACCGGTGAAAGATACCCGGATGCCAAAGCTGCTTTTAAAATGTATACCGATATGACACCATCTGACCCAAGAGGTGCATTTTACATGAACTCTTGCGATACAGTTATGAATGACCGTCAGTTTGCTATACCTATTACAATTTCTGCCGTATCATCTCTTAATTCAAGTTCGTCTGATCTGTGCCCTATACTTTATAAAGATGGATTGGTGTACATTTCATCGCGTGAGGCAGATGGTCATGGCTCAAAAATATATGGATGGGATGGCGAACATTATCTCCACGTATTTTATGCAAAGAAAGGAAACGGTGATACCAATTTTAAAAATGTAACACCGATGGCAGGCGATCTGATAAACAAAAAATATCATAACGGACCTGTTTGTTTTTCTAAAAATTTCGACACCATTTATTTTAATAGTGTAAACAAAGACCTTAAAGGAAACCAGAAAAAGACGCTGAACATTGAGCGTAATAAAATTTATTGGGCTGTAAGTAAAAATGGCGAATGGGTTGATATGAAGCCTTTTCAATATAACAACGATACCTTTTCTGTTGCTACACCCTATTTAACTAAAAATGGATCGAGGCTTTATTTTTCTTCAGACATGCCCGGTGGATACGGAGGTGCAGATATTTATTATTGCGATAAGCAAGGTACCTCATGGGGTAAGCCTGTAAATATGGGCCCCAATATTAATACATTCGGAAACGAAAAATTCCCAAGCATAGATTCTGTTGGCGATTTTTATTTCTCATCTGATGGGTACCAGGGTTATGGTGGAATGGATATATGCGTTTCGGTAAACAATGGCGGAAGCTATGGAAAGGCGTCTGTTTTAAAAGCGCCCTACAATTCAGCCGGCGACGATTACGGAATCACCTTTGTTAAAGAAGGGAAGATCGGATATTTTTCGTCTAACAGAAACGGCGGTAAAGGCGATGAAGACATTTATTATTTTAATATGGATAAAGACAGTCTCCCTTGCCCTATAGTTACATCTACAGATGTTATGAGTTATAGATGCCCACCTAAACAACAAAAATTAGCAATAGTAGATACCATTATTAAGGATACTACCCATACTTATATGGCTGCTAAACCAGCGCAACCAATTTACAATGCACGTGTTGAAAAAACAATAATGCGCATACCTTTCGATTTTAATAAATCGAATATCAGGCCTGATGCAGCTATAATTCTTGATAGTATAATAGCAGTTATGCATGCCAACCCCGGATTAAGGATGAATGTAAATGGCTACTGCGATTCCCGCGGAACATATCCTTACAACCAGGTTTTATCGGAGCAACGGTCTAAAGCCACAGTTACTTATATGGTGTCTAAAGGTATTGCCAGAAAAAGATTAACACCAAAAGGTTATGGCAAAACAAAGTTTCTTAATGGATGTTCCGATGGAGTAACCTGTACTGATACTGAAGAAGGTGTGAACAGAAGAGTAGAAATGTGGTTTATGCCTGTTAAAACTGTAGCTGTTTCGTCTATCGAGTAAGAAACTTGACAGATGCATCTATCAGGTAACAGATTATTGAAATAGTATTTTAAGTTTCAGATAAACTGTATACACTAACGATAATGCCGTTAGCCATGCAACAATCAGCAATATTGTTTTTCTTCTTTCTGTATTTCTTCCGTCGTTTACCATGTATTAAAATGACTATCTCGACACTTTAGGTTGGTTCGAGTTTATGGATGGCTGCAGTAAACTTGTTTATAATACTCTTCCATAAGGTGTGTGGGCAGAAGTTCTTTAACCTGCTTTGATACAGCGTGTGCCATATCAAAAAAAATACTTATTGAAAACACATACACATTCTGAATAGCACTCTTTACTTCGCTACTACCTTCATCAAGCATTTGTTCAGCTGTGCTAAAACATTTCTTAATAGCAGAAAGATTTCCTTTCTTAATCAGATCGATTGTGTAGCCTGCAAAACCATCTATAACCCTATTCAGATTACCCTCCATACATTGTTCAATTTTTAAATCCGGAACATTCGCTTCAAGTATTCCCCTTACATCGGTACTTGAAATAATTGCACTGATAGTTTCCATAATCTCTGTTTTACATACAACTATACAAACCTCGTGCCAGAGTCTATTAAGAAAATTGAATGAATACGTGAAATATTTTATAATCAGCAGGTTACGCCAATACACCAGCATTTAACTACTTTTGATGTAACTAAAAAAGCCTTCCATTTTGGAAAGCTTTTCTCATTTTGAACTAAATACCCGAATATGGTGAAGTACTAAACCATACAAACAAAAAAGCCCCGCAATACTGCAGGGCTTTTTTTGTAATACTTTATGAATATTATTTCTTTTTACCGCTTATATATTCGCAATAATCCGCCAATGTCTTCTTGGTAATAATACTATGCCCCGAACCACCTGTGTAGCCTCCGAGCATCATACCACCCATACTTGGCATTGACATACCTAACTGTGCACCATCTTTACAATCCATAACATACTGCACATAAATCACCTGGCTGCCTCCATATGAAGGAGCAATAATAGCATATGCAAAATTCGAATCGGCATTAACAACATACTGGTCCATTTCATCAGCCGTTACTGTGCGATAATTGAACGGGTATGCTGTTTTAATCTCTTCAGGTTTAAGTTTAGTATCTAATTGATCTTGCCTAAGCAGTAAAGTCCTTCTCTTCAACCTTGGTTGATTTTCAGCAATAAGTTCTTTACCTTCTTTCATAGTAGCTTTTTGGTGGCTTACCCTGTAATTAAAATACCACTCAAGTTGGGTAATTCCGTATACCAAATCAGCTTTGGTAGGGAACCCATCAGGCATACCCAGAAAATAAATTGGCTTGTTGTTCTCTTGTAATGCCACTGCCATAACAGTAATCATATCGCCTTCCACTTTGTCGCCTGCGGGGGTCCATGCAAGTCCTTCGTGCTTTGTGCCAGGCCCATTAGAACCTGAACTGCAATATATAAGAGCATATTGGCCCTTAGGAAGTTTATCTACTTCTTTTTGGGTTTTGTACTCAATATCGGTTGATGAAAAGGTCCAGAACTTCTCAATTACTTCTTTCATCTGGCTATTATACATATCAAGCGCTGTCTGGTATGATTTAATATCCTCTGTCTTCTTCTTCTTGGTCAGCTTTTTCATCAGGTCCTCATCAGGGCTCTCCACAATAACAATAAGCTTGCGTTTTTTCAGCTTTTCAATGTCCTCTGGTTTTCCGTAACCAAATTGAGCTTTTGCGTTATGGGTAAATCCAAACAAAGCAAGTCCTGCTAATAGTAGTAATGATTTTTTCATGGGATAAAGCGGTTTAGTTATGCTTACAAAAATATATAAAAACTGATACACACCCTCTTAAAAGGCAAATACGACAAAAAATCCTTAAATTTGTTTCATAGTTATTCTTTTGCAAAAACCCTTCACTCACTTATGCAACGGCACTTTTTAATATTCCTACTGGTAAGTTTTCCTTTCTGCCTGCTTCATTCTCAAAAGAAAGAGAAGGACTTGCCGCTTGCGAATAATCTTAAAAGCCAGTATGGCGATAAATCGCCTGTAGTATGCCTGAAAGCAAAGACAGTAGTAACTTTTGATACGTTAGGTTCTTCACCAAGGGCATCAATAAACAAAAATGAGCGGTTCATTTCGTTAAAAGATAATTACACCTTTACCAATTTTACAGGGTGTGATGAATATGTTAATGTTTCAGACATAAAAGTGTATGAATTTAACGACAAACCACTTTATACAACCATTATAGATCAGTCGAATGAAAATGGAGAAAGCTTTTATTCAGATGAACGCATTCGTATTTACCAGATATATTTTGAATCTGTTGGCAGTAAGCGAAGCGCTGACGAGCAAACTATTGTAACTGATTTAAAATATATATCAGAGCAGTACTTCGTTAACTCCTACCCTATTGTAAACGATTCAATAGTGTTCAAAGTTCCGACATGGTTGAAGATAGATATAAAGGAAATGAACTTTGATGATTATGATATACAAAAGAACGTAACGCAGGATGCAAAGAACAGCCTGACTATATATACCTACATTATAAAGAACACGCCTGCTGTTTATTTTAACGAGCCCAATGTACCAGGCAACAGTTATATGTTTCCTCATGTGCTTGTTATGTGCAAAAGCTATACTAAAGCCAATGGGCAGAATGTAAATATTCTGAGTTCGATTGATGATATGTATCAATGGTATGAAAAACTGATAAAAGAAACCGGCAATGATATTAATGCACTGAAACCACTTGTGAATACAATTATTGCAGGGAAAACTACCGATAAAGATAAAGCCAAGGCAATATATTATTGGGTAGAGAATAACATACGTTACCTTGCTTTTGAAAATGGCATTGTAGGATACAAGCCTGCTGCCTGCCAAACAGTTGTAAATAACAAGTATGGCGATTGCAAGTGCATGGGCAACCTGCTTACCGAAATGCTTAAGCTGGCAGGCCTCGATGCCAGGCGTGCATGGCTGGGCACAAAAGGCATTGCTTACGACCTGTCAACTCCATCGCTGGCCATACATAACCATGCTATTTGTGTATTGATCTTAAACGGCAAACACTATTACCTTGATGCAACTGCCGAGTATGGCAGCCTTGGATATGATAATGATATGATACAGGGGCGTGATATTATATTTGAAAACGGCGATACTTATACAGCTGAAAAAATACCTGTTGCACCTATTGAAAATAACCGCACTGAAATAAATAAAGTACTTACTATTGATGGCGATCTGGTTTCAGGAAATGCACATTATAATTATAACGGCGATTCAAAAACTCTCCTGCTTTATGAATTCAACCATGCATTGGGAGCCGATAAAGACAAGAACATAAAACGTTTTATAGAGTACTACTATCCGAATATGAGTTTGCTCAGCAGTAAAACATCTGACCTGCAAAACTGGGATGTGCCTGTTTCGTTAAACTATACCTTCACTGTTAAGAACCAGGTTACCAAGTTCGATAACGATATTTATGTTGGTATTGATTATGATAAAGCATTGCAAAATATGCAGTTCGACAGCAACCGCCATTGCGATTATGAGTTTGATTTCAGGCTGAACTACAATATTAACGATACACTGGTCGTTCCTGCGGGTTACACCATCAAGCACGTACCCGATGATATGGCAGTAAGCAATCCTGACTACTCTTTCACAGTAAAAATAACCCATACAGCTGATAAAATAATTTATCACAAAGAAATTAAGGTAATGAATGAAATAATCAGAAAAAAAGATTTTGTGCAGTGGAATGCTGCAATTAAGCAACTAAAAAATATTTACGAAGATCAGGTAATACTTACTAAATCATAAATTCAATTCATGCCAGCCACATATACTAAACAAAACCCTTTCCGCTATTTCGCTTTACTTCTTACTCTTCTATTATCGTTCCAGGCTCATAGCCAAACCGCTGACGAAAGAAGAAAAGCAAGAGGAAAAATGCTTTCAGATTCACTGAATGCCATGAAACAAAGGCAGGATGCCGCTGCAGCCCTGCGCAGGCAAAGAAACACAAACAAAAATAATGAGGCTGTTTTTGGAGACGAAGACCCTATATTTAAAACTACTGCAGTACCTGATAAATGGAAAGATGAATCGGCAGTTGTGCTTGCGGCAAAAACCACCTACCATTATTACACCAAAGGCCCATCGGCTTATTACGACAGGATAGAACGAAAAAGAATAAAAGTGCTCGACAAATCAGCAGTAGATGACCTGTCCACTTTCTATTTTATTCCCACCAAAGATGTGGGCTTTACACTTATTAAAAAAGATGGCACCACTACGCGGGTAAAACTCGATGATGCTGTTCCGGTTGATGAATATCTGCCTGTACCCACATCTTACATGGTAGAAGGAAGTATAGATTATCTGTACAGCAAATCGTACAAAAAGCTTGCCATAAGCGGGCTTGAACCCGGAGATATTATTGATTATTATTATACCTATGCTTATTCAGCTTTTAAAGAAGAAGTTCCTGCAGTGCCTTTCCCCACGGTTGCCTTAACCTTAACAGGCGAATACCCTGTAGTTGCTCAAAAAATAAGGCTAAAGGCAGAGAATGGTTTCTTTATAAACTTTGCCGCATATAACGGTGCATCTCCTCTTGTTAAAGTGAGCGACACGGCTAAAAATGCCAACGTTTATATACTGGCCGATAGCAACCGCAGCAAGCGTAAAAATGAAAAATGGGAAGATGCTTTCCGCTGCGAGCCTACCATAAAATTCCAGGTAGTATATTCATCAGATAAAGAAAAAAATAATGTGCCTTACTTTTTAGGAAGTTCAACTGCACTGACAACTTCTGTTACGCAGGATCAATTAAAAAGAGTTGTCAATGAAATAGCAATGGAGGAAACTCCTGGAGTTGACAACTACTCTTCTGCGATAACCAAATACATGCGAAAGAACCACAGCGATATAAAAGATCCGGTATTATATATGAAGTATGCCTATACCTATTTCAGGTATGTTTTATTGGTTGGCGAGGTCGGTGATGAAAATAATGAAAGCGGTCTATCGCAGGATATGGATAAGAACCTGGAGAATAAGACTACAATTGAAAGCCAGGTTTTTGTAAAAGTTCTTGGCGAGGTGTGCAAGGAGAAAAAAATTGACTACGATCTATTACTCGGCGTACCAAGAAATTTAGGTACACTCGATAATTTAATTTACCCCTCAGAGTTAAAATGGGTACTTTATATTAAAGGCTCAGCCGGCATATACCTATTCCCTTTCGATCTGTATAAAGTACCGGGAGAGGCCGATTGGGATATGGAAGGAATTGACATGTATAAGCTGGTACCCGATAAGAAAATTGAAAAAGTGATACTGAGCAAAACTAACATACCAATAAGTGACGATATGGCCAATACCGCTGTTTACAAAACAAGTATAAACCTTAATGCCGATATGCAGGGCGAAGCCAGCGTAAACAGAAACTCTGTAATATCGGGCCTGCTAAAGGAACACTACTACCCCAATATTATTGCCGAGGGCATTATGCTGAACCAGGAGCTTAAGCGATACAAAGAGGAAACTATGGAAGAATACCTTAAAAAAATACACAATAACGAAAAGAAGAAAGAAGAAGAAAGGAAAATAACCCTGGCAATGGCTGATGAACAAAAGGAAAGAATGGAAACCATGAAAACCTTTTTCAGCGTCGATTTTGATGTAAGCTCCTATGATGACTTCCAACTACAATGCGATGGCAGGCAGGTAGATTCGGCCAAGCTGATGTTTAACGATAAATTTAAACTGAAAGACGTGGTGCATAAAGTTGGCCCCAATTATATTGTAGATGCCGGTAAATTTATTGGCAACCAATATGAGCTGAAAGAAGAACAACGTACACGCACCTTTGATATTTACCTTGGCTATGCAGGCGAATATGATAACGAAGTCAGCATTACAATACCACAAGGTTATACTGTGCAGGGTGTTGACGCGCTGAATAAAAACGTGACTACAAAAACAGGAGGCTTTGTGAGCACTGCAACATTGAGCGGAAACATCCTGACCATTAAAACCCGTAAATTCTATTTACACAATTTTGAACCTAAAGAAAACTGGCCCGATATGGTAAAGTTTTTAGAGGCCGCTTACGATTTTACACAAGCTAAGATATTGCTGAAGAAGGCATAAATGGATCATTTAGGAACTGCTAGTGTATGAATATGATTTATCTTTGTTTATGAATTTTCAACCATGAAAAGAACCACGCTTACCTTAATACTCGCCACACTTCTGATACTACCGGTAGGTTTTACTACCCCTGAAGACATAGCTAAAAAAGGATATGTAAATATCGATAGTGAGATATGGACGACAAAAAACCTTGACGTGTCCATGTTCCGTAATAACCACACTATACCCGAAATAGAATCTCAAGAAGAATGGCATCAAGCAGATTTGCCTCGACCAAAGACCTCCGGTGAAATAGGTGGATGCATACGAACCAGCGATGAAAAGGTGATGGATACTAAATTTAACATGTATGGCAATGCCGAAGACCGGGTTAAGCGTGTTGAGACACTAAAGAGCACAACATTACTTGTTGTAATTGATAGTGAAACATCTGCAATGGGCAAGGAATACAAAAAAGCTTTCGATACCTATTGGAAATTCACGCCTTATAAATTCATCAAGTCTTCTGAAGTGATAGGATATGCGGCCAAACCCGGATATTCGTTATTTATGTTTATATCGCAGGAGTATCGCCTTAATAGAAGTGGTCAGGCAGAAGCCAATTCAGGTAATGGGCTGGGCCGTGGCGGCATGCCAACCGGACCCGGTAATGGAAGAGGCGCAGCTGTTAAATGGTCATCCTATCATTACATGCCCTATTATGTACCCCAAAACAAAAACTATCTTGATTTCCGATTCGCTATTATGCTTTCCGATATAAAAGGAGTAAGCTATTATAATGAAGATGAATTAATAAATAAACTTAAAGCTGTAGATTATTGCTGGGAATATACTGGTCATGGACCGCCCAGATTAGACTTTTCATTAACAATAGCTAACTGGGCCATGAGTGGTGAAGAATTAGAAAAACCTATTAATGACAGCACCTTAAATACAAGCATATGGAATGAAGAACAAGGCGCTATTAATAATTTGGTGGAATATGTAAAAGATCTTGAAAGCGACGTGGAGTATATACATGAGTATCACGAAGAAAAAATTCCTGAATTGCATACCCGTAAATGCAACATAGCGTATGATAAGACCACAACAAAATACGTAACAAATTATTATTCGTACGGCGATGCTGAAAAAGCTATAAAAACAAAAAAATTACTCCTTTGGGATGGACTGGCAGATGAATTCAGCAAGAAACTTATCTGCTACGTACTTGATATTAAAGAAAGCCAGGCTGTGCTCGCATCAAAATCAACTATAGACAGCATTATGCTTAGCAAGAATAATGATTATGCAATATGGACAGATAGCGTTATGCACCCACATGATACGACCTATAATATAATACTGGGTGGAGGCAAACAAATATTTGGCCTATCAATTAATTTGGAAACACCCATGAGAATAATGCACTATGATCAGGATATTTTATCACCCTATAACAAAAACGATTTTAAAGCAGACGACAGGGCTAAATACCAGATAAAGTAACAAATAGCCCCGAATTAAACTGACAAAAAAGAATTGAAATCGTAGAGCCGAAACCTGCGCCACCACTGCGGCGACCTCATGAAGCTGTTACTATTTTGCTCCTCCTGACCTCGGAGGGTTAGATTGTAGCGAGGGAGAGAGTTGAACTCTCGACCTCCGGGTTATGAATCCGGCGCTCTTACCAACTGAGCTACCTCGCCATTACTGAGCCGTTTTTTTTAAACGGGGCGCAAATATAATGATTTTCAAAACCTACATCTATTACATCTCATGCTTTTTCAATAATACCTATGAATCCGACGCTCTTACCAAAGAGCTTTCTCACTATTTCTATGCCAATTTTCCAAATCGAGGTGCAAAAGTGATGATTTTAGAAAAAGACTGAATTTTTAAGCTATTATCAACAAAACCTAGTTTGCTATCATAATTTTTTTATTATTGCCATTCTATTCCGGTCAACGAAATGAAGAAAAAAGCAAAAAGCAGTCCAAAGAAGCCTAAAAAAGCTGTTGCGAAGAAGCCTGCGCCTAAAAAAGCAGCTGCTAAAAAGCCCGCGCCTAAAAAACCGGTAAAGAAAATTGTACCTAAAAAAGCCAAGGTTAAGGTAAAACCGCAGAAGAAAGAGGTTAAAAAACCGATAGTTAAAGCCAAGCCACAGAAACCGGTAGCTAAAAAACCGTTGCCTAAAGCTAAGCCTGCGCCTAAAAAACCTGAACCAAAGGCTACCCCTAAGAAACCAGACCCTAAAATAGCTGTTAAAGCCTCTCCAAAGGCAGCAGCGCCCAAAGATATGCCCCTTGTTAAACCGAAAAGAGCTGCCCCAGCACCCAGAAAACGTTTTGTAGTACTTCCTCCAAGGCCATTGGTTCCATCAGAAATTAAAGATGATGGAAAGAACACCAAAGGCTTATATAAACTGGAATATATTGTTAGTTCTTCACCTGATGTACTTTTTGAATTTTTATCGACCGCAGGCGGACTTGAAAAATGGTTTGCCCCAAGGGTATACATTAAAGACAATACATTTGTTTTCAGTTGGGGAAATGACGAAATAAAACAAGCTACCTTACTCGCATTGCGTGAAAGGGAATTTGTACGTTTCCGCTGGCAGGAGCAAAGTGATAAAAGATATTTCGAGTTCCGTTTGCAAATAGACGACCTTACCAACGAAATTGCCTTGATAGTAAGCGATTTTGCTGATACCAAAGAGGAAGTTGAAAGCGCACGTTTGCTATGGAACGCTCAAATACATGATCTGTTACATGCTTTAGGCTCTTCCTGATGTATGATATACTGAAAAAAAATTCAGCATTCTTTTTTCCGTACTTATTAGCTCTCCTTGCAGGAACATCGTTTTTAATGCTCTGGAACAGGATTGATGTTTCAATGTTTATTAACGGGCACCACAACGCTGTTACCGATTTCTTTTTTGCCTACTGGACAGATGTAGGCCTGGGCTGGCTTGTAATACCTGTTGCACTTATACTTGCCTTTATCAGGTTCCGGTATATGCTTATGGCTATCATATGTTTTTTAGTGACCTTTGGTGTTAACGATAGTATAAAGTTTGCCCTGCATACCCCACGCCCATCTATTGTTTTAGGCGATTTGCATCAAAGCTTTTACCACGTACCGGGGGTAGATGTTTATGAATGGGATAGTTTCCCATCGGGCCATACCGCTATAGCCTTTGGCATGTTCTGCCTGCTTGCTCTGCTTTCAAAAAAATCTTCTGTGAAATTTTTCTTCTTCCTTTTCGCTTTTCTGGTAGGCTACTCACGCATTTACCTGGCCGAACATTTTATAACTGATGTAATGGCTGCATCGGTAATTGGTGTGGCTTGTGCAATTTTTACCTATACAATCTTTACAAATTGGAAAGCTATTAATACATTTGCAGGCATTGATAAACCTTTGATAAATCTTAGCGGCAAATAAATTATTTATGCGGAAATCATTTCTCTTCATAAGCCTGTTATTCTTATTTGGTTGCACTGAAAACAGTGGCAAACTAAAAGACCTGCAATCAGAAATCAATAAGCTGAATACCCAGAACGATAGCCTGAAAAAATTAGTAGCCATTTCGAAGCCGGGATTAGGCGAATTGATGCTAGGCATACAAGTACACCACAATAAATTGTGGTTTGCAGGACGAGAGGAGAACTGGCCGCTGGCACAATTTGAACATGACGAGATAATGGAAATAATTAAACAAGCTGAAGCAATTGAAACCGACAGGGCCGAGGTAAAGCTGCTTGATGCCATTCTTCTTGAGATTCTATTTCGGGTATAGTGTGGTTATTACGGAACATGGACACGTCAAGGTTT
>JABDCA010000030.1:0-1710 GCA_013288345.1 Bacteroidota bacterium | reverse complement strand
TGCCCAGCTCGATAGTTTGCAGAAAGCTATTAAGAGCAAAGACGTGCACCAGTTTTCAGAAAAATTTAATGCACTCACCAATAGTTGCAATAACTGCCATAAAAACACGCACTTCGAGTTCAACAAAATACAGACCCCTGAACGCACACCCTACTCTAACCAGGATTTTTCTACCGACAATAACTAAGGGGCTTTCGCGTTCTAATACTGCCTTTTATCAAACAATTTCGCATCTTTGCCAATAATGTGTTAACATGTCTGAATCTTTAGTAATACAAGGTAATTCCCGTAAGGAACAGTATTTATCGCTGCTGCCACAGCTAAAGGCATTGGTAGAAGGCGAAACAGATAAATGGGCTGCCTTAGGCAACATTATGTCGGCAATTAAATACGGCATGAATTTTTTCTGGGTAGGTATTTATGTGGTTAAAAATAATGAGCTTGTACTTGGCTCTTTTCAGGGTACTGTAGCCTGCACACGCATTGCTTTTGGTAAAGGCGTTTGCGGCCATTGCTGGAAAGAAAAGAAAACCATTATAGTTGAGAATGTAGATGCGTTTGCCGGGCATATTGCATGCAGCAGCGAATCAAAATCGGAAATAGTATTGCCCGTGTTTGATAAAAAAGGCGAAGTTGTAATGGTACTTGATGTGGATAGTGAACACCTGGCACATTTTGACCAAACCGATGAACAATACCTGAAAGAAGTAGTGCAGATAATTGAAAAGATACTTAATACCTGATCTATGTTCTATCGTAACATAAGCAGGATATTTTTATACTGCCTTGCTATAGTAGTACTAAGCAAATGTGCTATAGTAGTAAGGCCAAGCGGAGGGCCAAAAGATATTAACCCTCCAAAGGTTTTGGCATATTCTCCCGCCAACAAAAGCACTCATTTCAATACTCATAAAATATCTATAACCTTCGATGAGTATATACAGCTTAAGGAGCTGAATAAGCAACTTATAGTATCGCCACCATTAAAGTATCAGCCACAAACACTGCTTAAAGGAAAAACACTGGAGATAACTCTTAAAGACACCCTTAAAGATGGCGCTACTTACACATTTAACTTTGGTAATGCTATAGTTGATAATAACGAAGGTAACATATTAAAAAACTTTCAGTATGTAGTATCTACCGGCGACCATATTGATTCACTTTCGGTTACGGGCCATGTTCAGGATGCTTTTACACACAACCCTATAAAGGCAGGTTATGTGATGGTATATGCCGATGTTACTGATTCTGCTGTTTACAAAAAACCACCTTCCTATATTGGAGTAACTGATGATAATGGAAATTACCGCATTGAAAATATTAATGCAGGCACATACCGGATAATTGCAGTTTCAAATTCTCAGGGCAACGATTATGTGTACCACCCATATGTTGAAGGCATTGGTTTTAAAAGCAGGCTTAGCGAAATACACCTGCCTGATACTGCTAACCTGAATGTTTTTATGGAGCAGGAGCCAAAACTAAAATTTGTAAAAGCAAAATCGCTCGACAGAGGTGAAGCCATGATAGTGTTTAACAAGCCTGCTGATAGCATTGCAATTAAAGCCCTGAATCAGCCCGATTCATTAAAGCCCACTTATACGTACATTAATTATTCTACCACCGGCGACACTGCTTTTTATTGGCTAAACACCCGCTACCTTGATTCACTGCGTTTTGTAATTTTTAATAATGGCAAAATTCTTG
>JABDCA010000029.1 GCA_013288345.1 Bacteroidota bacterium | reverse complement strand
GCACGTCCCGGTATATCCTGAACACGCATTTCTTGGGCTCAAGTTTAAGTACACTCTTATCAAAAGCGCTTATTCCTTTTATAATATCTGAAACAAATTCTGTTACATTCTCGTGTGCCTTAACATACTTATACTTATTGGCAGTAAACCAGTCACGGTTATTGTTCTTCTTTAGTTTGGTAAGAAAGTCGAGGGTTTCTTTATCTATCTGTGCCATGATTCAAATTTTGAAAAGTGAAAGTAAAAAATAATCTCTACTTATTTCCATAACTTTCAATTTTTCATTTTACACTTTTAACTTATTTTCAGGCAGGTCATAGCAATAGAGCCCATAACAGTCTTATCATTAAAGAGTGTTATGTTTTCCTTATCGCCTTGTAATGCTAGTGTATATATAAGTGGCAGATAGTGCTCAGGTGTTGGTATAGCCATTTGTACAGCAGAACCAAGTGTTTTATAATTTATCAGCGATTGGTAGTCGTGTGTGGTAATGAGCTTCTTCATGGTTTCATTAGCATCAACCGCCCAATCGAATGGCTTATCATCTTTCCAGTTTAATACACCCAGGTTATGTACCATGTTACCGCTTCCAATTATTAAAACTCCCTTACGGCGCAGAAAAGCAAGTTCTTTAGCCAGATCGTAATGCCATTGGGCTGATTTTCCATAATTAAGACTCAACTGTATAATAGGTATATCTGCTTTCGGGTATAAGCGCGAAGCCACCACCCATGCACCATGGTCGAGGCCCCAATCGGTATTAAGGCCGATTGGTACATCGGTAATTCCATCTTTTACATCTTTTGCCAGTGATGGACTACCCGGTGCCGGGTACTGCACATCAAACAACGATTGTGGAAACCCGCCAAAATCGTGTATGGTAGGTGGTTTATCCATTGCAGTTACAAAGGTTCCATCCGTTTCCCAGTGAGCCGATACACATAATATAGCATTAGGCCTCGGTAAAGACTTTGCAGTTTCTGCCCAGCCTTTAGTAAATTCATTTTCTTCAATTGCATTCATGGGGTTACCATGGCCTATAAACAATACAGGCATTGGGTCAGTAGTACTATAGTGCTCTACAATTTTATTTAGCTCGTTCAATTTCATAGCTGCAGGTGTTAAAGGTAATATTCCTAAGTATTTTATAAACTCTCGCCTTTCCATACTTCAAAGTTCCAAAGCAAAAATACATCTACATAAGCTAAAACCACTTGAAGTAGGTTAAGAAAAGAAAAAGCCCCGCATTCCTGCAGGGCTCAATACTAAATAGGATACTCTTTATATTATCTGGTTATAATTACCTTTTGTGTTTGAGTAAGGTGATCGGATTCTAAACGGCAGAAATAAACGCCCTGCGGCAATTCGCTGCTATTGAATTCTACAATCTGTAATCCTTTATCTGCTTGTCCGCTAAATATAGTCTTAACCATCTTTCCGGTTACATCGTACATATTTATAGATACAGGACCTGACTCATCTAATACATATTTAATACGCCCGGCGCCAAACACAGGGTTTGGGTATACTTCGAACTTTGTAGGTGTTACTGAAATATTATTTACTGCTGTAGGCGCGGTTTCTAAAGCAAGCCATATTGTAGCATTCATAATGATCAGTTCATGATTACCACTCGCATCGCTGGTCCAGCCATTATATAATGAGTTGTCGTTAGGGTCTCCTGTTCCATCATCGGGTGGAGAGCTGTCTCCTTCGGCAGCAACTTTACCTAAACCATACCTGGCATGTGTGAACATTACGCTTTTTGTACCTGTATTAGAAACACCTGTCATATATACATCAGCCTGAACGGTAGGATTCACTGCAGGAAATAAAGTCATTGAGGTACCATTGCTCCACATCATTTCAGTTGGATTACCAAAAGGGCCATGAAGTATAGAATCGGTAGCATTGTTGGCAATATTAGTAGTAGTCTGTGAAAAGTTGAGCGAATCGAATTCTATGCCAAATGGGTTATTCTTAACCGGGTTGTTCTTAATAAAATCATTCCATATCATCGGTGAATCCCATCCATCATTGTTCCTATCCGATACACAATGGTCCGATATCATAAATAAGCCACCACCATTCTGAACAAAATTCATCATTGCCAGCTTCTCTTTTGTAGTGAACTTAATATTCGGCTCATCCACAATAAATACTTTGTAATAGCTCAAATCTTGTGCATGTGCTTTATTGCCGTAGGTTATAGAATCAAAGGCAGTAAGTGTTTCAACTTCATATCCTTGTTTTACACAGTCAATTCCCCAGGCCGATAAAGAACCTTCCCAGTATGTTTCCGGCGTGGTGCTTGTAACGGTACTTTGAAGGGGAGTAGGATATCGTTGAGGGTCAGATTCATTTCCTCCACCTACTTTTGCCGGTCCCCCGGTAAATCCTAAATCGTGCAAATCAGCATCAATCACCCAGTCGGCATTCGCAGCTGATTCAGCCTTGGTGGCATCAAATAAAATTTTGACTTGAGCGGAAACTGTGCATGCCAGGGATAGCATTACAAAACCGCATAGTAGCGTTTTTTTCATATAATTTATTGTGTCTTTGTAAACAAATATAGGGCTTAAGAAAGCTCATTTCCAAGTTTTCAATAACTTTTTTTATTAACCATAACTAAATATAGTGTTATTTATATGTTATTTAATAGTTAACACCACATAACTTAGGCCGAAGCAATAGCAGTCAATTTAAAACCTAATTGTTCTTATTGACTACAATACAACTTTGGCTCTACTTCCCCTTATTATTATAATTGTGCGTAATATTGCCAGCCTTATAACCTTCCATGAAAAAGCGAGTACTCTTTATACTTTTTATATTGTCAAGCCTATGTTATAATGGGCTTGCACAGGATTATAGCTTCCCTGCCGATAACTACCGCAGCGTAAGCAATCAGTATTACTGGCAAAACCGCCCACCCTATAAAGGATACTGGCAGCAAGATGTGCATTACATTATTACAGCATCTTTAAACGACTCAACTGATATAATTGATGGAACCGAAACACTTTTATACTGGAACAACTCTCCTGACACGTTGAATTATGTATTCTTTCACCTCTACTCCAACGCACAAAACAAACACTCCTATTATACCTCTGCATACGAAAACAGTGGCTACAAACTGAAATTCGGCAAATACGAAAGCCATGACCTGGGCTGCCAGGTAACCGAAATCAGTGCAGAAAACTCAACCCTGAAAACAGAAATAGATAATACCGTAATGAAAGTATGGCTCACCAAGCCATTACTACCGGGGCATTCCATGACTTTCCGCTTGAAATTTAAAACCTATTTCGATAATGGCGGCACTGTGCGTAACCGTATGAAAATGTTTATTGCATGGGCTAGTAAAAACAAAGACACTGTTTACAAACAATACGATGTAGTGCACTGGTACCCGCGTATGTGCGTGTACGATAAAAAATTCGGCTGGGATGTGGAACAGCACCTTGCACATGAATTTTATGGCGACTTCGGGACATATGATATAGCCTTTACCCTACCCAATAACTATATATGTGGTGCAACTGGTACATTATTGAATGAAAGTGAAGTGCTGCCTGATAACCTTATGAGTAGGTTAGATATCCGGAACTTTAAAAATAAGACCAACGAAAGCGCCTCACCTACTGTAGTTGTAGTGCGAACCAATACACCTAAAACATGGTTGTATCATGCCGAGAATGTGCATGACTTTGCACTTACTGCCGACCCAACTTATAGGATAGGCCTTGCAACATGGCATGGAATAAAATGCTATTCGTTTGCTGAGGAAATGCATGCACACCGCTGGCAGGATGCTGCAGGCTATACAGCAGGCGTAATTGCATGTAATTCGAAATTCTTTGGCATGTATGGCTATCCGCAAATGATTGTAGCCGATGCACGCGATGGTATGGAATACCCTATGATAACACTTGATGGTGGTGGCTACCCCGATTACCTGGGTACACTTACACATGAGGTTAGCCACAATTGGTTCTTTGGTATGCTTGGCAGCAATGAAACCTACCGTGCAGTGCTCGATGAAGGTTTTACCGAATTTGCAGAATGCTGGACATACAATCAATTGAATGGGCCATACGAGGTACAGGGTGTGCCTATTTCAAATTACATACGTAAGTACTACAAGCAAGATCTGTTCCGGCAGGACTGGGCATACAGCGGTTATTTATATAACTATATATGGGGCGAAAGCGACTTTACTGAAAACATTATTGGTAAGCAAATGGCTACCCGCACCAGCAATAGCTACGGAACAAAAGATGTAACACTCAACACCCAAAGCGATGACTTCCATAGCATGCTTGGCCATGATGGAGGGTATTCACAGGTTTATTACAAAGGAGCCACCATGCTTTACAACCTGCAATATGTATTGGGCGATTCGCTGTTCTTTGGGGCTATGCAGCATTATTTTGCCGAGTGGAAATTCTGCCACCCTTACCTGAACGATTTCAGAAATGCCATTACCGAATATACACATGCTGACCTTACCTGGTTTTTTGATGAATGGCTTAACACCCCTAAAAGTCTTGATTATGGAATACAATCAGTAAAGAAAGGAAAAGAGAAGGACCAATATATAATAAGATTTTTACGCAAAGGCGAAATGCAAATGCCAATTGATTTTGCCGTAACATCAAAAAAAGACAGTGTCTATAATTTCTACATCCCTAACGGATGGTTCGAAAAGAAAACATCGGCTACAAAATTGCCTCGTTGGATCGGCTGGGGAAAAGTACAACCCTATTATGATGCTACAGTTATAATTCCCGGTGGCATTGACAAAGTACAAATAGATACAACCAACCGACTGGGAGATGTGAATATGCTTAATAACACTAAGCCATTCCCGATTAAGTATTACTTCGATTCGAAGGTATATAACAGTCCCGATTGGACCAATTACGAAGCCTTCTTTGGCCCATCACTTTGGTATAATGGTGTTGATGGTGTACAATTAGGCATACATATGCATGGCGATTATATGCTCTTTTTGCACAACCTGAGCGCTAACCTATTGTTCAATACAGCAATATTCCAAAACAACCTGGGTAGTTATGGCCATCAATTGATTTCTGGTACCATAAGCTACCAGACTGCCACAGAGAAATTCATTCACAATTCATCTGTAAACTTTTATGCCCAAAGTATGGATGGGCTTGATGAAGGTAAACTGCGCTTTCAGTTAAAAGACAATTCGAATAAGTACACCATTTACGCAGAGGCGCAGATAATGTACCGTCCGCATGTGTGGGATACCAATTACCTACTCTATCCTGAATTATGGCTGCCCTACAAATACAACAACATCATAAAAATTGGTATAAAGCACGATTATAAGTACTCTGCATCAGGCAGAGGGAACATTGATTTCAACCTGAGGAGCGCTGCATTCACCCAGAATTATAACTACTCACAAACGACACTTACAGTAATAAACACGCAGCAACTTGGACATAAACTTACACTCCATACACGCATATTCGGGCAATATGGTACAGGAAATATTCCATACGAATCTGAACTATATGCAGCAGGCGCTAACCCCGAACAGTTAATGGATAATGCCTTTACACGTGCACAGGGCATAGTACCTGCGCAATGGGTTGGTTATGGCTCCGATGTAAACCACTTTCAACAAGGCGGTGGGCTCGACCTAAGAGGTTATGCAGGCTACCTATTCCCTCCATTCGATTCCAGGAATATCAATAGCCGCTATAACTTTGCTTATGCCGGTTCTACCGGAGCCTCTATAAATGCTGAACTTGATTTCAACCACTTGGTTCATTTCAACCCAAAGTTTTTGAAAAATGCTTTAGCGCTCAGTACTTATTTGTTTGGCGATGCAGGCGTAATCAGTGCCACTCCGGTTACATTTCCGTTTACTGGAACCACGCCTCAAAACATTATATTCAGCAATATACATTGCGATGCAGGAATTGGAATGGCTTTAACTATACAGAAATGGGGCGCGTTGCAATTAGCAAAGCCACTAACTATTCGTTTCGATATGCCATTTTTCCTGAACCAGGTTCCGGCAATGGAACAAAACTATGTTCAGATGAGATGGGTAATTGGAATTGGCAGGGCGTTCTAATTCGCAGGATGCAACAGATCCTTTAGTATATATCTTTTACCATTATATATACCAGTTATAAACGCATCTTTCACACCTTTCTTCTTAAGCTGTTCAAGCGACTTGTGAGCCTCTTCGTAAGTAGGGAATAAACCAGAAGTAACACGAGTGGTACCATCAGGTAGCTTTTCCATTAAAGCTTTTTTGCCATATTGCTTGGTAAACTTTTGGGCAGAATGGAATAGCCCGACCTGTATGGTAAACTTCATACTCTTTAAACAGAAGGATGCATCCATGTGCGCAATTGCGCTTTTCATCACTCCAGTATCTTTTACCACGCCTTTAAAACGCTCCATTAGCACAGCCATTTTAGGTGCACAGGAATCATTCATAGCCGGTAGGCCCGAAGCAAGTAACCCGCCTGAACCTGCAAGCTTGGTTAACACAATATTTTGTATTGCATTGCGGTACATAGCTGTATCAGGCACTGTAATGTCTATACTATAATCTTTGTAACCTTTGGCACGTATGCGTATGGCGTATGTATGTTTTGCAGGCAGTGTTAATGAATAATCGCCGCTTACAGTATCGGGGCCAAAGGGTGAATTATTGCCTTGTGCCTTATCAAAGAATTCAAGCGCCACTTTCAGTTTTTCATGCGAAACAGAATCTGTTATAGTTCCCTTATATATCCATTCTCTTGGCATAAAAGCAGCCATTGATACACGGAATATGTCGAGCTTATTCTGATCTGTCGCTCTTGCATAGTACCCGTAATATCCATCATCAGATGTACTGAAATATACATCATCATCAGGTGTGTTAATAGGATACCCAAGGTTTTTAGGCTCCGACCATTTACCACTGTCTTTGGTAGTCATAAAAATATCGTAGCCACCCATGGTGTTATGCCCTTTCGAACTAAAGTAAAGTGTTTTACCATCAGGGTTCATAAATACACCATCCTCGTCATAGGAAGTATTGATTACACTGCCCATATTTACAGGTGTACCCCAGGTGCTGTCATCTTTCAGGCTTGATGTATAAATATCCTTCCCTCCTATTCCACCTGACCTGTTGCTCACAAAATACATGGTCTTTCCATCGGGCGAAAGACACATGGATGATTCAGTATAAATAGAATTAATAGTATCGCTCAAAGCCACCGGTAGCGACCAACCCCTGACCTCAGAATAACTGCTTTTGTATATGTCACCACTACGGTTTTCGCGCATCAAGTAAAGTGTTTTACCATCGGGAGTAAGATAAACGCTTTCGTCATTATCAATAGTATTTACGGGTGGGTCAATACCTTCAGCAGTATCCCAAACACCATTTTTGTTGTGCGTTAAAAACATATCCGACGTATATTCTCCTGTTACAGGATGAAAATCGGTACTTAAATTACTATGCCTGCACGAAGTAAAAACCATCTCTTTACCGTCGCCAGTAATTAACGGGCGATAGTCAGAATAAGTACTGTTTATATTAGTGCCCATGTTTTCCATTGTTGTTTTAACGGGGCGTTGCATTAAATCGTTTCCGTTATTACATTCATTTATAAGTTTATTAATATCGTCTTTATCAGCCGGTGATTTTTTAAGTGCTAGCTGGTATTCAGCAATGGCGCTATCCCATTGGCAACTCAATTGGTAACCTCTTCCTAAAAAATAATCTATCCGTTTCGATATTTTCTTTTTTATTTCGTGGGCAAGCCTGAAGTAAGGAAGACACCTGGTTTTACTTACTGTATTCAAATAACACACACCTATTTTAGCATTCAGGTCGGCATTGTTAGGATTTAACGAATCGGCACTCAGGTATGCCAATAAAGCTGCACCATATTCCCCATTCTGAATATGTTGGTTACCCTCTGCTAATTTTTGCACAGCATGCTTAAACCCTACAGGGTTATCTTTAAAGTTCCCCTTTTTAAACTTAACGTTGTGTACTTGTGCAGTTACATATCCCGGAATAAATAAGCAGATAAACAGTTTTGAGAGTGCTCTCATAATTTTATGAAATGTACCGGGGATTGATTTTATAAATTAAAACATAGAATTAGTTCCCGAACTCATAAAAGGGTTCGGGTTAATAAATCTCAGTGAGAGTTCGAAACCGCCACGGCCAGATGAAGCAGTGGTGAGTGCTGAAGTATTAAAATCGTAACTAAAGCCTAATGCATAGTTGGCAAATTCTATTTGGGTGAGTATTATTGCTGCATCAGCAACGCGGTAATAACCCCCAATATCAATTGCTGTACCTTTATTAATACCGGTGTACTTACTTTCTTGCTTAAGTATATAACGAATCTTCAAACCCAAATCAACCTCGCTGGCAGGGCCTTGTTGGTAATAAACAAAGCCGGGCACCAATGCAATATTCGAATTAGGAAGTCCGTATTCAGCATAGCCATGTGCTACATAACGCATATACAGCTTTGTGCCTGGGCCAGTCTGGTTATAATACGACATATTAGGTTCGTTTACATGAAATATGGCTGCACCTACGTTGGCTTTAAACTGATCGTTCGATGTCATATTGGTTTGGCCAACTCCATAACTATATGATAAGCCGGCAGAAAAATCGGCATAAGAAAAACTATTCCCCATAGATGTTTCACCCGTTGAGGCATTGGCATCATAATTTCCGTTTATATACTGGTTATCCCAGCTTAAACCCGATAAATTAATACTGTGCTGCGACCAGCCAGCCTGAATACCTCCTGCAAGCGAGCTCTTCTCTCCTAAAAGTATACCACTTGCTACAGTAAGGTTAATTTCAGTAATACCAATACTGGCATCGCCCGATTTATCATTATAAAATGAAAGCCCGGGAGAAATATATCCCTTGGTCCATTTTTTCATAATATTATGTAGCTCCACTGTAGCGGCCATAGTATTAAAACCGTCACCTCCGCCCATTACACTTGCCCATTGGCTACGGTAATTCACTTCGGCAAAAATTTGGCCATTATATACACCGCACAATGCAGGGTTTAAGGTAAGCGGAGATTCGTAAAACTGTGAAAAATGAACATCTTGCGCGAAAGCAGAAGTGCCCGATATACACAAAACAAATAAACTAAACCTGATTAGCTTGCGCATATAAATGGTAGGTAACAAAAAACAAATATAGCATGTATCTGTTAAATACGCAAATATCAAGGAGTTATGTTTAGATTTAGGTTAAGGCTGAGATAAGGATAATAAATATTTTATTAATTTCGTGACCTACCCCTTTTGATGAAAAACCTCCTCCATAGAGCCATTTCGGTTTTTATTTTCCTCCTTATAGGTTCTCCGCTATGGCTTGTCGCCCAGCAAGATTCTACTCACATTCCTATTGACTCTGCCTCTATTTCCAATATGACCCTCGAGCAATTACTGAAAATACAGGAATCGGGAGTATCGAGCGAAATGGAGTCTATGATCAATTCACGTATAGGGGTTGCATCAAAAAAATCACTCTCACAGCGCAAATCGCCCAGTGTAGTTACACTTATAACACAAGATGAAATTGAAAAATCAGGCGCACGTGACCTGATTGATGTGCTGCGCCTTGTACCGGGTATTGATTTTGCAGTAGATGTGCAGGGCAATGTAAGTATTGGTATGCGGGGTAACTGGGCCGAAGAAGGCAAAGTATTATTGCTGCTCGACGGACAGGAAATGAACGAACTATTGTATTCTTCATTACAATTCGGCAATCATTTTGATGTAAGTCAGATAAAGCGCATTGAGATTATACGTGGCCCCGGCTCTGCTATTTATGGTGGTTTTGCAGAGTATGGCGTAATAAGCATTATAACCAAAGATGGAGAGGACATTAAAGGCCTAACTGCTACGGCAAGCTACGGACAAACAGCAAGAGCATTAGGCTATAGAGATCTGAGCCTTTCTATAGGAGATAAAATAAAAGACTTCAGCTATAGCCTTTCTGGCTTTATTGGGCAAGCCAACCGAAGCGATAATACCTATACCGATCTTAGTGGCAATAGCTATTCCATGATCGGTAATGCAAACCTCGACCCTACTAACCTTAATTTAGGCATACACTACAAAGGACTTAGCTTTCGGGGTATTTATGATAACTACCAGACAACAACCCGCGATAACTATGGCCCAGTTACCACCCAGGCTTATCCGAACAACTTTATTTCGGAATATGCCGAGTTAAAGTACGATTGGAAACTGAGTGATAAAATAACCCTGACTCCATTACTGAATTACAAGAACCAAAAACCATGGAATTTTAACGGGATAGTAGCCCCTGCCGATTCTTCCTATACCATTTACGATAAAACAGCACAACAGTACCGTGGCAGCCTTACTATGTTATATGATGTTACTAAAAAAATAAACGTTGTTGCCGGTACCGAGTTTTATTACAACTATGCTACTTTGGGCGGAATGGACACGCAATTCTTCAGTAATGGGAAGAATAATTTTGGCTATAGCAATGCTGCAGGATATGCACAGGTATTGTTCCGATACCATATAGCCAGCCTTATGCTTGGGGCAAGATACGATGACAACTCAGCTTATGGTTCTTCGTTTGTACCTCGGCTTGGTATTATGCGAAAGATCAACTCATGGAATTTCAAATTGCTTTACAGTAATTCGTTCCGTGCACCGGGTATAGAGAATATAGACCTAAGCCTTAATGGCACTATAAAACCGGAATACACTACTGTTATAGAATTAGAAATTGGCAAAGAAATCGGGTCGAATATGTTCTGTACCGTTAACTTCTTCGATATTACCACTCAAAACCCAATTGTGTATTATGTTGATACATCAAAAAATACATCTGGTAATTATGAAGGGTATGATAACTTCCCGAAACAAGGTACACGTGGTGCAGAATTCGATTATAAGATAAAAGACACCTGGGGCTATGTAGATGTAAACTATTCGTATTACACTACTGCCGGCAAAACAGTAGTACCAGCTTACCAGGTACCGGGAAACAATGATATGACATTGGGTTTTGCTGCCAATAAAGTGAATTTATCGGTTAGCTATAATGCAACACCAGCGTTAAGTATTACTCCAACTGTATCCTGGTTTGGTAACCGATATGGCTATGTATATGGAGATACGGGCGCTTATGTAAAAAAATTCTCACCTACTACACTTGCCAACATTTTCATACAATATAAAATAGGCAGGCTGCGAGCGGGTATTGGCTGTTACAACATATTTAATGCCGATTACGAGTTTATACAGCCTTATAACGGTAGCCATGCACCGCTTCCTTCTATATCGCGCGAATATGAGATACGCTTAACCTACTCTTTAAATTTCAAGAAATGAGAAAGGGAGCCATCATATTAATTACTGTTTTACTTACATCTGTAACTATGCGTGCACAAACGCTTAATTACAAGATGGCAGCTATGTATGTATATAATTTTACCCAGTACATAGAATGGCCAAAGAATGATAACAGCACTGAGTTTGTTATTGGTGTTTACGGAAATACACCTTTATCGGATGAATTAAAGAAGACCGTAATTGGCAAACACGTTGGAGCAAAAAATATTGCAGTTAAAACACTTACGTCGTTAGATGATGCGACTAACTGCAGCATATTGTTCATTGCCCCTTCGCAAAGTGGAAATATTAAAAAGATAAGCGAACAGTTTAAAGGCAAACACATTTTGCTGATATGCGATAAAGAAGGCTTTAGCAAAAAAGGAGCATCAATAAGTGTGTACCTTGATGAAGATGATGACTACAAAACCAAATTCGAACTGAATAAGGAATATATTGAGTATAATGGACTTTTGATCTCAAAATCGTTGCTCACCCTTGCAGCAAAGGTTAATTAGGATATTAAAACTACTATCACAGCACATACAATTTTCAGGGCAAAACCGAGTTATAACCTGATATAATTAAGCCAGGAGGTGTTTCAATAAATTTTGTACCTTTGCAAGTCTCAAAAAAATGATGGTAAGATATTTTAAACATATTTTTATTGTTTTAGCTGTAGCGACCGGGTTATTATTCTCATCGTGTGGTGGCGAATACAACAAAATTCAGAAGAGCGGCGATGCACAGGCTAAATACGATGCTGCCCTTAAGTACTACAAAACTGCCGACTATATTAAGGCTCTTCAGTTATTCGAACAGCTTTTAAGCATTTACCGCGGTACCGAAAAGGCCCAGGATATATCGTATTACTATGCTTACAGCAACTACTACGTTGGTGATTATGTAATGGCAGGCTTCTACTTCAATACCTACTTCCATACCTACACGCACACACCAAGGGCTGAAGAATGTGAATTTATGAAGGCTTTTTGCGAATATTTGCTATCACCAACCTATAGCCTTGACCAAACTGACACTAAAAAGGCCATTGAAGCCTTCCAGACCTTTGTAGATGATTACCCAAACAGCGATAAAATAAAAGAGTGTAACAAGTACATTGACTTACTCAGGAATAAGCTGGAAAAGAAGTACTTTGAAATTGCAAAAGGCTACTATATCACTGAATACTACCACTCTGCAAGCACCGCACTTACCAATTATGTTAGTTCATACCCTAACAGCAAGTACAACGAAGAGTCATATTTTCTCATCATTAAGTGCGATTATTTGTTTGCATCAAACAGCGTAGAATGGCAAAAGAAGGCCAGATTACAGAAAGTTATCGAAGATTATCTTAAATTTGTGGACAATTACCCAAAGAGCGATTATTTAAAAGAGGCTGAAAGTTTGTATAATAGTGCAATGAACCAACAGAAAAATTCATAAAAATCTTAATACCAAATAAACATGGACTTCAAAAAAAGTAACGCACCGGCATCAACCATTACAAGAGATGTAAGGAAAATGGAAGCTCAGACCGGCAATATTTACGAAACCATTTCTATCATTGCTAAAAGAGCACACCAAATTAGTGCTGAAATGAAAGAAGAACTTGATGGCAAACTTGAAGAGTTTTCATCGAAGACCGATACACTGGAAGAAGTTTACGAAAACGTTGAACAGATAGAAATATCAAAGATGTACGAGCGCCTTCCTAAGCCTGCTTCTATTGCGGCCCAGGAATTCATCGACGGTAAAGTTTACTACCGTATGGCTGATGACAAGAAGGAAGAAACTCTTTAATCAATAATCCCTGCTGTGTTACAGGGTAAAAAAATTTTACTGGGTGTTACCGGAAGCATAGCTGCTTATAAGGCTGCTATGCTTGTTCGTTTGCTTGTTAAGGCAGGTGCACAGGTTAAGGTTATAATGACCCCCGCAGCTAAAGATTTTGTTGCTCCACTCACCTACTCTACCCTTTCAAAAAATCCTGTTTATTGCGAATTCAGTTCGGCCGATGGCACATGGAACAACCATGTGGAATTAGCCAATTGGGCTGACCTGATACTCATTGCTCCTGCATCGGCCAAGACCATTGCTAAAATGGCAAATGGCTTTTGCGATAATCTTTTACTGGCGACCTATTTATCAGCCTCGTGCCCTGTGTATGTTGCCCCTGCTATGGATAGGGAGATGTACATACACCCGGCAACCAAAGCAAATCTTGAAAAGCTAAAATCTTTTAAGAATATTATTATTCCTGCTGAAGACGGAGAACTTGCAAGTGGCCTGTATGGCGAGGGCAGAATGGCTGAACCGGAGCACATCATAGCTTTCCTTTCTAATAAGGATGCTTTCGCTCAAAAAAAAAACAATAAAAACACCCTCCCTTTAGCAGGTAAAAAGGTTTTAGTTACAGCCGGGCCCACATACGAAGCTATTGATCCTGTTCGTTTCATAGGTAATTTTTCCTCCGGTAAAATGGGTATTGCAATTGCCGAAAGGCTTGCCAGTCAGGGTGCAATAGTTACCTTGGTGCATGGACCCATTCATGTTACAATTTTTAACACAGGCATTAAATTAATTGCTGTAACAAGCGCGCAAGAGATGCACGATGCCTGTATAAAAGAATTTGCCAAAGCAGATATAACAGTAATGTCGGCAGCAGTGGCTGATTTTAGACCTATTACCAAAGCAACTGAAAAGATAAAGAAATCGGATGCAGGGCTGACATTGAAACTTGGCCATACCCCAGATATATTAACCGAATTAGGTAAAAAGAAAAAAGCAGGGCAACTGCTTATTGGCTTTGCACTCGAGACAAATAATGAACGGAAGAATGCCACAGAGAAACTAAAACGCAAGAACCTTGATGCCATAGTGTTGAACTCTGCCCGCGACAAAGGCGCAGGCCCAGGTGGCGATACAAACAAAATTACTATAATTGACAAGCGTAATAAAGCCCTCGATTTTGCGTTAAAGCCTAAGACAGAAGTAGCTAAAGATATTGTAACCTATATTGTATCGTGTTTAAAAAAGTAGTTTTTCATATTTCACTTATACTTTTGCTTGCGCCTACTGTAAGCATGGCGCAAGAGCTTAACTGCACGGTAGACATTGTATCGCCACAAATACAGGATGCAGCAGCCCAATTGCTTTTTACAAACCTGAAAGGTGCCATTACCCAGTTTATGAATAACACCAAATTCACAAACGACAATTTTGGTAACCAGGAAAAAATAGATTGTACGCTGTATTTTAATATGACTGCCGAAAATGCTCCCGGCGATTTTAATGCAACACTGCAAGTGCAGGCGCGCAGGCCGGTGTACAAATCTTCGTTAAATTCTGCGATGTTCAACTATCAGGATAATTTTGTCCACATTGTTTACAATTTGAACCAGCCCATTATATTCAACATTAATGCCTATTCCGATAATATCACCTCACTTCTTTCTTACTACGCTTATATAATTATCGGCAACGACTACGATTCATTTTCTTTGAACGGAGGAACAGCTTATTTCCTGAAGGCACAAACCATAACTACTAATGCGCAAAACTCAGGAGAAAAGGGCTGGAACCCATTAGACGGTGACCAAACACGCTATGCATTAATTACTAATTTATTAGATGAAACCTATTTTGCACCATTGCGCAGAGCCATGTATGAGTATCATCGCCTTGGGCTCGATGTAATGTATACTACTCCTGAAAAAGGCCGTGCAGAAGTATTAGATGCCTTGAATCTTGTACAACAAGTGTATAATGATAAACCGGCAAACTTCAATATTGCTCTATTCTTTAATGCTAAAGCAACTGAAATTGCCAATATCTTTTCAGAAGCTCCGAATGATGAAAAATCAAGTGTTTATTCTTTGCTGAATTCTATTGACCCAACCGATATAGATAAATACGCCAAGCTAAAAGTGGCTCAGTAGGCTTAGTTCCTTGTGCTTCTAACAGATGCAGTAGTTGTCCCGCCATCCTCTTCCGATTCTTCACGCAACATGGTAAGCAGGTCGCGGCTTTGGTTAATGCACCAGTTAACGTGGTTACTTAATACAATAATGGTATTCTTGCCTTTAATGTCGCGCATAAAAGCAGCGTTAAAGCCATGCCACCAGCCATCGTGATAAACCAAGGTATCGTGGTCGAATATTACAAGTCTCCATCCATAACCGTAATTATGTTCATTCATCCAGCGGCTGTGGGGTGTAAAGGCTTCTTTTAAGGTCGATTGTTTTAAAAGTTTATCAGTATACAAAGCCTGATCCCATTTCAATACATCATCGGTAGTAGAATAGATGCCCTTATCACCTGTAACACCATCAAGGAAGTCGTAGCCTGCCTTTTTGTAATTAGCATTGTAGCCTGTTACACAATTGGGTATAAGAGTATCGGCTTTATCATAAATATAAGTATGGTTCATACCCAGTGGCATAAATATTTTGTAACGCAAAAACTCTCCGAAAGAAACTCCGCTTACCTTTTCGGTAATTGCAGCTAACAAGCAATAATTGGTGTTGCTGTATTCGAACTTATGGTTAGCCGGGAAATACTTTGGAGGATGACGTTCGATAAGCAACTGAACTACTTGTTGGTTATCCATAGGCGTTTTCTGGTCCTTACATACATTACCACATAAGTACATATAGTTTGGCAGGCCCGAACGGTGTGCAAGTAACATACCCACAGTAATGCCTTTATAAGGGAAATCAGGGTAGAACTTTTGAATACTATCGCTGTAATCAAGCTTACCTTGTTCTTTAAGCATCATAACTGCAACTGCAGTAAACTGCTTCGATACGGAGCCTAACTGAAACTCAGAAGAATCGCTTAGCTGATCTTTTGTTTTATAATTCGACACACCAAAAGAGCCCTTGTAAAGTACCTTTCCGCTATGTGCCACCAATACATTGCCATTAAACTTTGCTCTTTTTGAAAGTGCATGAAAGAACGAATCTATTTTATGTGACTCGTATTGCTCAGAAGCATTCAAGGCCATTGAGTCTTTCAACTTAGGCATTGCTACTGCTATTGCTTTGGGTTTATCTGGCGAAAAGCCTTCGTGTTTTTCTGGTTTTCCTTGACTTGTGGTGCTGCCCACAAAGGCGTAGATTACACTAACTGCCGCTATTGTAAGTACTATTGGGTAAATATGTTTTTTTACCATACGCCGGCTTTGAGGATTAAGCTCAGTGTTGTTTTACAATAATTACTAAATACTTTGATTGACTCCAGAATTGTTTTTGATCGGTAATAACAATTGAATCAGCTTTGTCGCTGCCACCTACAACATAGGTACCGCTTGGGTGAACGGTAACTAGCTGAACAAATTTGCTGTAAAGCTGAAGGCTATGTAATGTGCTGCCATTGGCTTTGGTAAAGTACGCAGTATTGAAATCTTTTTTCAACTCCTCTGCTCCTCCAAGTCCAATAACTGCTCCTTCTTTCTTTATAATTCCATTCTTCTTTAATTCTTTTGCTGTACCTACTGCATAATAAACAGTGTTCATTTCAGCAGTCATGTCGCTTATCTGCTCCTTTTGCGAGGTAATAACCTTCATGCTATCATTAAACTTGTTTATCACATCCTTCAGCGAAGCATTCGATTCTGCTAACTGGCTTTGCAAAGCAGCTATTTCAGCGTCTTTAGCAGTTACTTCTTCATTCAGGCGGGCAATCATCTTTTGTAGTTCGGCATTGTTGCCGTTTACCTTTTTCAATTTCCACTCCAAACGGGCAATTTCCTTTTTGTTCTTCATCATTAAATCGCCTATGGCACGCATATCGGCAATTATCTGGTCTTTTTGGCTAAGTCCTTCTCCGCTGTTAGCAATGGTAAGCAACTTGGCCTTTGCCTTTATAGAATCTAAGTTGTCTTGTATATCATTATACGATTTAACATACGCCATTATAGATGAATCCTGGGCATGGTTCTTAGAACCCAGCACTGAATCCTGGTAGCTTAAATCCTTAATTTTCTGCTTATCATCATTTTTACAGCCAACAAAGAGTAAAATGCAGGCTAAAACGACTATATTTAAGATTCTCATGTAGTTTGTCTTTTTCATAGTTTTATAAAATCTTGCAAATATAACGATTTTTATGCGTCGAAGGTCACCTATAACGTTTTTGATGGTTCCACTATTCCTTATACTTATTGAAGGTGGAGCTTATTATGGCTGGAGCCATTTACTTGCTCATGCGGGATTCCTCACATTCCTGAAGCTTTTCAAGGCCATTTACATTGCAGAAACAGTAGCAATAGGGCTCATATTGTTTTACATAATGGGTTCTTTTTCGCGCAAACTAAATTTATTGCGCACCTACAATGGCTTTCAGGGTATGGGCATTATCATGTCAGACATATTGCCTAAACTTTTCTTTACAGTATTTGTATTGCTTTATGGCCTTATACAAGGGGCTTACATTGGCCTTAATCATTTGTTTATACATAGCACTAATTTGCGACTCAACATGGACTGGCTGCTTATTGCAGGTACAATAATTGCTTTTACCCTGTTTGTATTTATAGTCCGTGGCATTTTAGTAGGCAGGTTCGATTTTAAAGTACTGAAAGAAACCATAAAGTTCGATACCCTACCCGATGCATTTGACGGATTAAGGGCTGTGCAAATATCTGATTTGCATATTGGCAGTTTTTATAAACACAAAGATCAAGTTGCAAAGGCGGTAGATATGATAAACAACCTTAAGCCCGATATTATATTCTTTACCGGCGATATGGTTAATAATGTGGCCGAAGAACTGAGAGGCTTTGTAAGTATTTTAGAAAAACTGGAAGCGCCATTGGGTAAATTCGCAATACTCGGCAACCACGATTATGGCGACTACGTGAAATGGGAAAGCAAAGAAGCCAAAATTGCTAATCTTAATACTCTGGCTGAATTAGAAAGAAAAGCTGGCTTCGACTTGTTGTTGAATGAGAACAGAATCATTACCAGGAACGGTCAGCAAATTGCAATTATAGGAGTAGAGAACTGGGGCACACCGCCATTTGCTCAGTATGGGCAACTGCCTTTAGCCGTAAAAGGAACCGAGAATACTCCATTCCGCATTTTGCTTTCACACGACCCATCACACTGGGATGTAGAAGTAGCCGGAAAGACAGATATACAACTTGCCCTGGCAGGCCATACGCACGGCATGCAATTTGGCATACGTATAGGAGATTGGCAATGGAGCCCGGTGCAATGGCGTTACGAACGCTGGCACGGACTTTACACTCAACTCAAACAACACCTTTATGTTAACCGTGGCTTGGGCCATATAGGCTTCCCTGGTAGGGTTGGTATGTTGCCTGAAATAACACTCATTGAATTTAGAAAATAAATTCAGTTTGAATATCGAATATTGAACATCCAATATCGAATTCCGAAATAAGTCACACTGAGCTTGCCTGTCTATCGCCAGATAAATCGAAGTGAATTATATCTATCCCTTTAAAACTGTAAGTTTGCACTATGAATTTCACGCTTTTACTATTAGGCCTTGGTGCAATAAGCCTTGCAGCATATATTTTGTATGATGATTACAAGAACTGGGCGGTTATGAAAAATAATAGGGCACAGGTTTACAAGAGTATCTTCTTTGGCACTTTACTTTTGGGTATAGGAGTCTTCATGATTGTTAAAGGAATAATGGGGCAAAGCCTACGCTAAGCAGCCATTGTTTTTCTCTTTTTGTTTTCCTACATTCGCTTATCAAATCCACAAGAATGAAATCAAAACAAATTTCCTGTTTTTTACTTGGTGTAATTGCTTTCTTTATTTCATCAAGAGCAATCTCTCAAACTATACCTGACACTACAAAAGAATATAAAGAATTACTCAGGAAACTGCGTTCACGAATTGTATATCCGGAAAACAACACAACTCCTACCGCAATCAAAACAGATTCTGCAAACAATACATTTATGAGAGACGGTGGTCAAAGGGTATGTATAACTACTTTAATAATCGATGGTGTAAAAATATGCCCTACTCTCATAAAAACTAATGATATGGAAGTAGAAAGATTTTTGAACTATACAGGTAATATACCTGCTCAATATGATAATTGGTCATCATGGTTTGCAACTACGGAACATCCATTTTATGTTCGGGAGCCCCAATTATGGATGACGAAACCGAGTATTCCATTGACCGGTAATAATTGCAGATGAAATTAAAGCATCAATTATTTTATTTTCTATTCATTATAATTTCAACACCTATTATTGCACAAAAACAAGCCAATAACGGTAAGCATCTCGATTCTGCAAAACACCGTATACGAGGTATAGTAACCGTGTGGAAGTCAAAGACAGCTATATCAGGAGTACTGGTTATGACCAGAGGCGCGAAAAAAGAAGAAACCATGAGAGGTGTTGATAGTATAGTTAACGGCGTTGGAGTTCAAACAGATAGCTGCGGAAGATTTGAATTGTTTTTACCTGATAGCATGATAGGGAAAAAATTGACATTATTATTTTACAAAAATCATTACCTAAGTAAAACAATTGAAGTAAAGACTTGGAAACTACCCGCTAAGGTGAAAATACAGATGGAAGAATATAGTAGCCCGAGTATTGTGAGGTTCTTATAAAATGAAGAAGCCAAAAGATATAACAGTTATTATGCCTAACCCATGTAAAAAGAGGGATTGGGACGATATGACACCTAATGCAAGTGGGCGCCATTGCAGTAATTGCGATTTTACTGTTATTGACTTTACTAATTATACAGATAAAGAACTGGTTGATTTTTTGCTTAAGTCAAAAGGTAAGCTGTGCGGTATGTTTGAGAATTATCAGCTAAACAGGCCAATGACAATTGCACCGGAGAAAACAAATACATTACTTAACAGAGCATTACTAAGTGCAGCTTTGTTAGCAGGAGTTGCAACAAGTGCAAATGGGCAAACAAGTACACCTACTCATACACCCGTACAAAACAATATTAGCCAAGACAAAAAGGAGAAAAAAGAAAATACCCATAGTGAGTTAAGTATACCTGGAATAATAATTGACAAAAAGACAAAAGAACCGATAGCTCATGCTGGGATTAGCATAAAAGATCAGGGTATTTATACAGAAACTGACTCGAATGGCAGATTCGACTTACCAATACCAGACAGTTTATCAAAGAAAAAAATAACGATAATTGTTTACTGCTCTTTATACAAAAGGAGAACTTTTACTTTCATACCTTTTGAAATGCCAGATGCAGATTTCAAGGTGGTTCTTAAACAGGAAAAAGGTTGGAAACGACATGTCGTCATGGGCTGCCCTTCGTTTTAAAACACCTTCCCCAGCGTCTTAACTATAATACCCAAGTCCGTCATTAGCCCCATTTCATCAATATACTTAAGGTTTAGTTTGAGTTTAGAGGGCATTATTTTGCTTATGTAAACATCTTCAGGGTTTGGAGCATTTGCCAATATTTCATTTTCGTTGGCATACACAATAGAGGCGTAGTCAGTAATGCCGGGTTTAACACTCAACACTTTCTTTTGTTCATCGCTATACATGGCCACATACTTGGGCACCTCAGGGCGCGGGCCTACCATGCTCATATTGCCTATAAGCACATTAAACAGTTGTGGCAGTTCATCTAATTTGTACTTGCGCAAATAATAACCCATTCGGGTAATGCGGTTATCGCGCATACCCACAGTAAGCAAACCTTTTTTATCGGCATCAGTAAACATGGTGCGAAACTTAAAGAGCTTAAATTCCTTCATATCCTTACCTACTCTAACTTGTTTATAAAATATTCCTCCGCGAGAATCAATGATAACGAGTAAGGCAATTATGAATAAAAAAGGAGAAAGGATTATAATACCAATTAGGGCTGTTATTATATCGAAAAGTCTTTTTATCATCTAATCATCAAAAAATCATTGCCACAAAAACACCAAGACACCAAAATCCACTAAAAAAACTTTGTGGGATTTAGAGATTTTGTGTTTTAGTGGCATAAAATATTAAATAATCTCTTGTACTGATTTCACAACTGCATAAACCACAGTTTTAACCTGCTCATCAGTAAGGTCGTAAAAAACAGGCAATGATATTTCGCGGGAAAAATTGTCGTATGCAACAGGATAGTCCTTGATGTTATATCCTAAGTTCTTATAAAAACTCAGCATAGGCAATGGTATAAAATGCACGTTTACCGATACATCGCAATCAAATATTTTCTGAATTATCGCATCACGCTTTTCTTCACTAATGCCCTTTATCCTTAATGGAAACAAATGATACGAGGATTCCCTGTTAGCATCCTTAAATAGAGGTAATTCTGCCCAGTTATATTTAGCAAGAGCTTTGTAGTACGCCTCCACAATTGTCTTCCTGCGTATCAATGTATCATCGCTATATCGCTCCAGCTCAATCATACCAATAACAGCCATAATATCGGTCATGTTGCATTTGTAACCAGGCTCAATAATATCGTACTTCCAATTACCTTTCTGGCTTTTAGCTAAAGCATCTTTATTCTGCCCATGTAGTGATGTAACACAAAGACTCTTATATACATCATCATTGCTAAACGGTGCAGGCAGGTTAAAGGCCATGGCACCACCTTCGGCAGTGGTTAGATTTTTTACTGCATGGAAAGAGAACACCGATATATCTGTCAATACTCCTGTGCGCTTACCATTATACCATGCACCAAATGAATGCGCAGCATCGGCCAAAACTAAAATACGTCCAAGTTTCTTTTGATTCTCACCTTTAGCAATGAACTTACCTTTCTTGGCTTCTGCCAATTTCATTATGGTATTATAGTCGCAAGGCAAGCCACCAAAATCAACAGGCATTACTACCTTGGTCTTATTGGTTATCTTCTTTTCAATCTCAGCAAGTGAAATATTAAAATCGTCTTTATTTACATCAGCCAAAACAGGCGTTGCACCACAATGCATTACCACATTAGCAGTAGCAGCATAAGTATATGCAGGCAAAATAACTTCATCGCCTGCTCCTACTCCATACCAACGCAAAGCTAATTCCAATCCTGCAGTGGCCGAATTAAGGCATAACACAGACTGCACACCACAGTATTCAGCTATCTTTTTTTCAAACAGCTTTGTCTTGGGCCCTGTGGTTATCCAGCCAGAACGCAATACTTCAGAAACAGCTTGCACTATTTTCTCATCAATACGTGGGGGCGAAAAGCTTATCATAGTATCAATTTATATTACAAAATTAAACATAAGCAACGAATTGAACAGTCCGTAGAATATTGTACCACTTTGCGTTTCGAGCATGGCCTCAACCAAAAAGTTAGCAGCTACAATGGCCAGGAACATTCCGTAAACAAAACGTTTTTCCTTTATAGTTTTAATAAATGGGAACAACAGGCAAGCCAGAAGAGTTAAAAGGCCTACCACTCCCATTACTACTGTAGTCTGCAAATATTGATTGTGAGCATTCAGGTTTTCTTTTGCTGCACCCGTATAGCCATCTTGCAAATATTGCTTTACCAATACTTCTGATGAATTACCTGTGCCAACTCCCACAATAGGGTGTTCTTTTATTACTTCTAAAGCAGCCTTCCATACATAATACCTTACCTGGGTAGACTCAGTAGAACCTGCACTTATTTGATTGGTCTTAATCACATCAGCAGCACCTACAACCCTTGATCTGCCACCAATTAAAAAATGAAAAGTGGTAAAATAAACAATCAGCATTGCACCTAATAACCAGGCCGCCGACTTATAGCTGCGCATCATACTATATCTTACCAAAAGCAAAGCAAACACCCCGGCAGAGATGAACATACCCATTTTAGATTGCAACAGGACAAGGGTAAACAAAAGGAATAAGATAGAAAACACAAGAAAGCGCTTCTCTAACTTATTTAATACAATTGCATTTGTAGTAAAAAGATAAAAAGTGAATACCATAGCCATATCTATATACATGGAATAGTAACTGGGGTGCAACAAAATTGAGTACTTCATATATTGAAACTCGAAAATGTTGTTTGCAAAAAGATTCCATGTAGCGTATCCAATGCAAATGAGGCCAGTTACCACACAACCCACTATAAATGAATAGATGAACATTTTCTGTTTCTTTATATCTATCTCCCCTTCTGAAATCAATAACAAGGGGAATACAAAAAGACTAAGTTTTACTTGCAATGCAGATAGGCTATTATCGGACTTATAGGTAAATAACATGCTTATTGCATACAGCAAATAAAAACCGGCAAAGAGCAATACATATTTGTTTTTTATAATGGCATTGCCTTTACGTTTTAAATCGCCCTCAATAAACCAAAACACAAGGTACCCTATGGTAGGCCATGCAGCTCCATACTGGTAAACGCACATCATAAATGGCACCAGGCAAAGCAATGCATATTTTATTTTACTTACCTGTGCCATTGTTCAAATTTGCAAGAAGCGTATAAAAGTTTGCTGCAATAGTATCGCGGTTAAATTTAACGCTTACATAATTACGGCCATTTGCACCCAGTGTAGCGAGTTCGGTTCTGTTATTATATAGTTGCATTGCTTTATCAGCTAAATCATTACCATCATCCGGAATAAAAGCAAGGCCTGCTTTGCCTTCATCAATAAATAAATCCTTTGCTTCGCCCTCTACTCCTAATAACAATGGCTTTTTCATAGCAAGCGATTCAAATATTTTAGATGGTATAGCACCTTTAAATAAATCAATACGGCGTAAAGGTACGAGTGAAACATCAACTGACTTCCAAATGCCAGGCATAGAAGATTTGGGTAATGGTTCAAAGAAAAACAGGTTATCGAGTTTCATTTGTTCTTTAAGTGCTACCAATCTTTCTTTCTCCGGACCGCTGCCTAATAAAATCCATTTGATTGGATATTCTTTAGTCTGCTGTGCAGCATGCAAAGCCACATCAAGCCCCTGTGCATGGCCAATTATACCGGCATATAGTACTATAAAATCGCCTGGACCAAAACCATTTTTTCCCCTCCAACCACTTTCAATCTCTTGTTCATTGTAAAAGGCCATATCAACCCCATTAGGCAACCAATAAAGGGGTTTACTGGGAAATCTATCTTGAATATTTTTCACTATCCCTTGTGTTTGCCCGGTTACCAATACTGCCTTTTTATATAAATGCTCCTCGAGTTTTTTTGTTACAGAAAGCAGAAAGCGATTATTTATCAGCCCCAGTTTCTCTGCCGTTTCAGGCCACAAGTCAGATACATTAAAGATAAGCTTAGCGCCAGTGATCCATTTTAGTACCAATGCGGAAAGGCCCAAAAACAGTGGCGGAGATTCACAAAGCAGGTAATCTGCTTTGCCCAATTTAAAACTACCAACCCACATAGAGGAAAACACAAAAGAGAAATAATTCATTAGCCTTGAGAATATGCCTTTGCTTTTGCTTACCCATATCCACGAGCGATGCACGGTCATGCCGTCCATATTTTCTTTTACGTACCATTTGCCTTTATACCCTTCATGTATTTCCATTTTAGGGTAATTGGGCATAGTGGTAAGGATTTCAATATCCACACCTTTTTGCTTTAAACGTACCGCTATTTCGTAAAGGCGGTTTTGTGGTGCACCAACTTCAGGGGGGAAATATTGAGTGAGTATAATAAGCTTCATTCCTTACCGGTTAAGTACAGTATTATATATCTGAACAATATCATTTATGTTGTTCGACCAGTTATATAGTTCCTCTACCCTCTTTCTTCCGTTCTCGCCCATTTTTAAAGCGTACTCTTTATCCTTAATAAGTTTTTCAATTGCAGTTGCTGCAACTTTTGCATTCCTGCGGGGAACAATTATACCTGTGGTACCATTTTCAACTATTTCGGTAAGGCCACTAACATTCGAAACCACAACAGGCTTACCACACGCTGAAGCCTCCAAAACTGCAACTCCAAAACTCTCACTTTCCGAAAGCGCCACATACACATCAAGCATATTATGGTACGCAGGCACCTCTTTAAAATCTACAGGGCCGGTAAATATTACCTTGTCTTTTAAGCCACTCATTGCACACAATTGTTTCAGGTTGGTCTCTTGTGAACCACCTCCTACGATAAGCAACTTCAAAGGCAAGTCGGTATGCTTATGACATAGAATATCAAATGCCTCGATTAAATACTGTATGCCATAGATTGGCTCTAATGATTTTATAGTACCAACAATAATATCGCCTTCATTAAATAACGATTTTACCTTCATTGGCTTAAATACATCAATATCGATACCAAAAGGAGTTACCTCTACTTTTGACGCAGTGTATTTAGCTATTTCAGTAGTCATAGATTGGCTGGTAGACAATACACAATCGGCTTTTTTAAGATTCCGCTTAAACAAAAGCTTATGTAAAAATGATTTTTTTGGAAACTCATATACATCGCTTCCCCATACTGAAGTAATGAGAGGATGAAAACCCGAAAGTGCACCTAATAAGCCATAACTGCTGGCATAGTGAGCGTGTACAATATCAGGCTTGAAAGACTTGATTACTTTTTTGAGCGGCCCCACAGCTTTGATATAAGATATCTTCCCTGCTTCTTTTTTTGATGCAACTTCAGTTGCAATACTATCTGATAAGTATTCGATGTTTGTATTGCCCAGAAACCAATTTGTTTTTGCCTTATTCAGACTGAAGATACTTATTTGAAAACCTTTAGCTGCCAATGACAGAGCCCACTTAGATGTGTGTGCCGAGTTTATGTCAGCTAAGAATAGGATTTTGGCCATATATACTCCCGCAAATAATTACGGGTAAATATACCCGCATTTTAAACTAACAAACCACTAATTCCGCAAAAATTACTTAGCTACACTTACCGCTCTTGTTTCGCGAATGACTGTAACTTTTACCTGGCCGGGATAGGTCATTTCATTTTGTATTTTTTGCGCTATCTCAAATGACATTACTTCTGCTTCCTTATCGGTAATTTTTTCGCTGCCTACAATTACCCTCAGTTCTCTACCGGCTTGTATAGCATATGTTTTCTCTACACCTTTATACGACATTGCCAAAGCCTCAAGGTCGCGCAAACGCTTAATATACTGCTCCGCCATTTCGCGCCTTGCACCCGGGCGTGCACCCGATATAGCATCGCACACCTGTATAATTGGAGAATACAAACTGTTCATTTCTATTTCATCGTGGTGAGCGCCAATAGCGTTGCATATTTCAGGTTTCTCTTTGTATTTCTCTGCAAGCTTCATACCCAAAATTGCGTGTGGCAATTCAGGTTCTTCATCAGGTACTTTTCCAATATCATGTAACAAACCAGCACGCTTAGCTACTTTAGGGTTCAATCCTAATTCAGCAGCCATAGTAGCAGCCAGGTTAGCAACCTCTTTCGAGTGTTGTAATAAATTCTGTCCGTATGATGACCTGTATCTCATTTTACCAACCAACCTGATAAGTTCCGGATGCAGGTTATTTAAACCAAGATCAATTACTGTACGTTTACCTAATTCAGCAACTTCATCTTCTAATTGCTTGCGGCACTTTTGCACCACCTCTTCAATACGTGCAGGGTGAATACGTCCGTCAGTAACCAATTGGTGCAGTGCCATACGGGCTATTTCGCGCCTTAGCGGATCGAAACACGAAATAATAATAGCTTCCGGGGTGTCATCTACAATAACTTCAACACCGGTCGCAGCTTCAAGTGCACGTATATTACGTCCTTCTCGGCCAATAATACGGCCTTTCATTTCATCGTTTTCAATATTAAATACAGCAACAGCATTTTCTACTGCCTGCTCCACACCCATACGTTGTATAGACTGTATGATGATCTTCTTGGCTTCCATATTAGCGGTAAGCTTAGCTTCGTCCACTATTTCTTTAATAAGCACAGTAGCCTGCGATTTGGCATCTGACTTCAGTGATTCTATTAATTGTGTTTTAGCATCTTCAGCCGAAGTCTGCGAAATAACTTCTAACTGCTGAATTTGCCTTTGGTGCATCTTCGACAACTCTTCGTTTTTAACACTGGCTATTTTAAGTTGCTCGGTAAGGCTGTTCTTAAGGTTATCAGTTTCCTTTTCCTTACGCTGAACCTGTTCAAGTTTTTGCGATGCAGCTTGTTCTTTTTGCTTGGTCCTTGTTTCAGTAAGGTTAATGTTCTTGGTTTTCTCAATGGTTTGCTGTTCATGCTCACCTTTAAGTTGTAAAAAGCGCTCCTTGGCTTCAAGCATCTTCTTATCTCTCATGGTATTAGCCTGCCTTTCAGCATCTTTAATTATTTCCTGCCCCTTTTTCTCAATATTCTTACGAATAATGGTGGCGGTAATTAATATGCCAAGCCCAAGGCCTACAACGGCAGCGGCGGCAATTACAATAATGGTTACTATATCTAGGTTCATTGAGATGTTTATTTTATGAACCCTTAAAAAAAGAAGCTGACTACCTTACTAAACTAAATGCAATAAGTTTTCGATGGTTTTTACCTTTTGTTCTACCTTTTCGTTAACCTGTACTGTATTTACTTGTTCAATATGCTGAAAAGCAAGCTGTAACGCGCACATAGCTAAAAGATCGCGCGGATCTTTTATAGCGTAGGAGGAGGAATAGTTCTTCACCTGTTCGTTAATAAGGATAGCTGCCTTTTTCATGGCTGCCTCCGTATCGGGTGTTACGTTTACCGGGTATTCCCTGCCTGAGATATTTACTTTTATTGTATTGGTTTTCACTGTATCTCTGCTTGTTTGCTAATTTTTCAGCAATGTAATACATCGCTCTACTTCACTTAAGAGTTCGTCTATTTTATTATTTATTTCCTGGTTATGTTGTGTGTTATGTTTTTGTTTGTCCAGTTGGGCCGTTTCACCGACTTCCCTGGCTCTTTTTAACTGCTCGTCCACGACCTTCAATTTACCTGCAAGCTCCTGATTATCAGATTTAAGCTTCTTGACAGTGTCCTGTAACTCGCCCTGCAAAGATAAAATTTTTTCTATTTCTTTGTAAATATTCTCAAGCCTCTTGTCCAAGTCCTTCATGGTCAGGTTTTTGAAAAAAATCTAATTTTCAGCCAAATATAGGTTAATAGTGGTATTACCGCCGCTTTTTTAGCATTATTTTTGCCGGGCATTAAAAAACAGGTTATGGGTTTAGCGCAGAGCTATAAAAAGAATGTATTTTGTTTAGAGGGCGACTGGCAAAAAGATATGCGCGACCATTCGAGTATAGGTGCTGCCCTTACTTTTTTACAACAGAATCTTGGTATTAACTATATATATAAGCAATGCGGTACCCGGGAAAATCTGGAATACTACCTTTCGCTATGGAAACTAAAAAAATACGCTAACTACTCCATTGCCTATTTTGCTTTTCATGGTAAGCCCGAAAGCATACAGGTAGGCAAGGAATTTGTTACGCTGGATGAGTTAGGTGATATGCTTCACGATAGCTGTCACGATAAAATATTACACTTTGGAAGTTGCAAGACACTTAATACTGACGAAAAAACCATAAAAAGGTTTTTAGAGGCTACAGGTGCATTATGTGTTTGTGGTTTCGAAACAGAAATTAATTTTGTAGAAAGTTCAGCATTCGATATGATACTTATAGAAATGTTTCAGCAGTACAAGGATATACGTATGCTTGATAAGGCAATAACAAAAAACTACAGGAGCTTTACCAGAAGACTTCAGTTTAAATTATTTTACCTGTAATGGAAGAAGGTACCATCTCAACATCTGTTTTTAACTTCAGCTTTAAAGTAAAGTGTATCATCCTGCTTGCATTGGGGTTAGTATTCTATGCCGATTCAATAAATAACGAATATGCATTGGATGATGGTATAGTAATTACAAAGAACGAATTCGTACAACAAGGCTTTGATGGTATAAAAGGCATAATGAGCCACGATGCCTATTATAGCTATTACCACCAGATGAATGCCAACCAGATGCTTGCCGGTGGTAGGTACAGGCCATTATCTATTGTGGTTTTTGCTATCGAACATGCTTTTTTCGGCGAAGATCCTTTGTTTCGTCATGCTATAAGCATACTGGCATATATGGCTTGTATACTGGTGGTCTTTTACTTTCTGAATAACCATCTGCTACGAAATTTAAAAAAGGGGGAAGACATTGCATTTCTTGCATCTATGCTTTTTGCCATACACCCAATGCATACCGAAGTAGTAGCTAACGTTAAGAGCCTTGACGAAATGCTGTCGCTTATGTGCATATTATTCACTTTTATTTTCGCCTTGCGATACTCCGAAGCTGAAAAAGAGGATAGAAAAGGAAAAGATCTTTACCTGGGAGCATTGTTTTTTTTCCTGGCATTGTTGGCTAAAGAATATGCACTCACCCTTATTTTTCTGTTACCTATTTTATTTTATACGGTTGCAAAAAAAGAGCCTATTTCTGTATTTACAAATACACTTCCTTATTTGGGTGTTGCCGTTTTGTATATGCTAATACGCATAAAATCAGTTGGCGTACCGCACAATGTGCCAAGCGACGAGATTCTCAACAACCCTTATATGCTTGCTACTCATTCGCAGAAGAAAGCATCAGAAATTTATGTTTTGGGAAAATACCTTTTTATGTTATTCTTTCCTTATCCGCTCTCAAGCGATTATTCATATAACCAGTTGGTTTATCGCAATTTTGCTGACCCTTTAGTATGGTTGTGCATAATTTCTTACGGGGCAATAATTTACTGGGGAATAAAACTATTGATGCAAAAGAAAATACTTGCCTTCCCGATTTTCTTTTACCTGGCTAACCTGGCAATGGTAACTAACTTTGTTGTTGACGTAGGTGCTACAATGGGCGAACGTTTGGCATTCCACTCTTCACTTGGTTTTATAGTATTGCTTGCCTACGCTATTATCCGAAGCCCCGAATTTGCCCGAAAGAAAGAGATAGTTCTCAGCGGATCATTTATACTAATTGTGCTTTGCGGCATAGAGTGTACCACCCGGAACCTCCAATGGCACAGTGATGTTACTCTGTTTACGCACGATGTAAACGTTGTACCCAATAGTGTTATGGTATTAGGCAATGCCGGTGCCCGCTACCTTGATATGGCTGAAGCGGTAAAAGATACCAGCAAAGCAGGTAAAGCTTTGGTAAGCGAGGATATTAATAAATCAATAAAGTATTTGCGCAGGTCAATTGAAATGCACCCTACTTATACCAATAGCTACCTCAACCTGGGTATTGCATTTTATAAGTTAGAGATACCAGACTCTGCAAAAAAATACTGGGAGTACGCCCGCAAGCTATACCCCGACCATCCTAATTTAAAACAATACTTTCCTTTATTAGCACATTCATACTTGAATCAGGCAATGGAAGATGGCAAAGTAAATAATGCACCAGCAGCCATAATTGCCTTAAAAAAAGGATTGATGGCTGATAATACCAATCCTGACCTTTGGTATAATATTGGCGGAGCATATTTTACAATCAAGCAATGGGATTCGGCACGCTATGCATGGAATGCAGCCTTACAGTTAAAGCCCGATTATGACCTTGCCAAGAAGGGCCTGGCTGCTTTACCTCCGCAGGTGAATAATGTTGCAGGTATCAAGTAAACGCAGAAAGTGTTGAATGAATAAAAAAAGCCCTGCTCCTACTCCTGTAAAAGCTACTCCATCAATGGTTTTTAATTTCAGCTTTAACATTAAATGTGCTATACTGGCTGCTGTTGCTTTCATGTTCTACATTAACACAGCAAGTAATGAATACGCTCTTGATGATTCATTGGTTATTCAGAATAACGCATACGTTCAAAAAGGATTTTCAGGCATAAGCAAAATACTTTCGAACGATACCTTCGATAGCTATAACCAGTATATGCATGCCGGCAAAAACCAACAGCTTTCTGGCGGAAGATACCGTCCGCTTTCGGTTATTGTGTTTGCCATTGAACACCAACTGTTCGGTGAATCGCCAACAGCAAGGCATCTTATAAGTGTATTGGCATATATACTCTGTGTTATTTCTATTTTCTACTTCTTAAGCGGATTCCTTTTAAAAAAGATTACCGGTGGCGAAGACATCGCATTCCTCGCCACTTTATTATTTGCTATACACCCAATACATACAGAGGTTGTTGCCAACATAAAAAGTCTCGACGAGATATTATCGTTAACACTCATCATGCTTACGTTTATTTTCAGCTTAAAGTATATAGCAGAAAAACAGATGAAGCATCTTATACTGGGTATGGGTGCATTCTTCCTGGCTTTGCTATCGAAAGAATATGCTGTTACTTTAATTGTTCTGCTGCCACTATTGTTTTACTTATTATCTGATGAAAAGCCTGCGGAAGCTTTACAAAAGGCTATTCCGTATTTCGGAGTAGTGGCTCTTTATCTAATTATTCGATTTACCACAGTAGGTATTCCCCATAGCCTGCAGAATGATAAGATACTTACCAATCCCTATTTATATGCAACACCTGTACAAAAAATAGCTACTGAACTATTTGTATTAAGCAAATACATCATTCTGCTCTTTTTGCCACACCCTTTATCTGCCGACTACTCTTATGCTCAAATACCTTATCACAGCTTTACAGATCTTTCTGTATGGCTATCGATATTCACCTACATAGCAATTGGAATATGGGGAGTAATGTTGACATTAAAGAGAAACATATTGGCATTTCCTGTTTTCTTTTTCCTATTGAACATTGCACTCATATCAAACTTTGTAATGGACATTGGTGCTACTATAGGCGAGCGCCTTGCCTTTCATTCATCACTGGGGTTTGTTATTTTAATCTCATTTGGCTTATATAAGTTATTGGAAAATTTGCAGCTAGCACAGAAAAAGCTCATCATTACTCCTATTGCTATTATACTTGTGGTTTTATGCGGAGCAGAAACATTCCAGCGAAACAAGGAATGGAAAAATGACACCACCTTATTTATTGCTGATGTAAAAACAGTACCCAATAGTTTTATGGTAAATGGCAATGCAGGTGCGGGCTATGCAAGGCTTGCACAAACACCCGGGAATGAAAAGAGAAAAACAGGCTTATTGGATACAGCTATTATATACCTTCAAAAATCGATAGTGCTTTACAAAACTTACGATGTAAGTTATTACAACCTTGCAGTTTGTTATTTATCGCTCAACAATCCTGATATGGCAAAGCGATATATGGATACCGCCAAACAAATAAATGTAAACTACCCGCCTTTACAAGGTTCGGGGCAATTGCTTGGCAGGGCATTTTTAAATGAAGCTTTACAGTATGCCTCACAAGGCAAAGTACGTGAATCGTTAAATGAATTAAAACTTGGTCTGCATTGCGATAATAATAACGTAGACCTATGGTACAATATTGGCGGTGCTTATTATACCTTAAAGCAATTTGATTCTGCACGCTATGCCTGGAACTCTGCTTTAATTTTAAAGCCAGACCTTGCTGATGCTAAAAAGGGATTAAGCGCTTTGCCAACGCAAGGAAAAGATACTATTAAAGGAATTCGATAATCTATCGCTAGCCCCAAACCCCTAAAGGGGCTTTGAAATTTCATTTGGAATTCGCTGTATGTTTCGACAAGCTCAACATGACTAAGGTTCGTCAGTCTGAGCCTGTTGAAGACCTATAAAATAATTACTATTTCGTTAAAGCCCCTTTAGGGGTTTGGGCTATAAGGCTTAAAGGCTACTCTCAATAAATGCCACACTCTTTTGTATGGCTTCATATATCACCCTGTCCTTATCAATAAAAGGAACTTGCTTTTGGAATTTCGCAAGCATGGTTTCTAATGCAGGAGATGTTTTATCGGGCCTGCGGAAGATAATTGCCTGAGCTGCTGTAATAAGTTCAGCAGCCAATACCGTCTTAAGGTTCTGAACTACCTTATAGCACTTGGTGGCAGCGTTAGCACCCATGCTAACATAATCTTCCTGTCCGTTCGATGACACAATACTATCTACCGATGCAGGGGTTGCGTATTGTTTATTCTGGCTAACAACCGAAGCTGCACAATACTGCAAAATCATAAGGCCTGAATTAAGTCCCGGTGCTTTTACTAAAAATGCAGGCAATCCTCTTTCGCCCGATATAAGCTTATAGGTTCTGCGTTCAGATATATTACCCAGATCGGCCATTGCAATAGCCAAATAATCGAATGCCATTGCCAGCGGATGCCCATGAAAATTACCACCTGATATAATTTCATCCTCATCTGGAAAGATGAGCGGGTTATCGGTTACCGAATTAATTTCTTTAAGCAAAACACTTTGCGCATGCTCCACAACATCGCGTATTGCGCCATGCACCTGCGGTATACAACGGAAAGAATAAGGGTCCTGTACATCAGTTTTTTTACGACTTGCTATTTTACTTCCTTTCAGGGTTTGCAAAATAAAGGCAGCGCATTCTCTTTGTCCTTTATGCGGACGCACATCCTGTACCAGTTTATTGAAAGGCTCCAGTCGGCAGTCAAATCCATCGAGCGACATAGCCGCAATAGTATCTGCCATAATGGTAAGGCTTTGTGCTTGTAAAATAAGCCATGTGCCATAAGCGCTCATAAACTGGGTGCCATTAAGCAAGGCAAGGCCTTCTTTAGGTTTAAGCGAAAGGGGTTTCCATTTCAGCTCTTTATATAAAGCAGCAGCACTCTTTTTCTTTCCATTGTGATAAACTTCACCTTCGCCTATTAATGGCAAACACAAGTGTGCAAGCGGAGCCAGGTCGCCCGAAGCGCCCAACGAACCCTGCTCATATACTACAGGGAGAATATCATTATTATAAAACTCAATAAGCCTTTCTACTGTGCTGACATCAACGCCTGAATGCCCATAACTGAGAGATTGCACTTTGAGCAAAAGCATAAGCTTTACAATTTCAGCAGGAACCTCTGCCCCACTACCACAGGCATGAGAACGCAAGAGGTTTGTCTGTAACTGGCTATAATCTTTCGTATCGATCTTTACATTACGCAATGAGCCAAAGCCGGTGTTAATACCATAAACAGGTTCTTTTGATGAAGCCAGTTTCTTATCTAAATATTTACGTGCCTTATCAATTCTCTTTTCAGCATCTTCAGAAAGTGCAATGCGTGCCTTATCAGCAAGAATGTTCTTAATGGCAACAAAATCTATTTTACTGTTTATGGCAAAAAGCTTCATACAATATGCTTTATTAATTCATCTGACTTAATTTCCTTCTCTTCTCCTGTTGTCATGTTCTTCAACTTCAATACACCTTTCTGCATTTCATCGGCCCCTACAAAAACCACATAGGCTATCTTCTTGTCATCGGCATAACCCATTTGCTTTTTAAACTTAGCAGCATCAGGGTACAGCTCTGTGCTTATGTTATTCTTACGCAATGTTGCAACCAAAGGCAGACAATACAAAGCTTCGGTCTCGCCAAAATTCACGAACATTACTTTCGTTGAACTGGTAACCCCTTGCGGGAATTTACCCAACTCTTCTATCACATCATATATCCTGTCGGCACCAAATGAAATACCCACACCAGAAACATTAGGCAAGCCAAAAATGCCTGTAAGGTCATCGTAACG
>JABDCA010000028.1 GCA_013288345.1 Bacteroidota bacterium | reverse complement strand
TATAATGATGGTTGGCCCTTTGCTTGCCCGTTATGGTAAGGCATACATTGCCCGCCCCGGTGGAGATAAGATTGGCCGCAGAAGATTAGATACTCACTTTTTAGGTTTTGAAAAACTCGGCGCTAAATTCGGTTTTGAAGAAGAAACCAATTTGTTCAAAGTTCATGCCGAAAAGAAACTGAAGGGCTGCTACATGCTGCTTGATGAGGCATCGGTAACAGGTACCGCCAACATTATTATGGCTGCCATGTTTGCCGAAGGTGTTACCACTATATATAATGCAGCTTGCGAACCATACATACAACAATTATGCCGCATGCTTAACAGCATGGGTGCTAAAATAACAGGTGTTGGTTCTAACTTACTGAACATTGAAGGTGTAAGCTCATTAAAGGGCTGTACACATACCATATTGCCCGATATGATTGAGATAGGCAGTTTTATTGGCCTTGCTGCTATGACCCAAAGTGAAATAACCATACGCAATGTTGGCTACGAACATTTGGGTGTAATACCTTCTGTTTTTCAGCGCCTGGGTATTAAAATGGAAAAACGCGGCGACGATATTTTTGTGCCTGCACAGGAGAATTATGAAATAGAAACCTTTTTAGATGGTTCCATATTAACCATTGCCGATGCTATATGGCCGGGGCTTACACCTGACTTATTAAGCGTTATACTGGTTGTTGCTACACAGGCAAAGGGCAGTGTGCTTATACACCAAAAGATGTTCGAGAGCCGTTTGTTCTTTGTAGATAAACTGATTGACATGGGCGCCCAGATAATACTTTGCGACCCCCACCGCGCCACCGTTATTGGCCTTAATCACCAACACCCGTTAAAAGGCATATCTATGACATCGCCCGATATACGTGCCGGTGTTGCCCTGCTTATTGCGGCCCTTTCGGCAAATGGCAAAAGCACCATTCATAATATTGAACAGATTGACCGTGGTTACCAGAATATTGACAAGCGTTTAAACGCCTTGGGTGCCGAAATTGTAAGAAAATAGCTATATTTGCTTATATAAACACTGTATACATGAAACGTTTAAATATAATATTAGCCCTTGCAGCCGTAGCGCTTTGCTTTGTGGCATTTACTACTACCAACAACAGCCAGCCACGTGGCAATGCAGTAGGTTTAGAAATTGGCAACCTTGCCCCCGACCTTAAATTAACCGACCCAAGTGGTAAAGTAATAGACCTGTATTCATTGCGTGGCAGTGTAGTATTGGTAGATTTTTGGGCATCGTGGTGCGGCCCTTGCCGTGGCGAAAACCCTAATGTGGTTGCTACTTACAACAAATACCACGGCGCTAAATTTAAAGGCGCTAAAGGATTTAAAATTTACAGCGTATCATTGGACAGGGATAAAGATCCTTGGATCAATGCTATTAAGCACGACGGACTTGTATGGCCTGACCATGTAAGCGATTTAAAGGGATGGCAGTCTGTAGGGGCAGCTACTTATGGCGTACAATCTATACCTACCAACTTTTTGCTTAATGCCGATGGCGTTATTATTGCCAAAGAATTGAGAGGCGAAAATTTAGCCAACGAGCTGGAAACGCTTATTAATAAGTAAAGATTTTACTGCGAAGGCGCAAATATTTTCGTCATTCCGAACGAAGTGAATAATCTATTTATTTTTTCATTGGGCGTTCCCCTCCTATCGTCGGGTCGGGCTATCCGCTTTTACTCCTCGCTTCGCTGCGGGGTAACCGCTTCTATCCCTAACGCAAAAGCCACGGCACGTGAGGTGATAAGTGAATAACAATGCAGTATGACACATAGCTGTAAAGTATTGTGCCAAATCTAAGTACGCAATTTATTAAAAAGAATACTGAGACTGCCACGTTCCGCAAAGCCGGAACTGGCAGTGACGAGAAATAATCCTCCCCCTGCCCCCTCCAGCGGGGGACAAAAGCCACAATGCCCTTCGATTCGTAATTCGTAATTACTAATTTTTAATTGAACGGCTACGCCGTTAAAACTCCCCTCGAAATAACGATTTTCTGTACTTCGGTAGTGCCTTCGTAAATCTGGGTGATCTTAGCATCGCGCATTAAACGCTCAACGTGATATTCTTTTACGTAACCGTAGCCACCATGTATCTGCACAGCTTCGGTAGTAGTATCCATTGCCACCTTCGATGCGAATACTTTAGCCATTGCTCCGGCCTGGGTATAATCTAAGTGTTTATCTTTTAACCATGCTGCTTTTAAGCAGAGTAAACGTGCTGCGTCAATCTGCGTGGCCATATCGGCTAACTTAAACTGTATAGCCTGGTGCTGACTGATGGTTTTACCAAAAGCTTTTCTTTCTTTAGAATAAGCAAGCGCCAATTCGTATGCGCCCGATGCAATACCCAATGCTTGTGATGCAATACCAATACGTCCGCCGGAGAGTGTTTTCATAGCGAACTTAAAGCCAAAGCCATCTTCACCAATGCGGTTCTCTGCCGGAACTTCCACATCGCTAAACATAATAGAATGTGTATCAGAACCGCGTATGCCTAATTTATTTTCTTTTTTGCCAACGGTAACGCCCTTCGAATTTTTTTCAACTATAAAAGCATTTATGCCTTTATGTTTTTTATCGGGGAAGCTCTGTGCAATTACCAGGTACACAGATGCGCTGTTGCCATTGGTGATCCAGTTCTTGGTGCCGTTAAGTATGTATTTATTTCCTTTAGGAATGGCAGTAGTACTTTGTGATGTAGCATCAGAGCCAGCTTCCGGTTCTGACAATAAAAAGGCTCCTATAATTTCACCTTTAGCAAGTGGCACAAGGTATTTTTGTTTTTGTTCTTCGGTGCCGAAGTTTTCAAGTCCCCAGCAAACTAACGAATTGTTTACCGACATACAAACAGAAACCGAAGCATCTATTTTCGATATTTCTTCCATAGCCAATACATAAGATACGGTATCCATACCGCCACCGCCGTATTGCGGGCTAACCATCATTCCCATAAAACCAAGCTCGCCAAGTTTCTTTATTTCTTCTTTCGGAAACTTTTGAAGTTCGTCACGTTCTATAACGCCGGGCTTCAATGTTTCGTTAGCAAAATCGCGAGCAGCTTTTTGTATCATTAAGTGCTCTTCTGTCAGTTGAAAATTCATAGCTATATTGATATTTGATAGTAGCTACAAATATAATTTTTAATTACAAATAGAACACGGATAACGCGGATTTGACGGGTTACCACTGACTTAATAGGTTATAGGATGACTTGGATAATGAGACTGCCACAGATTCACAGATATAATAACAAAAATTAAGATTATTGCTGATTTTAACCATAGCTACGCTATTGGTTGAACACTTTTATCTGTGGAAAGCCCAAGGGGCCCTTGAAAATAAAATTCAAAAAATAATCTGTGAATCTGTGGCTGTACTTCAAAATTCAACATTCGATGTTCGTTATTCGACATTCTGTTAAATGGGGTCCTTACCTCTTATAATTCGCAATAATATTGCCACTATTGCTATTACAAGCAGTATATGTATAAGGCCACCTGCATGGTAACCCACAAAGCCAATAAGCCAGAAGACAACCAATACAACCGCTATTATATAAAGTAGGCTATTCATGATGTTTTGATTTTAAGTAGGGTATATATCTTTATTATTATTAAAGATACTTAGGTGAAAAATGAATTGAACTGAAATTTCGGCAAAACAGTTTTTACTGTAGGTCAACTTACACAATAGCAGGTTGGCCCATAAGCCTCTTTAGGCTTAGGTCTGCGGTTTTTCGTTATATTTGCTATATTCTAACAAATTATACACGATTACAAAAATTTACTTTGACATTCCAGGACTTTAATTTTGAACCCGAGTTAACAGAAGGGTTATTATCAATGGGTTTTAAACAACCTACCCCCATACAGGAACAGGCTATACCGATTATCCTTAATAACCACGATATTATTGCCTGCGCCCAAACCGGTACAGGAAAAACAGCGGCATACCTTTTACCTATTATTAGTAAAATAATACAGAGCAAAAGCCAAACAGTTGACACCCTTATTATAGCCCCGACCCGCGAACTGGCTATACAAATTGATGAAGCCATACAGGGCTTTAGTTACTTTGCCCCCGTTAGCGCATTGGCTATTTATGGCGGCAACGATGGCGCTTCGTTCGAACAGGAACGGAAAGCCCTTACCCATGGTGCCAACATTATTATAGCTACTCCGGGCAGGCTTATATCGCACCTGAACATGGGATATGTAAAGTTCAGCCAAATAAAGCACTTGGTGTTAGATGAGGCTGACCGCATGCTCGATATGGGCTTTAACGAGGACATTAGTAAGATAATAAGCTTTTTGCCCAAGCAAAGGCAAAGCCTTTTGTTTTCGGCTACTATGCCGAATAAAATACGCGAGCTGGCAAAAAAAATATTGAATAACCCTGAGCAGATAAACATTGCCCTTTCGAAACCTGCTGAGGGTGTAACACAGGCTGCTTATGTGGTTTACGATACCCAAAAGAATGAGCTTTTAAAAGGCATATTAAAGGAAAACCACAAAGAAAGCGTATTGATATTTTCGGGTACCAAAGAAAAGGTAAAAGAGATGGAACGCGAACTGCGCAAGGCAGGTGTTAATGCTGCCGGCATACATTCGGACCTGGAACAGGAAAAACGTAACGAGGTACTGAGAGAATTTAAGAGCCGTAAGCTAAATGTGCTGGTGGCTACTGATATTCTTTCGAGAGGTATTGATATAGATTCTATAGGCCTGGTTATAAACTACGATGTACCACGCGATGCGGAAGACTACATACACCGTGTGGGCAGAACTGCCCGTGCAGAAACTACAGGCATTGCGCTTACCTTTATAAATCCCGATGACCAGTACAAATTCAAAAAGATAGAGGACCTTATTGGTAGTGAAATAAACAAACTACCCATACCTGCCCATTTAGGTGCAGGCCCAGTTTACGACCCGCAAAAACACAGAATGGTGTTCAACCGCCGTTCGCAAGGGGCTAAGAAAAGAAGATAGGCCTCAGAGAGGCTCCCCTACAAATAACTGATAACCAGCAAGACCTGCGCTTTCTTAAGCCCTGCACGTATTTCAGCTATTCCTTTTAGTAAGGAATCACAATTTCTTTGCTATATTTACATAGTAAAATAGTTTGCATACTACCCAACCACTCTGAATTTTTTACGTATCAGTTAATAGATGCAAAAATCAAATTAATAACAAGCCACCAAAAAACCCAATTATGAAAAAGATCTTACTCAGCTTAATTTTAGCTTTAAGCATTACATCAGGCTTCGCCACCAATGTTACCGGTGGTATTTTCTCAAGCACTACCTGGACATTAGCAAACAGCCCCTATATTGTTACTGATACGGTAAAGGTTTTCGGTGGAGCAACACTAACTATTCAACCCGGGGTTGTAGTTAAATTTAATAACAAAGGTACACTTATAAATGCCGGTACTTTAATAGCCAATGGTACCTCAACAGACTCTATAATCTTTACAAGTAATTCCTCCACCCCATATGCAGGTATATGGAACGACATAGAAGGCGGTACAAGTTTCATGTATTGCAGGGTTTCTTATTCCCAATGGGGAATTAATGTTGCCGGTTCAAGATTATCCCATTGCTTGCTCACATCTAACATATGGGGCGTATATAGTTTAGCTTACCCGGTTGATACATGTATTTTCAGTTATGATACTAATGGCCTTAGATTAGGCACTATTATTACCGGATGTAATTTCATACATAATGGTCAGGCAACAACCGGTACAGGCAGTGTATTTAATTGTTTTTTTTCAAGAAATAGCACTGGTATAGATGCAACTATGCATCCGGCCACAATTGCATATTGCACATTCGATTCTAATTCTCAAGCAATATATGATGCAGGTGATACAATTCGAAATTGCACTATAACAAATAATTATACAGGTATATCATTTGGCGGTTATACAACATTAAATACAATTACAAATAATCATATTGGGCTCACTGATATTGGCTCAGTTGTTTTAAATACTATTTCAAATAACTATATAGGAATTGAAACTGCAGATGGAGTTATTTCATGTAATTCAATTTGTAATAATTCCTCTTATAATATTATTCAAACAGATGGCCTTAGTTCCAATATTAAAGGCAATTATTGGTGTTTAACAGATTCAGCACAGATTCAGTCCACAATTTATGACGGGTATCAGAATGTCAGCCTCGGGCTTGATTTTTTTACACCGTTCGATACAGTGCCATGTAACGGGCTGCCAGCATCGTGTGGCCTTAATTTAAGTGCGAGTGCAACAAGCAATACAGTTTGCAGCAGCAGCCCAACCACAACTTTAATGGCTCATATAACTGACACAGGTTCTTACACTATTAATTGGACGCCTGGTAATTATACAGGTGCAAACTATACTGTATCTCCAACATCAGATGTTACTTATAAAGTTGTAGTTATTGATGCCCATGGCTGTAAAGACAGCGCCACTATAACTATTGATACCGTTAGCTGTTCATCATCTAATAACTGTAGCATCAGCATATCTCCTTCGGCAAGTAGCACCAATATTAGTTCTTGTAGTTCTACCACATTATACGCAAATGCAAGTGACAGTTCAGGCAGCATTACATCTATTACATGGAACCCCGGAAACTATTCCGGCAACTCATATACAGTATCACCGGCAAGCAGTGCAATATATACTGTTACCGTAACCGATAATAAGGGATGTTCAAACAGTGCCAACATTGCTATAAATGTTAGCAGTTCTATTGGAGCTCCATCAATCTGTTATGTAACTGCCGATACCACATCGCAGCATAATGTAATTGTGTGGTCGAAATTAGGTTTGGATACAATGGCTATTGATAGTATTGGTATATACCGCGAGGTAACAACAAATAACTATGTAAAAGTAGGAGCATCGTCTATACATGGATATACTGAATATACTGACCCGACCTCGAACCCAAATAACAAAAGTTATTTTTATGAAATTGCAGCATGGGATACATGCGGTACCTCATCATTGTCTACCCCAGCCGAGACTATACTCCTGCAATCATTCCGTGGTATTGGCAACGCAGTTGACCTTTCATGGAACCTATATGTAGGCAATTCAGTAACCGACTATAGGATATTGCGTGATGATTCCGGTACAGGCAACTGGCACGTAATTGATTCGGTACCGGGCAATGTAGGCGCTTATACCGATAGTCAGGCCCCTACTTCGCCGGGCCTCAGATATATGCTAAACACTTCATGGTCTCTATCATGCACTCCATACCTGTCTATAATGAAACACACAAGAGCGAAACATTATAAGTTCAATACAAAAAATGAATCGTATTCGAACATGACCAATGTTATAGTAAGCGGAATAAGCCAGCTTATTTCACTTAGTGATATTGATGTGTATCCTAACCCGGTTGCAAATGAGTTATTCATTAACCTGCATCTTACAATAGATGGTATTGCTACCCTAACCAATGTTTTGGGGCAAGATGTATATAGCACCAAATTATCGGGCAGCAATGGCAGCACACAGCATATAAGTGTTGCGGGCTTACCACAGGGCGTTTATATGCTTAAAATAGAATCGAACGGACAAATACTTACAAAGAAAGTGTTGAAAATGTAATCAGTATTTATTTATATAAAAAGGCGAAGCAGTGCTTCGCCTTTTTTGTTTTGAGTGGTTGATAATTTATTAACTATTTTGTTACATAGTATAATCTTATAGTTTAATTTTGTAAATACTATGCTCTTTGACATATAAGACTATTTGTTTTCGCAGAAAATACTTCCAAAAAAAATGTCTAGTACGACATGGGGCGACACTAAACGACATGAGGGAGTGGACAGAAAAACAAAAAATTTTGAAATTACTCTTTTGAAAACCAAGTAGTTAAGGTGTAACAGGGTGGTAAAAGTGTCCACCCCCTGCCCCATCCAAACCTTCTCCCTTGAGGGGAAGGTTCAAGGAGTAAAAAACATCTATTTTTCTGTGGAATTCATAAATCTCTGTGAACTCTGTGTTGAAAAATTGACTTACGACTATCGACTACTGACTTACAACTAATACACCTGTGCGTCGCTATGGTTTTGAGCCTGGTTATACAGGTTCTTTTTCATCTCCTCTATCAGGTCCATTTTGCGTTTGTTCAGGAGTATCTTCTTTATATTCTCCTTTTCGAATGAAAGCGGAGACATGCTGTTCTTTATCATATACCCTTTAATTGCCACACAATATACGCTGGCGGTATCTTCAAGTTGTACAAAGTGGTTATTGTTGTTTTGCAAAAACAGATCCTGGTTATAGGTCTGTATTGGTATCTCTTTCAATACATCATCAAACATCAACCATGCATTATCATTCAAAAAGAAGTTCTGCGCATATTGGTAACAATATTTCGAAAGCTTATCGCGGTCCTTAGGGTTGTCAGAAATAACGAGGGCTTTCAACTTATCAAGGCCCGGTGCCTTTTTGCCCACCTTCACGTAAATGATCTTTACGATATCGTTCTTTAACTGAAAGTCTTTTTTGTTGTCGTTGTAGTACTTTTCAATATCGGGTTCAACAACAGTAGTATCCAGCTTCTCCTTTACCAGTTCTTTCTCATAGGCATAAATAATAAGCGAATTCTTATAATCCTCTATTTGCTTGGTAAGGTCCATTTGCTTTTGCTCAAGGTTATTGGCAGCTTGGTGCAACAACACTTGTTCTTCCATCCAATGCTGAATAAAGTCCTTAACAATAGCAACACTGTCTGCAGGCTTGGTCTCTTTAGGTACAAGGTTCTTCAAATCGTTTGGGTACAAGTACACATCAAATACCCTGGCAACCGCCTTTTCGGTAGGTTCCTTTTTCTTATCGATAAGGTTACAAGATGCAGCTAACAGAGAAACAACTGCAAGCATTAACACCCATTGCTGTTTGTTTACTGCACCCACCTGTTCAGTAGTTCAACCAGCTCTAACAACAGCGCTGCTTTAGGGGTTTCAGATTGGGCGGTGAAGTTTTCCTTTACCTTGGCCATAAGCTCGTTTGCTTGTTGCGGGGTTACATCGCCTGTTATCTGTTCAATAACGGTTATTGCCTCCATGGCTATTTCAAAGTTATCGCGAATAACTATTTCGGCAAATAAAGGCAGAAAGCGAGTGCAATCGATATTGGATTCCCAGCATGCTGCCACCAAAGCTTTTTTATCGCCTTTGGCTTCAACAATACCACGCATCAATAGTTCAACTGCCTTGGGTTCTTTTTTAAGAAAGTTAAATATCTCCTGCCTTGATGATTTGTATTTTGAATCGCACAATAGCTCAACCATCATGTCTACATGCTCAGCATTAGCCTTTTCTTCATCGGCTTTGCTTATATACATGGTATTGTAAAATCGTTGGTCGAACAATTTGTCAACCAGTATGTCTCTCTTTATAGCCATTTGTAGCTGTGTTTAGTATAAGGCAAAGTTACGTATTAATGTAAATGCACCAGTATCCAATGGGCAATATCTTCTCGCCATATAAGCACAAACACACCTGTAACCGATACAAATGCCGCTATCATGGTTTTAAAGGTCATTTTCTCTTTATACAATACGTAGGCCATAGGCACCACCACAATAGGCACTAATGAAATAATAGTTTGAACAACTGCAACCTTACATAACGTAATGCTCCACATAACCAGCACAACAGATAATACCAGGCCCCATACAGTAGCAAAGGTTACCTTGGCAATAATATCGCTGCCATTACGCACCACGGCAATTACATCTTTCTTTAGCCTGCCCCTTGAAAAGGTAAACAGGAAGTATGCCAGTGTAGCAATGAAGATGCGTATCCAGGTAGCATGCAACGGAGATAATGCATACGATGTATCAGATAATCCCTTTTTAGCAATAACAATATGAAAACCCTGACACAAGCCTGCTAATATGCCAAACAGAATACCTTTTTTAACACTGCCATGTTTTAGTAAAGGCGCCTTATCCTCTTTCGACTGGCCCGATGTAAGGAACCATATCATACCTCCAATGCTAACTGCAATACCAAATACACCAATAGAGCTAATATCTTCACTCAACAATATAAAACCAAAAAGCAATGTAGCACCCGGCGCAATGGTATTGAATATGCTCGATACACGGGCACCCAGTATAGACATAGCGTAAAAACCAAAGTAATCGCCAACAGCTAAACCTAATATACCCGAAGCACCAACAAAAATATATTGCTTAAGCGAAGGGCCTGCAAACAATTCTACAAATGATTCCTTATCGATGGTAACACACAAAGCAGTTAATACCACTAAAGCAATTACCAGCCTGAAGTGGTTAAGCGCTACCGAGCCCCACTTGCGGGCAGCGTCGGTAAAGGGAAAGCTCGACAGGCTATTGGTGAACATGGCCAAAAAAGCCAACAAATATCCGAGTTCGGTGCCATTCATATTGGGCACAAGTTTACAGGAAAGAAATGATTAAATAAAATACCACTATTTTTACAGCGAATAAAAGCGGAACATGAATATTATAATTACAGGAGCAAGCAAAGGAATAGGCTACGAACTGGCAAAGCAGTTTGCATCGAACGTAAATAACAAGGTGGTTATTATAGCGCGCAACCGCCTTAAACTGGAGCAGTTGAAAAGGGAATGCCAGTTTCAGTACCCCGGCGCAAAAATATATCCGATGGTATTTGACCTTGGCCAGGGCGATTTTAAGCATGGCCTGATACCTGAACTACTCTCTTCTATAAGCACTGTAGATATACTCGTTAACAATGCAGGTACGCTTATTAATAAGCCATTTGAAGAATTGACAAGAGAGGATATTGAGAACACTTATAGGACCAATGTAATATCTACCTTCGATCTAATAAAATCTTTATTACCTTTTATGGGTAAAGGGCAACAGCCAACACATATTATAAACATTAGCAGTATGGGTGGCTTTCAGGGCAGTTCAAAGTTCCCCGGGCTTAGCGCATACAGCTCAAGCAAAGCAGCACTGGCTAACCTTACCGAATGCCTTGCAGAAGAGTTTAAAGGGCGCAACATATCGGTTAACTGCCTGTGCATTGGTGCAGTGCAAACTGAGATGTTCGTACAGGCTTTCCCTGGTGAAAAGGCAAGCATGCAACCTGCACAAATGGCCAATTACATTCGCGAATTTGCTTTGAACGGTGCGGCTTATTATAATGGAAAGGTGTTACCTGTATCTAACAGCACGCCTTAGGGTTACTTCCAGATGCGGGCTTCTTCCAGCTTTATCTTCTCGTTAAAGAAGAAGTTGGTGTTCTTCTCAAAAGCATCGGTATAGTCGGAAACATAGAAACGGTGAGCAGGCTTCTTAGCTGAGTGGTTCAGTATGTTGTTCTTTTTTAATAACTGGTATACATATTCTGCCACCTCATCAGCTGAATCAATAAGCGGGACCTTGCCCTGATAAACAGCTTCTATCTCTTTCTTTATTAAAGGATAGTGAGTACAGCCTAATATAAGTGCATCTATCTTCTTCAGTTTTGGGCGAGATAAATAGGAATCGATAACGGCACGGCTTATCTTGTTATTAAAGAACCCTTCTTCTATCATGGGCACTAACAGAGGTGTTGCAAGGCCATGTACTTCATAACTCTTGTTAGCTTCTGCAAGCTTCTTAGCGTGTATGCCCGATTTAATGGTGCCTTTTGTTCCAATAACACCTATGCGTTTAAACTTAGGCTGGTCGGTTATCTTCTTAACTGCCGGGTCTATCACATTCACTACCAATGCACGTTTGCCAACAAAGTCCTTAACAGTATCGAATGCCAATGCCGATGCGGTATTGCAGGCAATAACGATCATCTTGCAATGATTATCGAGCAGGAACTGTGCTATACGAATGGCATAGTACTTTATAGAATCAGGTGACTTATCGCCATACGGCAAGTGAGCGGTATCGCCAAAGTAAATGAGTCTTTCCTTAGGTAGCTTCTCACGTATGGCACGGGCAACAGTAAGTCCTCCAATGCCTGAATCAAACAGGCCTATAGGCTGACTTGCATCTAACTTAACTGATGCCATACTTATTGAATTAGCTTATTACTTGCCCTTTGGCATAGGAGTAGGAACAGATGCGCTCTTAGCTTTAAGGCCAAGCTTTTTAGCAACCAGTGCATAAACGTCATCTGCATCTTCAAAGTAAATTACAAACCCTTGGCTTGTATCAAGTATATACTTGTAGCCGTTTTCTTTAGCCACTTCTTTTACTGCATTCTTTGCCTTTGCAATTACCGGGCGTTGAATAGAATCGCCAAAGTGTTGTAATGAAGTTTGAGCTTGGGTTTGGAAAGACTGGATACGTTGGTTCATATCATTCAACTCTTGTTCCTTGCTCTGCTTTACAATACCGGTATAGGTAGCTTGGTTCTGTTGGTATTCCTGGTACTTGGTTTGGAACTCCTTTTGGAATGTTTCCAGAGTTACCTCAAGTTGTTGTGCGTAGTTACTATATGACTTCTTAGCTGAATCAGATTCAGGCATTCCTTTTAAGAGTGAGTCAAGACTAACGTGCCCAACCTTCTGAGCGCTTACTGATAATGAACAAATTACTGCTGCAATTAACAAAGTAAAACGTGCTATTTTTTTCATATTGCGGTTTGTTGTTTGTGATTTTTATTGTTTTGATGATTTATTACCTTCAGTACTGTAGCCCATGTCTTTAAGTATCTCGTCGCTTTTATCATACTTAACATTGGTATATAACATAGTAAGATCGCTCGATTTATCGAATATTACTGCAAGGGTTTCCCTTTCGGCAAGTGTCTGAACGGCATTGTATATTTTGTCTTGCAAAGGCTTTACTAATTCCTGGCGTTTCTTAAACAAATCGCCATTAACGCCAAAACGCTGCTTTTGCAGGTCCTTTACTTCTTGTTCTTTTTGTTCAATTTCAGCCTGACGCTTTTGTTTCATTTCTTCCGTAAGCAAAACCTCATCGGCCTTATATGCTTTATATAACTGATCTATTTCAGAATACTTTGCCTCAATTTCCTTTTGCCACTGTACCGAAAGCTGGTTAAGTTGATCCTGTGCTACCTTGTATTCAGGTATTTTTGAGAGTATGTACTGGCTGTCGATATATGCAAACTTTTGCGCATTGGCAGCCCAAACGCTTCCTATAAGCAACAGAAGAGTAAAAAAGACTTTTTTCATGGCTGTTATATTAGGTTTTTTCTGCATGGTTAGTTCGCGCGGCGAAATTAGCATTTTTTATAATTCTCCCAAATTTTGACCTATTGTGAACACAAACTGGCTACGCTGCATACCCGGGTTGGTTGGCACATTATCAAGCCTGTAGCCATAATCGAAACCTAACAAGCCAAACATAGGCAGGAATATACGTACACCAGGGCCAACTGTTCTGTAAACATTAAATGGGTTAAAAGCTGTAATGCTGCTCCATGAATTACCGGCATCGGCAAAGGCCAATATATATACAGTAGCCTGCGGGTTAAGCGATATAGGATACCTTAACTCAAGCGTGTATTTAGCAATTGAAACACCACCGGTGGTTGGAGATAATGAACCATCATCAACCCCTCTGAGAGCAATGATCTCACGACCGTCAACCAGTGAATAACCAGTTAAACCACTACCACCAAGGTAGAACCTGTTGAACGGACAGAAACCAAGAGCTGAATTATAATCGCCCAATATTCCGAAGCCTACACGGGCATTTAATACTACGTTGTGGCCCTCACTGCCTTCCTTGCCTTTAAAGTTGGTTATAGATGTAAACCATGATGCGGTAAACTTATACTTCTGGAATTCGAGCAGTTTATATTTCTGCTCAGGAGCTTCGTCAGCATAATCTTGCTGAGGCTTTAATAAAGACCATGGTGGGGTCCATTCACCGGAGATCTTAATATCGGAACCGGTGGTTGGATATATAGGATTGTTTCCTTCAGAGTTACGTTGTATCGTTACTTTCGGGCTTATACTGGTGGCAAATCCATTCCCGAATATGAATGTAGACGCGTAGTTCTGGACTGTATAGTACTGGTAGTTCAATGATAATAGCATCGAGAAATAGTCATCTGGGCGTTTCCATGGAACTCCATATCCAACTGAAACACCTTTAATGTTAATTGATTGCCTGTTTGGATCACCTAAAGGAACACCATTGCTTTCGGTAGTAGTGAACATAGTAAAGCTTAACGAATTAGGCTTATGGCCACCTACCCATGGTTGAACAAAGCTAAGGTTGAGCGATTGGTATGGCAAACCGTTTGCCTGGAACCTAAGGCTTATCTGTTGCCCATCGCCTGTTGGTATCGGCTTCCATGCTTCCTTTCCGCCTGTTAATGCACTCCTCAGCGAAAAATTCTTAAAGCTTATACCTGCAGTACCCACAAAGCCAAGGCCTCCGCCCCATCCGCCCGATAATTCAACCTGGTCAGATGATTTTTCAGCTACCTGGTAGTTAATATCAACCGTACCTTTATCAGGATTTGGTGTAGGTGTAACATTCATCTTTTCAGGATCGAAATAGCCCAACTGCGATAATTCCCTTTGTGTACGTATTACATCCGAACGCCTGAAAAGGTCGCCGGGATTGGTACGTATCTGACGCATGATGATCTTATCATTCGTTTTATCATTACCGGTAACAGTTACATTATTTACTGTAGCCTGGCTACCTTCATATATATGCATCTCCATATCAATGGTATCGTTATGCACATAGGTTTCAACAGGTGTTACCTGGAAGAACAGGTAGCCATTATCCATATACAACGACATTACATCATTACCATTAGGGTTCTGGTTCAAATGTTCGTTCAGCATTTCTGAATTATATACATCGCCTTTTTTAATATTCAATACTGCACTCAGGGTACGGGTTGAATACTTAGAGTTACCAATCCACTTAATGTTACCGAAATAATAACGGTGTCCTTCGTTCACCCAAATCTCAATCTTTATCAATCCAGGGTTCGATGGATAAATACTGTCCTTCACAATCCTTGCGTCCCTATAGCCTTTGCTGTTATACTTAGCAACTATCTTTTGCTTATCATCGGCATAATCATCCGGTATCAGCTTCGATGGCTTGAATATAGAGTATGGGAATCTTTTGCGCTTGGTCTCTTTCATCGACCTCCACAGTTGTCCATTAGTTAACGCAGTGTTGCCGTGGAATATAATATCCTCAATTTTAATCCTGTCGCCGCGCTTTACATCGATAAACAGTACCACAGAGTTCGACAAGCTTGAATCCTGTTTCTCCGTTATGTTTACAGTAACATCAGAATAACCTTTGTTCTTAAATTTTGTAACTACCTGTTGCTTTACATCAGCAAGCAAAAAGTCAGTAACCACTTTTCCTCTTACTAATTTAATTTCATCCCTTAAGTCATTAGCCTCACCCTTCGATACACCTCTGAAGGTGAACTTAGATAACCTCGGACGCTCTACTACACTAATATTTAACCATACCTTATCACCTTCAGTTTTTACAACAAATACCTGTACATCTTCAAAAAGGCCCTGTTTCCAAATGTTTTTAATAGCATCGGTAATCTTTTGGCCCGGTACCTGCATTTTATCGCCAACTGTTAAGCCCGAAATAAGCACCAATACGTTTTTATCCATATGGTCGGCACCGGTAACTGTCGGTTGTTCAGCCAAAATATATTCCTTAGGGTTATTCGGGTCGAACTTATTAGTATCGGAGCTAAGCTTCAACTGGGCAGAAGCAGCCAACGAAACAAAAATAAATATATGGAGGAGGAATACTTTACTGAGGATGTTTTTCATTATTGCATTACGTTGCTTAATTGTTCACTTGTTTTCCCAAAACGCCTTTCTCTTTTTTGAAAATCGGCTATGGCTAATTTAAAATCTTCTTTCCTGAAATCGGGCCATAATTTTTCAGTAAAGTATAGCTCTGAGTAAGCTATCTGCCACAAAAGAAAGTTACTGATCCTATGCTCTCCGCTGGTGCGTATAAGCAATTCAGGGTCAGGTATGGAGGAAGTACAAAGGTGCTGTGTAAAGAGTTCTTCGTTAATATCTTCAGGTTTTATTTTTTTCTTTTCAACTTGGCTTGCCAGTTCTTTTACTGCATTAAGTATCTCCCATTTCGAACTATAGCTAAGGGCCAATACTAATGTCATTCGTTTATTAGACGACGTTTTTTCAATAGCACGCATTAATTCGTTATAACATCTCTTAGGTAAGCTATGTAAATCGCCAATAGCCTGCAGGGCTATCTCATTCTCCATCAATGTTTTAATCTCCTTATTTATGGTGAAAACAAGCAATTCCATCAAACCAGTCACCTCATCTTTGGGCCTGTTCCAGTTTTCGGTCGAAAAGGCATATAGGGTAACATATTTAACACCCATTTCGGCAGCGGTCTCAATGGTATCGCGCACGGCTTTAACCCCGTTCTTATGGCCAAATATCCTCGATTTACCCTTTTGCTTTGCCCAGCGGCCGTTGCCATCCATTATAACGGCTACGTGCTGAGGAATCCGGGACATATCAATACCATTATCTATCATCAAAATGAGACTCAGAGATTTTATAAGCGTGCAAAGCTACAAAAGCAAACTTAAAAACGACCATATTATTGTTAAAAATGCCTAAAAGTCGAAATAGCTGTTGGTTATTGAGGTTCGGAACCCAATATAAAACAACATAGTAACAGGGTCATTTATAGGACCGATACTATATGTAGGGTATTCTTGAAACTCGCGATAAGTAACACCTAAAACTATATTCATGTTAGTACGAGGATTCATCAGGTAACTTATATGGCCATCCATATAATTTAAATGCCCTTTTGCACCCTGGCCGATCTTAACTGTGGTAATATTCTTTGTTCCTGAAGTGTCTGAAAGGAAAATATTGCTTCCATTGTTGTTGTTTTCGTCCTCGCCTATTAATGCATAATTCACCTGCAGATGTACTGCAAAATGCTTGGCAAAACGGAAGTTAGCCTGAGCAATGAGTTCTTTAAAATTGGCACCCAATGGGTCTGCCAAAGCCTGGTTATAATGGTTATAGTTCTCTGCAATATTATCATTGGTATAGGTATATGGCCTAACACGATTATACTCAAGCATAACCTCTACCTTAGGGAAGTAATACTTCAAACCAAGCTGATACCCGGTTTTATTTTTAATAGATTCCGCAGGGCCTATATCATCGGCCACCACTTGCCCATAAACGAGTATGTTGCTCGTAATTTTGTATTTAGCAGTCGAACCCAGTAACACATTATGATTATCATCGGCTAGGCCATAGCGGGCAGCATTAATGCCTATAATGGGGTCGAAGTAATTGAAATTATAACATTGTTTATTATTACCATTTGCCGCCTGCCATATCAACCCCTGAAAAAGTCCCAGTTCGAGCCTGTTGGTTGCTGTCCAGCTCAGGTATTGAAAATTTGCCGCCTTTTGCTGGAACAAACCTTCTGATGCAATTGACAGAAGTGAAGGATTAGTATTTATTAAAATAGAATACAAATTGGTGTACTGAAATCTACCGAAGGTAGTTGTTGCTTTAAAGAATGGATAATTGAAACTATTATCAGATAATAAAAGCGAACGGTATCCATCGCCAATAAAATTCTTGCCCTGCCCCAACTGAAAATTAAAATGGCTTGATGGAGAAAACGACAGATATGATTCTGCAACAGAGAAGTCGTAACCATTGGAATAAAAAGAATTACCCGTTGTTGAGGTCAGTTGTTTCACTCTGCCCTGTCCAGGAATTACAGAGTAGGTTTGCACAAAATTATCGACATAGTAAGGAAAGGTTGCCTGGTCTTCGAAGAAGGAAGATGCAAACGAGAATTTTTTACCTATGCCACCTTGTATTATAAAACCCCTTGTGTTTTCGTAAACCTTTCGTAAGGAATCTCCTTTGTCATATCCTGCCTGAAAATTAAAGAGAGGGTCAATGGTGGCCCAGAATTTTTTAACTGTATCGTGAATAATGAAAAGGTTATCTCGGTAAAATTTCCTGTAAAACCAATTTCGCTTTTTACCTGAATTATCGTACCCACGAATAGAGTCGCTCGACATGTATGTATCTATCTGCGATTCGACCATAGGCTTAATACCTGTATGGATTGGAACATTGGGGTTATTCAGCGCATGGTCATAATACGAACTGTATTCCTGGTTAAGGAACAGATTTAACTGCTGGGCATGAAGAGTTGAAAACGAAAGCAGTAATGCTACTGAAAGAAATATTTGTAGCTTAATTTTCAATTTATTTTCTTCTCCGTGTTTCTATGTGTTCTCTGTGTCTCCGTGGTTGTACTTGTATTATGCGAATACCATTTGTTCAACATCTTTATAAACCATAGCAATGCCTTGCTCAAGGCTTATTTTATGTTTCCAGCCCAAGTTATGCAGTTTGGTTACATCCATTAGTTTACGCGGTGTACCATCGGGTTTCGAAGCATCAAATTCAAGTTTGCCTTCATAGCCGCTTATCTTTTTTATAAGTAATGCAAGGTCTTTAATAGTTACATCAGTTCCTGTTCCTATGTTCACCAATTCGGCTTCGTTGTAGTTTTCCATTAAAAACAAACAGGCTTCAGCCAGATCATCTACATGCAAAAACTCACGCATTGGCGAACCCGAACCCCAAATAGTAACTACAGGTTGGTTTTCAATTTTAGCGGAATGGAACTTACGCATTAGTGCAGGTAAAACATGCGAGTTATTCAAATCGTAATTATCGTTAGGGCCATAAAGATTGGTAGGCATAACCGAAATAAAGTTGCAACCATATTGCAACCTGTAAGATTCGCATAACTTAATGCCTGCAATTTTGGCAATAGCATAGGGCTCATTGGTATATTCCAAAAGGCCGGTAAGCAAATACGATTCCTTAAGCGGTTGTGGAGCCATTTTAGGGTAAATGCACGATGAGCCGAGGAACATTAATTTCTTAACTTTATTTACATAAGAAGCATGAATAATGTTCGCTTCAATAAGCAGGTTGTCGTACAAAAACTCCGCACGGTAAGTATTGTTGGCATATATACCACCCACTTTAGCGGCAGCCAAAAAAACATAATCAGGTTTTTCAACCGAGAAAAAAGTAAAAACATCTTCTTGTTTTCTCAAGTCAAGTTCTTTCGACCCGCGGGTAATAATGTTGTTGAAACCTAATGCTTTCAGTTTGCGAATGATGGCTGAACCCACCATTCCCTTATGCCCTGCAATATATATTTTGGCGTTCTTTTCCATTCTATCCTTTTCTGCCACTAAAACACTAAATCTCTAAATCCCACAAAACTTTAGTGTGTATTTCTTTGTGTTTTTGTGCCTTGGTGGCTATGTATTCTTTTACTCATTAAACTTCAATACTTCGTGGCCGCCTTCCATCAAGTACTTATCTTTTTCAAACAGCTTCACATCGCTCGCTACCATTTCCTTTACTAAGTCTTCAATGGTCAGCTTAGGTTTCCATCCAAAAGCCTTAAATGCTTTCGAAGCATCGCCAATTAACAGATCTACTTCGGTAGGGCGGAAATAAACCGGGTCAATTTCTACAATCACTTCTCCGGTAGCTTTGTTAATACCCTTTTCATCTATTCCCTTGCCTTTCCATTCCATGGTTATACCCACTTCAATAAAGGCAAGTTCAACAAACCTACGGACCGATATTTTTTTTCCGGTAGCCAGTACAAAATCATCAGGAGTGTCAATCTGCATCATCATCCACATACCTTCTACATAGTCTTTGGCATGGCCCCAATCGCGCTCGGCATCAAGGTTACCTAAAAAGAGTTTTTTCTGCAAGCCCAGTTTTACCTTAGCCGCAGCACGGGTAATTTTACGGGTAACAAATGTTTCGCCACGTATAGGGCTTTCGTGGTTAAACAGTATGCCATTGCTGGCAAACATATTGTATGCTTCGCGGTAGTTGCGGGTTATCCAGTATGCATAAAGTTTGGCTACACCATAAGGGCTACGCGGGTAAAAAGGTGTGGTTTCCCTTTGCGGAATTTCTTGTGCATGGCCATATAATTCAGATGTAGATGCCTGGTAGAATTTGCACTTGCTTTCTAACTTCAATATCCTAATAGCTTCAAGTATACGTAAGGTTCCTAAAGCATCGGCATTGGCAGTATATTCAGGGGTTTCGAACGATACCCTAACATGCGATTGAGCTGCAAGGTTATATATTTCATCAGGTTGTACCTCTTGTACTATGCGTATAATGTTAGTAGAATCAGTAAGGTCGCCAAAGTGAAGGTAAAAGTTGGTCTTGGCTTCGTGAGTATCGGTGTATAGGTGGTCAATACGGTGGGTGTTGAACATAGAGCTACGGCGCTTAATGCCATGCACTATGTATCCTTTTTTCAATAGACTTTCCGCTAAATACGCTCCGTCCTGTCCGGTTACCCCTGTTATAAGTGCTGTTTTTGCCATGATTATGTATTAATTACTGCAATAATACTGAGAAAAACCGAGATATTGCCACAGATTCACAGATATAAGCCACGAATTACACGAATTATTTAACCGCAAAGACGCAAAGGCACGAAGCGTTTATTGTCATGCTGAACGGAGGGAAGAATCTATTCCGAATTCTGACACGCATCGCACAAATTTCCGCAACCATAACAATGAAATTAACAATAGAAATAACAATAAAAAGCAATAGAATTATCAATAAAACAACCTTACAACGCATTGATTATCAGTATGCCTATTGTTAATTACAATGAATAACAATAAAAGGCAAAAAAAGTCTTCTAAAATCTAAATCAGCAAAGGGGTGGACACTTTTACCACCTGTGTACACATTAATTGATTGATTTTCAAGTTGATTACTAAAAAATATGCTTTTATTTTGTCCACCCCCATCGTCCGCCATAGCTTTAGCGAAGTCGGATACACTCATGTCGTTTTGTGTCGCTTCCTGTCGTACTTGAGCTTTTTTATTCTCCCCTCCATTTTCATATTTAACCCAAGTATTCCTATTCTCAATTTATCGTTTATAGCTTATCACTTACTTACCATACAAAGTTAGCATACAAGTTTCTTTCATTTTAAAAAAATGGAATTTGTTTTTCAACAGGTCGTTAAATAAGAAAATGTACTTTTACTCTAACCCGAATAGCTATAAGATGCAATTACGAACCACTAAAGCAATTATCTCGCTAATTATACTCTCACTTATTTGTAATCTCCATTCTTCTGCCCAGAAAAAAAAGATTATTTATGATAGCACAACTTTCAAACAGAGAGGAAAACTTGAAATCATAAGGAGCGATTCATTAAAGAGCACCCTTTACAAAACCGAAAAATCAGTAATGGTAGTTTCTGATAACCGCCGTTATGGAAGTACTTTACCTTGTCATAAAAACAAAACCGATACGTTACCAAAAATATACCGCCTTGATACTCTTGCAGGCATGCTATTCAAAAACAGACTTCTGACCTCAGACCTGTTGTTAAGATTATATAATATACAAATGCCTGATGATACAATACAAATGAAATCAGCAACTATTATGGTAGGAGTTATTGAGCAAAATAAAATAGATCGCAAATATTTCAAATTCAAAGGAAATATTAAAAAAGTATTGCTATTCCATATTGCTGCAGAATTAGATCCCTTTAATCCTAAATATACTGATTTTATTCTGCCTAATATAAGTGACTTCGATGTGTACTTATTATCGACAATTGAATTTAATGGTAATAATTTGTCCGATTATTTAAAAACAGCGAAAACTATTGATATAACTTTCCGAGGGTTTGAAATATAAACCAAACTTTTAATACCCATTCTCAATATTTATCTAACACAGAGTTCACAGGGAAAACAGAGTTTCACAGAGAATGTAAATTACTTTCATTCACAAAATCAATGATAAATAAAAACTCAGTGTAACTCCTTAAATCTCTGTGTACTCTGTGTTGAAAAACTGAAACTTAAGAAGTAACTTAAATCCACTTATTTATTTCCTCTACTCTATCACCAAATAACTGCTTTACAAATTTTACCAGCTCTGTACCACCAAATGCAACAGTAGATTCATGTGAACCATAAATGGCCCATTTAAAAGACATATCTGAGTATATCGTTTCATAACAATCTATATCTAAACTGTCTATCTCCAATTCATAATCTAGCATATCTTCTTTAATTTCAAATAGCCTCTTTTCAGCATGACTTTTAATGAAATCAATAATTTTATTCTGGTCTGATTCTAATAGGTTTTCTTTCATTAGAAAAATAGTCTCTATTTTGCTCTTTTCATTTAATGGATTCCAATAGCTTCCATCATAACCTAAGTTCATTTCGAATTGCCGCCTAACTTCTTTCGCTTCTATTTCTGAAAGCCTGCGCTTGTATGGAAGCGGCTCAACCTTTTTAATATCTATTGCATTAATAGACTCAATAAGGTCCACGAACTTATTTCTTTCCTCTTGAATTGCTTTTGACTCTATTGGGTTATGCTTGCCCTCAGTAAAACGGCTTTGGCTAATCAATCCTAGTTTTTTCAATTCATCTTTGCAATCATCCATCGATGAGAAATCTTGCCCAACAATTATTTCAACTCCTTGAAGAATAGCCGTCAAAGCATTATAGCGTGGAAATAAATCATAGTCGTTATCAGAGTATGGATTATTATTCCCACTTAATTCCTTTGAATACCGATCCATCCAATACTTATTATTATCAATACAGTATCGTCTTGCTATCGTTATTAAAGCCTCTATGTCTGTCATAGTAAAATGCTTAATTACACCACCAAAAAACTCGGATTCAACAATATTTTTTTGTTGTACGATAAAGGCTTATTGGTTTCTATATTCAAAACCTTTTTACCTGTTTCTTCTGCAATAATTTGCCCGGCTGCGGTGTCCCACTCCATGGTAGGTGCAAAGCGGGGGTAAGCATCTGCCTTGCCTTCGGCCACAATGCAAAACTTAATAGAACTTCCGGCAGAAACGGTATTTACCTTGCCATGCTTTTTCTGTTCTTTGTTTATATAGGCTTCTGTTTCGGGCGATAAATGCGAACGGCTGGCTACAATGGTATAATCGCGCTTAGGTATAAATAATGGCAGCTTTTCTGCTACTTTCATTAATTGGTCATTCCACTGGTAGGTATAGTTGCCGGCATTTAAAATGCGGTAAGCGCCATGGCCCTTAATAGCATAGTACAGCGTTTGCGGTACGGGTAAATATATCAGCCCGAATACGGGTAACCCATCATTTATTAAAGCAATGTTCACAGTAAATTCTCCGTTTCGTTTTACAAATTCTTTGGTGCCATCAAGCGGGTCAACCAGCCAGAAGTTCTTCCAGGCTTTGCGTTCCTCGTAAGGGGTCTCATCCATTTCTTCGCTGAGCACCGGGTATTGGGTGCTTTTTAAACCCGAGCTAATTATTTCATTCGATATTTTATCGGCCTCGGTAAGCGGCGAATGGTCCTCTTTATACTCCACATCAAAAGGCTTGCTGTAAACCTGCATAACCGATTTACCCGCGAGTACAATAATGTTAATGGTTTGAAGAAGTAATTTTTCCGGTATATCGAAACCCATTAAGCAGCGTGATGAAAGTAGTGATAGAGTACATTGTAAAAGTGATTGTACAAAAAGTACAATACAATGTCCCATGCAGCAATAGATATAAGCATATACGAAATAACCTTTTGCTTATCGGGGTAAAACCTTACCGCAAGCATAGTGCCAATAGGTATAGATAATATGATAGGAGTAAAAATGGCAATACCTGCCAATCCCCATTTGTTCCTGACCTTATGGAAGAACTTATTCCCTTCAAACGATTTAGGTGTTAATGCACGTTTACGTGGCCAGTATTTTTCGCGGAATTTACCCCAGCCATCCAACACCCATTCGCTAATATTGGCAAACAGAATGCTGCCGGTTACTCCACCTGCGGTGGTTATGGTAACACCTTTAAAAAACGGGTAATGAGCAAAAACTGCCCAAGGTACCCCGCCGAAACCAAACTTAACAGTACTGAGGGTAAATATTCCGACAATCTGTTTTATCTCATGCCAAATCATAAATCGATATAGCCCTCGTCTTTAAAATGTTATTCGCGCTTAGGGGGTTTTCTTCCTCAAAGATAGAAAAATTTTAATAAAAGCACAAATGGAACGCTGATATAGAATTCCCGCCACAGATTCACAGATTATATAGCTCTGTTATTTATAAAGATTTATCTTTTTATAATCTGTGAATCTGTGGCAATTGTTTTATGCCTTTAAATTTTCACTGATTTATCCCTGCCTTAGCGGCAGACAGGTGTGAGAATCCGCCAAATCAGCGTCATCTGTGTTCCATCACATCCCTACTTAGAGGACCCGCTCTTCTTTTTAAACTGCATTTCCTTTAGCCACTTAACAGGACCCGGTAGATTGTTCTTCCTTATTTTAAGGTAATGTACTTCTTTAGCCCCAAAGCCTTTGTAGAACCTTGCCACATCAGGGTCTGATGAACCCTCAAAATCGAAGGTGAGGTTTTGCTGGGCGTTCTCTTCTATATAGCGGTTTATCAAAAAGGTCATGGCATGCGTATCGAATGCCTTTTTATTGGTACCCGAAAACAGGAATATAGTTCTGCGGTTGCTCTCCACTAAAAAAGCCCCTGCACATAGTTCTTTGTCTTTAGTATAAACTCCCCAACATTGCCCCAGCCCTTTTTTAATGCAGGTCTGCATTAGGGTATTTACAATATTGTATTGGCCCGATGTTATGGCATAATCTTTACCCCTATTGGCTTTAAAAAGGTCAATCACTTTTTTGGGCGATACTGCCTTTGCAATAGCCAGTGAGCCCGATAGAGCTTTCTTTAAATTGCGTTTTGTCTGGGTTGAATAGTTCGATTGCAATGTATCGTAAGGAGAAATAAGGTCGAGCAGATGTGTAACGCCTTCGCCTGTTTCAAACGAATCATCCTTAGGGCGGTTGAATGTATTCAGGCTAAGCTCTACATATTTATACTTGGCAGGTATGGCCCTCAAAAACTCCTTTACCTTTTCATCGGTTATTTTTGAGGTAGAAAACACTCCATGTTGCTGGCTGAATGGCGGCTGATAGGTATACAGGAACCCATATTTTTCTCCTCTGGGTAGCGGCATCACGCTTTTGTAATCATCCTCTACAAGCCCATCCCAATTACCACAGGCAATATCAAGGTACCACGAATAGGCATATATCATACCATTAACCGAACTGCGTATACAGGAGTCCCACTTCGATTTATCAATATCGCTATTTGTAATATACTTTATCACCTGGCTGCTTCTACAATTGTTTCAAACACTCTTCTCCATCCTTTCCATTTGCCCATATCGTTTAGCGTATCGTTATGCCATATACTAACGAACTCGCCCTTGCTTTGTTTCACCTGCTCAATAAGTTTTTTGGTCAATTCAATCGCCTCGTCAGGTGTAACGTTTATATATTCATTAAGGGTGCCATCCATTACTATACTGGAGTGCAATTTAATAGGCAATACTTTCTCTGCTTGCAAATCGTAGAAAAAATAAGGTGTGCATATACTTGCCCTAAACCCGGGGCAGGCTGCATAGCCCATAGAATAATCATCAGTTATACCCAATGTTACAAGACAACGGTACGTATCGGGCAAGACTATGCGTAAATAATGCTGGCGCGATCTGGTTATTTTTTCTTCGGCATTATTGCTAACCCGCTTAATTTCTTCTCCCACAATCTCTCTACTACCCAACGATTGATAGGAGGGATGAATACCCACATGAGCATACTTATCAATTTTCTTTATTAACGCTGCAAAATGGTTACCATCTACATTTATGTTCTTATCATATTTGCTTCTGCTGCCTGCCAAAAAAAAGTAAATAGGTTTGATTTTATGCTTCGCAAAAATCTCTTCCTGGTAATTGTAGGTATCGTATTCATCAGGCTTTGAACCTAGCAGTGTACCTGTTTTGTTAACCATAAAAGCAAAATCGAACTTCAGCAATGCCTTCAGATACGAACCAATAGTAATATGGATTTTTCTGCCCTTGTGTGCATAAGCTACATCCACATCAATGGTCGGGGTAAATGTGTAGGTGTTTTCTTTTATAGTAATAGCCGGAAAAGCTTTCATTAAGATCTCCTGCAACTTTTCTGCCCAAAGATTTACCAATGGCAGGTTAATAAACTTGTTTTTAAAAGCAAGGCTATCATTAGGGCGAAAGCGGCTGTGCATATCACTTTCGTATGGCAGATATTCTTCGTACCGGGTTACCAGATAAAACGATGCAGCAAATACATCGAAGGGCATTGTGCCCTCACTTTGGTAAAATATTTTCAGGCCTTCCCATTCGGTTACAGTTATATCCTGCTTACTTACTCCATTATCGAAAAGCAATCCTTTATAATGAATAAACACTTCACCTTGCACTATGGCTTTACCTGAATAATTTAAACGTGGACCAGTATAATTCGTGTACTCAGTAACATCAGTTGTTACCTTATAGGGGGTATTAATAAGTGAGTCAAAAAATAACGAAAAGGCATAGTTGATGCGCGGGGTAAGCTTAGGCGTATATATAAGCAACTCGTTCATATAGTAAAGGATGGAACATAGATAACATTTACATTTATATAGAACTGACCTTGCCACAAAAGCACTAAATCACCAAAGCCCACAAAATTTTTCGTGTGTATTTTTTTTGTGTTTTTGTGTTTTAGTGGCATAATTCTTCTGTGTGCCATCACTTAAAATTACTCAGTATCTCTTTGCATATAAACTCTGCTGCTTTACCATCACCAAATATGGGCGGATAGGTAAATTCACGTTTGGCTTTTAAATGAGTAAACGAATCTTTAATTCGCTTTGAATCAGCTTCTGCCAAAATAGAATTACCACACTCAACCAGCTCAATCCATTCGGTTTCGGCACGCAATACCACACAAGGCTTCTTTAAAAAGAAAGCTTCTTTTTGCACTCCACCCGAATCCGTAAACACCATGCTGCAGTTCTTCTCCAGCGTCAGCATTTCAAGGAACGAAGCTGGTGGAATAATATGGAACAGCTTGTTCTTTTTTAATTCATTTACAATATTTTTACCATGTCCTTGTTCCAACATTTTCGATGTGCGTGGGTGGGCAGGAAAAACAATATTCAGGTTATTCTTTATACTTATTTCATTCAAGGAACTCAAAATGCTGTTCAACCTTTCAGGGTCATCGGTATTGTTGTTGCGGTGTATGGTAAGCAGAATAAATTCTTTGTCCTTTAAACCAAGTCTGTCAACAATTTTTGTGTTCTTATCGGCCACTTCTGCAAAGAAAAGTGTGTTATCATACATCACATCCCCGCAATGGTATATACCGGGCTTATCGGCTGTAAATGGGTGTTTGTTATTCGGGTTAAAATTTTCTTTTATAAGGTTATTATAACCAGATTTTGTCGGACTGAACAATAAGGTAGAGCAATGGTCGCATGCAATACGGTTGACTTCTTCCGGCATGGCTTTGTTGAACGAACGCAACCCTGCCTCTATATGCACAACGGGAATATGTATTTTAACCGCAGCCACAGCTGCAGCTAATGTAGAGTTGGTATCGCCATAAACCACAAGGCAATCTGGTTTTTCTTTCAACAATATTTCTTCGATACCATCAAGCATCGCTGCTGTTTGTTTACCATGCGAGCCCGAGCCTACATTTAAATTATAGTCGGGTGCGGGTATACCCATTTCCCTGAAAAATACTTCTGACATGTTCTCATCGTAGTGCTGTCCTGTATGTACTATCAGTTCTTTAATGTCTTTTTTAAAGTGTGTATGTATGGCCCTGCTCAATGCAGCAGACTTAATGATCTGCGGCCTCGCTCCTATTACGGTCAGTATCTTTATCATAAATGCTATTATAAAAGTCCTTCGTCAGCAAAGCTAAAATAGCCCGCATCCGAAATTATCAAATGGTCGAGTATTGCAATATCAAGCAATTGCCCTGCTTGTTTTATCTTTTGTGTCAATGCCTTATCCTCGTTACTGGGTTGCAAATTGCCCGAAGGATGATTGTGGCACAATACTATGCTGCATGCAAAATGATCGAGGGCGCTTTTAAATATCAGTCGTGTATCGGCTACAGTTCCTGTAATGCCACCCTGACTTATCTTCTGTCCGCTTATAATTTTATTGGCACGGTTCAAATACATTACCCAAAATTCCTCGCTGCGCAAATCGGCCAAATGGTGGAAGTATTCATATACATCCTTACTTCCTGCAATCTTTTCTTTCTCTTTTACTTCGGCCACCCTACGGCGTTTAGCCAGTTCTAATGCAGCTACTATGCTTATGGCTTTAGCCTCACCTATTCCTTTAAACTTTTTAAGGTCGCGCACCGTTAGCTTACCCAATTCATTCAGGTTATTATCCACACTTTTAAGTATGCTCTTGGCTACATCTACCGCCGATTCCCCCGGCACACCTGAACCAATAAGTATAGCTATAAGTTCAGCATCCGACAATACATGAGAGCCTTTTTGCAAAAGCTTTTCACGCGGGCGGTCCTCTTCGGCCCAGCTCCGTATTCCCGTAATCTCTTTGTATTGGGTGTTATCCATGCTAAAGCAAAGGTAATTAAGAATTGAGAATGGCAAAAGGCTAATAATCACAAAGCCATATTGGGCGTTCCCCTCGTTCCTCGGGTCGGGCTTTACGTTCCAAGTCCTCGCTGCGCTGTGGGCTTTCCACTGCAATCCCTAACGCGAAAAGACATGATCCGTGAAAATCTGCTTAATCTGTGTCATCTGCGTTCTATTTCATAAATTCGCAATCCTTATATAAGACCAACAATTATGGACTATAACTTCCGCGAAATAGAAGCCAAATGGCATAAAAACTGGGCAGCCGAAAAAGCCTACAGGGTAGAGAATGATTTTAGCAAGCCCAAGTATTATGTACTCGATATGTTCCCTTACCCATCAGGCGCTGGACTGCACGTTGGGCATCCATTAGGTTATATAGCATCCGATATTTTTGCACGCTTTAAAAGGCTAAGTGGCTTTAATGTATTGCATCCTATGGGCTTCGATTCGTTTGGTTTGCCTGCGGAACAATATGCCATACAAACAGGGCAGCATCCTAAAATAACCACCGAAATAAATAGTAAGCGCTATAGGGAACAGTTAGATAAAATATGCTTGTCCTTTGACTGGAGCAGGCAGGTAGATACTACAGACCCTAAGTACTACAAATGGACACAGTGGATATTTCTGCAATTATTCAAATCGTGGTACAATACCAAAAGCAATAAAGCTGAGCCTATTGATAACCTTATTGCATCTTTCGAGAAGGAAGGCTTTTCTGGTAACGAGGATATTACTGCATTTACCAAGGACCAATGGAAGGGCTTTTCGGAAAAAGAAAAATCAGACACCTTGATGCATTTCAGATTAGCCTATTTAGATGAAGCCATGGTAAACTGGTGCCCTAAACTGGGGACAGTATTAGCGAATGACGAGGTGAAAGATGGAGTATCAGAGCGCGGTGGCTACCCGGTGGAACGTAAAAAAATGCCACAGTGGAGTATGCGTATGACGGCATATGCTGAGCGTATGCTGACTGACTTAAATACACTCGACTGGCCCGAAAGCATAAAAGAAGCCCAACGCAACTGGATAGGAAGGTCACAAGGAAGTTCCTTACAATTCACAATTGAAAATGGACAGGGTACAATTGAAGTATTCACCACCAGGCCTGATACAGTATTCGGAGTGACATTTGTTACCCTTGCACCTGAGCATGAATTAGTAAAAAAGATAACTACTGCCGATAGAAAAGCAGCGGTAGACGCTTATGTAAACGCTGCAAAAAACAAATCGGAGCGTGAAAGACAAGCCGATGTAAAAAAGATAACAGGAGAATTTACCGGGGCATACGTATTGCATCCTTTCACCGGCAAAAAAGTCCCGGTATGGATAGGTGATTATGTATTGGCAGGCTATGGCACAGGAGCCGTTATGGCAGTACCTGCGCATGATTCGCGCGACCATGCTTTTGCAAAACATTTTGGTTTAGATATACCGCAAGTTATTGAAGCTCCAGCGGGATGGGACTTCAGTAAAGAAAGTTACGATGGCAAAGAAGGCAAATGCATCAATTCAGATTTTTTAAACGGACTGGATGTAAAGGATGCTGTTAAACGCGCCATTGCCGAAATAGAAAAACGCGGATTAGGAAAAGGCAAAGTGAACTTCCGTTTGCGCGATGCGGCTTTTGGCCGCCAGCGTTATTGGGGTGAACCGATCCCCATCTTTTATAAAGATGGCATACCGACACCGCTTAATGAAAGTAAATTGCCATTGGTATTGCCCGAAATAGATAAATTCCAACCTACTGAAACAGGTGATCCGCCACTGGCACGTGCAAGTGATTGGAAACACCAGGGCAAGTACAGTTACGAGCACACTACTATGCCGGGCTGGGCAGGCAGTTCGTGGTACTATTTGCGCTACATGGACCCAAACAACGACAAAGAATTTGCATCGAAGGATGCTATAAAATACTGGCAGAATATAGATATTTATGTTGGCGGTGCCGAACACGTTACAGGCCACTTGCTCTATTTCCGTTTCTGGACAAAGTTCTTATTTGATTATGGTTATTTGCCATTTAACGAACCTGCGAAAAAGTTAGTGAATCAGGGGATGATACAGGGCGTATCTCATTTTGCACTTTTCTACCCGAATTCAAAACCTAAAACCTACATTTCATTCAAGGCCGCTCCTCCAGCAGATATACCAACTCTTCATTTAGAAAGGGTAGATATTAACATAGTAAAGAACGAAATGCTGAACATAGAAGAGTTCAAGAAATGGCGACCAGAAAATGCAGATGCTGTATTTAAAACAGACCCCAATGGCGAATTTGAATGTATTACTGAGGTAGAAAAAATGTCTAAGTCAAAATGGAATGTTATAAATCCTGATATTGTGATTGAACAATACGGAGCAGATACATTCCGCATGTACGAAATGTTTTTGGGACCAATTGAAATAAGCAAACCATGGAGTACACAGGGCATTAGCGGTGTGCATGGCTTTTTAAAGAAATTGTGGAGGATATTCTATAATGAAAATGGTTTGGCACTGAGCAATGAAAAAGCTACGCCGCAGGAGTTAAAAATATTACACCGCACCATCAAAAAAGTGAAGGAAGATATTGAGCGCCTTTCATTCAACACATCGGTAAGTGCATTTATGATATGCCTGAACGAACTGAATGAACTGAAATGCAATAAGCGTGAAATAATGGAACCCTTGTTGGTTGTATTATCTCCGTTTGCACCATTTATTACTGAGGAATTATGGAGAGCTATTGGCAACAAGATCTCTATTTTAAAAGCTACGTTCCCTACTGTTAACGAAGCTTATTTAACTGAAAGCACTTTCTCATACCCGGTATCGTTCAATGGTAAAACCCGCTTTATGCTTGAATTACCACTGACTTTAACCAAAGAACAGATAGAGAAAGAAGTATTAGCCAGCGATGATGCTAAAAAGTGGATACAAGATACACCGATAAAGAAAATTATCGTGGTGCCGAATAAGATTGTGAACGTAGTCATATAGTTTTAGCCACGAATTGCACGAATTAAAAACGAAAAAGTGAAACACTTATATTCTTTAAATTTTGTTGCACTTGTTTGTTTATTGCTTTTCTCATGTTCTCCTTCATATGAATTGAGAAGGCACATAACCGATAAAAACTATTATCGAACCTACACTCCCCCAGATGGGGTTAAAATTTCAAATAATCTATTTTACGACCAAACAGAAGCACAGAACACCAGCTGGAGAGAATATGAGTACTGGACTATGAGGGTTTTTGGGGCAAATTCTAATGAATACAAATCAACCAAGCTAGATACACTAGCATGGATTAACTCAACATTAGCAAAAAACAAAATATCATGCCTGAATAGTTTCGTTATCCATTACTTACGAAACCCCATATATAACAGTTATCCGGTAGTTGGTGTTTCACAAAAACAGGTAATTGATTTTTCAAAATGGCGTTCCGATAGAGTAATGGAGTATATCTTAGTTGCTAATAATATTATCAAATGGGACTCAGCACCAAATAGAGAAACATGTTTCACAATTGAAAAGTATTATACCGGTAAATACAAAAACATAATACCTGATACGAATTTTAAATACTATCCAAGTTTCAGACTTCCTGCTATTGCCGAATGGAAAATTGCAATACATTATGCTGACTCAGTCGACAAGGACATCTATAAAGACAAAGTTCCAGCCTTTTGGTCAGATATTAAACCCTGCGTAAATGATACTTTTACTAAGGATCCGACTATAAACACTAATCCATTTGGAAAGTCACAAAAAGGACATCCAATTTATAATCTCAGAGGTAATGTTGGGGAATGGACCTCTGATAGCAATGTCAGTATTGGTGGAGGATGGTTCGACAAAAAAGAAATCATACTAACGCAAGACACATTCCATGTAAATAAACCCAATGCATGGACAGGTTTTAGAAACGTCTGCGAATGGAAACAATGGGCAAAATAAAGCCACTATTTTTCAATTGCCGTCTGCTTTAGCTGACGGTATCAAAGCATATATAATTCTTGGCTTTAGCCTAAAACATTACGCTTATTTGGGGCTAAAGCCCAAACTTGTTTTACTTTTAAATCCGTCAGCTAAAGCAGACGGCAATTGAAATACATTACAACCCAATCCTGAATGGATTGAACATAAGTAGCCACCGGTGTAACCGGTGGGAGTAAAGAAATAATCATAACAACCCTGATGGGGTTGAACCCCATTAGGGTTCTGATAGTGTTGCGTATTATATACCATCGATTTCATCGGTGGCTACTAACATTAAACCCCTCCGGGGTTTCAATACAATAAATCTTTGGGGGCTTTGTGTCTTGCGAGAAACACTTCGACAAGCTCAGTGTGACAATTTAATTCGTATAATTCGTGGCTATGTATTTAGTTCTTCTGCTTAGCCAACCACTTCAAAGCCTCTACCTCATCAGTAAATACCTTTAATGGCGATTTTATCTTCTTGATTTTAACAGCATAATCGGCCATAAGGTACACGCCAATAGTTTTGGCAAGCACAGCAGTTGCAATACCATGCTGGCCCATAATTTCATCTACCACATATTCCAGTGCATCATCGGTTATGGTAAAATGCGGGCGCAGGTCGTACAGCATTAAGCGTTTTTCTTCTCCAAGGAATCGTGATGTTTCTTTAAATGATTTTGCTAACGAAGGCATATCCACGTGCGCATCTGCAAGTATGCGTTTGTGGGCTACATTATTATTATCTACCTCCACCCTTGCAATACATGTAGTAAGGCTGCCGTGCACAGGTTCTGTATGTTTTATTTTTACTGCCTTTTTAGCCTTTGCAGGTTTATGTTTAAGTACAACCGACAGTTTTTTTTCTATTGCTTTTCCATTTTTGAAAGAAAGCAACCATGCTTTGGCTTCCCTCATGCCATGAAACACTTTTACAGGCGGGCTGCCAGCAGGGCTGTTGTCAAAATAATGGCCTAATAAACGAATACCGGGTTTATCGGAAACTATAGCTGATGCAATCCGTGTTTTACTCAGCAAATGTTTATGCAGATACTCCATGCCCTTATTGTTAAGGGTAAAATTCGGGCGTGCATCATACAGTATAAGGGCTTTCTTGCCACCTGCCAGTTTAAAACCTATTTCATCCGATTCCTTAATGGCTTTATCATCAAGGTGGGCATTGGGCCTTACTGTTTTATGTATAATGCCATCGGCATCTTTACTGACTAAGCAAGTGTCAGTTTTTATTTCTTTCAATTTCATGCAACTAATATATAAATATTCTCATGAAACGGCAATAATTCGTCCAATTAACAATTACAACAGTTCAATCATTTGCACAAATCGGAGTAATTCTTGCACATAAACGCATGTTAATATTTAACATATTTTATGAGGCATTCATTCAAATAATCATTGGCAAATCCCTTATCTTTGCTTACTATGAAAAGAATAATCGACTTTATGAATAGAACCAGGATTTCGCTATACCTGCTGCTTGCAATTACAGCAACGTTACTAATATGTGCTGTTTGCCGCCAACCGGCCGGTGCGGGCGATAAACGCAAAGCCACACTTGCCCTGATGATGGACAGGCTTAAAGATATTCATTACAGCCCGCTTGAACTGAATGACACCTTATCGGAAAGGGTTTATAAAATGTATCTAAAGCGCCTCGACAGTAAAGATTTCTTCACTAAAGATGATATGAAGCAGATACAAAAACTCGAATACAAAATTGATGATGAAATTGGTGCAGGTACATTTGAATTTTACGACCTTGTTAATTCTCTTTATACTACCCGCCGCGAACAGGATTCAAACTTTGCAAAAGCTTATTTAGCGAACCCTATCAACTTTAAAATAAACGAAAACGTACAGCTCGACCCCTTAAAAATGGAATATGCCAAAGACACTGCTACTTTGCATGACCAATGGAGGCGTTATTTAAAATACCAGGTAATGGCAGATCTTGTTGATGCACTTAACAAGCAGGATAAGGTAAATGAAAAGAAAGATACCACGGTTATGAATGATGAGGAAAAAATAGCCTACAGAAAAGATGTTGAAGCCCAAAAGAAAGATACCGTAAAGCCAAAAACATACGAACAACTGGAAGTAGCAGCCCGTAAAAAAGTATTGGATGCAACCCGCAAAACATGGTTGGCCTTTGCAAAAGAAAAAGACCAGCAACGCCTTTCCTTCTTCCTGAACTGCATAGCCAATTCATTCGACCCGCATACTGAATATTTTGACCCACCGGACAGAAAGAATTTTGACATAACTATGTCGGGTTCCTTGCAAGGTATTGGTGCACAGTTGCAGGAAAAAAACGGGAACATTACTATTGCCCGCGTAGTACCTGGCAGCCCTACCTGGAAGAACGGAGAAATTAAAGAAGGTGATATTATTATTAAAGTAGCCCAGGCAACAGGCGATGCTGTTGATGTACAAGGTATGGCTATTGATGACGCCATTCAGCTTATACGCGGTAAAAAAGGAACCATAGTAAGGCTCACCATTAAAAAGCCTGATAATTCAACCAAGGTTGTTGTGCTGGTGCGCGATATAATACAACTCGACGATACTTATGCCCATGATGCAGTAATAGAAGAAGGTGGCAAAAAAATAGGCTATATACGCCTACCTGAATTTTATACCAATTACGATGGCGCCGGTTCGCACACCAGTTATGGCGATATAAAGCAATTGGTAAAAGAACTGAATGCCGCCGGAGTTGATGGTATTGTAATGGACCTTAGAGATAATGGCGGAGGCTCGTTGGGAGACGTAGTTAAAATGCTTGGTCTCTTTATTCCTTCGGGGCCTATGGTGCAGGTAAAAGGGCACGGAGATGCAGTACAAGTGCAAGACCCTAAATCTTACCACACCTACGACACAGGAGTTTTATACCGTGGCCCATTGGTGGTAATGGTTAACGGTGGCAGCGCTTCGGCATCTGAAATATTTGCAGCAGCCATACAAGATTACAAACGCGGTATCATCATGGGTTCGCTTACCTATGGTAAGGGCACGGTGCAACAAATGTTCGACCTCGATGAATTCATCAACCCGCAGTATAAGGACCTTACTCCGCTGGGCTCTATAAAAATAACGCTTAGCAAGTTTTACCGTATAAATGGCGGCACTACGCAAAAAGATGGCGTTACCCCTGATATACCAATGCCTGATGCTTACCAGTATTTATACCCTAAGGAAAAGGATGAGGACTGCCCAATTATTTCAGATAAAATACAGCCGGCACCTTATGCCTTATGGACCAACCCGCCTGCTACATCAAAATTGCAGAATGATTTTGTGCAACGTACCGATAACGATTCTATCTTCCAGTTGATACATGACCAGGCGCTTGAGTATAAACGCAGGCACGACAAAACCATGTTTACACTGAACCTTGATGAGTTCCGCAAGGAAGGAAAAGAGCTGACCGATAAAGACAAGAAGTTTGATGTAATTAACAAGCCGTTAAGTTTTGCCCAGATCTTAGGGCCTGATGGTAGCCCTGCTCCTAAACAAGTAGATGTTGGTAACAATAAACCTTCGCTGGTTTCGGGCGGCAATAGCTACTCTATTTTTGCAGTAGGTGATGAGGCTAAGAAAATGAAAGCAGATACATCTGAAGTAAAAACAGAGAATATAAGGTTACGGCAAATCACCCGCGATTATGAATTGTACCAGGCCACACAGGTACTTAATGAAATGAAATAATTTCGACAAAAAATTAGTTAGCGAAGCGTATATGGTAAATATTCCTCTTTACTGTAAGTTATTATTTAAGCGGCTTCTCTTACTGTTAATACCCTACGAGCTTTGCAGGGTATTTTATTTCGCCTATAATCATCATTACTTTGCATCGGTAGATTCGGGCAAGCTTTTCTATTATATGTTCATCGGGTTGCGGTTCGATGTTCCGGCCATTATAATGACCAACTTACCCTTCATTTTACTGAGCCTTTTACCGTTCGGTGGCGAAGAAAGCATTTACCGCAAGAGTGTACTAAAAACTGTTTTTATGGTAATAAACAGTATCGCTATTTTTATGCAGTTCGGCGATTCTGTTTTCCTCCCTTTTGTTTACAAGCGTTCCACTGCCGATATATTCAAGTTCCTTAGCCTCGGCAGCGATTCAACCGATGTAATGCCTAGTGTGGTTAAAGACTACTGGTATGTGCTGATCTTTTGGGGGCTTATGGTTTTGCTTACCTACCTGCTTTACAGGCTTACTGAAAGAAAACGCCCTTTTGAAAACACAAAACACTATGTAGCCACATCTATATCATACTACATCGTATTACTCAGCATCATGTTTTTGGGTTTCCGTGGCGGATGGCAGGAAAAGCCTATTACCCTGTTAGATGCATCGTACTATGCACCTGTGCACGATATACCCCTTGTAATAAATACACCCTTCAGCATACTTAAAACCTTTGGAGAGCCGCAGCTTAAAGAACATAATTTCTTTAACCCTGAAGTATTACAAAAGATATATACACCCTATAAAATGCCGGAAGGTGGCACATTTAAAAAGTATAATGTGGTAACTATTATACTTGAAAGTTTTTCGAAAGAATATATTGGCGCGCTTAACAACAGGCACAAAACAAACACCCCATTCCTCGATTCACTTATTTCGCAATCGCTCACATTCGACAATGCATTTTCTGATGGTAAAAAATCGATAGAGGGCATACCTTCTGTTACTGCCGGCCTGCCCACATGGATGGATGAGCCGTTTATAATCTCAAATTACAGTAAGGACAGTACTAATACCCTGGCAAGTTTATTAGACAGGGAAGGATATACTACAGCCTTTTTTCATGGTGGTGCTAACGGGACTATGGGCTTCACCGATTATTGCAAAAAAGCGGGCTTTAAGTATTACTTCGGCAAAACAGAATACAATAACGATAAAGATTTTGATGTATGGGGAATATGGGATGAACCCTATTTCCAGTATTTCGCCAAAAACTTAGATACCCTGCACAAACCTTTTTATGCGGCACTGTTTACTGTTTCTTCACACCATCCTTTTAATATACCTGTCAAATACAAAAACAAGTTTACGCGCAAAGGACAGGAAATGGAAATATTAAAATGTGTACGTTACAGCGATATGGCTCTGAAAGAATTTTTTGAAACTGCATCGCAAAAGCCTTGGTTCGACAGCACACTGTTTGTGTTGGTAGCCGATCACGCCGGGCCAAGTGAGGACCCATATTATTCGAACCGGGTAGGCATGTATGAATTGCCAATTATTTTTTACATGCCGCATTCAAACCTGAAAGGCAGGTCGCACACTACCGTGCAACAGATTGATATTATGCCAACCATATTAGGCTACATGCATTACCCTTACCCCTACTTTGCTTTTGGCAACAATGCATTCGATTCAACATCAGACCACTTTGCTATTAGCTATATAAATGATGTGTACCAGTTGTGCCGTAACCCTTATTGTCTGCAAATGGAAGGAACGCGCGTTACTGCATTATATAATTACCAAAAAGACAGTATGCTGATGCATAACCTGGTGAAAGAAAAGCCAATGGTTCGCGATTCTATGTCGACCATACTTAAAGCCGTTATGCAAACCTACAGCTCATCGGCTATACATAATGCCATGTATATAAGAAAAGGGGCCATTCAGCCCCCTTCTGTTTCAATCAAATAAGAATCTTTGTTTATTTGGTACGGACAATTACACCTGCTTTCTCTTCGTAAATCTTAACCAGTTTCTCCATTACCTTATCTATTTCTTTATCGGTAAGTGTCTTGTGTTCGCTTTGAAGCAAAAACCTGATGGCATACGATTTTTTACCCTGCTCAACCTTATCTCCCATATATACATCGAATACCGAAACTTCTTTCAGCAATTCTTTTTCTACCTGGTAGGCCAGTTGCTTTAATTGGGCAAACTGCACATTCTTTTCGATAACCAGCGCAAGGTCGCGCGATACTTGCGGAAACTTTACAATTTCTTTTATTTCGCGTTTAGCGGAAGCAAGGCTCAATATATTCTTCCAGTTAAAGTCGGCATAAAATACCTCGCCTTTTACATCGTGGTTTTTAAGTACAGTATGGCTAACCTCTCCGAATGTAACCAATGCTTTGCCTTTATGCAATACATTCAATCCGCCTGCAAACGAAGTACTATCTTCAATATTCTTTTCTTCCAACGATATTTTACCAACAACTTTCTCCAATACCTGATTTACAAAACCTTTCAGGTAATAAAAATCGACAGGCTTTCGTTTTATGTTCCAGCTTTCCGCTGTTTTATTTCCTGTTACCCAAATTGATAAATGTTCCGTTTCAGCAAATCCTTTTTTCAGTCTTGCTGTAGGTTCTGCCAAACTCAAACAGCTTCAAATCGGCCCACTGATTGTTTTGGTTACGATTTATACACACTAAGCCATTATTAAGCATGGCGCTGCGCAACACATCCAAATCAGAACTAAGCGGGTTAGCTATTCTAACTACCGAAGAATCCATTCCGAAACGCGATGAGGTAAGGGATGTATTCATAATCTCGGTAAAGCCACTTCCGCTAAGCAGAATACTTATTTCTTCAAATACTTTATCGGCGCTTATTCCTTTACTATGCACCATGGGTAACTTAATGGTAGATGGTATGGGTATGTTGTTAAACCCATAGAACCTCGCTATCTCTTCCACTATATCGGCCTGCACACTAATATCCATACGATAAGTAGGGAGCAATAATTTCCAATTGCCTTCAGTATGCGAAACAATTTTAATGCCCACATTCAGTATAATGTTTTCCATTTCGGCATTGCTCACATTATGCCCTAAAAGCTTTCTTCCGAAATCAGCAGAAAAATCCAAATGCCTTTCTTCAGCTTTTACCGGGTACACATCCTGTTCAGCCGAAACAGTTGCTCCCTTGCAAACTTCTAATATAAGGTCGGCAGCTCGGCGCATAGCATAAGGTGTGTTGCCCATATCAACCCCGCGTTCGAAACGGAAAGAAGCATCGGTATGAAATCCATAACGGCGTGCTGTTTTACGAACATGCGATGGCTCGAAGTAAGCGCTTTCAATAAATATACGCGTAGTGCTTTCCTTCACTCCCGATTCAATTCCACCATACACACCTGCAATACACATAGTATCGGTTTCATTGCAGATCATCAGGTCATCGGTATGCAGTTTGCGTTCAACACCATCAAGTGTAACAATAGTTTCACCTGCTTTGGCTTTACGCACAATTACTTTATTGCCTTTTATCTTATCCGCATCGAATGCATGCAAAGGCTGGCCTATTTCGTGCAATACAAAATTGGTAATATCTACAATGTTATTTATAGCACGTATACCAATAGCGCCCAGTGCATCTTTTAACCACTGCGGCGACTCAGCTACTTTAATTCCGCTTACAGTTACACCGCAATACCTTTTGCAGGCTTCCGGATTTTGCAATACCACCTCTATATCAGCCTTACCACTTGTGTTGTAATTACCTGCCTTAGGTATAGCTAATGATAAAGGCTGCGAAGGTTTATTGCGAACATTAATAGCCGCTACCAGATCTCTCGCAGTGCCTATATGCGAAATAGCATCGGCACGGTTAGGCGTAAGGCCAATTTCAAATACAGAGTCTTTATATATCTTAAAATATTCCGATGCAGGTGTACCCACTTTGGTATCTGCAGCTAAAACCATAATCCCTTCGTGCGATGCACCCAGGCCAATTTCATCTTCTGCGCATATCATTCCTTCAGATGCTTCACCACGTATTTTACTCTTCTTTATTTTAAACGATTCGCCAGTGTAAGGATATAATGTGGCTCCGTCGGTAGCTACAATTACTTTTTGACCCACTGCAACATTAGCAGCACCGCAAACGATACTCAATATTGCAGGGCCACCAACATCAACAGTAGTTAACGAAAGTTTATCGGCATTGGGGTGCTTAATACAAGTCTTTACCTCGCCAACAACCAAGCCGTTTAATCCACCTTTCAATGACTCAAAATCTTCTATGTGTTCTACTTCTAAACCAATTTCAGTAAGCAAACGGCCAACCTCGCCAGGAGGCAGTTCTATAGCGGCATATTTTTTAAGCCAGTTGTACGATATTTTCATAACAGCATGTTTTACCCTGCAAATGTAAGCGCAAATAAGTAAATGGCCTCATTTTTGTATTAAAGCAAGGTAAACTTTGTTTTATTTAAAAAGTATAAATTTGCCCTATAAAACTCCAACATGAAAAAAATTACATTACTTATTATTGCCTTTTTTGCATTTGTAACATTAACAAATGCCCAGCACTATGTGCTTATTGGTACAGCCTATAATGGCGGCACAAATGGTGTCGGCACCATTTTCAGGCACGACTTTCAAACAGGAAAAGATACGGCTATTGTAAATTTCGATAACACCAATAATGGCGCATACCCTATAGGTACATTAGCTGTGGACCCTAACGATAGTCTGCTTTATGGTTTAACAACAGGCGGCGGAACAACCGGTTATGGTGTTCTTTTTAGCATAAATGCTGCAACCGGTAAAGACAGCACCCGATTTACCTATAGTCAATATGTAAGTGGAAATGAGCCATACCAAGGCAGCATGACCTGGTATAACAACAGGTTTTATGGCTTAATATGGGCAGGTGGGCCCAGCGATTCGGGTGTAATATTCAGTTTTAAGCCGGCTACGAACGATGATAGTACTTTGGTAAACTTTACCAAAACACAAAACACTGCTTACTACCCTTGGGGCACACACCTTACCCCTTATAAAAACGGACTGATGTATGGCATGACATATGGCGACCAGAATTATGGTGCACCACCTACTTACGTTGATAGCGGTACCATATTTTACTATAACCCGATTACCGGTAAAGATAGCGTAGTATTAATCCTAACCAGGCAGACAGGATATAACCCAGAAGAAGGTGAATTGATTTTAGACAAGCAAAACGGCTTACTATATGGTGTAAACTATGCAGGTGGTAC
>JABDCA010000027.1:41804-41992 GCA_013288345.1 Bacteroidota bacterium | reverse complement strand
TTCATACCTAAGGGAACTTACTTCAGCAGTTTTGAGATGTATATTTTTGACCGCTGGGGAACACCTATCTATCATACCAATGATATGAACAAGGGCTGGAACGGTTCGGTGAACAATGATGGCCATATGTGTCAGTGGTCTTATCGGTAAAGTTTATATTGGGCGATGCTATGGTAGTAGGTTGTGGT
>JABDCA010000027.1:0-41794 GCA_013288345.1 Bacteroidota bacterium | reverse complement strand
CCTATCTATCATACCAATGATATGAACAAGGGCTGGAACGGTTCGGTGAACAATGATGGCCATATGTGTCAGCAGGATACTTACGTGTACCTAGTTAATGTTACTGACTTCAGGGGTACTAATTATTCTTACTTAGGTAAGGTGAGCCTCTTGAAATAATACATAGACACCAAATAAAAAGCCCCGCAATATTATATTGCGGGGCTTTTTTATTTAATACAAATCTGAACTTACTTAGCTACAGCCGATAATTGTTTATCAAGTACATCCATAACCTGGCGTACTGCATTAGCTGAAGAATCGAGCAATGCTTTTTCAGCAGCGTCGAGCTTAAGTTCAATTATTTTTTCGATACCATTTTTACCAAGCATTACCGGAACACCAAGGTAAATGCCTTTGTAACCATACTCGCCATTAAGCAAAGCGCAGCAAGGGTAAATACGATTTTCGTTTTTCACAATGGCTTCAACCATCTGTGCTGCCGCAGCACCCGGCGCATACCATGCCGAAGTACCTAACAGATTTACTATTTCTCCGCCACCATTCTTAGTCCTTTCAATAATAGCGTCAATTTTTTCTTTTGGAAGTAATTCAGTTAAAGGAATACCTGCAACTGTTGTATAACGTGGTAGTGGAACCATAGTATCACCATGTCCGCCAAGTAACATACCCTGAATATCTTTAGGTGAACAATTTAATGCATCAGCAATAAAAGCCCTGTAACGTGCAGTATCTAATATACCCGCCATACCAAATACCCTTTTCGAATCAACCTTTGCAGTAAGATACGCGCAATAGGTCATTACGTCAAGTGGATTTGATACCACTATAATTTTAGCATTAGGCGAATATTTTATTACGCTATCGGTAACCGAACGAACGATACCGGCATTGGTAGCAATTAAATCATCGCGGCTCATACCCGGTTTACGTGGCAAGCCCGAAGTAATAACCACAACCTCAGAATCTTTGGTTTGGGTATAATCGTTGGTAGAACCAACTACGCGGGTGCTATATTCATTTATAGGAGCTGCTTCCCAAACATCAAGAGACTTCCCTTCTGAGGTGCCTTCTTTAATGTCAACTAAAACAACTTTGTTTACTATATCTTTCTGGGCGATTACATTAGCACAGGTTGCCCCAACATTACCTGCACCTACAACAGTTACCTTCATGATTTGAATATTTAATTGCGACAAAATTAGTAAAGAAACAGTACAAAAATCAATTGTTGATTTCTAAATGCTGAATGTTAAAATCAACCTAAAAATCGAGCATTACTTTAAGATTCACCTCCCGGGCTGTGAGGTAATTAGGTACGGCATATTTCCTTCCATTTACATCCTCAATCCAGTTATATGATATAACATTATTAACCTGCAACAGGTTAAACACCTCCAGTCCTATCCATAATGATTTGAAATACTTTGATATTCCGGTTTTTATATGGCCACGTTTACCTATCACCAAATACGATACACCCAAGTCGACCCTTTTGTAAAACGTACTCCTCAAAGTATCTCCATACACAGTAGAACCCGGAGGGCCAAAAGGCAGGCCGGTGCCAAACAATAAATTCAAATTAACCTTCAGGTTAGGAAAGCTTGGCAAATAATCCTGAAAGAAAAACCCTACCGTAACGCGCTCATCTGTTGGCATTGCCATTACGCCCACATTATGTTTAGCGCTATCTGTAATAGTTGTATTGGCAGTAACCCCGGGAACAATTTGCTGTCCGTAACTGTTATAATAATTGTAATAATATGCATCATGTATCTGGTAACTTGCCTGCATTGCCGACACACTAAACCACGATTCGAGACCTTTTACAAAGTCACCGTTTATCTTCATATCAGCCCCTTGTATATGGCCACTGGCAGTTTGATTAGGGAAGTATGCTACTGCAACATTATTTAATTGGTATGGCTCTACACTTACCAAATCTTTATAATATGCTTCAGTTATCAGCTTAAATGGCGCACCCCATGCTTTAAAGTTCCAATCGGCACCAGCCACAAAATGTATTGATTCCTGATCTTTTACACTGGTAAGCAGGCTTCCATCTGCTTGCAGCATTTCTTTATAAAATGGTGGCTGGTAATATAAGCCCGATGAAAGACGGAACATAATATCGTTTTTCCAATGCGGTTTAAATGCTAATGTTGCCCTTGGGCTTATTACAGTTTCATTATTTATATCCCAGTAATTTGCACGCACACCCACTGTAACAATAAATGTAGAAGTGTCAGATAATCTCCATCGTGAAATATTTTCCACATATCCCATCAAGCGGTTCGATTCGAGCGTATCATAACCTTTGGCTACGTTTTGCAACTGCAGAGAGTAATTGTTGTATGGCAATGAGTACCCGGCAGAGTCTATCAGGTTCCACTGGCTTATCTGGCTTACAAAACTTTCGTGTTGGTAGGTTGCACCCCAAATTATTTTACTGCGTGAGCTGTAATCATAACTACCGGCATGCTGAAAACTGAAAACATTTGCGTTTAAATTATCGCGTGCATGTTCAACATAAGCTCCCACTCCAACACCATAAGCAGCCTGCCCAAGGCTCGAGCTACCCAGATTAGAATTCAATTGGCTGATGAGGTATTGGCCAATAATATCAAAGTTCTGGCTTTCCTGGTCATTATAAGCGGATGCAGTAAACCTAAGATTGAGTTTATGTTTTTTATCGTTGCGATAAATATTTTTATCGTACACTGCAGAAACAGCACCCATAGTAGTCTGGTAAGTATCATCCTCTAAGCCTTGAAAGTAAACCTGTAACTGGTATGCCTCACTAACTGTACCGAATGAAGCCGTTTCGCTTTGCGGAACAAAGTTATAATCGTTCAATGAAAAATTGCCGAGTATGTCTATCTCCCAGTGGTCGGTAAGCTGGTAGGTCATAAACAACTGTGCATCTCCAAATTTTGGTTTATAGTCGCCTTGTATATCAAGCCCTTTAAGGAGGTATTGGTTTGATTTATAACGCACCCCGAATATCCACGTAAAGCGATCACTTTTACTAACTCCTTCCATGTGCAAGCTGCCACCTAACAGACTGGCAGATGCCGAAGCCTCAAAATCTCTTGGCTTTTTATACGTAACATCAAGCACAGATGATAGTTTATCGCCATACTTGGCCTCAAAGCCACCTGCTGAAAATGAAACGGAAGAAACCATATCGGGGTTTACAAAACTTAAGCCCTCTTGCTCGCCGGCACGAATAAGCAGAGGGCGATATACTTCTATTCCATTTACATATACTAAGTTCTCATCGTAGCTACCACCACGCACCGAATATTCCGAACCTAACTCAGTGCGGCTGAATACACCGGGCTGTGTCATTAGTATGGCATTAAAATCTCCCGAAGGTGTTGGAATAAATTTGACAAGTTTGGGGTTGAGTTGCATTATTTCCTGTGCATCGTGCCTTGCTGCAATTACCTGGAAGGTATCGAGCCTTGAACCAACAGACATATGCATTTCAATATTTATCTCTTTATTCTCTCCACTCTTTAAGTTAACGGTAAAATGAACTGATGTGAATCCGGTATGCGAGAAAAACACTTCTACATCTTTTCCGGCCGGAACCGAATAGGTGTAACCACCAACGCTATCGGTAAATGCAGGCAACTGTGGCAAACCGGCAAGGCCTATAAAAACAAGCTGCATTGGCTGGCCAAGACTGTCCTTAATAGTACCGTGTATAGTAGCCTGTTGGGCAGACGCAGAAGCGAAGAAGCCAAAAAGAAAAACTGAGGCGAAGAATATTCTTATTCTTGTTATAATCACACTATTAGGTAAAGGGAACAAATATAACTAACGCCTGTAAGTGGAATTTATTGGATGTGCCTTAATTTTATTGCACCTTTAACTCACCGTCTTTCCAGGCTTGTATAAACTGGGCCCAAGCCACAGGATTGAGCAGGTTATTAGGCGGATATTGGCCGGCATAGTAAAGCTTGTTATTTTCCTGCTGCATGGTATTCATAAAGCTTGCTTGTGCATCCATAGGGAACCCTTCCATTTTAGCCTTTTGTTGAGCAAGCGCTAAGTTCCTCTTTGCCCTGTCAAGGTCATTATCGGGCAGGTTGAGCCTTTTAAAAGCATCTACAAACGATTCTTTAGATGGCCATGGGTATATAGTTACTGATTTAAGATTTGCAGTATCCTTATCCATTAAGTGAATGAGTGAATACCTGTCAGTTGATAATGTATCAGGAATAAAGTAAGCGCTGAGGCGAAAACCCAAAGCTGTAAACTCTACCGTATCACCTGGTTGGGCAACAAACGAATAGTAACCCGAATAATCGCAAATGGTACCATGAGAGGTACCTTTAATTATAATAGCTGTAAACGGTACAGGTTGCAGAGTTTGCTTTTCGAGCACCATACCCGAAAACTGTACTAATTGCTTATGCTTTGGTTGTGCCTTTATCAGAGAACATGGCAGCAAAAAAAGAACGAGTAGTATTGTTTTACAAAAAGACTTAAACATAATTGGGGTTAATTAAAACGATATGGAGCTATTAGTTCGAATGTTGGAATGCGTACTTCAAACGTAGAGCCATCACTTTTATTTTGCATTAAATAGGTGCCGCGCATTTTACCGGCTTCGCTTACCAGCGGGCAAAAAGATTCATATTGATATTCGTCATCGGGGTATAAAACAGGTTGTTGTGAAACAACTCCTTCACCCTCTACTTCATTCCAGCCGGCTACCGAATCGAATATATACCAGTGCCTGCGCAAAAGTTGCACAGTCTGGTCGCTTTTATTTTCGATGGAGATACGGTACGAAAAAACATAGTACGCCTGCTGCGGGCGCGAGTGCGCTGCTTCATACGTAACATCTACGCTTATTTTTATTCCGTTTGTTATTTCAGTAGCCACCATTATACCTTTAATAATATACAAGTATAGTAATTTGCACTATACAACAAAATGAACGAGGTCATCTTATTTAGACGACTTAATAGGCAATAACTTGCTTAAGTTGTTTTACAAAGCGCGATTTTGGTAGAAAATCCCACTCCAGTTCATTACCCATTGGTATAGGTGTATCGAATGATGCACAACGTATAACAGGCGCATCAAGGTATTCAAAACAGTTTTCGTTGATAAGAGCAGATATCTCCCCTCCTATTCCACCGGTGTAAGTATCTTCATGCAGTACAATAACCTTGCCCGTCTTTTTTACCGATTCGTAAATAGCCTCTGTATCAAGTGGTGAAAGTGTACGCAGATCGATCAGGTCAGCAGAAACATCAGGCATGTTTTTCAATGCTTCTAAAGCCCAGTGTACACCAAAACCATAAGTAATAATGCTCACATCCTTACCTTCCAGCACCCTTCGTGCCTTTCCAATTTCAACTGTGTAATAATCATCATTTACATCTTCCGAAATACTTCGGTATAATGCTTTATGTTCAAAATAAATTACCGGATTAGGGTCTTCAAAAGCAGCCAATAACAAACCTTTAGCATCGGACGGAAAAGCAGGATAAACCACTTTAAGTCCGGGAGTATGTGTAAACCATGCCTCATTACTTTGCGAGTGGAAAGGCCCTGCACCTGTGCCGGCACCCGTAGGCATGCGCACTACCACATCTGCATTTTGCCCCCAACGGTAATGCGATTTGGCAAGGTTGTTTATTATCTGGTTAAAACCACAGGTAACAAAATCGGCAAACTGCATTTCTACCATTGCCTTATAGCCATTAATAGATAAACCAAAGCCCGCACCTATAATAGCTGATTCGCACAAAGGTGTGTTGCGTACCCTTGCTTTACCAAATTCATTTACAAACCCTTCTGTAGCCTTAAATACTCCACCATACTCTGCAATATCCTGACCCATTAAAATAAGGTTCGGGTGTTTTTGCATGGCTTGTTTCAATCCGTCTGAAACTGCATCTATATATCGCTTTGGTTTTTTGTTGCCAGATTTAGCCTCAGTAACTTTGAACGTATATGGCTTATACACATCTGTATACTCTCTGGCTTCGTCTGCTTTTACAGGTTGTTCTGCCATGGCAGATTCTAGGGCCTTTTCAATATCGTTCTTTATGCCTGCACGCAACTCTTCAATAACTGTAGGAGTAAGCGCACCTTCTTCCAATAAATAGTTTTCGTAATTGGTAACAGGGTCTTTTTTGCCCCACATATCGAACAATTCCTGTGGCACATATTTAGTACCCGATGCTTCTTCGTGGCCACGCATGCGGAAGGTCATACATTCCAGAATAAACGGCCTGTTCTTTTGCGCTATTTTTTCTGATAACAGTTTTATGGTATCATACACTTCAAGTACATTATTACCATCTACCTGTACACCTTCTATGCCATAACCAATGGCTTTATCAATAAACTGTTTGCAACGGAACTGCTCGTTTGAAGGAGTAGATAATCCGTACCCATTGTTCTCAATAATAAATATAACCGGCAGATCCCAAACGGCTGCCACGTTGATAGATTCATGAAAATCGCCTTCGCTACTACCACCATCACCACTAAACACTACCGTAGGCCTTGTGCCTTTCTGCTTCCGTAACATATCGCCAAGGGCAATACCATCGGCTACACCCATTTGAGGGCCAAGGTGTGATATCATTCCTATGATCTTATACTCCTGTGTGCCAAAGTGGAAGGACCTGTCGCGACCCTTTGTAAAGCCACCATTCTTACCTTGAAACTGCTTAAAAAGCCTGTCAAGCGGAACATGGCGTGATGTGAACACACCCAGGTTACGGTGCATAGGTAATATATACGATTCCTTATCGAGCGCCATTGCAGCGCCTACCGAAATAGCCTCCTGCCCGATGCCCGAAAACCATTTAGATACCTTACCCTGCCTGAGCAAGGAAAGCATTTTTTCTTCAATAAGGCGGGGCAGTAAAATGCCTTTGTATATTTCTACAAGGCTTTTGTTATCGTGCTTTTTACGGTCGTATTTTATGGCTCGGTCGGTAGCTATCATATGGACTTATTTTGTGCAAAAGTAGACAATAATTAATTGAAAATGGCAGGCCACAAATTTCACGAATAAGCTACCATCTGCCATAAATAAAACCTTCCCCGGAAGGGGAAGGTTCAAGATATCTAAGTTTTTTTTAAGTTCTCCCTATCTGGGAGGTGAAGCAACAATTACCTGTGTCCTTCTCCTCCACCATGACCACCTTCAGAATGTTGTTGTGGTGGTGCCTGATGTTGTTGTTGCATTTGGTGTTGTTGAGGTGCTTGGCGTTGCTGCTGAGGCATCGCTTGTTGGTGTTGTTGCGGAGCCTGATGCTGCTGAGGCGGAGCCTGTTGGTGTTGTGGTGCCTGATGTTGTTGTGGAGCCGCTTGTTGGTGTTGTTGCGGAGCCTGATGTTGTGTTTGTGCCTGATGCTGAACAGGTGCCGTTTGGTGTTGTGCCGGTGCCTGATGCTGCGCTGGCGCAGCAGTATGAGCAGGAGCACTTGCATTATGCGTTGCTGCTGTATGTGGCGCTACAGATTGTCCTTTAGCGTCAAATCGTTGTCCGCCTACAGTACTTTTTGCTACTACCGAAGGATTTCCATGATTTACTGATGCATGCTGGTTCTTGCTGATACTTGCACTATGTTCGTGCGATTGTTGTGTTGAAGTAGGTTGAGCATGTTTTTCATTTGATGCAGTTCTTTCTTCGGCTGTAGGTTGAGCTTCTACCCCACCTTTACCATTAAAACTTGCACGGCCTCCGCCGCCACCAGCTGCAGACTTGTCTTCGTATGTATTGTGTACTCTGCTGCCATCAACATGGCTTACTGCTGTATTATATCTGAAATGGCCACCATCCCAACGGCCACCGTAGTAACCATGTCCGCCATAACCGTAGCCATAATTTACGCCGCCGTAAAAGCCTACGTGTTCGCCCCAATATCCTCTATGCCATAGGTATACTCCATTATCAAAACCCCACCAGCATGGTGTCCATAAAAAGCCAATTGTTGGCGGTTCAACCCAAACACCGGGTACCCAATAATAACCTCCATCATCATAGGCCCAGTATCCGGGAGTCCATATATAACCATCGTATGGACAATCTGGTTGAACATATACCGGAAGCTCAGGTGGAGCAATAGCAACTTGTACCGAAACCTGCGCCTGAATTTTTGTTACTCCTAATAAGGAGAACATTGCGATTATAAGAACAACTATTTTTTTCATGATTTTATTTTTTATTTGAACGGTTTATTTGTATATTTACGTTTACAATTAAGTCCTTAAAAATTAAAGTGTTATCATCTTTTCGGTGAACGGTATAAATGAAAAGATAAAACGCATTTTTAATAAGGATACAAAGATTGAGGTATTTGAACTTTAGGCCCTTACATTATCATTAAATAACATTACATATTTCACACTAAACAGAACAAAATGATTTACAACACGTAAAAGACATTAACAATCAAACCATACCCCCACCATGAAGAAGTTAATTACTACACTAGTAGGTATTATGTTAATCCTCAACATTACCTACGCACAATCAAAAAAGAAGAGCGGCAAGCTCGACAGGAAAACATACGTATGCGCAGTTTTGCCTGACGGTAAAAAGAAAGCCAACGTTGACGAATTAAAATTTGTCAGCGGAACGTTTCAAACCAAAGACATGACCGATGATGGCTTTAAAGCGGCAGAATATGAAACCACTATAGATTCAAGCGGAGCGCAGCCTGTAATTTCGTTTACCTGCACTGCCAAAGACGATAAAGAAGGCACCTACGAATGGACAGGCAAAATAACAGGCGATGATATTGAAGGTACAGGTAAGCTTACCAGCACCAAAGGCAAAACTAAAAAATCATTTTCGTTTACCGGCTCACTTAAAGGCAAAAAGACGAAGTAATACACTGCCATAGATTCACAGATTAAAAATGATGCTGCAATTTCTACCCCAACCCCCTAAAAGGGCTTTAACACAGGTGGAGTGCCTTTTGTTTTCAAAGCCCCTTTAGGGGTTTGGGGTAATCTGTGGTGATTTAATTCGTTTAATTCGTGGGTAGTTTTTTACTTCTCATCCGTAACAAAGGCAAGTTTATTTTTAGCCTTGTTCACAGTAAGCCGGGTAATTTTTGAAATGCCTCTTCCTTTTAAATCGGCAAGTACCTGCCAGCCTTTTTTAATATCCCTAGCATTGCAATAAACAATGCTTGAACCGCTTGATGAAAGTATCCATCCATCTTCGGTAATGTAAAAATCTTCCGTACCTATTGGTAACTGAATCCACTTTGTAGATGTACCCTTAAAGGCAGCTTGGTATTGCCTGCCAGGCTTATCTTCCAAGTGCTGTTTCTTTGTACTTAATGCCTCAGCATCTAAGTAAGTCACCCAATTACCGCTATGTAATATGCTACACAGCACAAGTCCCTTATTATAACTAAAAAGGCTACGACCTATACTATCATCTAAATATCTTTCAGTTTTGTCTCTAATGTTTATCAGTTTTAATGAAATGGGATTGGTAAGCACAACAGCAGCAATTTCATCTTTATTTAACCAGCAGTAATACCCGATAGAATCTTTACAAGTGTATATTTTCTCGGTTTTAGTACCATCTAATGATACTTTGGTTAAGTTTTGTTCAGCACCTTTTACTACTGAAATATAGTTACCATCAGGAGTTAGCTTAGGCGAATATTCAGCCTCATTGTTATTGGTGAATTGTTTTGAAACCTTGGTTTTAATGTCATACAAATAAACATCGGTTGCTTTATTATTGCGCTCGCTTACATAGGCTATAGAATTCAGTTGCTCAATAAACACCGGCTGGCTATCATAGCCTTTGTTATTACTTACATCAGTAAAAGAGTTATCTGCCAGGCTAAAGGCATTTCCCTTTAGTTGAATGTTGAGTAAATAGATTTCGGTTGAAGGCAGATCGGGTGCGGGTGGTGTTTGTTGGGCAAAAGCGGTAAGGGTAAAAGAAAGAGAAAGTATTAGAATTAAAAAGTGCTTCATGTTATTGCTTTATTTCATTGCTCGTTTTATTCTTCTCTTCTATAGATTTTACTTATTAATTGGTGGCGGTGGTGGTATTTTAATTTCCTCACCATTTTCTTCATAATATTTACCAGATATCCATTTATCATTGATGTAAACAGCTTCACCCTGTAATTTTCCATCCTCGTAATATTTCTTTTCACTACCATTTTTTTGGTCATCAGTGTAAGGTGTTTCACGCTTTAATTTTCCGCCCTCGTAATATTCCCTTTCAATACCAATTCTTTTACCATCAGTATATGGTGTTTCGGTCTTTAATTTTCCACTCTTATAATACCATTTTGCAACACCATTTTCTTTGCCATCAGTCACTGGAGTTTCACCCAATAGTTCTCCACTCTGAGAAAACCCTTTTACAATACCATTTTTTTTGTCATTAGTGATAGGTAGTATCATCATAAGCTTTCCACTTGGATAATATCTTTTTTCAATACCATTTTCCCTTCCGATGCTATATGGAGCTTCTTTTTCCAACCTTCCATTTGCAATATTAAATTCATGTACCATTCCATCAAGTATACCTGATCTATAAATAACAAGACAATAATAAATTGCATTCTGAGTATCCTTTATAATTATGCCTTGGCTGTTCATATACTCACACCACTTGCCCTCCTTCAATCCATTCACCATTAAATTTTTCGCCTCTGCTTTATTAGTAAATCCACTATCTGGCAAGGCTTGTTGGGCAAAAGAAGAAAGGGCAAAAGAAAAGAAGAGTATTAGAATTAAAAAGGGCTTCATGTTTCTCATTTTTTGTATTCGGTATAATCTGCTACTTTATAATATGTATAATCCAAATCTATCTGAATACACGAACAAGCTATATCATTATCTCCATCCGCTTTTTTCCTATTACATATTTTAAGCTTATGATCATGGAAGGTGCTATCTTTCTGTGGTATAGTTTTGGGGTGCCATCCATTGTAGCCAAATATACCGGGCGAAGGAGCATCGCCATCAGCATCAATCTCATAACCGGTATTTACAGTAATAGAAACCACTTTGAGCTTAAGCATATAACCGACTTCGGTATCTTGTACAATTTCATAAGAACCATTTATACTTGATAACGGATTAGGGACCGGAGTTCCTGGGTGGTAACTATAAGTCCCATTCGTATCAAAAGAAAATGAATTTACCCAAGCTTCCCCTCCACCGCAATACCCTTCTAACCATGTTCCTATTATTTCTTTCTTTAAATGAGAAACGCTACATAAACTCTCGTTTGTAAACTTACTATCGGGTATTGTCTGCTGCCCAAAATCAGAAAGGGATAAGAAAAGGGAGAGTATTAGAATTGAAAATGGTTTCATACTACTGTTTTATTTCATTACCATTTTCCTCATAATTCTTTGCTGTTTCAGCAACACCATTATTATAGATTGTCATACTCTTTAATTTTCCGTTCTCATAATATTCTTTCTTAATTCCATTTGTTCTGTCATTATTTATAGGAATTTCAGAATTTAAATTCCCATCAACATAATATACTTTTGCTAACCCATTTTTTTTATCATTGGAATAAGGAACCTCTTCTTTAAGTTTTCCATTCTCATAATATCCTTTCCCCAACCCATTTCTTTTACCAGCTAAAAAAGGCACTTCAAGCTTCAGTACTCCACTCTCATAAAACACCTTAACCACTCCATTTTTTTCACCACTTAAATAAGGTGCCTCACCCATTAATTTTCCATCAGCATAATATACTTTGGCACTCCCAATTATTTTGCCATTATTATAATAGCGTTCTAAATACAATTTTCCGCTTTTGTAATAACCCCATGCTTTTCCTGAAAGCACACCAGTTTTATAAACAGTAAGCAGGTAAAATGGTGCGTTGGTGTCTATTGTAGGGTTAAAAGCTGAATCCTTATATTCAATCCACTTCCCTTCCCTATTACCGTTTAACATTGTATTCTTAGCCTCCGCTTTATTAGTAAAACCTTGCTCAGTACTATTATTACAGGCAATACAAAGGGATATTATTAGAATTAAAAATGGCTTCATGTTTTATATGAGCGGTTTATTGAATTACTAAGGTAAGAGTTTTATTTAAAGTTATTTTTATTTGCCCCTATCAAGACCTCACCCTGCCCTCTCCTTGTTTAAGGAGAGGGTTGGGAAATTTTATAATAATTAATCATAAAAGGCTTTTCGTCCGCCCCTCTCCTTGAGCAAGGAGAGGGGAACTAAAGGGGTGAGGTCTTGACGGGTAGTAGACAAAAATTCGTGTAATTCGTGTCAAAAAAGCACAAAATAAATGTTTTGATATATTTGCACCCTTAAAACTTAAAACTACAGCAGTATGTCCATTAAAAAGATAACTGAATTACTTGGCAAAGATGCCGACAGCTTATTGAACCACAAGAGCAAAACAATAACCAAGGAACAGATACATCATCCGGGTCCAGATTTCGTGGATCGTTCGTTTGTTGGCTCAAACCGTAACATACAGGTTTTAAAGAACTTACAAAGCATTTATGGCCATGGCCGTTTGGCTAATACAGGTTATGTATCTATACTCCCGGTTGACCAGGGTATCGAACATTCTGCAGGTGCATCATTTGCCCCTAACCCTATTTATTTCGATTCAGAAAACATTGTAAAACTTGCTATGGAAGGTGGTTGCAATGCAGTAGCATCTACTTACGGGGTACTGGCATCGGTATCGCGTAAATATGCTCACAAAATACCTTTTATTGTAAAGATAAACCATAGCGAAATGCTTACATACCCTAACAAATTCGACCAGGTTATGTATGGCACTGTTGAAAGCGCATGGGAAATGGGTGCTGCAGCTATTGGCGCTACTATATATTTTGGTTCGGAAGAGAGTACACGCCAGATACAGGAAGTGGCTGAAGCTTTTGAACTGGCTCACCAATTGGGTATGGCTACTGTTTTGTGGTGCTACTTACGTAACAACGGATTCAAAAAGGATGGAGTTGACTACCATGCATCGGCTGATTTAACTGGCCAGGCCAACCATATAGGTGTTACCATACAAGCAGACATTATTAAGCAAAAACTGCCTACCAATAACGGCGGATATACAGCAGTAAACTTTGGCAAAACAAGCCCTAAGGTTTATGATACGCTTACATCACCTCACCCTATTGACCTTTGCCGTTACCAAGTAGCCAATTGCTACATGGGCAGGTTTGGCCTTATCAATTCTGGTGGCGAATCGAAAGGTGCAAGTGACCTTGCTGAAGCAGTTGCAACAGCAGTAATTAACAAACGTGCCGGTGGACAAGGACTAATATCGGGCCGTAAGGCATTCCAAAAGCCGATGAAAGACGGTATTGAACTTTTGAATACGATACAGGATGTGTATCTTAGCAAAGAAATTGATCTAGCTTAAAAAATGGAATCGGAAACCCTTCTACCGCCTGCAATGAACAACAACTGGTTTAAACGAATAAAAGAAGGTATAACAACCTCCACCCGCGAGAAAAAAGAAACTCCGGAGGGGCTGTGGTATAAATGCCCGTCGTGTAAGAACATTATTCCTTCTGAAGAGCATTTGGCCAATATGTTGGTTTGCCCTAAGTGCGAATACCACGAAAAAATAGGTTCGGAAGAATATTTCCATATTTTGTTCGACGATAAGTTTACTGAAATAGCAAAAGATATTAAGCCTACTGATCCTCTACACTTTACCGACACCAAGCCTTATATCGACAGGCTAAAAGCATCGCAGGAGAAAACACATTTGAATGATGCCATACGTGTGGCAGAAGGAAAAATGAATAAAGCCAAGCTTGTAATTGCCTGCATGGATTTTACTTTCGTTGGCGGTTCTATGGGCTCGGTAGTAGGAGAAAAAATTTCACGTGCAGTTGATAAAGCAATTGAGCTTAAATGCCCTTTGATCATCATTTCGAAATCGGGTGGTGCACGTATGATGGAAGCAGCCTTTTCGCTGATGCAAATGGCTAAGACCTCTGCTAAGCTTACTTTGCTTGCTGATGCTAAACTGCCTTATATATCATTACTTACTGACCCTACCACAGGTGGTGTTACTGCATCGTTCGCTATGCTAGGCGATTTGAATATTGCTGAACCAGGTGCACTGATAGGCTTTGCAGGCCCACGTGTTGTAAAAGAAACCATTCGCAAAGACCTTCCTAAAGGTTTTCAAACGGCAGAGTTTTTACTTGAACATGGCTTTTTAGATGCTATTGTTCACCGTAAAGAACTGAAAGCAAAGCTGAGCATGTTGCTCGAAAGCCTTAAAGTAGAAGTTAAAGCCTAAGCCTTTCCTGAAAAAATAGTTAGCCACAGCGGAAAAGCTATCAGCTTAAAGATGCGGTTGTTATCGGGCTTCCCTGGGTTATTGAATAGCCTATCGTAATCTTTTAATATCTTCTTCCTGTCCATAAAGTCATCTAACACAGGGTTCTCGAATATATACCTGATGTCATCTTTTATTTCCGAGATCCACTTAGGACCAGGGGTATTGTACCCTTTCTTATCTTTTCTGTCGAGCACTTGTTGTGGTACTATGCCTTTCATGGCCTCACGCAAAAGGGGCTTTAGTTTCCCTTGCTGTATCTTATATTTCGATGGAATGGAGAAAGCATACTCAATCAAATTAATATCATCTGAGAATGGAGTCCTTGACTCAACCGAGTGCCACATACTGCAACGGTCTTCGCATTTCAGGTAACTCTTTAGCAATGTATTATTGAAATCGTTTGATAAGGCCTCATTCAATGAACCTGCTACTTCAGGCTTATTATTTAATTGCGAAACATGCTGATTCAGGAAGTCTTTATTCAGATACTTCAATTCCGTATGTATCGACAATCGGGCTTTCAACTGTTGTGCAGCTGGCAGCCTGAATAAGTACTCTTTTAAAACCAATTGTTTGAAATATTGTTTTAACGAGGGAACCAGTTTCTGTATCTCCTTCGACGCTTTTAAAAAGTCAGCAAGGCCCTTGGTTCTCAATATATCCTGCAGGTAATAGAAGTAATACGATTCGTAACCGGCAAATAACTCATCTCCTCCTTGTCCGTCGAGTACTACTTTAATGTTGTTCTCTTTTATCAGTTGCATTACCCTGTACTGGGCATACGTACTGGTGCTCCAAATAGGTATATCCTGACAATAAATGAGATTCTTTAAATCCTTTAACAGTTCTGCACCGTTTGGTTTTACACTATGTGCTTTACTATGCACATGGTCCGAAACGATCTTTGCCCAGTTACTCTCATCAATGTTCTTCTCATTAAAAGAAACTGTGAACGTATTCAGCGCACTGTGGTTTGTGTTATAAATAGTGCTTACAATAGCTGAACTATCAATACCACCACTCAGGCACGAACCCACTTCTACATCAGCTCTCAGTCGTAGTTTTACCGAATCAGTTACCAGCGAACGTATTTTCTCTATGCCTTTCTTTTCATTAAATGATGAGTTATCATATTCTTTCGAGTAAGGTAAAGTATAGTATTTCTGTTTTTCAATATTGCCTGTTTTAATATCAATTATCAGATTATGTGCAGGGAACAATTCCAAAATACCCGAGAACATCCCTTCTTCTTCTTTCTCCATTGATGAAAAGAGCCAGTAGTCGAATATCGCGCTGCCATTGGGCTTAAAATCTATGAGACCGCTTGCAAGTAAAGCCTTTTGTTCCGATGCAAAGGCAAAGCAGGAATTATTATGTATGTAATAAAAAGGCTTCACGCCAAACCTATCACGGCTCGCAAACAATTGTTGCTTTGCTTTATCGTAAATAACAAAAGACCACATGCCGTTAAAATGGTTTACACAATCAGTACCCCATTGCTTGTATGCAGCAAGTATTACTTCAGTATCTGATACGGTATGGAGCTTATGGCCTGTTTTTGAAAGTTCTTCACGAAGCTCCACATAATTATAAATCTCTCCGTTATGCACTATCCACAAGCTTTTATCCACATTGCACATAGGCTGGTAACCCGTAGGCTGAATATCAATAATACTCAAACGGCGATGTGCAAGTATAGCATCTGCTTGTCCGATTTTGTTTAATGCTTGTGATGGCTTTTGTAATATGCCCGATTCAATTATAGCTCTTGGTGTATCTTCTCCAAATGCGGGAATCTCCTCATTCCCATTTATCACTAAATACCCCTCACCATCAGGGCCACGGTGCTTTATGGCATTGTTCATTTTTCGAACAGCAGCAACTGCATCGATGGATGCATTATTGAATTTAACTATGCCTGCTATTCCGCACATATAGTACTAACGTGTGTTTAACACTTTATTGTAAATCGCCATAAATTGGTTGGCAATCGATTTTGCATTTACCTTATCTATTACCGATGCCCTTATACTTATAGGGTTATTAAATCTATCTCTTTCAGTTACAATTGAAGTCATTGCCGTATATAGCTGTTCTTCATTTTTTACATCAATCAATATACCGTTATTGCTATTTACATATTCCGATATGCCTCCAGCTTTAGTTGCAATAACGGGTACTCCGCAGCATAGTGCTTCAAGTAAAACAATTGCCTGTGTTTCGTAATTACTAAACAAAACAAAAGCATTTGCATTTTGTAAAAGCGATACTAATTCATGTTGTACTTTCGGGCCAACAAAGTGAACGCAATCAGTTAATTTCAATGACTTACTCAAACCCTCCAATCTTTCTCTATCGTCCCCATTACCAACTATGGTTAGTTCGGTATTAGGGAAGGCTGCATGAACACGCTGAAATACGTTGAGTATGCCCGATACGTTTTTCTGGGCATCATCTAATGCAGATACATGTATAAACTTTATCTTTTCTGTTTGAGCTTTGTTGGCAGGAGTTGTAAAAACATCCGTATCTACCACATTCGAAATAACATGATAGTCGTTATTCAACCCAAGTTTTAACATTTGGTTCTTCAAATCATTGGAAACTGTAATTACAGCAGAGGCACTCTTTACTGCTTTGCGGGCAAGCATTTTCATTACAAAACCTTTATACCTTCCATCTTCCGGAAAGTAGCCAGTCCAGTGCTCAGTAATAACATAAGGTACATTCCATTTGCGCTTAAGGTGCATAGCTATATTGGCAGCTGGTATAATTACATTCAGGTTTATTATGTCAGGCTTGCCTTTTTTTTGCTCATATACACCAATGGCTTTTTTCCATGCTGTATTATACCTCAGTAACCTTTTAATGTTCGAAATAAGCGGTACGCTACTCTTAACTTTTTTAAAACTTACCCTAACGGTATATATTCCATCTTCTTCTATTTCCTCTACTCCATCTCGCTCACCTGCATAAACAGATACTGAAGCCATATCGCAAACAGCAGCCAAAGCGGCAGCATGCCTTTTAACAAAAATGCCCAACATTGGCTTTACCTTATTGGGGTACCACGACGATATATATAATACTTTCAGCTTTTTATCGTTCATTAGTATAGTTATTGCATTTAGCAATAACGCAGATTAACAAGATTTTGTACAATTTTAATGATTACTTTGCAATGCCAAACCTATAATGCGTAAAAATACAGATGTATGCAGTTTTTAAACAAGTTTCTTGAAAATTTCTTCAAAAGTGAAGGAGACAGGAAGAAGCTTGTAAGCGTAGTTATACCTTCATTTGCCATTCAATCTGCAGCAATTCTTTTTGGCCTTGCAGCTAATTATATACTTGCCAGAGGCCTTGGGGCAAATAATTATGGAGTATTCTCCTTTGCTTTTTCTGTTGTTTTTCCATTCGTAAACCTGGTTTCGTTCGGCTTAGGGGTATTAATGGTAAGGGAAATGCCTCATATTATCACCAAAAACTCACCCGGCCTATTAAAAGGATTGCATTTATGGTCGCTGAAACTGGCAATACCGGCATGCATTATACTGGGAATACTTATTGCAACTATTGTTTATGCATTACCTACAAAAGACTATACCGTTCCTATACTTATAGCAACTGCTATAATTCCTTTTTATGGGCTCATGAACTACTATACAGCATCTATAAAAGGGATGCACAAAATAGTCCTTTCACAAATATCAGATAACCTTATAAGGCCAGGCATTTTTTTAGTGATAATTGCATGGTTCTATTTTTCATCTAATAGCTTCGGCGTTTATTCAGCTATCTATATCAATATTATAGCCTTTGCTGCCGGTATGATTTTTGCCTGCATTATGTTTTACAAATCAGTAGAACTTAAAGGAATAACACCCGAATACGACACTAAAAAATGGTGGAAAGGAATGGGCTCGCTATCTTTATTAAACGGAATATTAAGCCTTGATGCACGCCTCGACCTGCTAATGCTGGGCTTTATAACAAACCCTACACAGGTTGGTGTTTTTAGTATCACCCACAAAATAGCACTTACCCTTTACTTCTTCCTTTCGGTAATGAATACAATAATTGCCCCAAGCATATCGCGCATGAATTCGCTGAATGATAAGGTGGGCTTACAGAAAATGATAACCAAAACGGTACGCTGGGTAATGATATTTTCGCTACCTGCCGGAATACTTATTATTGTTTTCAGTAAATGGATAATGCTTTGTTTTGGTAAGGAATATATTATTGGCCAACCAGCCCTGATAATTTTATGTGTTGTACAGTTATTCAGTATATCATGCGGACCGGCAGGAGTAATATCAATGATGACAGGGCATGAAAGATACAACACCATTGCAACAGTAATAAGCATGGCACTAACAATCATATTCAATATTATACTTACGCCAACTATGGGCCTTACCGGTTCAGCTATAGCTGCGTCAATTGGTATTGTGGCCTGGAACATTTATATGATAACAATGGTGAAAAATAAAGTAGGAATAACATCGTGGATATATACAATAAAATAATTTTGTGTCTATGAAAAAAATACTTATTACCGGAGGTGCAGGCTATATAGGTTCGCACACCATAATCGAAATGCTTGAGAATACTGACTGGGAGCCAATTTCAGCAGATAATTTCTCTAACTCTTCTGCGGTAACCTTTGATCGCATAAAAGAAATAACAGGCAAAACAGTTATAAACTATGCTGTTGACCTGTGCGATGCAAAAGCCACCAGGCAGATATTTGAAAAGAACCCTGACATTGCAGGCATTATTCATTTTGCCGCTTTTAAATCGGTACCCGAATCAGTTGAGAAGCCTCTTATCTACTATCACAACAACATCGAATCACTGGTGAATGTGTTGGCTTGCGCAAAAGAATTTAAGGTGCCTCATTTTATATTCTCATCATCATGCTCGGTTTATGGCGATATTGAAAAATTACCTGTGAATGAAAGTACGCCTTTAAGTAAAGCTGAATCTCCTTACGGATTCACCAAGCAAATAGGCGAAGAAATGTTAAACAACTTTGCAAAAACATGCAACACTATAAAAACGGTTGCATTACGCTACTTTAATCCTGTTGGCGCACACCGTTCAGGCAAAATAGGCGAAGTACCGGCACAGCGCCCCAACAACCTGGTGCCTATGATAACCCAGACCGCCATAGGTAAACAAAAAGAGGTGATTGTTTTTGGGGATGATTACACCACCAGAGATGGAACCTGCATCCGCGACTATGTACATGTATGCGATATTGCCCAGGCACACATAAGCGCATTAAAATATCTCGATGCTGATAAAGCAGCTCCTCCATTTTCTGTACTTAACCTTGGCACAGGCAATGGTATAAGTGTAATGGAAATGGTAAAAACATTTGAAAAAGTAAGCGGCACCAAACTTAATTACCGCATTGGCCCGAGACGCCCGGGTGATGTAGTAGCTATTTATTCGGATATGACATTGGTGAAGAAAACATTGGGCTGGACACCAAAATACAACCTCGATGAAATGATGTCATCGGCATGGAAGTGGGAGCAAAATCTGAAGAATAGTTAGATTTTCACCTTAAGGAATTCTGCAAACTTTTTTACAGCCAGGCCTCTGTGGCTTATTTTATTTTTTTCCTCCAGTTTCATTTGTGCGAACGAAATCATATATCCATCAGGAACAAAAACAGGATCGTAGCCAAAGCCTTGTTCACCCATTTTCAGTTCAGAAATAATACCGTGAACAATTCCTTCGAAGATATATTCCTTGCCATCAATAATTGCGGCAATAACTGTTTTGAATTTTGCCGAACGGCTTGATGCCCCTTTTAACTTGCCAAGTAGCTTTTCAATATTGTCATTGGCGCTTTTACCCTCGCCGGCATAGCGTGCTGAATAAACTCCGGGCTCACCATTTATAGCATCCACCTCAAGCCCGGTATCATCGGCAAAGCAATTACATTTTAGCTTATTGTAAACAAACCTGGCCTTTAATATGGCATTGCCTTCAATGGTATCGGCAGTTTCGGGTATTTCATCAGTAATACCAATTTCATTAAGGGTACTGACTTTTATTGCGGGAGGTAATAAAGGTTTTATTTCAGCTACTTTGTGATTGTTATGCGTAGCAAAAACAAGTTGCATAGAACTATAGCTGCTTAAATCCGATAAGAATTACAGCACAACCCGATCCTGCATTGGTAGTAGGATTCAGCTGGGCATCTATAATACAATCTACAGTAGATTTTATAGTAAAATCCCAATACGGTGCATTTTGATATTGGCCGTTTGTGAACAAAACATTCCGTTGAGAATCGTAAATAGTAAATATAAGGTTACCATCTGTCATTCCGCTGCAGGCAGCAAGGCGGTAAATCGTTCCACCGTAAAAAGTAACATGAAACTCAGCAGTTTCATCAGCATTCACTAACAAAGCGCGATATTGTTGTCCGTCAGAAATAAATGAAGGCTCAAGGTTTCTTTTAGCACAAGCTGTAGCAATACTATCGCACTGCGCCGATGCAGAAATGCATGAAAACATTAATCCGCAAAATATAACTAAAAGGGCTATTCTGTTTTTCATAACTATCCTGCAATTTGATTACGTAGAGCTACTATTTTGTCAGATATTTGTTTACGTACATCATCTGCCATTTTCACTTCACTGGTACTGTTAATACTGGTCATTTTGTTTTTAACATCAACTGTAGGAGGAATATAGTTGTAAGCGAAAGTTACATCATCAAAAATTGAAGAAAGGTCTGTCAGGTCTTTTATAAGCTTTGCATATTCAGGACGGTCCTTATAAGGTTGTAACATTTTAACCAAATTAACCAGCGATATTTTTTGTTCAGCTATACGGCGTATTACGTCTTTTGGGTTTGCCTGTGCATTGGTACTTGCCTGCACTGCAAAATACAACGATTCAACCCATCCGCCTACAAGTACTAATGAACTGATGTCATTCTGCTTATTGTCTTTAAAGTAAGCATCACTGCGGGTAAAAGCCTCAGATACCATTGAAAGTAATGAATCTTGTTTGCCCATATTTTGCTGGAACCTTTTAACAAGGCCTGCATTGAACATATCGGCAACACCAACATCGGTAGCAAGCTTCTCTATAGATGCAAGGTAAAGTAATGCATCTTGTGTCTGGTCGTATAGCGAAATATAACCCAAATCAGCTCCATAAAGGCCAAGATTCAATGCTTTTTTATACTTGGTATCGTATTTAGCGTAGTTATCTGATGGGTTGAGTATCGATTTATTATAAGCATATCCGCTCTTTTTAACTAAAAGGGCAGTTTGTATAGGCGAAGGGATACTGAATATCTGGTTATTTATCCTTAATAAGGTAGCATTATTGCTATCAACTTTAGGAGCAGCTGTCTGTAATGTTTTATCATTATTCTGGCCGGAGTTTTTACAACCGCCTAATAATAATGCAGTTACAACAACACTACATATAAGGGCAAGGAAGGACTTCTTTTTCATTTGTAATATACCTTTGAAGAGCATAAATATAAAGCCAAAAGTAATATTTTTTTATTCACAGGTATCACCCTCTTTATAAAAAAGCAAAAAGCCTTAAAATAATGCCCAAACAGTAGTAACCATAGTAAAAGTAAGCCATTTCAAATAAAACCTTATTTTTGCATGATTGCAAAATTGATAGGCCATGTCGCAGATAGAGATATTGATGCCCAAAATGGGAGAGAGCGTTACCGAAGCTACCATCATTAAGTGGGTAAAGAATGAAGGAGATAAGGTAAAAGCCGATGAAACTATAGTTGAAATAGCCACTGATAAGGTTGATTCTGAGATACCTGCACCATCGGATGGAGTACTTGTAAAAAAGCTTTGTAAAGAAGGTGATGTTGTACCGGTTGGTAAACCAATTGCTATGCTTTCAACCGGAGCAATGGTTGAAGCTGCTGCACCTGTTGCAGCAACACCTGCACCTGAAGCTAAAAAGGCCGCTACACCACCGCCTGCTGTTAAAGTAGCAGCAGTTATAGAAAACGGAGAGCCATTAGGTCGTTTTTCATCTACAGGCAAATTTTATTCTCCTTTGGTTAGAAACATTGCAAAGCAAGAAGGCATTAGTGTAGTAGAATTAGAAAATGTGCAGGGTAGCGGTAAAGAAGGCCGCGTTACCAAGAACGATATACTGGCATACCTGCCTAACAGAAATAATAAAGCAACCCAGGTTGCCCAAACCGTATTGGTAGAAACACCAACACAAGTAAGGACCAACGGCGCTATGCCTCAAGCCAAGCCGCTTGTTGTTGGCCCTAACGATGAAGTAATTGAAATGGACCGTATGCGTAAGCTTATTGCTGAGCACATGGTAATGTCGAAACATGTTTCGCCACACGTTACATCATTTGTAGAGGCTGATGTAACCAATATGGTGGTGTGGAGAGAAAAGGTAAAAGGATCATTTGAAAAACGCGAAGGAGAAAAAGTAACCTTTACACCTATATTTATTGAGGCAGTTGTAAAAGCTATAAAAGACCTTCCGCTTATTAATGTATCGGTTGACGGAACACGTATCATACGACACAAAGACATCAACATAGGCATGGCTGTTGCTTTGCCAACGGGTAACTTAATTGTACCTGTAATACGCACAGCAGACCAGAAGAACCTGCTTGGCCTTACCAAATCGGTTAACGATTTGGCAAAACGCGCACGTATAAACAAACTGGTACCCGATGAAACCACAGGCGGCACCTTTACACTTACCAACGTAGGTTCGTTTGGTAATGTAATGGGCACACCAATTATAAACCAACCGCAAGTTGCAATACTTGCTACAGGCGCTATAAAGAAAAAACCTGTTGTAATTGAAACCCCGCAAGGAGATGTAATTGCTATCAGGCATATGATGTTCCTTTCGCTTTCGTATGACCACCGTGTGGTTGACGGAGCATTGGGTGGAACCTTTATACGCAAGGTTGCCGATTACCTTGAGGCTTTTGATATTAACCGCACCATTTAAGACTTACACTTACTACAGGTTTATGAAAGTCAGATATATCATTGGTTTTGTTTTAGCACTGCTACTTGCCTCCCCTATGCTGATTAAGGCACAGGACCTTAAAAAGAAATACGATGCAGCGGAAGCAAAAATGAGCACCGGCCAATATGCTCAGGCTCTGCCTTTATTCCTTTCTATTGATTCTGCACAGGGCGATAACAATAACGTAAAGTTCCAGATTGGTGAGTGCTACCTTAATTCACCTATTGAAAAAAGCAAGGCAATACCTTATCTTCAAAAAGCATGTACTGACCTTTCGGAAAAATACAACCCATCGGGCTTAAAAGAAAAACATGCACCTTATGATGCATTGTTCGATTTGGCAAAAGCGTATCATGCCAATTACCAGTTCGATTCTGCTGCGGTATACTATACTAAATTCAGGTCGTTGCTCGACAGTGTAAATTATAAAGAAATGCGCGATAGCCTTACAAGGGTTATACAGATGTGCGCTACCGGAAAACAATTAATGGCAAACCCTGTAAAAATGGAAGTGAGTCCTTTAACAGATAGTATAAACTCACCTTATGCCGATTTTTGTCCGGTTGTAACTGCTGATGAATCGCAGATATTTTTCACATCACGCAGGCCCGTTGGTATAAACGCACCTAAAGACGGAGCTGAATATTATGAAAACGTATACATGGCAAATTCCGTTAACGGGCAGTGGCACCAGGCTTATAATATTGGTGCACCTATAAATACATTAGGTAAACACTCTGCAACCGTCAGCATTTCACCTGACGGACAAACTATATTCATGTATAGGGACGATGGTAATAACGATGGCAATATTTACATTACACATTTGAACGGTACCAAATGGTCGGACCCTGAAAAGCTGAATGAGAATATAGATTCGAAATACTGGGAGCCCAGTGCAAGTATCAGTGCCGACGGACAAACTCTTTATTTTACCAGTAACAGGCCAGGAGGGCTTGGTGGCCGTGATATTTATTTCAGCCGCCTTTTGCCAAACGGGCAATGGGGTAAAGCGCAAAACATGGGGCCAAAAATTAATACCGAGTTTGAAGAAGATGCACCATTTATAAGCCCGGGCGGAAAAACATTTTACTTCAGCAGTACCGGTCATAATACTATGGGTGGCTTCGATATTTTTTACTGCGAACTTGACAGCAATGGACAATGGGGCTCACCAATAAATATGGGTTACCCCGTTAATACGCCTAGCGATGATATTTACTTTTTCCCAACTGCAGACGGAAAAGGAGCATACTACTCTTCATACAAAGAGAATGGCATTGGCGAAAAAGATATTTACCGTATCAGTTTCCCTGGCAAGAAACAAGAAGCACTTACAGTTTACCGTGGTACTATTAAATCATCGATGGATAGCACTACACCAACTATACCGCAGAATGTAGAAATTGTGGTAACTGATAATGCTACCGGTGAGCAGGTTGGCGTTTATCACCCTAACTCAGCAACGGGAAAATTCTTGTTCATCTTACCATCGGGTAAAAACTATAACATTACTTATCAGGCAGAAGGATATATGTTCCACTCTGAAAACCTTGATGTGAGAGACAGTACATCGTACCAGATATTGGATGAAGCAATTGACCTGAACCCACTTGGTGTTGGGCAAAAGATAATTTTAAGAAACGTATTTTTTGCAAGTAACAAATCAGAGATACGCCCTGAATCGGCACCGGAACTGCAGAAAGTATATGACCTGATGAAACTGTTGCCAGGCATTAATGTTGAAATTTCGGGCCATACCGATGCACAGGGTAGCGACAAGATAAACACTCCTCTATCACAGGCAAGGGCTGATGCTGTTGTTGCTTACCTTGTAAACATGGGCATTGACAAAAAAAGGTTTACAGCCAAGGGCTATGGACCAACGCAACCTGTTGCGCGTAATAAGAATGCCGACGGATCGTGGAACAAAAAAGGCCTGGCCTTGAACCGCCGTATTGAATTTAAAATTATAAGTACCAGTATACCTATTAAAATTGAACAGCCTTCTTTTGTACCTGATAATTTAAAACCAAGGGGCGAGGAAAACAAAAACAAATAGTTTCCTTAATGCGGAATAAAAACAACACCGCTCTTTTTATTGTTTTGTTGCTGACACTGCTATGCAGTTCATTATTTGCTGCTGATGGCGGGCCGGCTAAAAAGCTTATTGATAAAGGTGATAAGGAATTCAATAAATCGCACCTGCAAAAAGCACAGCAATTTTATTTGCAGGCACTGGCAATCGATTCGACCGATGCCTACACCAATTTTCAGGTTGGGGCCATTTATTATTTATCCGATTCTTTTAAAATAAAATCACTACCTTATTTTCTCCGAACAATCAAGTTCTCGGGGCCAGGTGTAGATGATACCATTATTGATGCCTATTATTATATGGGTAACTGTTATGCTTTATTAAAAAACTATAAGGCAGCCATCACAGCGTTCAATATTTACCTGAGACACATTGATCCTAAAAGCAGGGTTGATGCAACTATATTAGAAGAGGTAAACCATAATATTGAAATATGTACCGATGCACCTGGGCTTATGAACCGCTCATCCGATTCAATAGGATATATACTCGAGCATAAGCTACAGCCGCTTTACATAAAAAATATGGGAGGCGCCATTAATACACCTTATGCCGAATATGCGCAGGTGTTAATGAACCACGATTCAACTATTATTTTCACTTCGCGCAGGCCCACAAGCCAAAAGGGCAAAAAAGATTTTATGACCGATGAATACTATGAAGATATTTTCATTTCGCATATCGATTCTGACGGGCATTGGGAAACACCTACTGTGTTTTCGACACAATTTCAATTTACCCTAGGCGAAGAAAACCTGGCCAGTGTTACCATTACATCCGATGGGCATACCTTATTCATTTATCACAGTGGGCGTATATGGGAGACACATATTCAAAATGGTGTATGGTCAAAACCTGAGTCGATAGGTAAAAACATAAAGCAAATACGCCGTTATATACCTTCTGTATTTGTATCATACGACAACAAAAAACTTTTTTTAGTGAGCGATAAAAAGAGTGGCGGTTACGGGGGAAAAGATATTTACGAATCAGATAAGAACAGCGATGGAACCTGGAGCGACCCGCAAAACCTGGGGCCCAATATCAACACATCTTTCGATGAAGATTCTCCTTTTTTAATGCCCGATAACAAAACACTTTTCTTTTCATCGAAGGGGCATGTAGGTTTGGGTGGTTACGATATTTTTAAATCGGTTTACGAAAATGGCAAATGGTCAAAGGCTGTAAACCTGGGCAGCCCAATCAACTCATCGGCCGACGATATTTATTTTGCTTACGATACCGTTATTAAAAAAGGCTTCTTCTCTTCATCACGAATTAATCAGGGCTATGGCAATATGGATATTTACTCTTTCAGCTTTACCTGCGAAAGTATTGACAGCACTATGCTGCAAGGCGAAATTGTATCGAACAAACTACCAGTAAAGGGAGCAACTATATCGCTTACTGAAACAAGGCACCGTAAAAGAACTTATATAGCACATTCAGATACAAATGGCAGGTATTCTGTTGCTTTAAGGCCGGAAAGTTTTTACAAGATTGAAATAAAAGTGCCCGGTTATTTGCCTTATTATACTTCCGTTGCTACCCCTCACCAGTGCGATGCATATAACCTTTACCAATATGTAAATACAAGTTTTGTTACTGATAGCCTGTATGAACATACAGGACAAAACTTATCAGTAGCAAATGCTTTTTACCGTGATGCAAAAACTGCAAGTGCATATAAAAACGCAAAAAATGATCTTGCCTTATCTGCTTTTATACATACCTATAATGATACATCAACCATTTGGGAGAAGGACACAACAGAAGCTATTACCTATACTAAGCTGCAAAAGGACAGCCTTAACCCCAAAAAGGCCATTGCTATTAATTTAGATACGTCAGGAAGATATACCAATCCTGCTTTGGCAAGTGTAAAAACTGCACCAAACTCAAAGCCCGGTTCAAAAACAGCAACAAATACAAATCCACCTAAAATAGTTACAAATGCTGCACTACCACAAATGCCGGTAGTTTACTTTAGGTTTAATAACTACCTCGTTTCAAAAAAATACTTCCCTATGCTCGATTCCTTAGTTGCGTTTGCAAAAACAAATACTACATACAACATACAAATTGAAGGTAATACCGATACAAAAGGTAGTGCCGCTTACAATAAAAAACTGTCCTATTTAAGGGCTCAGGCAGTAGCAAGTTACCTGATCCGCAGGAATATATCTGCCAAACGGATACATATAGCCGGCAACGGAATACACCATTTAGCTATAGTTGGCGATGGCACTGATGCACGCAACCGTCGCGATGACATTATTATTACCCAATAATACTATCCATTTTATTGTTAAACTTATTTAAATATTAGCCTTCATCAGACTTTATATGGGCTTTTCGTTGAACAATTGTATATTTGCAAAATGAATCAAAGCTTCAGGAGATATATTTCTCTATTCTTATTAAGCATTTTTCTCTTTGCATACACGGAGAAAGCGGTTCACGATATTGAACATAGTGGCGATGATCATTGCCATGTTATTGGAGAAAAGCATTTTCATAATGCAGAACACCATTGTGCGATTTGCGATTTTGAATTCCCGTTTTACGATAAAGTTTCCGTTTTTAAATTAGCATTTACACGTACTACTATAAGTACGCTTTTCTTAAGTACCGAGCAAAACATTGCTCTGCGTAAAATTTCTTCCCTCCCCTCACGAGGCCCTCCTACATTAAGTTAATGCCCGTGTAGTTTCATTTTACAAGGAACTCTTTTCCTCTTTTAAACTTAACTGTAACCAGTAATTGGCTGTAATGCCGGTTACTGCTTTAGAATTTTACTATGTTCAAATCTACTTTTGCGATTGCGCTATTAGTGAGTTGCGCTATAAGCGCAAATTCATTAGCACAATCAACCAATAGTTGCAACCTGACTCTTTCGGGAGTTGTAACCGGCGCTGATAGCAATAAACCCTTATTTTATGTGGCTGTTGATTTATTGCAATTATCAAAGGGCATTTATACGGATAAAAACGGGGGATTTGCCATTAATGGTATCTGCCCAGGTCATTATCATTTGCAATTGTTTCAGATTGGCTATGTTAAAGTGGATACCCTCATTGACATAGAATCCAACAGGAAAATAAAGATTTACCTGAAATTGGATAATGTCAATTTAACACAAGTAAATATTACAAGTAATAAAGTAGAAAAAGAAAAGGTACAAACACTTGATCAAACTACTTTATCAGGTGAGCAGCTTCAGCAAACAAGAGGTGAGGTTTTGGGCGATGCACTTAAAAGCATTGCAGGAGTTGATGTAATAAGTACAGGCCCAACTATTATAAAACCTGTAATACATGGCTTATACAGCAACCGCATTCTTATCCTCAACAATGGAGTTCCGCAAGAAGGCCAACAATGGGGAACAGAACACGCACCTGAAATTGACCCTTTTGTTGCTACAAAACTTACTGTTGTAAAAGGAGCATCAAGTATCCGGTATGGTTCCGATGCTATTGGAGGAGTTGTATTGGTTGATCCAGCCGACTTGCCGACAAACAAAAGCATGAGCGGAGAAATAAATTTAATAGGAATGGACAACAGCAGGATGTATTGTGGTTCGGGAATACTTCAGGGCGCTATCGGTGATTCGAGTCTTAGTTATCGTATACAAGGAACGTACCGCAGATCGGGAACACTTCAGGCACCGGATTACAACCTTGATAATACAGGAACTCTGGAACAGAATTATTCTGCGGCACTTGGTTATAACAAAGAACATTATGGAGCCACTGTATACTACAGTCATTTTTATACTGAAATTGGCATAAACAGGAATACGGTTGCAGGTAATTATAACCAATTACTTGAGTTGTTTGCTCTTAACCACCCAATAGTGGACAGTGCCTTTACCTATAAAATTCAGAGGGGTTTTCAAACCGTATCTCATGACATGGTTAAAATATCTGCGTTCTTAAAGTATGCCAGTTTCGGCAAGCTTGAAGCGACTTTAGCCAGGCAGGATGACAGCAGACAAGAATATAGTTTTGAGGTTCCTTATTCTCCTTTAGGCCAGCTCAATAATGCAGCAGAAAATGATTTTGAGTTAATTACTCATACGGCAGAATTGGTTTGGGAGCATAATCCAATAGGTCATATTACAGGAAGTATTGGCGCTGATTTTATGACACAGGAGAACATATACACCGGCCTATCTTATGCTCCTGTAATTCCTAATTATTTAAACTATTCAGGAGGCCTGTTCATTATTGAAAAATGGAGCATAAGTAATAAGCTTTTATTAGAAGGCGGACTGCGTTATGATGATAAATGGCAACAGGAATATATGTTGGATGCGACTACCTTAGGTACCTATAGGAACACCCAAACATACAACAGTACAACTGCAACACTCGGGGTTACTTACAGAATATCTCAAAAGTTAAGCCTTGATGCAAATGCAGGTAATGGGTGGCGCTCACCATCTGTATATGAATTATACGCTTATGGGATTCACGGAGCCACTGCAACTTTTGAAGTTGGCGATAGTACACTTAAGGTAGAAAAGTCATACGACTTTAATACTTCTTTGCATTATGAAAGTGAAAAGCTATTTGCTGATATTGGAGTTTATGTAAACTACATAAATAACTACATATACTTGCAACCACAGGCCGGAAAGTCTGATGCCACGGTGCAAACCATAGAAGGTTTTTTTCCAAGATTCAATTTCACACAAACAGATGCGCTTTTTAAAGGGGCGGATTTTGATGTAAAATGGCGGATAACAAAGCATTTGCAATATGAGCCTAAAATAACATTGGTTTTTGCAAATGATCTAACAAATCATGATTACCTGGTATTAATTCCGCCAGAGCGTTTTCAAAATTCGATTGAATACAGATGGCAGAAATTAGGGAGACTGACGAATGTATTCATCAGTCTTGGAAATATCTACGTAGCAAAACAAACACGGGTTCCGCTTAATAGCGATTTTGTACCTCCACCCAATGGGTATGATTTATTTTTTGCTGCCATTGGCCTTTCTCTTCCATTGGGTAACCAGGAAATGAGTATCAGTATTCAGGGAAATAATATTACTAATACTGCCTACCGCGAATATTTAGATTTCTTCCGCTATTACGCTGATGAACCGGGAAGAAACATTCAGTTAAAAATAAGGATACCATTTCAAGTATTCTCAAGTAAATCAAAACAAATAACAAACAATTAATAACAATCAAAAACAACAACATGAAAAAATCAGTGTTCTATGTAACCGGTGCTGCAATAGTTGCATTTGCCGGAATGATGTTTACAGCCTCGTCCTGTAACAAATCAGAGCAAGTGGTTACACCTCATCCACCTGCCAATGAATTTTTAACTACAGTTGTTATGCAATGTATTAATAACAATGCACCGCATGATACAGAAACTTGTATATGGAGAGACCTCACCCCAAGTGGAACCAATCCGCCTGATACATCAGAGGCATTCTTGAATTTAGCAAGAAATACAACCTATGCAGTAAAGTTATATGCACTTGATGAAACTAAATCTCCAACAGCCCTGGTGGATACCAATCATTTCAATATCAACAAACTCCCATCAACTACCGTTGATGTTCAAATTGAATTAGAGCAAAGGGTAAACTATCACCTCATCTGCTTTACTTTAACACAGGGGACAGGGGTTGGTTTAGTTAACGACCTAAACATTGTGCGTGATGATTATGATAATAATAATCCTCCGCTGCAAGTCGGGTTTGTAGACACTTTCACCACACTAAACACTGCTGTTTCAGGTGGCCGGATGGAAGTAGTACAACATCACCAGCCTAACGTAAAGAATGGCTCATGTGAACCAGGTTCTATTGACTATGATGTATTCTTTAACGTAAACGTAAGATAATTAAACATTAATAAAACTAAAAACAACAATATGAAAAAGCTATCAATTATTATTTTAGCCTTGACGTTGTATATTGGAGCAAATGCCCAGGATGCAAGCAACCCGGCTAAAAGTGCTGACAACTCCACCATGACTAATGGTTTCATTGGGCTATTAGGTGGGTATTCCCTCTCAATGGGTAATTGGACACATACTTCTTACATAACCGGTGATGCCGGCAAATGGTTATCAAATAACCCTGATAATTTATCTGCTGGTTTCGCAGGCAACGGAAGTACTTTTGGTATTGAAGGTGCATGGTACTTTTGTAAAAACGTAGGTATTGGAGGACTCGTCAGTTATTCACATTATGCATTCAATGGACTTGATTCGCTTTCAGCCGGATATGATAAGTCATTTGATGTGGACCAAATTACAACTACCGTAAGTGGTGGGTACGATATTGTGAATTTCATGACAGGCCTGTACTTCCGATTTCCTTGTTCAGATAAATTAGATGTTACAGCAAAATTACTGGGTGGATTTACCAGTGCTACTACCCCACAGATTGCTGTTGACGTTGAAGACGGAGGAGTTGACGATGGCTCCTTTTATCAGCAAAGGTGTACGGCTAATTCGTTTGGCTATATGGCAGGACTTGGAGTTAGCTATAAGTTAAATAATTGGCTGGGGCTCAATCTGCAAGGTATTTACGCCTCTTCTGAACCTGATTTTATGATAGATAACACTAATCGTAATAATAGTATAGGAAGGCTAATAACTGAATATAAACAGCCTTTGACAAATTTCAATATTTGTCTTGGCGTTACATACCTGATTGGAAATAAGTAAGGTGTTTTTTTGTGTTCTGGTTAAGCCCCCGGTTTTCATAGTGCCTGGGGCTTTTTAAAATTACATCACGATTAATTATTTTACTCTTCTTATTAATTTATGTTAAAAGCATTCTGATTTGGGCTTTCAGGCTAAGCAGATATATACCTTTGTCAGTATTACACTAAGTTTTAGGCCCAGGCTATTACGAATTATGAGATTTAAAAATATACTATTTATTCTGTTCTGCCTTTCCATTGGCCAAATTCATGCACAGATATTAAGTGGCAAGGTATATGATATAGATACAAAAGAGGCTCTGCCGGGAGTAATCATCAATATTTCCGACCTGAATGTGAGCTCTGTAACCGATACAGGAGGGCATTATAAAATAACTAACCTTCCCAAACGGAAATTTCTTGTACAGGTAACTCTCCTGGGGTATGCCACAATTACCGGTGAAGTAGATCTTTCTACCGTTACTCAAAAGGATTTTGCTATGAAACAATCGGCAACATTGGGTAATGAGGTAGTTATTACCGGAGTATCGCAGGCTACAGAAATGAAATTGAGCCCGGTGCCTTTAACTTCTGTCGATCATTTATACTTACAGCAAAATCTATATACTAATGTTATAGATGCATTGGTAAAAGTACCCGGTGTAAACGCAGTAACAACAGGCCCGAACGTATCAAAACCTTTTATAAGAGGACTTGGATATAACCGCATACTAACATTATTTGACGGGCAAAGGCAAGAGGGGCAACAATGGGGTGATGAACATGGGGTTGAAATAGACCAGTACAACGTTGACAAAATGGAAGTAATAAAAGGCCCTGCAAGCCTTATGTATGGATCTGATGCGCTTGCAGGCGTTGTAAGCATATTCCCAACTGCACCGGCCCCCGAAGGAAAAATAATCGGTAATATATTGAACGAATATCAAACCAATAATGGCCTCATTGGCAATTCGGTAATGCTGGCAGGTAATTCTAACGGTATCAGCTGGATGGCTCGTGGCTCGCATAAAATGGCCATGGATTATCAAAACAAATATGATGGACGCGATTACAACACCGCATTCCAGGAAACAGATGCTTTTGCATCTATCGGCATTAATAAAAGCTGGGGCTACTCTCATTTTAATGTTTCTTTATTTGACGACCTGCAGGAAATACCTGATGGAAGCCGTGATTCAGCGACAGGAAAATTCACCAAACAAATTTCAGAAGCCGATACCTTGCGAACAATTGTTCCGGATAATGAACTGAATACGTATAAAATAGATGTGCTGCACCAGCATGTTCAATTATACAGGGTATATAACAACAGCGAGTTTTTATTTGGCAATGGCAGCAAAATAAATGTAAGCCTTGGGTTTGAAGAGAGTATCCGAAGGGAGTATAGCCACCCCACAGCTCCCGATGTTGCAGGGCTTTACCTTATTTTAAACTCATATACTTACGATGCAAAATATTCTTTTGCTAAGAAAAACGGATGGGAACCGGTAATAGGAGTAAACGGAATGTACCAGACAAATAACTCAAGTATGGGCACAGAAGCCATTATTCCATCTTATAGTATAGTTGATGCAGGGGGATTTGCGGTAATAACCAAGTCTTTCAAAAACCTGGAGATACAAGGGGGTGCCCGTTACGATGTTCGTTCATTTAATAACGATGACATGTACACAAAACCTAATCCTTCTAACGGATTCAATGAGTTGGTAAACGGGAGTGATAGTACAGGCTCCAATGGCCATCCTTTCCGGGCTTATAAAACTACATTCCAAGGATTCACCGGGAGTTTTGGGCTTAGTTACACCGTAAGTAAAAAGCTGATTTTAAAAGCTAACATTGCCAGAGGATTCCGTGCACCTAATATTGCAGAAATATCGGCAAACGGAGTACACCCGGGAACAAATTTTTACCAGATAGGTAACCTGAACTTTAAACCGGAATTCAGTTTACAGGAGGATATAGGGCTGAACTACAGTTCGGATGTTGTGGAAGCAAGTATTGATCTCTTTAATAACGACATATCGAATTACATTTACGATGAGCAATTACTGGGCAAGAATGGAAAGGATTCAGTAGTAGTTCCGGGTAATACAACATTTAAATTTGTTGCATCGCAGGCTCAAATTTATGGTGGAGAAATAAGCCTTGATATTCACCTGACCAAATGGCTTCATTTTGAAAATGGTGCGGCTATTGTTACTTCTATAAATAAAGGCGATGGTCAACAACAGGTTACCGACAGCACTAAATACCTGCCCTTTACCCCACCCTTTCATTTCACCACCGGCTTAAGGGCGACTTTCAACAGCAAGATCAGCCACCTGGCACACATTTTCGCAAAAGCCGAAGTAGTTTACTATGCGGCACAAGATCATGCTTTTACTGCCTATGGTACAGAAACTCCTACGCCAAGCTATTCATTGATCAATGTTGGCTTCGGAACGGATATAACCAATACAAAAGGGAAGACCTTATGCACCTTCTCTGTTATGGGAAATAACTTATTAGATGCCGCTTACCAGGACCATATGAGCCGCTTGAAATACTTCGGGTATAACTATGTAACCAATAGAGCGGGCATGTTTAATATGGGAAGGAACTTTGGGTTTAAACTGGTTATACCCCTCGACTTAAAATAATTGAAACCTATTTAAGTTTCCCCCGTTAAAGTAACTAAGGGATTTTATTTTTGTTGGTTTAAGCCTCTGGTTTTCATAGTCCAGAGGCTTTACTATTTAACGGCCCCACTTAAATCTGCCCTCACCAAACCTCTCCCTTGAGGGAGAGGCTTTTGGAAGAAAAAATCATTGAGTCCTTCCGCCAACTGGCGGAGAGGATTTAGGTGGGGCTCTTAGTTATTCAACATAACCGGCATAACCAGCATAAGAATATCCTCACCTTCTTTTTGAGGGTTAGGAGTAATTACACCTGCACGGCTTGGGCTCGACATACCTACACGCACTTCAGCACAGTCGAGGTTCATAAGCATATCTAATAAAAAACGGGAGTTGAATCCAATTTCCATATCATCGCCCACATATTGGCAAGCAATTCGCTCATTGGCTTCGCTTGAATAATCCAAATCCTCACTGGTAAGTGTAAGTGCGTTACCTGTAATTTTAAGCCTTACCTGGTGTGTAGTTTTATTCGAAAGGATAGATACCCTCTTTAACGAACTCAGGAAAGAGCTCCTGTCTAACACCAATTGATTTGGATTATCCTTAGGAATAACCGCATCGTAGTTAGGGTATTTGCCATCTATCAGGCGGCATATGAGTTGTACGTTACCTATGGTGAAGGAGGCATTGGTCTTATTGTATTCCAATGCAACCTTACCATCTTTCGAGGTGAGTATGTTCTTAAGTAAGTTCATTGGCTTCTTGGCAATGATAACTGCGTTATCTGCCGTAGCACCGGTTACAGGGCGAATATATTTAACCAATTTATGAGCATCGGTAGCTACAAAGGTTATATCCTTAGCAGAAAAATTGCAGTAAACACCCGACATAACAGGCCTCAGATCGTCGTTGGCAACAGCAAATATGGTTTTGTTTACAGCTTCAATAAGCATTTCGGCATCAACTTCAAGCTTGGTAGGCGCTTCCACAGCAATCATTTTAGGGAACTCTTCGCCATCGTGGCCAGCAATTTTGTACTTACCCGATTCCGAATTTATTTCAATTACAAACTTGGTGGTATCAACTATAAAAGTCAGAGGTTGGTCAGCAAAGCTCTTCAGCATTTCAATAAGCAGCTTAGCCGGTATGGTTATTTCGCCTGAATCCTTAGAATCAACAGTAATATTGGTCTTAATGGTTGTTTCAAGGTCAGAAGCAAATATGCTCAGTTCGCCTTTATTCAACTTAAACAGAAAATCATCCAGTATAGGTAACGCGTTATTGCTGTTAAGCACACCACTAATTACCTGCAATTCTTTGAGCAATGTATTACTCGATACAACGAACTTCATCATTTTCAGTATTTATTATATTGACAGAGTGGCAAATGTAGGCAGGTGCATATCAATAAGCCCTACTAATTGTGATGAGTTATTCACTATTTTTCAACACTTGCCGTACTTTTATGAACAAAGTAGGAAGGATCTTGTAAAAGCTTGCCAAAAACATAATACTGTATTAACACAAAGTCCTTGCCATTTACCAGCGCATAAAGCCTATCAGGGTCATAGGTATAGTCCTTGCCATACTTAGCATTTACGTTATCAGGTGGATTGCGGTTATACAGCCTCAAATCAGTGATTTTTCCGGTGGTATCCTTCACATCCATCACACAAATAGGTGCAGAAGCAATAATGGAGTCTTTTTTAGGGATATTCATCACTATTTCCCACGATATAGATTGGAAATAGGTTAAATATTGCTTTACGGCCGAAGTATCGAAGTTAGGCAGTGTTTGGTGGGTAACAGGGTTTTCTATCACATATTTGTTTTTGCCTATGGCATTAATGCTAAAACTATGATCGCCGGCTGTGTAGTTTAGGGTAACCGATTTTATTTCGTTAGGGTAATAGCGGAAAATAGTCCTGTCTCTCCAACCTTCTTCCGACACAAAATAGCGTGTAGTAAGGAATCCATCGAAACCCGGAATATAAATTACGTAAGGCTGCTTGTAGTTTTCATCGTTGCGGGGGTTAACCAGCAAAAAGTAAGTTCCCATATGGTCGTTGGTTTGGCCACCCACGAAGTACGATTTTATTTTTTTGTCGCCGCTATATATATCAACTTTAACTGCATTCGTGGCCAGATTCTTGATCACATTATCCCAGCCATGCCGGTCGATAAGGGTTTTAACGGTGAGCATGCGCATAGTATAAAGCAATGTATTCATCGCATCGTTACGCACAAAATACTTGTCATTTACTTTCCACTGGCCTGCATTTACACGGGTAAGGCTTATATGCTGGTTTTGCCTGTCCGCCATATCAATCCGTGTTACCGAGCCGGTATCTATCACAGCAAACTCATTGTCCTTACCACTAAATGTGCTAAAACTGTTTTTAAAGAACAGGAAATAGACCGAAATGAGAAGCAGTATTACTACTGCTATTAAGGTACCGCGGTTGTTTTTCATATGTTAGTGATTAGTGCTGCGTAATTAGTGACTAGTTGTTGAAACGGAAGTGCATTACATCGCCATCGCTAACCACATATTCTTTGCCTTGTATCATAAGCTTACCGGCATCGCGGCAGGCCTGTTCTGAGCCATACTGTACAAAGTCATTGTAGCTCATCACCTCAGCTTTAATAAATCCTTTTTCGAAGTCGGTATGTATAACACCTGCAGCCTGTGGTGCTTTATAGCCCTTCAAAATTGTCCATGCCCTTACTTCCACTTCGCCTGCGGTAAAGTAAGTCGATAGGTTTAAAAGTTTGTATGCTGCCTTAATTAGCTTGCTAACTCCCGGTTCATCCAATCCCATTTCATCCAAGAAAGCCTTGCGGTCCTCAGGGCTCTCTAACTGAGCTATTTCCGATTCAATGCCTGCGTCAATTATCAATACTTCTGCATTTTCGTTCTTCACTGCCTCTCTTACTGCATCGGTATACTTATTGCCTTTCAAAGAACTTTGGTCCACGTTACAAACGTACAACACAGGCTTCATGGTAAGCAATTGCAGGCCTTTGATGTATTCTTTATCTTCATCTGATATCTCAACCGTACGCGCCGACCTTTGTTCTGCAAGGCATTTATGGTAAATACTAAGCACTTCAAATTCTTTCTTGGCTTCTTTATCAGTACCTGTCTTTGCTGCACGGGCAACCTTTTGCAAGCTCTTTTCAACTGATTCAAAGTCTTTTAACTGAAGCTCAATATCTATAATTTCCTTATCGCGGATAGGGTTCACCGAACCTTCCACGTGAATAACGTTAGCATCGTCGAAGCAACGCAATACATGTATAATGGCATCTGTCTCACGTATGTTGGCCAAAAACTGGTTACCCAATCCTTCACCTTTGCTGGCACCTTTTACAAGGCCGGCAATGTCAACTATTTCGACCACAGCAGGCACAACCTTTTGGGGCTTCACCAACTCTTCCAGTTTCAGCAGGCGCTCATCGGGAACGCTGATAACACCAAGGTTTGGCTCTATTGTGCAAAAAGGAAAATTGGCAGCCTGGGCCTTTGCATTCGACAGGCAATTAAACAAGGTAGATTTACCAACATTGGGTAATCCTACTATTCCGCATTGTAAACTCACAGTTTTCTATATTTCGTGCAAAAATATAATAATTAACCCTTCCCATCTTGCCTTTTGAGTGAATTCCGTATTGGTTTATTGTATTGCTACTTTTTTAATGTGATCAGGATACTGTAAATTCTTAAGTTATAATTAAGAATTTTCAAAGAAGTTTAAATAATTGGTTATTCCCTTTATTCTCTCTATCATACTTAGCGAATACCAAAATAGTTTTCAACATTAGTCCATTCTTTTCAACAAATAAATGAAGCTGCCTCTATAAAAAATTACTTTTGAATGCTTATAAAAATCAGCGTAAAATGGCATCAATAGCAGAACTTAAAAAGGTGTGCTCGCAGGTACGCCGCGACATTATCCGTATGACCTCAGCGGTACAATCTGGCCATCCGGGTGGTTCTTTGGGGTGTACAGAATATTTTGTGTCGCTTTACTACGAAATACTGAGGCAGGACCCTGCCAAGTTCAACATGGACGGCATTGGTGAGGATATATTCTTCCTGTCGAACGGACATATTTCCCCGGTATGGTACAGCGTTATGGCACACAGAGGATTTTTTCCGGTAAAGGAACTGGCAACATTCCGTAAGCTGAACTCAAGATTACAGGGTCACCCTGCTACAGCCGAACATTTACCGGGTGTGCGCATAGCATCAGGCTCATTGGGCCAGGGACTTTCAGTTGCTGTAGGCGCAGCGCTGGCAAAAAAACTAAACGACGATAAGCACTTCATATACAGCCTTCATGGCGACGGAGAGTTGCAAGAGGGACAGATTTGGGAAGCCGCTATGTATGCCGCAGGCAAAAAAGTAGATAATCTCATTTCTACTATAGACGTGAATAATGCCCAGATAGATGGTAAAACAACCGATGTACTGCCAATGGGCGACCTGAAAGCCAAGTGGACATCGTTCGGATGGGATGTGCTTGAAATGGATGGCAACATTATTGAAGAAGTTATATCAACACTAAAAAAAGCTCAGGAACATACAGGCAAAGGAAAACCGGTAATGATACTGATGCATACCAAAATGGGCTTTGGTGTTGACTTTATGCACGACAGCTACAAATGGCATGGCAGCACTACCAACCCCGAGCAAACCGAAAAGGCGCTGGCACAATTGGAACAAACACTGGGAGACTACTAAACAGCGTGAAGAAAGCCTTTTACATAGTTATAGCATTCTTGTTTTTTGCCTTTGGAGCGACGGGCTTAAAGGCACAGGGGCCTCCAACTATACGGGTATTGTTCATATTCGATGCATCGAACAGTATGTACGAACAGTGGGATCATACACCTAAAATTACATTCGCAAAACGGGTGCTTACTGAGTTAGTAGATAGCTTAAGGACAATACCCAATTTGCAAATGGCATTGCGCACATTAGGTGCAGATTACGCCCTTTCACCTCACCGTAACTGTGAAGACACCAGGCTTGTTGTTCCTTTTGCCGATGGAAACGCGCTTGACATTGAAGGCCAGATAAAAGCCATTGAACCCAAGGGTACTACCCCTATTGCGTATACATTGGGCAAGTGCGTGGATGATTTTACCCCATGCAGCAATTGCCGCAACGTAATTATTTTAATTACCGATGGCATTGAAGAATGCGGTGGTAATCCCTGCGATGCAGCGAAAGAAATGGAAAAGAAAGGCATTATACTTAAGCCTTTTGTGATTGGCATTGGTAAAGAAGATTTTAGCAGTTCGTACAATTGTGTGGGTAAATTTTTTGATGTAAAAAAAGAAGATGACTTCCGTAACGTATTGAAAGTGGTTATATCGCAAGCCCTTAACAACACCACTGCACAGGTAAATTTGCTTGATGTGGAAGGCCGTGCTTCGGAAACTGATGTGGCTATGACCTTTTACGATGAGAGCACCGGCGCAAGGGTTTATAATTTTATGCATACCATTAACGATGCCGGTAACCCCGATACTATATCTATTGACCCGAACAGGACATACCACTTAGTGGTACACACCATACCCGAAGTAGATAAGCACAACATAAGTCTTGTAATGGGCAAGCACAACATTATTGCAGTAAAGGCGCCACAGGGCTACCTGCATTTGAAAATGGATGGCGATGATGAGTACAAAGCGCTTTATGCCATTATACGCAAAGCCGATGATATGCAAACCCTGAATGTGCAGGGAGTAGAATCGACCGATAAATATATTGTAGGTAAATATGATTTGGAAATACTGACTATGCCGCGCATGTATGTAAAAGGAGTTAAAGTATCAGAAAGTACTACCACCACCGTTAATGTGCCGCAAGCGGGTTACGTAAGCATTACCAAACCCGGTGCCGGGCCAATAAGTATTTATTCGGAAGATGGCACTAAAATGGTGTGGCTGTGTAACCTCGATGCCAACCCTGTGCAGCAGAGCATTATTATGCAGCCCGGCCACTATCATGTAATTTACCGTTCACTCAACATTAAGCAAACCATATATACTGTCGATAAAACATTTGATGTTAAACCGGGAGTATCAACAACAGTAAACCTTTAAACAGCTATTTCATTTATCATGACAAAATATACTTACACCGAAAAAAAAGATACCCGATCGGGATTTGGAGCAGGCTTGCTGGAACTAGGAAGAAAGAATCCTAAGGTAGTTGCACTCTGTGCCGACCTTACCGGTTCACTGAAGATGGATGCTTTTGAAAAGGAATTTCCAAAACGTTTCTTCCAGGTGGGTATTGCCGAAGCCAACATGATTGGCATAGCAGCAGGATTAACCATTGGAGGTTACATACCTTTTACAGGCACCTTCGCCAATTTTTCGACCGGAAGGGTATATGACCAGATACGCCAATCGGTAGCTTATTCGGGTAAGAATGTAAAAATATGCGCATCGCATGCAGGGCTTACCCTGGGCGAAGATGGCGCTACACACCAGATACTGGAAGACATTGGCCTGATGAAAATGCTGCCGGGTATGACCGTTATTAATCCTTGTGATTTTAACCAGACCAAAGCTGCAACCATTGCAATAGCCAACCACATTGGCCCTGTTTACCTGCGTTTTGGCAGGCCTGCTGTTCCTATATTCACCCCGGCAGACCAGGTATTTGAAATTGGCAAAGCCATTACCTTTATTGAAGGTACTGATGTAAGTATTTTTGCAACCGGCCACTTGGTTTGGAAAGCAATTGAAGCAGCCGAAGCATTGCAACAAAAAGGTATTTCGGCTGAGGTGATAAACATACATACTATAAAACCATTGGATGCTGCGGCTATTATTAAGTCAGTGAAGAAAACGAAATGCGTAGTATCTGCCGAAGAACACCAAATGAACGGTGGATTGGGAGATAGTATTGCTCAATTACTGGCTCGTGAATATCCTAGCCCTATGGAAATGGTTGCGGTAAAAGATAGCTTTGGAGAAAGCGGCACACCCGATG
>JABDCA010000026.1 GCA_013288345.1 Bacteroidota bacterium | reverse complement strand
AAGCCGAAACATTTTGTATTACTTGTTGAACGATGGAAAATATAGTTGGGCATCTTATAAAACAAAGTCGAAATTCCGTATAGCCCGAATGGGTGCAATAATAACAGATATTTTGTTTTTGAGGTTTAATAGAAGAATGAAAGCATAAAGATTAGTAAAACTCTATGAGAGGGAAGGTTTTGGCTTTTTATATATTAGTATTAATTGACTGCGTAATTGCTGTTTTTTGTGTTGTTAAATATTTGGAATATATAAATTCTGACGGTGTTTGGTTTTATCACCATTATTACAAAATTGAGCGTAAAATAGTAATGCGTGACGGAGTTAGATTATATACCGCAATTTATATCCCAAAAGATAATTCGGAACAACATCCAATTTTGCTAATGCGCACTCCTTATTCATGCGGCCCATACGGAGAGCGGGAGTACAGATATTTTTGGAAAACACCATATATGGCGTATTTCAGAGAGAAGTATATTATTGTTTTACAGGATGTAAGAGGGAAGTTTATGAGTGAGGGCTCTTTTGAGATTGAACGCCCGTTTATTCCTGATAAAAAATCGGTTGCAGATGTGGATGAGGCCAGTGATGCTTATGATACCATTGACTGGTTAATAAAAAATGTGTCGAATAATAATGGAAAGGTAGGAGTGTTGGGGGTATCATGCCCCGGTTTTTATGCTACTATGGCAGCTCTTTGCGGACACCCTGCTTTAAAAGCTGTTAGCCCACAAGCACCGGTTATTGATAAGTTTATGGGCGATGATACACATCATAATGGAGTGCTTTTTTTATCGGATGAATTTAACTACGACCGCAATCTGCTTGTGCCATTTCCTTCGCCTTCAAGTAACATTCCATCACTTCAGAATATTAAATACGGCAATAAATATCAATTTTTTCTGAAGGCAGGTACTTATAGTGAGCTTAGCCGGAAATACATGGGAGATTCTATACCCTTTTGGAATGATATTGCTTTGCATCCCAACTATGATGATTGGTGGCATTTACGAAATGTAGCTGAAGTGATGAAAGATATTAAACCTGCTATGCTTATAGTTGGTGGCCTATTTGATGAACAGGATAATTATGGCCCCTGGAGATTATATGAAGTAATAAAAAAACAATCTCCTAATACAGTCTGCAAAATTGTAGAAGGCCCTTGGTATCATGGCCAATGGCTTGACTCGGTGAGTGATAGAATAGGAAATGTTAGGTTTGAGAGTAACACCTCGGAGTATTATTTTAAGAATATTGAATTGCCATTTTTTGATTATTATTTAAAAGGCGAAGGTGATATAAAAGCGATACCTGAAGCAAGTGTTTTTGTAACGGGAGAAAATAAATGGCACACATTTGCTGAATGGCTACCTAAAAATGACTCTGTAATTAACCTGTATTTAAATATGAATGAAGAAATTTCATTTGACATTCATTCCAATCAAAAAAGTATTGATAGTTACAAAAGTGACCCTATGAAGCCTGTTCCGTATACTGATACTGCTTTGAAGCCATCGGTAACATATATGTGTGAAGACCAGCGCTTTCTGTCAAACAGGCCAGATGTATTAATATATGAAACAAAACCAATAGAAAAACAAATTACAGTATTAGGGCCCGTTATTGCTGATATTTATGCATCTATCTCAACAACAGATGCAGATTTTGTAGTGAAGATTATTGATGTGTTTCCGGATGATTTTAAATATGCCAATGCTGAGGTGAATGCATGTAAAATTGGTGGTTATCAGATGCTTGTGATGGGAGATGTAATGAGGGGCCGGTTTAGGAATAGTTTTGAAAGACCAGAACCATTTATTGCAAATAGAGTAACTCAAATGAAGTTTCAATTACCCACAATTGCTCATACCTTCAAACAAGGACATCGAATTATGATTCAAATTCAAAGTACCTGGTTTCCGTTGGCAGATAGAAATCCTCAACAATATATCAATCCATATACTTGTCAAACAAAGGACCTAATCAGCTCGACTATTTCCATATATCATGATTCAATTCATCATTCGGATATTTTATTACCTGTTTTAAATTGAATTACATTGATTTACCCCATATCGGAATTTGCCTGCTAGTGTTCCTCTTTTTGTTATTTTAGTGGAACCATACTTACTGAAATACGTATAATACAGGAATGAATAAGAAAAATATAGCCCTTGGTGTGCTTATTGGTTTATGCACTTCAGTTTTCTGCAATGCTCAAAATCAGGGGTTATTATATGGAATGACATCTGTTGGCGGTACTGGAAATGGAAACATCTTTGCATTTGATCCGGTGAAAGATTCTGTGATAGCCAATACGTTATTTGCCGGTGCGAATGGAGATAAGCCTCGCAGTGGATTTATACAAGCAACAAACCATTTTTTATATGCTATGGTATATAATACTATAGGTGCACCCCAGGGAGAGATGATTAGATTAAATCCTTATACGAATAAAGATTCTGTTCTTTTTGTCTTCAGTGGTAATAATGGCGGTTATCCTTATGGTAATCTGCTTCAGGCTTCTGATGGTTTATTATATGGTATGACGTCTTCCGGTGGAACTGGAAATGGTGTGCTTTTCAATTATAACATTAATTCGGGTGCTCAGTCAGTATTGTTAAATTTCGGCACAAAAGGAGTTCAACCTAAGGGAAGTTTAATACAGACTAAGAATGGTCTATTGTATGGTATGACCTATAATAGTAGCTTTCAAGGGGCATTTTTTTCTTTTGATCCTACTACAAATATAGATTCCGTACTTTTCAATTTTAATGGTGGAAATGGTGCTTTCCCTGAGGGTACGCCTTTGCTTGTGAATGATAGCCTTTTATATGGATTGACAAGCAAAGGTGGAGGTATGGATTCTGGCGTTCTTTTTGGTTACAATATAAATAGTGGTATACAAAATGTTTTGATCAATTTTAGAAATACTACTGGCTATTATCCATTAGGAAGTCTTATGCAGGCTTCAAATGGAAAACTGTATGGTATGACATCTATGGGAGGGGCCAATAACATGGGGGTTATTTTCTGCTATAATATTAGTACTAATAATGATTCTATTGTATTTAATTTTAGTGGAATAAATGGGTCTAACCCTCAGGGGAGCCTTATTCAGGGTAATGATGGATTGCTTTATGGGATGACTCTATCTGGTGGGAAATATAACAATGGTGTTGTCTTTAGGTTTAATATTCTTACAGATATTGAGGATACTATAGAAAGTTTTAATGGCGCTAATGGCAGTGCTCCATATGGTGATCTTTTAGAAGAAATGAGTGCAACAATTACTCAACATAATGTGATTTGTTTTGGTGATAGTAGTGGTTCAGCAGCAGTTCATGTAAGAGGTGGCCATTATCCGCTTACGTATACCTGGAGTAATGGTGCCACGACAGATAGTGTATCGGGTTTAAAAGCAGGTAACTATACTGGGTTAGTTAAAGATAAAAAAGGTATAACGTATAGCTTTAATTTTACAATAACCCAACCGCCTTTACTAAAAGATAGTATTTCGATGCTCACCAATGTAAGTTGCAATGGAAATAATAATGGCGCCATTACTATTGATGTTAAGGGCGGTACAAAACCATATTCTTACTTATGGTCTCCTTCATTGCAAACCAATAACTTTATAAATAACCTTATTGCAGGTACATATACTTTTGCTGTAACCGATTCGAATCATTGTATAACACCAGATACAATAATAATAACACAACCTGCTCTGTTAAAAGATAGTGTGGTATCTGTAGTTAATGTTCTTTGTAACGGAAATAGTACCGGCAGCGCCACTATACGTGTTAAAGGCGGCACAAAACCATACTCGTATTTATGGACAGCCGGAGCAGGCACAGATAGTATTGCAGGCAATATTAAAGCGGGTACATACACATGCCAGGTAGCCGATTTTAATAATTGTATTACCAGTATCAATGCCATTATTACTTCGCCCTCTGCTATTCAAACAATAACATCCTATACTCCGACTCCTTGTACAAAAACTACAGGCTCAGTAAGTGTTAGCGTATCGGGCGGAGTGTTTCCTTATACTTACCTGTGGTCTCCGGGTGATAATACAAATGCGCTTGATACTGCTCAACCTTCTGGATTATATACTTGCACGATAACCGATTCTAATAATTGCAGTGTATCACCCAGTGTTTATTTGCCTAATACCGGCGGCCCAAGGGATAGTATAATTTCTTCAACAAACGAAACCTGTTTTGGCCAATGTATTGGAAGTGCTACAATAAGAGTGGTTGGCGGGCATTTACCATATACTTTCAGTTGGTCTCCTTCGGGCGGTACCGATACATCGGCAATAGGGCTTTGCGCAGGTACATATACGTTTACTACTTTAGACAGTATTGGTTGCAGTGGTACCGCTATAGTTAATGTTACAGAGCCACCACAATTGAGGGACAGTATTACTTCATTTACTAATGTAAGTTGCTTTGGCAGAGATAATGGAAGGGCTGTAATTGGTATTAAAGGAGGAGTAGCTCCTTATAATTATTTCTGGTCATCAGGGGCGGGTGTAACCGACAGTGCAGTTGATATTACAATTGGTACCTATAGTTGTTCTATTACCGATTTTAATAATTGCAAGGCCCCTGCACCAAGTATTACCATTACAGGTCCAACTTTGCTTATTGTAGATACCATGGCTACTGCCACAAAATGCGGCACTAGGAATGGCTCAGCAAGTGTTATTGCGTCTGGCGGTACTCCTTCTTATAACTATTCATGGTCTGCTGTTATAAGTAGTAATGCAACCGTTACCAATTTGGCAGGGGGGACATATTTTTGTACTGTTACTGACTCATTAGGTTGTGTTAATAAAGTTAATGTGGTGGTTCCTGATACAGGTGGCCCCAGAGATACTGTAATACTCAGCACTGCAATTACATGCTATGGTGCTAATACCGGAAGTGCTATAGTAAATACGCTTAGTGGTGCTGCGCCATTTGCATATTCCTGGTCTCCTTCAGGTGGAACATACGGGTTTGCTTTAAATTTAAAAGCGGGAACGTATGTTTGTACAGTAACTGATTCTACAGGTTGCATTGGTAAAGCATCTGTAACATTTACCCAGCCACCCCAATTGATTGGTATTATAAATACTATAGGTGTATGTAGTGGTGCAAGTGGTGGTGGTTCTGCTTCTATAAATGTTAATGGAGGCGTATCTCCATATATGTATAACTGGAGTAATGGTTCAACCTATGATACAATTGCCAATGTTGGCCAGGGCTCATATTTGTGTATGGTAACTGATTCGAATAATTGTAAGATTTATCCTGCCTGTAGTATTGTTCAGGCTGCTAAACTTGCTGATAGTATAGTCTCTTACCCTCCATCTTGCATAGGCTGTAAAGATGGTTGGATTCAAGCTTATCCGTATGGGGGCGTACCACAAGGAGATAGCCTGTATTATTTGTTTGTTTGGAATGATGCAACAACTGCCTCGTCAATTCATAATCTGGATACTGGCGTTTACCACGTTTGTATTACTACTAATTATTGCCCTAACGAAAGTATTTGCGACTCAGGCACAGTGGTTACAGGTATATCGGCCATAAATGATATAAATAATAGTGTGAAAATTTACCCTGTTCCTACAAATGGGTTGGTAAATGTGGAACTTACTGAAATGGGTTTGACAACTGTAACTATTTCAGATGAAATGGGGAATACAGTACTTGTAAGAAAGGTAAATTCAGGAAATAGTGCTGATACTATAGCCATTAATATGAGCCAATTCTCAGATGGTATTTATATTGCGCGTATTGCGAATGAAAAAGGTGTTGCGGTAAAAAAGATAGTATTGCAGAAATAAAAATGCCCGATAATGTCGATATACTCTTGTCAGTCTATAATGGCGGCAAATATCTTCAGCAACAATTGCAGAGTATAGTATTGCAGAGTCATCAACATTGGCACTTATTGATAAGAGATGACGGATCGAATGATGATTCTGTTGAGATTATTGAACAGTTTAAAACGGAGTACCCGGATAGGGTAAAGATAATTACCGATCAGCAAGGTAATATAGGCTATTCGGCTTCATTCACTGAGCTTTTAAAACATTCAATGGCTGATTATATAATGTTTTGTGATCAGGATGATATTTGGTATTCTAATAAAATAGCCGAACTATTATTGAATATAAAACGAGAAGAGGGAATACAGCCAGGCAAGGCTGTTTTGGTCTTTTCTGATTTGGATGTAATAAATGATAAAATGGAAGTTGTTACTACATTCAATAAGCACTTTAAATTTAAGAAAGGAGTTGCAGGCAGTATTTTTTTTCTCAAAAATTATATTCCCGGTTGTAATATGCTTTTTAACAGGATACTGTTAAAGAGTGTTTTTAAAACCACCAATGTGATTGGGTATTACGATTATTGGCTTGTTTTGGTCTGTGCAACAATTGGGAAGATAACCTACATTGATAAACCGCTTATGAAGTATAGGCTACACTCCAATAATGCAATAGGTTTAAAAATTGAAGAAGAACCTTTGTATATGCGTCTCAGCACTACATTTAAAACATGTTTAAAATATTGTTTTAGGAACAAAGAGTATAGGGATATTGTGTATTCAAAAAATATTGAACAGATAAATAATGTCTGTCAAGTTTTTCCTGCTTTAGCCGTAGATGCTGCAAAACAGCTTGTAAGTATAAACACCAGCAATTTCTTTGTAAGAAAACGCACTAACATATTAGCTCCTTATATAACTGAGCGGTACTTAGCTGAGCAATTAACATACATTATTTGTTTTTAAAGTAAACCAATGGATGTATCAATTGTAATAGTAAATTATAATACGTTTGAGCTTACTTCTAAATGCATACGCACAGTTATGCAGTGTACAAAAGGAGTTTCTTACGAAATTATTTTGGTAGATAATGCATCAGCAGAATGTAATGCTGATTTATTTTTGAAGGAATTTCCAACAATAAAATTAGTTAAGAGCAAAGAAAATACTGGCTTTACAGGCGGAAATAATATGGGCATCCTGTATGCTTCTGCGCAGTATATATTGCTTTTGAACAGTGATACTGAACTTACTGAAGATTCAATATCAAAATGCCATGATATAGCTCAGCAGAATAATTCTATTGGGGTAATTACCTGTAAGTTATTATCGCCAAATGGTAACATTCAAAAGCAGTGCCATCGTTTTCCATCTATTGCTTTGACATGTATTGAATTATTCAGGATACATAAACTGATTCCTCAACCCAAAAGGGGAATAGTGATGGGTAATGGTTTTTTTGATCATTTATCAAGTATATACACTGAATTTGTTTGGGGAGCCTTTTTTATGTTTCCAGCTAGTATCCTGCAAAGCTTTCCTGATAAAAAATTACCTGGAAAGTTCTTTATGTACGGCGAAGATCTGGAGTGGTGTTATGCAATTAAGAAATTGGGATATACTGTATATTATAATGCAAATACTTCTATCATTCATCATTTAGGTGCTTCCTCTAAAGCATCGTTTTTGCGACTTAGGCATAGCAATGAGTATGCTTTTCTTATTGAGAATTATGGCTGGCTTTATACTAAAATGTTATTGTTGTTCAGAATAATTCTATATACTGCGAAAGGGAAAAAGGTTAGCTATGCCGCTGAAATTGCTGGGGTATTTCGTGCACTGTTTTTTACCGGTAAAGCATAGGCCATAAACAACTCGCCCAATGGATAGAGAAATCCTATCTTTAAGCAGTGAGTAGCAAGCAGGATTTTTTTGCTTATTTTCGAGATAATTAAGAATATTCAATTTATTGATTGGAATGAAGAAAATAATATTCAATCTTCTTTATAATACTTTGCTGACAAAAAATTTTATTTTGCCTTTTAAAAAGGGCATACGGTATGTTTTTGTGTTCCATGATATTTCAAATGCTTCTAGTTTCCATAACAGCTCAACTTATTCAACAGATATTAAAATTTTTGAAAATAACATTGATTGGATCCAAAAGCACTTCAAAATTGTTGCCCTTAACAAATTAACCGATAAATTATACCGAGATGATCATCATAGTAACCTGGCATCAATTGTTTTTGATGATGGATTCTATTCCGTTTTAGAATCGGCATTCCCGTATCTTAACAAGAAAAAAATCCCATTTGCTGTATTTGCCAATCAAACAGCAATACAGGAAAATTGGCTATGGTGCAGCAGTTTATTGATAGCTAAAAAAAACAATAATGTTAAGTATCTGGAAAATATATTTAGAAAAATAGTTGAATATAATAAGTTGTCATTTGAGGAATTTGTTAGGGATCCTGTTACTTCTATATGTGATTCTAAACTTCCCAATGATGATTATTCAATTTTTCGAGAGCCCGAATATGAGCGAGATAAAATATATCTTGATGAGAAGGACATGAAATTTTTGTTTTCGGAAGGCGTCATTATTGGAAATCACACCAAGACCCATAAACACCTTTCTAGCTGTTCTAATGAAACCATAAAGCAAGAGATTATTGAAAATAAAGAATATCTGGAACGTTTATTGAATTCAGAAATTGACCATTTTGCCTTTCCTTTTGGGTTTCATACAACTTATAATGCCTATGCCCTCAAAATTGCACATCAAGCTCATTCGTTTGTATATGATACTACAAAAAATTATTTAAAGTTTTCAAATCAAGACCTTATTCCAAGAATTGCATTGCAGAATGAAGACAAAGCGAAATTATTTTCCTATATTAATTATCCTTTGATAAGAAACCTTGATTAACAAAATTTTTTAAGAGGAAATATGGAGTTTGAGTTCAAAAAAATAACTACAAATGAAAATCTTGGGCGCCTTTCGGAGCTTATGTATTTATGTTTCGGACTCAAGGTAGAGGATTCATATTTTAAATGGAAATATTTCGATAACCCAGCAGGACACGCTATAGTTTACGAAGCTCTATATAAGGGGAAAACTGTTGGTTCATATGGTGTAATTCCTGAATTTTATTGGATAGATGGTGTAATAAAAAAAACATATCAGGCGGTTGAAGCGATGACTCACCCGGATTTTCAGAGGAAGGGCTTATTTGTAAAATTAGCCCAACTGGTTCAGCAAGATGCATCAAATCAGGAGAAAGAACTTTTGATGATTGCTTTCCCAGGTACTCAATCTTTTGGAGGATTTGTAAATAAGCTTAATTGGAAATTAATTAATAAGTGTAACTACACATTTCTGTCCAATTTTTTATTCTCTCTCAAAAACCACCGTAAATCAAATAATAATTTTCAAGTCGTTAGTTTTGACGAACCGAGCGAATTACTTTCTGGTTACCTCCGAACAGCAAAGCCGCATGCAAAGGTTTCAAAGGTGATTAATGAGGAAATATTTAGGTGGAAGATATTCAACAACCCTAATTTTAAATGCAAAGTAATTGGAATAATTGAAGGCAATGAACTCCTTGGTGTTTGTGTTTACAGGGTAGATTATCAAAATACGTGTTTAATAAATTGGTTGCATTTTAACGATAAATTGAATTATAAAATTTACGCTTCTGTTTTCTTTAAGTATATTTTTAACGAAACTAAAATCAGGTATATTTATACTTGGAGATCAGAATCGCAATTTTTAGCTGAAACTTACAATAATGCCGGTTTCCTTATAAACCCATTTAAGAAGGGCCCCTTTCATTCAAAAATGCCCTTCACTATTTATATACAGGGTTTTGGTAAAGATAGTACCATTGGGAAATTTGATAGTTACGATTTTCAGCCAATTATGTTAGATTAAACCTTGCTTTAGAGTTAAGGAAGTGGATAATATCTGTCTGGCACCTTTGGGTAATGCATAAGTAGTTGCATTTTCATTAGCTTTACAATTAGTCATTTTATGGTATTTTTGAAGAAATAAAACGATTTTAAGGGCAAAGAGTATTTGTTTATGGCTGATTTAAGCATAATTATACCAACGAAAGACAGAGGTGAAATATTTTTCAATACGCTGAAAAATATTATTATCTCATCATCACATGTAGATGTTGAGATAATTGTTGTAAATAATTCTGCGTCTCCTATTCAATTATCCAATAAGCCATCTTATGTTTCGATTTGCGATAACCCGTTTGATAAGAACAGTGTTTTCTCATCGCGTAATTACGGGGCTTCGCTTGCGCACAGTGCAATATTATTGTTTGTAGATGATGATATTATAGTATCGAAAGAAAGTATTGACTATGCAATAAGTTTTCACAAGGAAATGAAGTATTCGTGTTTTAATGTAAACTGGCAATACCCGCCCGAATTGTTGGCTGAAATAAAGAAGAAAATATTTGGCCGGTTTCTTATAAAAACGGGCTTTACAGCAATGAAATCGCTTTATGGTGCAGGTTGGAAAGAGGATGAGCCATTTATGGCGATGAGTATTGCAAGTTTCTTTTTTTGTATTACCAAAGACGATTTTACACTCATTGGAGGCTATAATGAGAAACACTTGCATGAAGGGACCGATATTGATATTACTGAGCGATTGCTTGAAAATAAAATAACTATGTGGATAAACCCTTTAGTAATGGTTTATCATAATGAAGCTGACAGGGTTGATTTGTTAAACTGGCTGGAAAGGAAAAAACGGTTTGGGGCTATAAGCAGGAACGCAGTAAATATGGGCGATAATTCTCATGTCTTGCATTATTCACCTTTAAAATCCTTTGTCTTCAAAAGAGTATACTTTCTTCAACCCTTGCTATTAAAGGCTTTGAATATGCTTAATTTGCTTAAAATGGATATTTTAGGCTTTGCACTTATTAATGCACTATTAGGTGCTAACATTTATAAGGGCTACAATTCTCCCGAATAATTATAATAGCATTCATTAACAGCCAATTCTGGCTTTTTTCTATATTTGCTAAGAACATAAAGTATGGAAAAAATACTTATTACCGGTGGTACCGGATTTTTGGGTAGAGAGCTAGGGCTTAAGCTAAAAGAAAAGTATAAGGTCTTTTTGGCCGGTCGCAATAATACCCAGAATATGTGGGCTGAAAGATATACAAGCTGCGCAGTTTTACCTCTGGATGTTTCGAATATTGAATCGGTGCGTGATGTTGTTAACGAAACGAAACCCGATATTATTATACATGCTGCAGCCACCAAATTTGTGGATATTTCAGAAAAACAGCCTTTTGAAGCGGTTGATATAAACGTTACAGGTTCGCAAAATGTGGCAAGAATTGCCATAGACAAAGGTGTTAAAACGGTGATTGGTATATCAACCGATAAAGCTGCTCCACCTGTTAGGAATACTTACGCGCTTACAAAAGCCCTTATGGAAAGGATGTTTTGTACATTAAATGGAAAAACATCAACCAAATTTGCTTGTGTAAGGTTTGGCAACATAGCCTGGTCAAGTGGTTCAGTATTGCCAATTTGGAAGAAAATGATGGATGAAACCGGGGTTATTGGCACAACAGGCCCTGAGATGAGAAGGTATATTATACGGGTTAGTGAGGCAGCTGATATTGTAATTGCCTGTATGAATAATATAGAACAACTGCAGGGTCATGTGCTTACTAGGGATATGAAGGCAGCTCAAATAGAAGATGTACTTAAAGTATGGGTAAAACATAAAGGCGGTAAATACGAAAAAATTGAGGGTAGGCCTGGCGAAAGGGTTGATGAGTATCTGGTGGGTGATTCGGAGAGGGAATATACTACTGAGGTTAAGTTTGGTAGCGAAGTATATTATGTTACCTCAATGAATACTAAATCTGCCAAGCCTGTTCAAAAAAGCCTTTCATCTATTACCTCTGAAAAGCTATCGGAAAAAGAGATATTGGCCATATTGGAAGATATGCCTAGAACAATATAATATCCCAATGGGAAGAATCAATCATGCTTTAATAATGGCGGCGGGTAGGGGAATGCGAATGATGCCCTTGACTACAGATATACCTAAGCCGATGATATCGTTTGATGGTGTTACATTAATAGAGCGTGGGATAGTAGGCATTAAAAAACATGTACCGAACATACATATTACAGTTGGATATAAGGGTGCAGTACTTGCCGAACATGTTATAAAAATAGGGGTAAGCTCAGTTTTTAATACCGAAGGAAGGGGGAACTCATGGTGGATTTATAATACCATGATTAAACACCTTAACGAGCCTGTTTTTGTATTAACATGCGACAATGTAGTAGAAATGGATTTTGAAGCTTTGGCTGATGAATATTTTAAATGTGGCGAGCCAGCAGCTGTTGTAGTACCTGTAAAGCCAATAAAAGGATTCGACGGAGACTATATCTTTCACAAAGAAAATGTGGTGTCTAAGATCAGCAGGAATGATGTAACTGATATATACTGTTCTGGTATTCAGATTTTGAACCCGGCAAAAGTTAATGCCCTTACTTCAGCTACCGAGAGTTTTTATGAAGTATGGCAGCAGTTAATTAATAAGCAGCAATTGTACTGTTCCTCATTCCGGCCCCAGAAATGGCTTGCAATTGATACTCTCGATCAGCTACAGGGTGCATTGAATAAGAAATAATTAAATAATAAAAGACAAATTCCTCATTGTCTTTTTGTAGCATAGTAAATGATAAATATTTGTTACATCATATCGGGTATTGCCAAATCATTTTCACTGGAATGGAATATTGAGTATTTAGATTATTCGAAGTATACGCTGCATGTAGTTTTGATGAACAGTGAGAATACAGAATTTGAGGATTTCCTCCGTAAAAAAAACATTTCGGTTTACAGGATACCATATAGTTCTAAATCAGATTTACCTGGCAGTATATTTAAAATAAAAAAGTATTTAAAGAAAGAAAGGATTGAGGTTGTACACTGCCATTTATTTGAAGCTACCATAGCCGGTTTAATTGCTGCACGCCTCGCCGGTGTAAAAAAAAGGATATATACCAGGCACAATTCTACCATTAACCTCGACTATTACCCGAATGCAGTTAAGTATGATAAACTGGCAAATTACCTGGCTACAGATATTATTGCAATAAGTAAAGTAGTTAAAGATGTGCTTATAAATAGAGAAGGGGTTGCAGAGAAAAAGATAAGCGTTATATATCATGGCTTCGATTTTGATGCAATGGATAAGCTTGCCGAAAGCCATAAGCAAGAGATAGGTGAAAAATATGATTTTGTAAATGGTAAATACCCGGTTGTTGGCGTTGTTTCAAGGTTTATGCATTATAAAGGGTTGCAATATATTATTCCGGCCTTTCAATCAATTTTAAACGATTATCCTAACGCTCGCCTTGTACTCTGCAATGCAGGCGGACCATATTCAAAGCAAGTAGAAGAGCTTTTGAGGGATATTCCTAATGATAATTATACATTGATAGACTTCGAGCGTAATATTTTCAGCCTTTATAAATTTTTTAATGTATTTATTCATGCTCCGGTTTATGCTGAAAGTGAGGCATTTGGATTATCTTGCATTGAGGCATGGGCTATGGGTGTACCGGCAATATATACAGGATCGGGAATTGTGAAGGAAGTTGGCAAAGATGGACATAACTGCATATTGGTGGATTTTAAGAGTCAGGAGATGATAGAAAATGGGTTGTTAAGGATTATAAAGGATGCTGATTTGCAAAAGAAATTAGCTTATAATGGTATAAATACAGCAAGAAGTGGTATGTTTAATATTACAGAAATGATAAAAGAACTGGATAAAGTATATGAACGATAGTATAAAATATTCGATCATTATTCCTTCGTATAATAGGGGTGGCATGATTGCCAAAACCATACACTCTGCCCTTAACCAGCACTATAAAAACCTCGAAGTAATAGTTGTTGATGATGGAAGTAAGGATAATACTGAAGATGTGGTCCGTGCTATTAAAGATGAGAGGTTGTTTTATTACAAAAAAAATAACGAAGAACGGGGAGTTGCCCGCAACTATGGCGCTTTAAAGGCAACAGGCGATTATGTTAACTTCTTGGATTCAGATGATATTGTTTACCCAAATCACTTGGAGGAGGCGAACAAGTTTATTTTAAAAAATGAATCCCCTGCAATTTTTTACCAGGGAGTTGAAATACCTGCTTCAAACAACGGTTTTAAAATTCAAACTGAATTTAAACATGGTATTAATGAAGATTTGATTTATGGTAACCCATTATTAATAATGGGTATATTTATGAAACGAAGTATTGCAATTGAAAACCCATTTAATGAAGAGCGGATTCTCTCTGCTTCTGAAGATTGGGAGCTTTGGCTCCGAATAGGTGTCAAGCATCCTATCGCATATAATGATGTTGTTACATCTGGTTTTATACAGCATGATGAACGAAGTGTGTTGACATTTAATATAGAGCATTTAATTAAAAGCAAGGAGGCTCTTCTTCGTATAGTTTTATCAAATAAAGAAATTGTAAATAAGTATAAAGGAAGAACGAAAGCCTTTATTGGCTCTAATTATTCGTATGTTGCATTACACTTGGTTTTGGTTAAGAAAAACAGGTTGCTTGCAATAAAATATGCCTTTAAGTCTATTGTCGCTTATCCGAGTGGCTTATTTACCAGGCGATTCCTGGCAATTATAAAACACATGCTATAAACTTGATAAAGGCAGGCGGCAATAAAATATTATTTATAACACAATGGCAATATAACGATGCCCTTATTCAGACCTATACATTACCCTATATAAGAATAGTGCAAAATATTACGGGCTGTTACACTTATTTGATTGCTACCACCAAAAAGACTTCATCTATAAAAATTAGTAAGCGCCAAAATGTAGTTCTTATTGAGTTGCCAGTTTCTAAAAGCTTTTTGCTGCTCAGATGGTTTTTTAATATTATAGCTATAAGAAGAATTGTACGGCGGAAGAAGATCTCCGTTTTGCATACCATGTGTACCCCGGCCGGTTCAATTGGGGCATTGTTGAAGATTTTAAATAGGAAACTTATGCTTATTCTTGATAGCGTTGAACCGCATGCTGAATCGATGGTTGAGGGTGGGCAATGGAAGAAAGGCAATATGAAATTCAGGTTGCTTTTTTATATGGAAAAGAAGCAGGTGAAAGTAGCAGATAAACTAATTATGGCTGCCGAGGGTATGGATAGGTATATTTTTAAAAAATATGGGATTGTGGTTACCGATTTTCAAATAAAACCTGCCTGCGTGGACCTTAACCTATTTTCGGGTTCAGTTATTAAGGATAAACAGCTTCTCGCTCAATATAATTTAACTGATAAAATTACCTGTTTATATGCAGGTAAACTTGGTGGTTTTTATCTGGATGATGAGTTGTTTGCTTTTGTTAAGCAATGCGAAAACTATTGGGGCATAACCAAATTCAGATTTTTAATGTTGAGTGGAGAAGACGGAGCTTATGTAAATAAACAGAGAATAAAGCATGAAATTGATGATGATACACTCATAAAGCTATTTGTTCCGCATAAAGATGTGCCAAAATATATGGGAATGGCTGATTTTGCAGTTAGCCCATTCAAACTATTACCATCAAAAAGATACTCAACACCTATAAAAAATGGAGAATATATGGCTTTGGGGTTGCCCATAGTAATTACACCTAATATTTCAACCGATTCGGATATAATTGCCCAAAACTATGCAGGTGCAATTATAGAAACATTAAATGAGGTGGGGTACTTAAATGCTATAAAACGAATAGAGTCTTTATTGATAAATAATAGCAGGCAGGAGATTTATAATAGAATTCGCCCCTTGGCTGAAAAATACCGCAATTTTACTATTGCCGAAGAGGCATATCGATTAGTCTATGATTCTTTATGAGGATGTGGATGCCTTGGGGCATAAACCATGTAGTAAATAATAGGAAGAATTAATAGAACCAATACTGTGGCAGAAACAAGCCCACCAATCATTACTATAGCTAGTGGTTTTTGCGCTTCTGAACCAATACCGGTACTTATTGCTGCAGGAAATAAACCTACCATATCAATTAAAGCAGTCATAACAACAGGCCTTACTCTTTCGCGTACACCATTATTAATGGCTTCAAGAAGTGATTGTTTACGCTCAAGATTTCTTTTAAACTGCACAATAAGTATAACTCCATTTTGTATGCAAACGCCAAATAGCGCAATAAAACCTATACCGGCTGAAATACTGAAATTAGTACCTGTAAGTAATAATGCAAATATGCCGCCAATTAAAGCAAATGGTACATTAAGCAAAATAATTGTTGAATCCCGTAAATTACCAAAGGTCATAAATAGAATTACGAAGATTAGCAACAAACTAATAGGCACGACCTGCTTGAGCCTGTTTACAGCCCTTACCTGGCTTTGGAATTCTCCTATCCAATCTATTTTGTAGCCTTTAGGAACCTTAACATTTTTAGTTCTTTCTCTTGCTTCTGCTATGGCGCTGCCCATGTCTCTGTCTCTCACAGAGAATTTTACAGCTATTACACGTTGGTTGTTCGCTCTGTATATAGAACTAATACCGGTTTTCTGTGTAATAGTGGCTATAAGCTTTAGTGGAACCTTACCACCATTTAATGTTGGCACCATAAGGTTACCCAGCTCTTCAGGAGTTTTTCTGAATTCGGGCGCATAACGAACTCTAAGTTCAAATAGACGTTCGCCCTCAAATACCTGTGTTGCTGCTTGTCCGCCTATGGCCATTTGCACTACTGCGTTGGCGTTTGCAGTATTTACTCCATATAATCCCATTTTAGCTTGTTCAAGGTCAATATCAAGTTCCGGTTGCCCCAGGTTTTTTAATATGCCAAGGTCTTCAATCCCTTTTATTTTTGTGAGCGTATCAAAAATCTGTTTCGATTTTTCATTCAGCACAGCAAATTCTTCACCCGATATCTGGCAGCCCAGCGCTGCATTCATACCTGAAACAGCTTGCTCTACATTATCGCGAATAGGTTGTGAAAAATTAAAAACTACTCCTTCGTGTTTGCTAACCAGCACATGATTCATCTCATCGATCAGCGAATCTTTGCTTATGTTTCGTTTCCATTCTTCTTTGGGAACCAGTATAACATCGCATTGTATATCTGAAAAGGCTTCAGGATCAGTTCCATCATCGGGCCTGCCTACTTGCGATACAACTGTTTTAACTTCTTTAAAACTTCCCAGATCTTTACGCATGCTATCTGCCAGTGCCGAAGATTTAGCAAGGGTTATACCCAGCGGGGTTTGTGCCTTAACCCATAGTGCTCCTTCATCAAGGTGAGGTAAGAATTCAGAACCTAAAAAAGTAGCTATATATAAACTGCCACCTAAAAGCGCTACAGCAAGCACCAGGCTTATACGCATGTGCCTGAAAGTATAATTGAAAAGTTTTATGTACCCTTTTTCAAGGCCTGAAACAATGGGATTATGCTTTTCATAAACATTTTTCTTCATTAATATATGTATCATCACCGGAACAAATGTAAGAGTGAAGATGAGCGCCCCAATGAGTGCAAAGCCCAGTGTGTATGCTAGTGGAGAGAATATTTTCCCTTCTACATTTTCAAATGAGAATATGGGTATTAAAGCAGTTATGATAATGAATTTCGCAAAAAATATTGCTTTACCCATATCTATACTGGTGTTTTTAATCCAACCCATTTTTGCCCGCTTATTGAATTTTTCCTGCCCCAATTCTCTGTATTTTCTATCAAATACAACAAAGCATCCTTCCACCATCACTACGGCCCCATCTATTATTATTCCAAAGTCAACTGCACCAAGCGAAAGCAGATTTACAGGCATGCCTTTTATTTGCATACATATAAAAGCAAATAATAATGAAAGGGGCACAACTATAGCAACAATTAAAGTTGCTCTCCAATCAGCCATGAACAGGAACACAAGGCCTATTACAAGTACAATCCCTTCAATAAGGTTGTGTAATACTGTATCTGTGCAATAAGTTATGAGTGTGTTACGATCGTAGAATGGTACCAACTTAACATCCGATGGAAGTATCGAGTTATTCAGCTCGTCAATTTTTGCCCGAACTAGCTTTAGAACTTCTTGTGGATTTTTGCCTTTACGCATAACAACTACTCCTTCTACTACATCACCAGCCGTATCCATTCCCACTCTTCCAAGCCTTGGCATATAATTTACTTTTACATCTGCCACATTCTTAACAAGCAGAGGTACACCATTCATGTTTTTAACGATGATATTTTTGATTTCATCAATATTGTTTAGCAAACCTATGCCCCTTACTACAAATGATTCTTCACCCTGATCAATAACATCGCCACCGGCATTAATGTTACTGTTTGAAACGGCAGAATATACATCAAGTGCAGTTATATCGTATTTGCGCAATAAATTTGGATCAACATCTATCTCGTATGTTTTGGTTGGCCCACCATAAGTATTAACATCGGCTACACCTTCTATTGATTTTAAATTGCGTTCTACAACCCAATTTTCTACTGTCTTTAATTCCAGTGCTGATTTGGTTTTGCTTTGAACTGTGAACCTGAAAATTTCATCGGTAGGGCCGTAGGGCGGTTCAACTTCAGGCTGCACTCCGGTAGGTAACTGCACATTACCAAGCAAATCCATTACCTGAGCGCGGGCATGGTAATCGTCCACTCCATCATTAAAAATGATTGTTATTTGCGATAACCCGAACATAGTTGTAGAGTGAATGGATGTCTTTTCCTGTACTGAGTTCATTGCAAGCTCAATAGGAATAGTAACCTGTCTTTCAACTTCCTGTGCACCTCTACCTTGCCATTGGGTTATAATTATTATTTGGGTATTGGTGATATCTGGGTAGGCTTCAATAGGTGTTTTGCTGTAGGCTATGGCTCCTAGTATTGCAATAACAACAGTAGCAAAAAGAATGAAAATTTTATTCTTTAACGAGAAGGAAACTATGCTTTTAATAATCTTATTCATCTAAAGCAAGGTTATTGTCCGTATACATAAAGGCTGTTTTTACTAACCACTACCTCATTAGGTTGCAGCCCCTTTGTTACGTAGGCAATCTCGTTGTTGGTTCCTTCAATAGAAATCATACGTTTTTCAAACTTATTATTGCCTTTTGAAACCATTACGTAATAATCGTTGTCATAAAATACCAGGGCTTCTTTGGGAATGGCTAAAGCTTTTTTATGTTTGTCGAGGTGCACATTTACGGTGGCAAACATCCCCGATTTTAAAAGATTATTTGTGTTTTCAAGTACTATCCTTGCCTGCATTGTGCTTGCTGAAGAATCAAGTATGTTTGAAATTTTGGAAATAGTGCCTTTTAATTTTTTATCAGGATAGGCTACTGTAACTATATCGGCCGAATCGCCAACACTTATTTGAGGAATATCACTTTCATATACATTGGCCTCAACCCAAACGGTTTTAAGGAACGAAACCATAAATAATGAAGTTGTATTGTCAGCGCGTACATTCATTCCTTCTGTAATAGATTTTGTTACCACATAACCGTCAATAGGAGAAGTGATGGAATAAACCGCATTAGTATCGGTTGTAGATACTTTATATGTTTTAAGATAGGTTTCTACTTTTTGAAGCCCGGCTGTTGCTGCTTTGTATTCATTCTGTGCCTGCATTACATCTTTTTCGGAATATACTTTTGTTTTATACAGCTCATTAGCTATATCAAGGTTTCTTTTGGCCGTTTTTTCTTGTGCCTGTGCAACTGCATACTGGCCTTCATAATCACTTATATCTCCACTTCTAAGAATGGCAAGTACTTGTCCTTTTGATACATAATCGCCTTGTTCAACATTTACTTTAATTACGTTTCCGCTTACAAAGCTGTAAACAGGCGATGAATAGTCCATGTTAAAGGATACTTTGCCACTTAATACCAGGTTGGTTGTCTCTTCCTTCATCTTCACCGTATCCATAGTAATTTGTTTCATCTGAATAGAATTAAGCTCTACCACATTTGAATCAGAGGCAGGTACATCAGCTGTTTGTGCAGGCCTCTTACATCCGGCAAAACAAAATGCAATTAATAATAATGAAAATAAAGTGCGTGACATATGTTATTTAATTATATCGATACCGGTTGTATAGTTAATGTAATGAATGGCATTAAAGTATTGTACATGCAGTGTTATAAGATTATTCTCACCATCTATATAAGTGCTTATCTGGCTCAGTAAATCAAGCAGGTTTATGTAGCGATGGTCATAATTTTTTACCGCATTATCCATCATTTCTTCTAAGTTTTTCTGGTAAGCTGAATCAATTTGAGTTAATTGATTGTTTAACCTGTAGAAAGTACAATAAGCATTGGTTACCTCATTTTTAACAGTATGCAGTACAATGGTATCATTTACTTCTGCCTGGTTTTGCTGGTATTTTGCAGCAGTAACTCCCCATTGGTTCCTATTAAAGGCAGGTATATCCATTCCGGCAGAAATGCCCCAGTAAGCAGGTATTACAGAGCCTGCTCCTGTATATTGAATTCCCATAGTTAAATCTGGTACTGATGTGGCATGCTGTAGTTTTACATTTTGTTGCTGGTAAGTCACTCCTTCTTTTGCAAGCATAAGGTCAGGCCTATTCTTTTCCGCACTATCCATAAGAGCGGGGTAGGTAGGTATAGATAGTGGTGCAGGCAATAATTCCTTTGCCACCAGGTAAATAGTTTCAGGATAAACCAAAAGTATCTTCAAGTCCTTTTCATCATTGTATGCTGATTGCTGGCTCGAAACTTCCTGGGCTATAACATCCTGCAATTGTGCTTGCAATCGTATTACATCATTGCCTGCTGCATTGCCCAGGTTATACATTTGACGGGTACTTTCTATCAAATGTGTAAGCTTGGTTTCCTCTGACTGATACATTTTAATTTGTTTCTGATTGCTATATAGATCAGATATATCAGTGTACATTTGATACTTGAGGCTACGCAATACATCAGCTAATTGAAATTCTGTTTCTTTCATTCCCAGCCTGGCAAGCTTCGCAGTTGCACTATGCCTTCCGGCAATGGTTAGCAATTGCTGTAACTGAATGTCATGGTCTACTGCACCTTCAGCAGGGTAGTTTGGGTCAAGTATTTTTTTTGTTTCCTGATTGTAAAGTGTTTGCGAATAGGTAAGGTTGGGGTTATACCAAAGCTTGGCCTGCAGATAATTTGCTTCGGCAATTTTAACATCGTACTGAGACATAAGCAGACTCAGGTTTTTGCTTACAAACCTTTGTTCCGCGTCAGATATCGAAATGTATACAGTATCCTGCTTGAATAATGGGATATTTTGTGCAACAACTAATTGAGAAATAAATACACCGCCAAAAGCAATGTAAAAACCAATTACCCCAGCCCTTATTGGTTTCCTTTTATTCTTTTCCCAAGCGAATAGCACAAATCCTTTATTATATAAATACAAAATTAAATCCTTTTTAGAGAGGTGAAATTAGAATGCCGTTAAAATGGTATTAGAATTTGTTAATTACCTGTAATAGGTAAATAATCTTGAATATAAATAGCTCATTATGAGAATGTTATACTGAATGTAGTTCCTTCGTTTACTATGGAAGTGACTTCAATTATGCCATTATGCAGCCTTATTATTTTTTCTGCTAAAGAAAGGCCTATACCTATACCCGGATACTTGAATGCATTAGCGGCGCGATAAAAAGCTTGAAATATGTGCGTTAGTTCTTGCTTATCTATTCCAATCCCTTTGTCTCTTATAGTAATAAAAACGCCATTTTCATTGCAATGCATATCGCATAATACTTCTTTGTTGCCTGAAAACTTAATAGCATTCTTTAAAATATTACTTATGGCAATAAATAACAGGCGTCTGTTTCCCTGTATAGTGTATTTTTCAGGATTTTCGGGCAGGTTGTAGTTTACCTTTACCAGGTCGGTCTTACTTCCCCATTCATCAACTACTTCCCATAATAATTCATCTAATCGTATCTTCTGTAATTCTGCAGTGTCAATACTTGCCTGAGAAAGATCGAGCAGGCTGTTTATTAAGGCGCTTAGCTTTTCGGTTTCCTTTATAATGCCTTGTATGGTGTTTTTATATTCTTCTTTTTCACGGTCATTTTTCAATGTAATTTCAGCATTGCCAAGTATTTTGGTTAGCGGCGTTCTAAGTTCGTGAGAAGCGTGTGCTATAAAAGATTGTTGGTCATGAAAGGATTGTTCCAGATGCTCAAGCAGGTTATTAATACTGATAGAAAGCTGGTTTATTTCATCGTTTTTATATTGGGTAAGGGTTAGGCGTTTATTTAAGCTGGCAGACCGTATGATTTTAAGATCGTTTGTTATTTTTAAGATAGGTTGCAGGGCAATTGTTGCAAATAATCTGCCTAACAAAAAGGTTATTATTAAAGATACTAAGAAAGAGAAGAGCATGATAAGCCTCAGGTTTTTCATGTTTTGGTTACCCGAATCATCAATGGCAGAAGCTATTACAACAAAGTTGCCGGAATTATCTATGTAATACAGGCCAACTACTTGTTGATTGCCAATTGTAAAGTGGGTTTTCTTCTTTTCAATTACCTGCTGAATAATGTTTTTCGACCAGCTTACCGAATCTTCTTTGATAAATACGGGCTGAAATTTGTCGTTGTATATGCGGGTAACTTCATTGGATAATGTTTGGGGGTATTTTTCAATAACTTTCTTGAAATTTTCCGGCGACATGTTATCTTGAGCAAGATATAGCTCGCCAACAATAAGCGCCCTGTCATCAAGCTTTGCAAAAAAACTTTCTTTCCTGTTTTGTTCTACCTGCACGTATATACCCGGCAAAACAATAAAAAGCAAAATAGCAAACATGAAAGTAAACTGCAACGACAACCTGTTCTTTACTTTCATTACTAAAATGAATTAATAAGTAGCTGTTTAGTCTTTAAGTACATATCCGCGGCCAATTACAGTTTGAATAAGTTTTTTAGAATGATTCTTGTCGATTTTTGCACGCAGGTAATTAATATACACATCAATAAGGTTAGTACCTCTGTCAAAATTTATCCCCCATACTTCTTCCGCTATTTCGCTTCTTGAAAGTACTTTGTTTTTATTGGCAATTAGTATTTCAAGTAAAGTAAATTCGGTAGTGGTTAATTGAATTTCAGTTTTATCCCTTACTGCAGTTCTTTTATGACAATCTATTTCCAGGTCATCTGCTTTATATGTTTTCTCTGAGGCAATGGCTCGCCTTCTGGTCAATGCATTTATCCTGGCTAATAATTCTTCGAAATGGAATGGTTTTGTAAGATAATCGTCAGCGCCGTTTTCAAAGCCCAGTACTTTATCTTTAACTGTACCAAGGGCTGTAAGCATTAAAATAGGCAACTCTTTATTTTGTTTTCTAATCTGCTGGCATACTTTTAGCCCATCAAAGGTGGGTAGTATTATATCAAGTATTAAAAGGTCGAAAGTTTGCTGTATGGCAGTTGTTGCCCCTTCAAGGCCATCGTTTATAACTGTAACATGGTATTGCTGTTCGCTTAGCCCTTTTTTTATAAAGGAAGCTACTTCAGGGTCATCCTCAATAAGTAAAATATTCATGGGTACAGTTCGGTTACTACAAAGCTAAGCTTATGCGGATAGTATAATTAAATATTAAGAAATTTTAATGTGTACGTATGAGAGTGCTTAAGTATGCCTGGCATTGAATAAAAAAGCCATTGCAATGCAACGGCTTCTTTATGTTTTCATTGGTGGAAGAATATCTGATTACTTGGTAGTTTTCTGGTCTTTGCTGTCAGCTTTCTTTTTTACAGGAACTTTTTTTACGTCTTTCTTGTCTTCTTTTTTTACCGCTTTCTTGTCAGTTTTATCGGTCTTTTGCGGCTCTTGTTGGTTGCTGGTAACCGGGTTGGCAAATGAAATACCTATAAAAAGAACCATTGCGGCTGAAAGTATGCTTAGTTTTTTCATGACTTTAAATATTGTGTTGTTATATACTGCTGCAAAATTAAAATAGTTAAATGAAGATAAAATGAAGATTGAAGACTGGCTAATATATCTTACTCTTTTATTACCTGCCCGGAACCCTTAATTGTCTCGTTAACAGTAGGTGAGCCTGAATAATAAATATTGCCCCGGCTATAAATTGCAGCATCAAGCAGCCCGCTTGCATTTACATAACAATCACCCGTACTTGTACTCGAAATAAAGGTGTAGCCAGTTTGCAGATTATTGCAATAGACGAAACCTGTGCCTGAGAAAAAAGTACAGGAAAATTGATTGCAATGCCCATTAAGCGTAATATCTCCCGAACCAAAAAGGTGCCCGTAAACTTGCTTTGCACTCACATTAAGATTAATATCTCCAGCACTTATAGTTCGGACATTAAGAGTGTCGGTTGTAATAGTATCTGAACCAGTGACGGAGCCAATGCCTGCATTAGTAATATAGGTAACTCGTGGCATGGTTATGTACACATTTATAATGCTTTTTTTATAGCTCCTTAGCCAGTTGCAGTTATTGTTGTTTTTTAATGTAAGTACCTTGTTTGATACCGTGGCAGATATATTGTGTATAAGGTTGCTGCCACCCTGTATTAGTACCTGTTCTGTACTACCCATTATTATAAATACGTTCACATCATCCTCTGCATAAATTTCTTCAAAATAGGGTAAAACTCCAGTGCGGTTCTCTTCTGCCGGTGGCCCTGCTGATTCAAAACAATCGCACACAGGCGACTTATGACATGAAATTACGCATATAGCACAAAATAAAAACGGCAATATTTTTAATCGTTTTATCATAGTTTATATCCAATGCCCCATTCTACAAAATCAGCGCTTGCAAAGTGAGCAAGTAATGTAATATTTGCAATGAAATGTTCGTTAATATAATAGCGAATACCTAATCGGTTATACTCATGGCCGTGACCTGTGCTTTTTGTATATAAGTAACCACCTAATTCAAAGGGCATTGTCAATCTTCCAATAGTTAATTCATAACCTACTTTCAATCCAATTTGTATGTTTTGCAGGTTGCTGCTATAGCTTATAGAATCAACTTTCATTGCTGCCAGGTTCGAACCATTATAAAAAACATCTACACCACCACCCACTTTACTTTTAGGATTGATAATGTGATAGGCTGTATAAGAAAATGAAATTGCTCCATACTGTGCCCCGCCCGGTGGTTCTATTTCAGATGCACCTGCGGCAATAAAAAATTCATGTACTATTTTTTTATGGTTACTTGTATCAGCCAAAGTAGGCACTATTGCAGCTTTACCGCCATCAAAACAATAAGATAGTCCGGTATTAATAGTAATAAGATTTATCCCCAGGTTAGGTGTTTTAAAGGACCCGTTGGAGCAATGGGTAATACCGAATCCGGTTTCGAGTCTTAGCTTATCTGATAAGTAATAATGATTAGTAAGCCTGATGTTTATCATAGTATTTAGATGTGTGCCAATAAGAATGTTTTTGTGGTTGGTTTCCTGATTGAAAATAATAGGCAAATAGCCTAAGCCAATACCAGTGCGCAGGTATAGCCTTTCACGATAGCTTCGTTGGAGATGGAAATTTATAAATGGATAAACCCCTATTTCATTACCTAATTGGATGGGGTTGCCCAGCCATGCATAAAAAAATGCAATGCCTGTTTCGGCGCAATGAAATGTTGACTGCCAGGGTTGTATGCCTGTTGGTTTAAACAAATAATCACCTTCAATTGCCGGTACATGTGCTTTTATAAGAACATTCATACCTTCAGTATATACAGGCAGTATAATACCATAATGCACATTAAGGGTAATCCACGATCCGGTGCGTATGCTATCCTGACTGATACTTTGCCTGCTAAATATTAAAAAGGCTATTAAGGGAATGAGAAATTTGCCCCGCATGTTTATTAAGGGATTTTTTCGGAATCTTTTTTTCGGAGAACAGGAATCGGAGGCCCAACTCCCGATTTTGGAGTGGGTAAGGAGTCTGTTTTCCAGCGAAAGCTTTGTACCATATCATACACATCCTTTTTAATGAATTGTAATACCGGTTCAAGAGAATCTTTATTTGGTACCGAATAAAAATAAAGTGCACCGCGAATAAAATTCTTTGTACTATCGGTCAGGTAAAACTGAATGTTGGAAGCTGCGTTACCTTGTATGTCATATATAAGTCCGTAAACATGTTCTTTGGTATTAGAAATCGTGCTCTCGTTTATGGCCGATGCTTTTACTTCGTGTTTTATAGCAAATACGCGGCATTCTTCGAGGTACTGATTAAGGTTACCATTAACCACTTTATAACTCAGGTAAATTTTACCTTTAAATTGCGGGAATACAATATTTAACCAACATGGTTCGGCACCGGGCTCATCATCTTTAATTACCTGGCTATAATCGGGGTAGTTAAAGCTAAAAGGGCATTCGGCGTTATACGTCAAATATTTTCTTTCAGGAAACGTTATACGGTAATATCCTTTTCTTTTGGGTGTATAGTTATCATTGTCCATACACGATGTTAGGCAAAGCAACAATACTATTCCGGCCAGTAGTTTCATATAAATTTTAAGGCTGTTTTTGCTATTACTTTATAATTAGCAAACATAATCAAAAGAATAATGATGGTTTATAGGCTTTTTATATCAAAAAACTGCCTGATTTCTTTATTTATTGAAAAAGTAATAAATTTGTGCCCTGTATAATCAATTAATTTAACCTTTATTATGAACATTTTTGTATCAAACCTTAACTTTAAGGTTCGCAGTGAAGACCTGAAAAATTTATTTCAACAGTATGGAGAAGTAATTTCTTCTAAAGTAATTACAGACAAATTCTCTGGCAGATCAAGAGGGTTTGGCTTTGTTGAAATGAAGAATGATTCGGATGGCCAAAAGGCTATTGATGAACTTAACCAAAAAGAATACGAAGGCAGAAGTATTTCTGTTTCGGTAGCAAAACCAAGAGAAGAAGGCTCAAGGCCAAGTCATGGCCACAGGCATGACAGCATGGCTGAATAAATAAACATGCTAACAAACAAAAAGAAGGGAACCTGTTTTATGCAGGTTCCCTTTTTTATTTATACCTACAAATAATGACAAATAATTGGATAATACATCCTACCATATTAAAGGGCTCAACTATTGATTTAATACCATTGGAGAAAGGACATTTTGAGGACTTATATGTTGCAGCTGCTGATAAGGAAATTTGGGGCCTAATTCCGACCGATTGTTCAGGAAAGGAAAAATTTTACGAAGCGTATATTACTGCTCTTGCCGAAAGAGAGAAAGGAGTGCAATATCCTTTTGTAATTTATCACAAAGCATCAAAGAAATTTATCGGTTCAACCCGTTTGTTCGAGATTTACCCCAAGGATAGTAAACTTGAAATAGGGTGGACATGGCTAACTAAAGATTATTGGGGAAGTGGGATTAATTTAGAATGCAAGTACCTATTACTTCAATTTTGTTTTGATGTTTTGCATACTGTAAGGGTCCAGCTTAAAACAGATGAGTTGAATATGCGATCGAGAAAGGCAATTGAAAAAATAGGGGGCAAATTTGAAGGTATCCTCCGTAAGGAGAGGTTGAAAGACAATGGGCTATATAGAAATGCTGTTTATTATAGTATTCTTGATGAAGAGTGGGAGGGAGTAAGAGTAAAATTGCAGAGCCTTTTAAAGAATACCAAGTAAAAGCCCCAAATACATAATCTTATTGATTTTTGTACGAAATAAAGTCGGGGAGACGGGATTCGAACCCGCGACCTCACGCACCCCAAGCGTGTACGCTAACCGGGCTGCGCCACTCCCCGAAAAATTATATAAGGTGATATTAATTTATTTTTTATCTTCACCGAACTTTTCTTCAATATCCTTTGCAGTTTAGGGTGCTTTTTTGCCAGGTACTCTGAAGAATAACTTGTGCAAAAGTATATTTTTTTGAAAAAAAGATTACTATTTTGGCATATGCGTTTTTTATTAGTCGCTAGTCTCTTAGTCACCCTCGGCACCTCGGGACTCGCACAGCAAAACAAAATATCGGGTTATATAAAGGATGGCTCTACCAATCAGGCGCTGCCCGGGGTAAGTGTGTATGTAGATGAGCTTAAGGAGGGCGCGGCTACCGATGGTAATGGCTTTTATTCCTTTTCAGTTCCCGACGGAAATTACCACCTCCATATTTCCTTAATTAGTTTTAAAGATTCCGTTATTGTTATTAATTTAACTAAGGATATTAGAATTAATGTGGCATTGCCTCCTGATGCTATTATAGCAAAGACAGTAAGTGTTGTTGGCCAAAAAGCCAATAACAATGTACAGAGTGATAAAATGGGTACTATAAAATTGGAAGTGGCCGACCTGAAAGCTATACCGGTCTTTTTTGGCGAACATGATATTTTAAAGGTAATACAATTATTGCCGGGTGTGCAAAGTGCGGGTGATGCTAATACAGGGTTCTATGTTCGTGGTGGCGGGCCTGACCAAAACCTGGTTATGATTGATGGCGCTACAGTTTATAATGCAGGTCACCTGCTTGGTTTTTTCTCCATTTTCAATTCGGACGCTCTTAATTCCGTTTCACTTATTAAAGGCGATATGCCTGCTAACTATGGTGGCCGCATATCTTCGGTGCTTGATATATCTGCTAAACAAGGTGATATGGAGCAGGTGCATGCCAGTGGTGGCGTAGGGCTCATAGCCTCGCATGTAACTGTGCAAGTTCCAATTAAAAAAGATACTTCTGCTTTTATATTCTCCGCTCGTCGTACCTATATTGATCTTTTTTTGCAAAAGCCTTTCATCCCTGCATCATCAGCGTTTTTCGGTACCAGTTATTATTTCTATGACCTTAATGGGAAATTAAATTATAATTTCTCTGCAAAGAACCAGGTTTCTATAACCGGTTATTACGGGCAAGATGCATTTACATTTAGCGATGCCGATGTTGGCTTCAGTACCCATGTGCCTTGGGGTAATGCTATAGTATCAGCTAATTGGAATCACATTTTTAGTGATAAATTGCTTGCTACAACATCCTTAAGTTATACCGATTATAACTTCCGCTTTACCGGTGCTGAGAATGGCTATAATTTTACACTTTTCTCGGGTATTCACGATTATCATGCTAAACTTAACTTCGACTGGATACCAAGTAAAAAGAACCACATAAAGTATGGCCTCGAAAATACATTCCATGTATTTATACCAAGCGCAATATCGGCACAGGAACCTAATATAAATTTTAACACAGCTGATGTAGTTCACTTATACGGAAATGAAGCCGGAGCATATATAACAGATGAGTTTTCATTGTCTGAACGTATTAAAATGGAAGGGGGCTTGCGCTACTCTCTTTTTGACCAGGTTGGGCCTTTTACCAGATATAATCAAAATCCATTGGGGCAAACAACCGACACCGTAACTTACAAAACCTTACAAAAGGTTGCGCAATATAGCGGATTAGAACCACGTTATTCTATCCGTTATTTATTGTCCGAGAACTCTTCGTTAAAAGCAGGCTATAGCCGCAATTACCAATATATACATCTGGCATCTATTAGTTCCATATCATTACCTACAGATGTTTGGATACCTTGTACTTCCCTTATCCCTCCTTCTGTTGGCGATCAGTATTCGCTGGGGTACTATCACAACTTTAAAGACAATATGTTCGAATCGTCAGTTGAGGTGTATTACAAACACATGAACAATCTTATTGAGTATAAAGATGGTGTTACGCCTGAGGCTAATGCCAGTTCCGATCCTGATGAGAACTTTACCCTGGGTACCGGCCAGGCCTACGGTGCAGAATTCTTTTTAAAGAAACGAGTAGGTAAGTTTAACGGGTGGATTGGCTACACACTTTCATGGACCACAGAGAACTTTCCTGTTTTGAATAATGGCCAAACATTTTATGCCAAGTACGACAGAAGGAATGATATTTCGGTAGTGGCTAATTATGAGTTGAATTCACGCTGGACTTTTTCAGGCGTATTTGTATATGCTACTGGCAATGCCCTTACTGTGCCCGATGCCTGGTATGTGGTAGAAGGCCAGTTGGTAGAACAATATGGTGCACGTGATGGGTACAGGCTTGCTCCTTACGACAGGCTCGATCTTTCAGCTACCTATACCACCGATCCTAAAAAGAGGGCTTTGCGTGTACAACAGAGATGGCAGAAAAAGACAAGCGATAGTACTGCAACCTATGTAGACCATAGACCGACATGGGTAAAGAACCTGCATACCAGTTGGTCATTCTCTGTATATAATGTGTACAATAGGTTTAACCCATACTTTATTTATATAAATATTACAGGTAGTGTTTACAGTAATACATTAAGCATAGAGGCTAAGCAGGTTGCCTTATTCCCTGTGTTGCCTTCAGTATCATGGAACTTTGATTTTTAATAACGGATGAAGAATCTGATAAAATATACAGTTGTTTGCGTAGTGTTACTTTTAGTATCATGTTCTAAGAACATTACACTCAATGTTCCTATGGCTCCTAGCCAAATGGTAATAGAAGGCCATATTGAACCGGGTACTACAGGGTATCTTTATTTGTCGCATAATTTTAATTTTTATGGTACTATTTCTATTACTAGCATTCTTACCCAGGATGTAATACATGGCGCGCACATTGCAATTAGTGATGGTACTACTGTCGATAGCATGTATGAAACTAATCCCGGTATTGGCTTTTACCAAAACAAAATACTTAAGGGTGTTGTTGGTAAAACATACTATTTAACTGTGGTTGCCAATGGCCAAACTGCTACTGCTTCAACTACATTAACGGCACCTGTAAAGCTCGATTCCATTTGGTTTCAGCTGCAACCCAATATGGATTCGCTCGGTTTTATGTGGGCAATATTAAATGATCCGCCTATCCCTGGCAATTCATATAGGTGGTTGGCTAAGCGAATTAATAAGATCCCAGCTATGGCTGATACTACATATGTTCCGCCTGATCAATCGGCATTTAACGACCAGCTCATAAACGGTAAAAAGTTTCAGTTCTTTTATGGCCGTGGCGAGTTGCCCGGTTCACGTGCCGCCGATGATAGCAATATTGAAGCAGGTTATTTTAAAATACACGATACGGTAGTGATAAAGTTCTGTACTATTAGTACTGCCGCATACAACTTTTATAATATCTATTATTTTCAGCTGAATAATACCGGCAACCCATTTGGTTCTCCAGCGCCTATAACGGGTAATATAACCGGAGGCTTAGGCATATGGTGTGGCTATGGTTCATATCTCGATACGGTAGTTTGCAAGTAATATCTTACTTTTGCATTCCTTAATTTTAAAATTGTACAAAAGCATTATTATATGGACAATATTGAACATGTTAAGACCCTTATAATTGGTTCGGGTCCTGCCGGATATACTGCTGCAGTTTATGCTGCCAGGGCTGATATGAAGCCGCTTATGATTGCAGGTTTACAACCAGGCGGACAGCTTACTATTACCACTGAAGTAGAAAACTACCCCGGTTATCCTGAAGGCATACAGGGCCCTGAAATGATGGAGCATTTCCGCAAGCAAGCACAACGTTTTGGCACCGACATTCGCTGGTCGTATGTTAGCTCGGTAGATTTCTCTAAAAAACCGTATAAAGTGGTAATGGAAGAGAAAATTACGTTTACTGCGGATACTGTAATTGTTGCAACAGGTGCTTCTGCCAAATGGCTTGGTTTGCCATCCGAAGAACGGTTAAATGGTTTTGGTGTTTCGGCATGTGCGGTTTGCGATGGATATTTCTTCCGCAAGCAGGATGTAGCTATTGTAGGCGGTGGAGATACTGCTGCCGAAGAAGCCAGCTACCTTGCCAAGCTTTGCAATAAGGTGTATATGATTGTGCGCAAAGATGAGCTAAGAGCATCGAAGGCTATGCAGCACAGGGTAATGAATACCCCTAATATTGAAATGTTGTTTAATACTGAAACCTTAGAAATATTGGGCGAAAAATCTGTTGATGGAGTTAAAGTATTGAACAATAAAACCAAAGAAGAAAGGGTGTTAGCTGTAACTGGCTTTTTTGTGGCTATAGGGCACCAGCCCAATACTCAAATTTTCAAGGGGTTATTAGATATGGATGAGCAGGGGTATATAATAACGGTTCCGGGTACCAGTAAGACCAATATTCCGGGTGTTTTTGCCTGTGGCGATGCACAGGATAAAGTGTACCGGCAAGCAGTAACGGCGGCAGGTACAGGTTGTATGGCTGCCCTCGATGCAGAAAGGTTTTTATCATCACATGGCCTCCATTAATATTTTTTTGTATCTTGCAGCTATTATTTAGGAGGGTTTGATAAAGAGGATTACATATATTATTTTATTGGTTCTGTTTGCCATTGGAGTTAATGCGCAGGTGAACTTTAACGGTCAGGTATCGCATGCCAAGCAATACGAGTTGCGTGATATGTACGACTCTACCTATGGCATTCAGTATTTCGATAAATTTTGCCCTGCAATGGGCGGAGATTCAAATCGCAAAAGCCCGCAAGGCTACGCTGCCAGTGGTTGGGTAGAAGACCATTACACCAATGGAGCTCTTATACACAGAGGTTTTTACGCTAACGGACAAATTACTATTTATACCAACTATTACCCTACCGGCGCTATAGAAAGAGATTATAAACTGGTTACGGAACGTAAAACAGAATTAAAGAAGTTTTTCCCTAATGGAAAAATGAAATCGGATGTTGAATACTTAGATGGCAACTCTATACTCTGGCACGATTACTTTGACAATGGCCAGGTAGCTTATGTAGAGGAGTATGACAAGAAACATGAGCGCCTTTTACAACGTTGTTCCTATTTTAAAGATGGCAAACCATCTTCCTTGTTCCAGCCCGAGGGCGATAAAAAGCCATACCGTTATTCTAAGAGAGAGTATTTTGATAATGGCCAGTTAAGGGAGTCGCAGGAAATGCTTTACAGCAGTGATGCGCTCGATTTTGTTAAAGACGGCGATGACAAAACATTCGATGAAAAAGGTAACCTACAATCAGATGTGGTTTACGCGGCCGGTGCAGTTGACCATACCATTAAATAGTTTTTATGAAAAAGCTTGGGAAAGATTTTTTCCTGCGCGAAAACGTAGTTGATATCAGCCGCGAGCTTATCGGTAAATTCCTCGTTACAAATTTCAACAACACACTCACTTCAGGTATGATAGTGGAGACTGAGGCGTATAACGGAGTTGTGGACAAAGCTTCGCATGCATACAATGGCAAGCGTACAAAGCGGAATGAAATTATGTATGGAGAGGGAGGAAATACTTATGTTTATTTGTGCTATGGCATACATCATTTATTTAATGTAGTAACTAACAAAAAAGATACTCCGCACGCTGTTTTAATAAGGGCAGTAATTCCGAAAGATGGAACGGAAGTGATACTTAAAAGACGGAAACAAAAAAGTATAATCAGGAAAATTTCGGATGGCCCGGGAACCTTATCACAAGCGCTTGGTATTAAAACCGTCCATTCGGGTGTTTCGCTATCGGGTAAGGTTATTTGGATAGAAGAAAGAGGATTTGAATTCGCTAAAAAAGAAATAGAAGCAGGGCCTCGAATTGGCGTTGATTATGCCGGTAAAGATGCCCTACTTCCTTATAGATTCAGGCTTAATGATAATAGTATAAAAGACATAACAAATGAGTGGTATTCCTAAAATAATTCTAGGTTCAGGTAAAGATCAATCTCCAAGGCGATTTCACCCTTGGATATTCTCAGGCGCTATAAGCAAAATAAGTGGAGAACTTGCGGATGGCGATGTGGTGGAAGTATATTCTAATAAAAATGAATACCTGTGCACAGGTCACTATCAAAAGGGCTCTATTGCAGTACGAATATTTTCATTTGAACAAATGGAACCGGATGCTGCATTTTGGAAAGGGAAAATAGAGAAAGCATATAACTACAGGAAAGCTATAGGTATTATTGGTAATGATAACACCAACGTTTACCGACTTGTTTATGGTGAGGGTGACGGTATGCCGGGCTTAGTAATTGATTTTTATAACGGCACTGCTGTATTACAGGCGCACTCTATTGGTATGCATAGGGAGAAAGAGAAGATTACCCAAGCCTTACAAGAGATCTATGGAGCAAGCCTTAAAGCAGTATACGATAAGAGTAAGGAAAGTTTGAGTGACCGATATGGTGAAAAAATAATGAATGGGTACTTGTTTGGAGATGACAAAGAAAAACAGGTATTGGAAAATGGAAATAAAATAAGGGTTGATTGGGAAGAAGGGCAAAAGACCGGCTTTTTTATTGACCAGCGCGAAAACAGGAAATTGGTCGGACAATATGCAAAGAATAAAAAAGTGCTCGATTGCTTTTGCTATGCGGGTGGTTTTTCAGTTTATGCACTTAAAGCCGGTGCCACTGAGGTTCATTCGGTAGATAGTTCTAAAGCGGCTATGAAGCTTACTGATGATAATATACGCCTTAATTTTGGTGAAAGTGCAAAACAAACTTCGCATGTGGCAGATGCATTTGATTTTTTGAAGGACCACCAGAACGAATACGATGTTATGATAATTGACCCACCTGCATTTGCCAAGCACCGAGATGCAAGGCACCAGGCCATGATGGGCTATAAAAGATTAAATGCTTTGGCAATACAGGGAATTAAGCCCGGTGGCATTATTTTTACCTTTTCATGCTCACAGGTAGTAGATAAGTACCTGTTCCATGGGGCTATAACTGCTGCTGCCATTGAAACCGGTAGGACTGTACGTATTTTACAATACCTGTCGCAACCAGCCGATCACCCCATAAGCATATACCACCCCGAAGGAGAATATTTGAAGGGTATGGTTTTGTTTGTAGAGTAAGCAGAAAAACGATTTAGGTGGTTTTTCAGGCATTTCACCAAAATATCAAATAATTTAATAAATTCGTATTCCCTTACCTTGGAATACTATGAGAAGAATTGCTTTATTCATTCTCCTGTTTTTTGCAGTATCATTAAATGCCCAACGGGGCAAAAATGGAAATGTTACAATAGCTACCGCAAAAGTTGTAAACGAATACACTACACTTACTGTTGATGCAGCCGCCGGAAGCACTTCTATAACTGTAGCTAATAGTGGGCTGAATACAAAAGCTCGTTTTGCTGGAAACCTTGCTGCAGGAGACCTGGTTATGATTATACAAATGCAGGGTGCCACTATAAATGGCGCGGCAGAATCTAAGTTTTTAGGTAATGCGAATACCGCTACACCCAATGATAGCTCGTGGGGACGCGTTACCAGTTATGGTAATGCCGGCAATTATGAATTTGCTGAAGTAGCTTCAGTGCCCGGCGGAACTACAATTCAATTTGATTGCGCATTACAGCATAATTATACTGCTACAGGCCATGTGCAGGTAGTAAGAGTTCCTCGTTATAATACGCTTACTATTAATAGTCCGGGTATAATAAGTTGCGACACCTGGGATAGTGCTATGGGTGGAATTGTTGCTATAGAAGTTTTGGGAAATACTGTAATTAACACTGGTGGAAGTATCAGTTCATCAGGTAATGGCTTTAGGGGTGGAATACTAAGTGTAGCAATGGATAGCTCATTTTATGGAGTGAATAATACAGCTGAAGATGCCTTCCTTATGCCTTGGGGTAAACTAAAAGGTGAAGGTATTGCTGGGTATGGCTGGAGTTATGACCAATATGGGGGACGTTATGGTAAAGGAGCCGCTGCCAATGGTGGTGGTGGTGCTGATGCGCATAATGGTGGTGGTGGTGGTGGTGCTAATGGTGGTGACACTGCCGGTTGGATAAATGGCTATGGCATTCCTGATGTAAGCATAAACAATAATAAGCTCGCATGGGCATTAGAATATAGCTGGTTGCCAACATTTAAAGGCTCCGGTGGTGGTAGGGGCGGTTATACATTCTCTTCTAACCTAAAGGATCCTACTACTACAGCACCAAGTAATTCAGCATGGGGCGGAGATGACCGCCATCCACAGGGTGGTTGGGGTGGCAGACCAATGGATTATACTACCGGAAGAATATTTATGGGTGGCGGTGGTGGTGCCGGTGATCAGGATAATAATGTGGGCGGCTCTGGTGGCAATGGCGGCGGTATTGTATACCTTATAAGCTATGGTACTATTACCGGAGGCGGGCAAATAACTGCAAATGGTGCGAACGGTACAAATTCAGTCTACAATTCCCCAAGTAAGGCTGGCGATGGTGCCGGTGGTGCCGGTGGCGGTGGTGCAATACTTATTAATTCTATAGGTAATGTATCTGGTGTTACTTTACAGGCAAATGGTGGTACTGGCGGTAACCAGGTTATTGTAGCATTAATAACCGAAGCCGAAGGCCCCGGTGGCGGCGGAGGTGGTGGATATATTGCTACATCTAATGCAATAGCTACTGAAACAGTTACAGGTGGAGTGAACGGTACTACGAATGCTAAAGCAATGGCAAAGTTTCTGCCTAATGGAGCTACAGGTGGCAGTAGTGGTACAATCGGTTCTGCAATTACAAATTTTCAGATTGTTGCAAAAAATGACACTATATGCAGCGGACAAACGGCTACACTTAATGCCTCGCTAACCGGTACTGTGCCAGGTGGTACGTCAGTTAACTGGTACGCTGCCTCCACAGGTGGTATTGCAATAGGCAGTGGTCCGTCTTATACAACGGGTGCACTTACAAAAGATACCGTTATATATATAGGAACCTGTCCGGGAATATACAGGCAAGCTGTAAATATTATTATCACCGGTTCTTCATCCATAACAATTAATCCGCCTGCAACTATTTGTTCGGGTAGTAATACTAATCTATTGGCTACAGGTGGTACGGCTTACGCATGGCAGCCTGCTGCAAGTTTAAATAATGCAGGAATTTCAAATCCTGTCGCAACCCCTACTACAACTACCACTTATACGGTGCAAATTACTACTCCTTGCGGCCTTCAAAAAGATTCTGTAGTTATCACAGTAACCGCAACACCGGTAGTAACTGCAACTGCAACACCATCAACTATATGTTTTGGCAATACAACAAGTTTATCTGCCAGTGGCGGTACAGCTTATTCATGGAGTAATGGCGCTACCACTGCTACAACAACTGCAAGCCCTGCAACTACAGCTACATATACCGTACATATAACTACTGCTTGCGGTGTTGTTAAGGACTCAGCTATAGTTACTGTTAATCCTAAGCCTAATGTGACAGTCACCCCTCCCTCAGCAAGTATATGTTCTGGTGGTAGTATTGGCCTTACTGCTAATAATGCAAGTACTTACACATGGTCTCCAAGTGCATCATTAAACCAGTCTACCGGTACCTCGGTTATTGCAAACCCATCAGGTAATACTACGTATACTGTTATAGGTACAACGGCCGCAGGTTGTGCTGATACTGCTAATATAGCGGTTACTGTTGGTGGTTCTATTACTGCTTCCATCACCGGAAAAGATTCAATATGCTCGGGTTCAACAACAACTCTTACGGCTTCGGGTGGAACTTCGTATAGCTGGAGTAATGGTGCTACCACCTCTGTTATTAATGTAAATCCTTCATCTACAACACCATTTAAAGTGGTGGTTAGCAGTGGAAGCTGTAAAGACAGTTCGACTGTCACTGTGCAGGTAACACCTGCATTTAAGCCAACTATAACAGGTAATAGTTCAATTTGTGCAGGTACTAATACAGTCCTTACTGCAACGGGTGGTGGTTCATATTTATGGAATACAGGTGCAACAACAGCAAGCATTACAGTAAGCCCTTCGTCTACTACACCATATTCTGTAACTGTAACAAATGGTTCCTGCAAACCCGATACATCTATAATTGTTACCGTAAATAATCTTCCAGTTCCAACTATAAGCGCGCCTAAAACATTGTGTTCCGGTGCCTCTGATTCATTGTCTGCCGGTGGTGGTTCAAGTTATGCATGGTCTCCGTCGGCAGGGTTAAGTTGCACTAATTGCCCTAATCCTATAGCAACACCAACCAGTACCACTAGTTATAGTGTTCAGGTTTCTAATGGAACCTGCACGGCTATAGATACTGTAAAGATTACGGTTAATATTGTTAATGCCATTACAGCATGTTGCGATACTACTATTCAGTTAGGAAGCAGTGCCGCACTAAACGCTTGCTGTGCCACTTCTTATGCCTGGAGCCCTTCGGCTACTGTGGCAAATTCAAATTCAGCGGGTACTACAGTAAAGCCTACAGTAAATACAACCTATACGGTTGTAGGTATAGATGTTAACGGCTGCTCAAGTGAATATACCGTCACAGTTGATATTGCCTGCAATGATTTTACTGTGCCAAATGTGTTCACGCCTGCTTCAAGCGTGTCACCTCCTAATAATGTATTTTATATAAAAGGAGCTAATGAAGAATCGAACTACGAAATAGAGATATTAGACAGGTGGGGTATTGAACTATTCAAATCAAATGACCCTAATACATCCTGGGATGGTAAAAACAAATCAGGACAATTAGTGCCTGATGGTGTGTATTACTATATTATAAAAGCTTCATGCGGTAGTAATAACTACGATAAGCACGGGTTTGTACAGGTAATAAAATAGCCCAACTTTTATTTTCCTTGGGTTGTTTTCTATAATAATTGAATAATTAATGAATGATAACCTTGTAGCCTATTACTCAGAGCGGGCTAAAGAGTACGAAAAAATATACGATAAGCCTGAAAGGCAAAGCGATCTGCTTGCCTTAAACGATATATTGCAAAATACCTTCCCCGGAAAAGACGTATTTGAAATTGCCTGCGGAACCGGATACTGGACACAAAGAATAGCCAGAGTTGCTAATACTGTACTTGCAACTGACATTAATACCTCGGTTATTGATATTGCCAAAGGCAAGGTTTATGAGAAAAATAATGTGACTTTTGATGTGCTAGATATATTTAAACCCTTTTTACGTCAGCCTTTTGATAGCCTTTTTGGCGGCTTTATATGGTCGCATATTAAGCTACAAGAACTGGACAAGTTTATTGATACAGTGCACAGTTTTGTTAAACCCGGCGGACAAGTGTTTTTTATTGATAATAACTTTGTGGAAGATAGTAGCCGGCCTATAATAAGTACAGACGAGTTTAGTAATACATACCAGCAAAGAGAATTGGAGAATGGAGACAGCTATTCCATTATTAAGAACTTCCCGACAGATGAACTGTTTTTTAAGCTATTGAAAGAGAAAGGTGAAAGAATAAAATTCGTTAACCTGAAATACTACTGGGCTGTAAGCTATTATCGCAAATAAAAAAGGTGGCATAAGCCACCCTTTCTGTAAAGTCAATATGTTTTAGTTCTGCCCTTCGTCTGATGATTTGGTGTCGTCACGTTTCATCATAATAGAAACACCAACAGTAATATAGCCAAGCATTAATATAATAGGTGCAAATACCATTCTGCGGGTTGAAAACAGATCATCACTGAATTGATTAGGGTCTTTGCTGCCACCACCCGATAATGCTATGAACCCGATTATTAACAGAGCAATGCCTGCAATAAGAACCATGTAATTCTTCCTTTCGAAGGCGAATTGTATTTTAGGTTTATCAGTTTGTACGTCTTTGGGCGCTGCCATATTATATAGTTTTAAGTACTTTCAATTACGAGGAGCAAATGTATAAAAAAATCGGTTTTGCTTTGCATAGCTATTCATTAATACATTTGGGGTCTTAAAAGGTTCATGAAAAATCGATTTTTCTTAATTCTTGCACCATTGGTGATGTTAACGGCTTGCCTTACACCCCTAGCAAGGTTTGATAGGTACAAGGCCCCTTTCATGCCTGATTATAGTAATGAAAACACCTGGGCTGCCTTACCGGATAGGCATGATGCTGCTGACACAGTCCCGGCTGGTTCTGGTTCAAAGGATGACCAAGCTAATGCCCAAGCAGATGTATTTTACATTTACCCAACCTTGGATTTACGAATTACTCACTGGAACGCCAGTGTTTATGATAAAATGCTGAACAACTTAATTGACAGGACAGCCATACGGAATCAGGCAGGGGCATTTAATGGATCTTGTAGGGTTTTTGCACCAAGGTACCGCCAGGCTGTATTTGGTTCGTTTATAGATAGAAAAGGAAATGGTAAAAAAGCACTCGATCTGGCTTATGGTGATGTCAGAACAGCTTTCCTTTATTATATGCAGCATTATAATCAGGGCCGCCCTGTTATAATTGCCGGACATAGCCAGGGCTGCCTACATGCTTACCGATTAGTAAAAGAGTTTTTTGATACAACATCTTTAAAACAAAAGCTAGTAGCGGCTTATTTAATAGGATTTAGAGTAAGAAAAGACTCATTGAAATACCTGAAGCCATGTGATTCAGCTAAAGCAACGGGCTGTTATATAACCTGGAATACAGTGTCAAAAGAAGGGCTAACAAGCGGAACAGGGCAATTCTTTAGAGGTGTTTGTATTAACCCGCTTAGTTGGAAACAGGATAGTAATTATATGGACAACACTTACAATTTGGGTGCTATAGACTATAAGTTTAATAACTTAGATAAGAACGAAGCAGGCGCCACTTGTAGAGATGGGCTATTGCTTGTAAGTATTAAAGACCCTTTAAAATATGTACCCGCACGCGGTAGCTATCATATTTACGATTACAATCTTTTTTACATGAATATTCGTGCTAATGTGGCCGATAGGGTAGGTGCATATTTGAAATTACACGAGAATGCGCTGAAGAATTAGTTAGTTACTACTATAAGCCCCCAAATTAGCAGGGCAACTAAATGGATCGTTATTTAGATCTGCTGAGCCATAAATAGTCCAATATGAATTGCAGATATTGTTATTTCCGTTAGTAGCAAACATACTTTTTGGGATAGTGTAATCATCAATGCTTGTATTTGTGAAATGTGGGTCCGCTGAAAAAGTACTGTCAGTTGGTGACGTATAATGATATAGGTTAGAAGTATTTTGCTTTGTCAATAAATCGCAGTTTTCAAAATAATAAGGAAAGGCTTGGGTATTATTATGAGAAGAATCGAGTTGTAGTTCTTCAGTAAGGCTACCCCAAATAATGCAATTACCGAAAAAAGCTTTATTAAGCTGTCTCTTCTGATAATTGCCATAAATATCCTGGTACCAGTCATTAACGAGCAGTGTCGTAGTTTGCCTTTGGCCAAAGCTCCAGTAATTAGCAAATGTGCTTTGCACCATTGAGTAGGTACCTCCCAAACTAAAGTCTACACAATAGTTTTGGCAATCAGCCACCACATCATCATAGCCTGTAATATAAGTGCCTTGCCCTAAAAGACCAATATTGCTCATGCTTTTAATAATAGTATGGCTAAGTGTAAGCGTGGGCTTGGTCCAACTGGCAACAGTATCGGCCTCTATACCAATAGTGCCATTTTTTATAACAGCCCACTGTATATTTGAAGCAAGACATCCTGGCGATAGCCATATTTCTCCCCATTGGCCAGGTTCAGTTTGGTAAGCAGGTTCTAAGCGATCACCTTGCACAGTTACAGGTAAGCCTTGGGCACCATTTATATTCAGTGTGCCACCCTTATAAACCCATAGTACTGCATTGTTGTGCATGTATACTTTAGTGCCGGGTTGCATAGTAAGGGTGCAACCTGAATCAACTACTAAATAGCCAAATACAACATGGGGTTTGTCGTTACTCCAAACCGAATTACATGAGACTATAGAGTAGGAAGGGCCCGATGCCGGGAATATGTTAGGCCTGTAAAAATATGCATCCTGCCCCCATGCAGTTAGGTCGACATATTGATAATTGCCATTAGTAACAAACTGAAGTGAGTCAGAAATTACAAGTGGGTTATTGTTGTTATTCGGATTAATGGTAACTGTAACAAATACAAAAATGCTATCGTTGGCAGGTATGGTTACATTACTGAAAGAAGTTCCTGCAACTCCGTCAATGTTTATTTTATAGGGCGAGGTATAGCTGCCTACAAGCTTTACTGATGATATTTTAATAGGCTGGTTATGGTTGTTGTGTATGGTAAAGTATTGAAACGTTGAGCCTATTGTTGTAAATACAGTATCGAAAATTATTTGGGTTTGTGAGAAGGCTAATTTGGCAGATGAATTAGTAAGCAGCATATTAAACTCAGCTGGCATAATTATGGATGAAGATGTAGCCAAAGAGAAGGAAAAAGAGGGCGCTGCAACTGAAACAAAGGCCGCAAAAGAGCCTATAGTGAAGGAAAAGGAAGATGAGGATTATAAGAAGAAAACAGTAGAGGAATTAAAAGAACTCCTGCAAAAGGTGCTCGACAGGGAAGACTACGAAAAGGCCACCAAAATAAGGGATGAGCTTAATCGCAGGAAAAAATCATAGGCCCCTTTATACCAAACCCGAGGTAGATACGTTATTATAAAACAATTCATACTGAACGTATTTTG
>JABDCA010000025.1 GCA_013288345.1 Bacteroidota bacterium | reverse complement strand
CAACACCTGATAAAGGCTTAACTACGGTAATAATAGGCAAAACATCCATTGAAGAAACCATTATACCAACCCCTGTAACAGGCCTTGATATTATGCTTTGCGGGCCTGTTCCTCCAAACTCATCTGAGTTGGTGCTATCGGCAAGGGTTAAAGAAATCATTGATTATGGTAAGGCTCATTACGATTATGTTATTGTAGATACTCCACCATTGGGCTTTATTTCAGATGCGCTTATGCTTATGAAACTGTCTGACGTTAACCTGTTTGTACTGAACACAAAATTCTCTTACAAGCAAGCCATACACTATGTAGAAGAAACTGTGCATGCCAACAGTATAAAAAACTTTGGCTTTGTGTTGAACAACGTTAAGCGCAAAAAATCGAGATACTATTACAGCCGTTATGGTTACTACGGTGGCTATGGTTACGGTGGCTACGGCGGTTATGGTGGCTACGGCAGTTATGGCAGTTGATTCTTTCATTGCTATAAAATGTAATTTAGCAGTATGTTTTCATCTTTATCTTCTTTATTAAAAACACCTTTATATCGTTTTTTATTAAATGCGGTGTGCTTTTATGTGGCATGGTATCTGCTTTACGAAGTTTGGCTGCACCCCAACTACGGGCTCGATAAATGGGTGGTAAGAATAACCATGAGCAGCGCAAAATACCTGCTCGATTTGATGGGTTTTACCACCTTCCAGTTTAAAGTACGCCTTATAGGCATTGATGGCGCCGGAGGCCTGTGGATGGGCGATAATTGCGACAGCATAGAGCTTTGTGCCATATTCATGGGTTTTATCATTGCCTTCCCCGGGTTTTGGAAACACAAACTATGGTACATACCCCTGGGTTGGATTTTAATTACCTGCATGAACATATTACGCATTGTGGCTCTGGCCATAATTCAACGGTATTACTCAAAGGGTGTGCTGGAATTTAACCATACCTATACCTTTACTATATTGGTATATGGCTTTATTTTTCTGCTCTGGTATATATGGATAAAGAAGATTACAACCGGCAGCAACGTTTTTAAAGAACCACAGGGCGCTTGAAAAAAGGACGAATTGCAATTGGATTGATACTGTTTTCATGCAGTTTTTTTTTGTTGGGCTATTTCCGTACGTATGTGTTTTTGAACATTAACGAAAGGGCATCACTCATCTACTTTAAGGAACAATACCCACCCTTCCCCGGCTTTCTAGGTGCTTTCGAAGCGTATAGCTATGCCCAGCTTAATAACCTTAAGTGGGTGCTTACATTCCTGTTCACTATAACATTTGCCTCAGTTTCGGCTTTTGCCATTTACGTTGCGTTTAAACAAAAGGCCCTCACCTATCTTACGCTGGGGTTATATGGATTTGTCTTCCTCATTTCCCTGCTGTTTATGGCTATTGGCCTGGCTTACTCTCCTTTTTATACTCATGGCTTTAATATATCGCGTAGCCTTATCCATTTCGAGCAAACACCTATGATTGCCATTGTGCTTTTTTTGAGTATATACTACTACAAAAAGGATACTCATACTTAGGCTCCTATCTCCTGTATAGTTTCTTCAGTGGCTTAAGGGGTAATTGTTTTCGATTCCTAATTCCTAATTATTAATTGTTTTTGCCTTTTCGGCAAAAACGAATGTCGTTTCATGTCGCTTGGTGTCGTACCAGAACATTTTTTTTGCCCCATTTTTTCATCTTTTTGCACTTTCTTTCCCTTTTCTTCCCCTTTCAGGGGGTGCGTATTTCGTAGTGTATTGGTTATCATTGTTTTGTGGTTTCATCATTTTAACTCATGAAATGTATTAATAAGGGGTACCCACTTTTACCACCTTGCTTACCCACAACTTGTTACTATTCAATATAAATACCCGTAAATTCATTATGCATTTTTTATACCCCATTTTGGCGGTTTTTGGCGGTTTCTGGCGGTTATATACTTTTGTTCTTACTCCATTATGATAGCGTTTTTTTACCGCAAAGGACGCCAAGTAAACAGCCACGCAAAGAACACCAAGTTTTAAATTCATAGTTCATCGCTTCTCGTTTATATCTAACACAACAAATTTACTCAATTATTTTACTATATGTAACAAAATAGTGTTTTAGTTTTAAACAACCCAAAAGTCACATTGAAGAGCGATTTTAGCTTTCGGCGCGCGAACTCAATAATAAAAAACAAGATAATAAGTGAGCAGCCAATTGCAGAAATATGGAGTAAGTACTTATGCTTCTCATTTATGAAGAATTTCCTCAAAACGGAGAAACACAAATTAAGTTACGCCAAAACCTATATATTTTCAATTACTGAAAATAAAGGCTTGAAATTTTGCAAATGACTGATTTACACCTTACCTATGCAACTTAATTACCGCTCACACCATCATACACTATATAAAATTATAACCATGAGGATACTTACACCTTCGCAATTGCGAATTGCGGCTTTAGCCATTATTTTGTCTGCAACAACTGCTGCATACGCCCAAACCACTTATTATAGCCTTGCAGCAGGTGCATGGAACAGCAATACAGAATGGAGTACAGTGAGCCAAACCGGGGCATCGTGCTCGTGCAACCCCGGTACCAACCTTGCAGGCAGCAATGTGGTGTACATATATAATAATGTTACATCTACCACACTTACCGGTGAGGCAGGCGCAGGCAAAATAACGGTCGAAAGCGGCAATACCTTAACTATAACCACTACCACCTTTGCCATGTCGGCAAGCGGAATGATTACCGTTAATGCCGGTGGTACGCTGGTATTTAATGCCAATATAACTATGGCAGGTAATACTTTAATAACTAACAATGGCACCATTGTAGTAAACAGCACCATAACCAATTCGGGGTCGGCTACCGTAACCAATAATGGCACCATGACCGTGTATGGCGCTATTACCACCAGCGGTGGCGCTTCGTTTGGCGGTACAGGCAATACCTATGCCACAGGTACAGTAAGCGGCCCGGGTACAACAGGTATATCGGTACTGCCGGCCTTATTCAGCAGCTTTACCAATGCAACAGGCACAGGCATAGTAAGCTACTCCACCAATCCGCTGGCTTTTAATGCACTGCAATTTAATGGCAACAGTAATACCTACCTTAATGGTAATGGTACGTTTACAACCCTACCCGCTGGCCCTACAGGAGCTACGGGTGCAGCAGGCGCTAACGGTACAAATGGCGCTGTTGGTGCAACCGGCCCTACAGGTGTAGCAGGTACTAATGGTACTAATGGTACTAATGGTACAAATGGTGCAGCCGGAGCTACCGGCGCAACAGGCCCTGCAGGCTCTGGCTTATCGGGTTTAATGACGGGCTATGTGCCCTTTGCAACAGCAGGCAATACATTAGGTAATTCGCCCATATTGGTAGCTAATAATAATATAGGCATTGGTTCAGTTAGCCCTACCAATAAGTTAGATGTAGATATATCGCGTTCTGCCACTACAGGAATTATTGTTGATTCGTATAGTGCGGGTGGTGGCGAATATGCTTTCTTAGGAACTAATTCGGGAAGTGCAGGTACATTAGATCTATTTGGCCCTGTTTACCAAAATGCAGTACAATTTACTGCAGATGGCTCATCTAGTAACTGGCTTGAAGGACATTTAGATATTGGCGAAGGAGTTAAAGGGCGGCAGGCATATAACGTATTAGATATGCAATTAAATGCACCTTTTACTAACAAGGGAGTTTCTATTAATACAAATGGGGCCGGCCAAATAGCTTATCTGGGCGCCGATAATAGCGGAAACTCTACGGGGCAATTACAATTATTTAGCTTTAGTAATAGTGGCTATGTAAATTTAACTGCATCAGGCAACTCCTATTTAACAGGCGGCAATGTGGGTATTGGTACAAACAACCCTACTGCTACATTACAGGTAAATGGCACATTAAATTATACCGATGGCAACCAGGCCACCGGCAAGGTGCTTACAAGCGATGCCAATGGCAATGCTACATGGCAAACTGCAAATGGAGGCACCCCCGCAATTTCAGGGCTTTCTCCAAGTCACATACCAATGGCTCTTACCTCAACTACGCTTGGCGATAGCCCACTTTATGTTGATGGAGACGGCAACCTGTTTTTAAATGGGGGCAGTATATTAATACCAAGCCCCATTTTTGGTGGGCAGGGCTTAGTAATAACAAGTACAGTAACCGGCCAAAAAATTGCTAAAATTGGAAACAACACCGGAACCGAAGGCGCTATTGATTTATATAACGGGCTAAACAGTACCGAAATTATTGCTTTAGGCGGTGGCGGGGTAAACTATGTAAATAATGGTGGGTATTTTGGTATTAATACCAGCACCCCAAGTGCTAACCTTGAGCTTGATGGCTCATTGAAATTTGTTGATGGCAACCAGGCTGCTGGAAAAGTGCTTACCAGCGATGCCAATGGTAATGCTACATGGCAGTCTATTGGTTCAGGAGGTGGTGTAAACGGAGCAAGCAAAGGAATTGCCAATTATATACCTATGTGGAAAGACTCAACTACTCTTGGTAATTCTCCTATAACGGTTTCAGGCTCTTATGTAGGTATTGGAACAACGAACCCAGCATACCCTTTACATGTGGTAGGTAATGCTGTAATTGATGGAGGCCTCATAACCCAAAACCTTGCTGTATCTAACCAACTTTCTTTAGGAAATTTCAGGTTTGTAAATGGCGCCCTCGTTAGCGGGACCGATACTATTACCAGCAATGCACAACTATTAATGCAAGCTCAGCATGTAAATGTAAATGCAGATACCATAAATTTAAATGCAGGTGAAATTGATGCGGGCCCAAGCGCATCTACAGGTATCCGTATTGATGGTGTGGCCACAAAAATCACATCCCCATCAGGCCATTTAGGCTTTGGTGCTACAAACCTTACCACTACGGGTACTATTACTGCTGGCAATATTGTCACACCAAGCCTTACCATTTCCGACAGTATAATTTCTCCTGTTGTTTATGCATCACATATTAAAGAAATGCCAGGAGATAGTACCATTCATCTTGGAGATAGCTCATTTGTTTTTTATACTAAAGGATTCAATGCAGGAAATTTAGCGTTCACGCCTGGCTATATAGGAGGCCTAGGTCTTGGTAATACTTTTGGCAAAGCAACTAGAAGTTTTTGTATTGGCTCATATAATCACATAACCAGTACAATTAACTCTTTCGTAATTGGTAATAATTTATTTAATCCAACTAACTCGTCAATTATGTTAGGCTTCTCTACTCCTGCTGTATTTATTAATCAAAATAATCAAGTGGGTATTAACACAACAGCTCCACAAGATGTATTCCAGGTAAATAATGATATTCAGAAAGTATGTATTGGCTCTATAGTACCCACTTCAACTACTCAATATGGTGAAACTTATATCGGCTTCAATGCTGCAAGGCAAGAATCAGCCCATCAATGGCAAGCAGATGGTAATACAGCAAGTAACGGAGGAAATGTGATTGTAGGAGACGGTGCAGGAAATTTATATTTCACCACAATTCCGGGTAATGGTGGTTCAAGCCAATTAGTTTCAGATGCCTCTTTGCTCGGAAACATTGTTTATGACAACCATATCCAATTGTTTATGGGTGCTTCAGGGCAATTAGGAGTTGGAACAGTGAAACCGAATGCGGCACTCACCATATCAACTACAGGAACCGGACTCAATGGCGTTACTTATCCTTATGAATTTTCAGTTGTTAACTGGTATAATAATAGTACTGTATTCAATATTGATGGTGCAGGGAATACAAATATTGCTGGTAATGTCTCTATTGGTCCAACATATAACAGCAATTATACACTTGATGTTAATGGTACTATTCGCGCTAATGAGATAAAGGTTTGCTTGTTTGGTTCCTGTGATTTTGTGTTTGATAACAATTACAAGCTAATGCCATTAGACACGCTTAATGCTTACTTAAAATACAATCACCACTTACCTGGTATAGCTTCAGCACAACAAATGGCTGATGAAGGTAATGTTGCATTAGGAAAAATGGATAGCCAGTTATTACAAAAAGTAGAAGAACTTACACTTTATATTATACAGCAGCAACAGCAAATAAAAGATATGCAAGGAAAACTGGATGCACTGACAAAACAAGTTCAGAAATAAAAATCACAATAAATACTGAACTATGAAGAAAAACAAAACATATTTATTTATCTTAGTTTTACTTGGGTTGTTTAATTCAACTTATGGGCAATACCAATGTAATAATAATGACGTAGCACCCGGAGCAACACAAGATGAGCAAGCCCTAAATACATATTGGCACTACCGTTATCGTTTGGTGAAGTACTTTATGACACTGGGGTCGGATGTTGGAATGAGCATACCAGCTGATATTAGAAATGCTGGAGACGATGCTGTAGGTGGCAATATGCAATGGACAGATGGACCCAGATTGATTGGTTGGTATTTGGAAACGTTAGCAACCGAATATAAGTTATTAAAGAATAATGGAGCAACTTCTACTCAATTACAGGAAACCGTTACTGAATTATTTTATGCCTTACATGCTTTGTATCGCCTAGATAGTATATATGTAATGGATTGCTATAATCAGTCCCCACCTGGCCCCAGCAATAAAAATGTCAGTCAAATTGTTTGCAACGGATTTAATGCTCCCAATGTTCCATTTCCAGGATTTGGGATTATGCCACCAGATGACATTCAAGCGGCCACCGCTACTAGGAAAGCAGGCCCTCAAATTGTTGCACAAACAGATCCCTTAAACGCTGGTCTTCCAATATTTCCATATAATCAATACAATGGTGTTTTTGGTACTATAGCAAACCCATATGGCCAATCTGTTGCAGAATTTGGTTCAGGAGCGGTAGGCCCAATTACTACATTAAATGGAACTGATCCTGGACAACTTGGAGTGGCAAGTAAAGATGACTATATGGCATCATTAATGGGACTTGCAATGGTTATCACCTTAGTTAATGAATCGAGCACTGACCCTTATCATTATGGTAAAACTCCTCAGGCAATGGCTCAAGCCTTAGCAACTGCATTTTATCATTATATTTTTGACATAAGCCAGTTGCAACTTGTCGGCTGCAATGATCAGGAGATTTTCCCTCAACCCAATCAAGGACCCTGGTCCAACTATTTTTTTTGGCCGTACGCATCACCGTTACAAAGTTTGGCAAATAAGCTTGGTATCCCTATAGTAATACCTTCATCGTCAGAAGCAATAAGCCAGCCAGGTGTAGCAGCATATTGGCCAAATTTTTCTTCAGAACCCCAAAATATTATTAATTATGCGTGGAGTTTAGAGGATCCATGTTATGCTGTAAACACATCTGCTGGTGGAGGATGTAGTTTAACTGGTATAGAATTAGCAGAAATGGGGGTAACAATGGGGAATAATGGCGCCAATTATAGTAGCCCGTGTGATATGATAAGTTCTCTTGGATCATGGGGAGGAGGAGGTTGTTTTTTGGGATGTAGCGGTAACGGTGGAAATACTATAAATACGGGATGGGATATTTACTATGGGGCCATAAACAATGTGCTTTATGGAACCCAATGCTCTTGTGTAGACTTATGTAAAATGAGGGATTTGATCTATAGTGCCCCATACCATGGCCCTTTTGCTCATACCACCAGCACACCTTCTTCTAATCTTATTCCTGATTATAATCGATGCGGATGGGCATCTTCAAGAAGGTTTGGAAATAATGAAAATCAAGACTTTAATGGGGATTTAGGTAATCTTGGGAATTTTAATGGCTTAGACTATATGTTATTATTTAATCTATATTATTTAGTTTCTGAGCAACAAACATATCCTCAAATTATTACAGTAAATGATTATTCTTATTCTACTGATGGGATATCTTCAACCATTAATGGCTATCCTGATGTATATCCCTATAATTACACATATGTATTGGGTTGGACTTATGTTGGTACACAAGGGAATCCTTACATTATTACTGCTAATGATTGCGCACCTATATATATTAATCAGCTTTCAGTAAATGCTAGTACGCAATTACAAAGCGGTCTCTTTGGTGTAAATACTTCAACACAAAATGGCGATTTAATTATTGAAGGGGGTGCAAGCCATTACATAGACTTTAATCCAAAGGTAGGACAACTAGTCGATGTTCAAAGTGGTGCAAATCTTACCGCATACTGCGATTTGAATTGCTGCACTGTTACTCCTCCCTTTTATAAATATCAATCTGACCCAGGTTCCAATGACGATGCAAGTATTCGTCCAGCTTATAAAAAAACCACAGAATTTGATACTATTAATGGCCAAGATGCTATAAGAAGTTACCCTAATCCTTTTCAAAATCAAATCTCTGTCGAATTCTTCTTACATACTGACGAAAATGCATCAATTTATATTGCAGATATTGCCGGTAGAAAAATAGTCGATATTGTCAAAAATCAACAATTTCAAAAAGGCACAAATATTATAAATTACAATGGTTCAAATCTAACTACTGGAAGTTATTTTTGCATACTAGAAACTGGTAAAAACAGACAAATATCTAAGATGATAAAAGTCCGGTAATCTTGTAATATAACTAAAATTACAGTATATTTGATTAAGGTAATTCATTAAGTATGAAAAAGAGAATAACTGTTTTTTATTTGGGTGTTTTTTTTATTTCAATTTCTATCTATTTTGTTGGATGCATTAAAGTAGCATCTGAACCAACGCCAAAACCAACATATATTTCCAATTTAATATCAGATCCTCTTGATTTATCTATTGATAAATCAGGGAATATATATATAACAAATGGTAATTATTATAATGTATTAAAGGTATCTACTGGGGGCACCATAACTTCAATTGCTGGAACTGGTACAAATCAGGGATGTATGGGTGATGGAGGTCTGGCTACATTGGCTAAGTTACGAAACCCTTGGGGTATATGCTTGGACTCAGTAGGTAATATTTATTTTGCAGATGCAGGATGTAACTTAGTTCATACAATCAATATTTCCACTGGGGTTATGACTGCTATTGCAGGAGATGGGAATAATGGATACGGTGGAGATGGAGGGCTTGCAACTGCCGCAAAATTAAATACTGCTATTGGCGTTACGCTGGGGAATGCAGGGGAAATCTATATTGCTGATGAAGGCAATAATAGAATTCGTAAATTAAATAATAAAACAGGTATAATTACCACAATTGCTGGTAATGGATTACCAGGAAAAACTGGAGACGGAGGGCCTGCTACCTCTTGTGAATTATATAAGCCATATGATGTTGCTTTAGATGATTCAGGGAATATATTTATTTCTGATGGTGGAAACTATATTATCAGGAAGATTAGTGCAATAACTGGTATTATAACAACAATTGCAGGAAATGGTCAAAGCTCCTTTAACGGAGATAGTATTCCTGCCACTTCTGCTGCAATTAACGCGGCATTCATTGTACTTGATTCAGCAAGAAATATATATTTAACAGACTTCAATAATAATAGAGTGCGTAAAGTAAATACGAAAACAGGTTTAGTTACAACAATTGCTGGAACTGGAATAAATGGATTTTCAGGAGAGGGCATTATAGGCACTTCCGCTGAAATATCTCAACCTGAAGGTCTTATTATAGATAATCTGGGCAACTTATATTTTTGCGATTCTGGAAATAATAGGATAAGAAAAATAACTATTTCTACGGGCATAATTACAACAGTGGCTCATAATTGATTACAATAGAATTCAATGTCAAGGAAATGAAAAAGCACCATTACTTGAACTGGTTTTATTTTTTATTGCTTTTGTACTTTCTAATTTATTCTGATATTGCCTTTGCAGGTAAAATTGATACAGTTCGCAGTGTCTGTAATGGTAATTGGAGTGACACAGCAACGTGGGATAGCAAAAAAGTACCCAATAATGATTCTGATTATGTTATTATTAACACTAGTGTTTCATTAAATATACCTGTACATATATACGTTCCTGGACTAATTTACATTTCGAGCACAGGTTTATTGTGCGGTGCAAACAATTTAGAATGTGAATTGATAAATTATGGTCCTTTGTATTTAGATGACACCCTTACCTTACAGGGTAATGATTCTAGTTATGCATTAGTTTCAACAAATGGCATCACAAGCAATGGAGGAGGTGGGACTTGGTTTTTTGGGGGTAATGGAAATACAAATTGTTGTTGTGGGTGTTCAAAAAATTGTGCACCTAATGTTCCATGTGCCCCACCCATTGCTCAGTTTAAAAGTTTTCTACATACTTGTGTTGGGCAACCAATACAATTTATTGATGAAAGTACAAATAGGCCTAGCAACTGGAGTTGGTCATTTCAGAGCGGTACTCCTTCTGTTTCCATAAAACAAAATCCAACTATAACTTATAATAACGCTGGAACATACAATGTTACTCTTATTGCAAGCAATTATTTTGGTAGTGACACCTTACAAAAAATTGCCTATCTAACTGTATACCCATTGCCAGTAGCCCCAATAATTACTGGTGGCCCAACTATTTTTTGTAAAGGTGATAGCGTATTATTAACTGAGAATGATACAAGCAGTTTTGTTTGGTCAACAGGAGCTAAAATAATGAGTTTAGATATTAAATTATCAGGCAATTATTTTGTTACCTATACTGATTCAAATAGTTGTAGTTCAAAATCCCAGATTGATTCGGTAAAGGTTTTACCATTGCCTGCAATAACTTTAACAGGAATAGATACTATATGCAAAGGAGATAGCACATTATTGACTGCTCAGGGTGGTATAAACTATATATGGAACACCGGTGCAACATCAAGTAATATAAATATTAAACCAATTACAAACACAACTTATTCGGTAATTGGCAGCAACGGTCAATGTGCAAATACTGCAAATGTGAATGTGGTTGTAAATCCTATACCTAATGCAACTATTAATGGCAAGGCCAGTATTTGTGAAGGTGCCAGCACTTTACTAAACGCCTCGGGTGGTACAAACTATAAATGGAGCACAGGGTCTTCAATAAATAGCATAATGGTATCTCCCATTTCAAATACTTCTTATTCGGTTATGGTTTCTCAAAACGGGTGTAAAGATTCGGCGATTGTTTTAATACAAGTTAATCCACTTCCTGTTCCAGTAGTATGCTGCGATAGTAGCATCCTTGCAGGTCAAAGTGTTTATCTTGCAGCTTCTGGTGGTGTGTCTTATTTATGGTCTCCGTCAGCAGGCTTAAATTGCGATACCTGCGCAAATCCAATTGCAACTCCTTTAGTTAGTACTACTTATACTGTTACTATAACAAGCGATAGTGGTTGCTCAACTGCATCTACCATTACTATTGACGTTAACTGCGGTAAAGTTTTTGTACCTGAGGCCTTTTCACCTAACGGAGATGGTCAAAATGATATTCTTTATGTTCGCGGAGATTGTATTAAAACAGTTGACTTTAATGTATTTGACCGCTGGGGTAATAAGGTATTTGAAACTACAGATAAAAATATTGGTTGGAACGGAGTTTACAAGGGCGAAGCATCCAATGCAGGATCATACGTGTATTATGTTAGTGCAACTATGTACGATGGCACAGTGATTGAGAAAAAGGGCAATGTTGCTTTGGTGAGGTAAGAATCATTCCATTTGGCTTACCCTTACCCCTATTTACCCACCCTATTCCTTTTTTTTGTACTTTTGACCGATTTTGTAAAAAGGTCAGTTTGTGGAAAAGGAAGAAAAGACAGCGATACCTCCCGAGAAGCTAAGCAAAATACTGGATATAGCCCAGAAGCGCTTTGCCCGTTTTGGCCTTACCAAAACCACCATGAGCGATATAGCCGACGACCTGGGCGTATCAAAAGCATCACTTTACTATTACTTCCCCGATAAGGAGTGCATCTTTAAAAAAGTAATGGCCAGGGAGCAGGGCGATTTTTGCCTGCAAATGAAAAAGATACTCGAATCGGATAAAAAGATAGATGCAGTGCTTACCACCTATATAGAGCACCGTATACAATACCTTAAGGCATTAATAAACCTTGGGCAGCTCAACCACGAGGCTTTTCATGCCACCAAGCCACTGTATTCGGCTTTGGGCAAGGAGTTTTTTGAACGCGAAAAGAACCTGATAGCCGAAATATTACAAAAAGCTATTACCCGCAACGAAATACAAAAGATTAACGTGGATGAGTACGCGGGCTTTTTTGTTCATGTGCTGCGCTCGCTGCGCCTATACACCCTTAACATTAAGGAGCTATGGGAACAGGGCGTTATAGATAAGCAGGTAAAAAAGGAATATATGTTCTTCACTAAAATATTTTTAAAAAGCATCGAAAAAGTATGATCTTAAAAGCAATACCAAACAAGCTTCTTCTTGTAGTCATGTTCCTTGCAGAAATGCAGATGGCGCTTGCAGGCGATACCCTAAAGTCGCGCTTTATAAGCATGGATAGCGCTGTGGCTATGGGCATAAAGCACAGTCACACGCTTGCATTATCTGCTGCACAGGTAGCACAATCGCAGGCTGCGTATAGTGAGGTTAAGGATATGATAATGCCCAATGTAGATGTATCTGTGGGCTATAGCCGCTTAAGCGATATTCCTACCGAATACTTTTCGTTCCCCGGCGTACCCGGCAAAATACCGTCTACTGCCCTATTCCCGGTTATCCTTAATGATTACTCTGCCGGAGCATCAGCATCGGAGAGTGTGTTTAACGGCTTTCAGTGGAAGAACGGATTGGTAAGCTTAGACTATGCTGAAAAAGCAACTGAGTTTTCGATGCAGAGCAAAAAGAACGATGTATCTATAAGTATTATAAACGCTTACCTTAATTTATTCAAACTGCAAAAGGCACGTTTCCTTATCGATGAAAGCCTTGACCAGGTAAAGGCGCACGTAAAAGAAGTAAGCGACTTTGAAAGGGACGGCCTAGCTACCGAAAATGATGTATTGCGCACCAAGCTGCAACAATCGAACATTGAATTATCGGAGATTGATGTTACCAACCAGATACAAACCATCAACTACAACCTCGATATAATGCTTGGCTTGGCCGATGGCACCAAAATACAGATTGATACCACTACCATTCTGGCCGATAAAACCATGCAAGCCCTGCCCTTTTACCTTCAAAAGTTCAGCAACGACCGCTACGACCTTAAAGCAGCCGAAATGCAGGAAAAAGCACAGGAAGCAGGTATTAAGGTAACACAAAGTACCCTCTATCCTAAATTACTTGTAGGTGCCGATTACAACTACCTGCGCCCTAACCCACGCATTGTTCCGCCACTGGATGCCTTTGAACCAAGTTGGGATATAGGGGTGAAACTCAGCTATAGCCTTACCGGCCTTTACGATAGCAAGCATAAAATAGAAGAGAGCCGTGCCAAGCTTACCGAAGCACAGGAAACCTATGCTATGCTGAACGATGGCGCTAAAATGGAAATAAACCAGGACTATCTGCAATACCAGCAATCGCTACAAAAAATAGTGGTGTCGCAAAAATCGTTGGACCAGGCCAACGAAAACTACCGCATTGTAAAATCGAAGTACGATAACCACGTTGCCTTGCTTACCGACCTGCTTGATGCAAATAACTTTCTACTGAACGCCCAAATAAATATTATATCGGCAAAGGCTGATGCCCAACTGGCATACTACAACCTGCTTAAAGCTGCCGGAGAACTAACACAAGCCCCTAAAAAATAATAATAACGATTATGACAAACGAAGGAACTCCAGAAGTAACCCCAAAGAAAAGAAATAAAGCGCCCTTTATTTTAGGTGCTGTATTATTGGTAGCCATTGGCATTGGTGTAAAAGAGTATATGTATTACAGCAAGGTTGAGAACACTGACGATGCACAGGTATCGAGCAATATTGACCCTGTGGTTACACGCATAACCAATTACGTAACATCTATCAACTTTCAGGATAACCAGCCTGTAACCAAAGGCCAGGTGCTTGTTACCCTCGATAATACCGATCTGAAGCTGAAAGAAGAACAGGCAGAAGCTGACCTGGCTAACGTGCAGGCTAATGTGGCTGTTGCCAAGGCAAACGCTGAATCGATTGAATCGGCGGTGGCAACTGCTAAAGACGAAATTGATGCTGCACAAATTACCTACAGCAAAGATTCTATTGACTTTGGCCGTTACAAGAACCTTATAAAAGATGGTTCTATTACACAGGAACAGTTCGACAATTCGAAGTCTGCCTTGCAAGGTGCATCCAAGCAAATTGATATTGCACGTCGTAAATACGAATCGGCCGAGAAGCAATACGAAGTAGCACAGGCTAACTTAAGCTCATCGCAAACCAATATTGCCATTAAGCAAAGTGCGGTTGACTATGCCAAGCTGCAATTATCATACGCTACCGTTATTGCCCCTATAAGCGGAAAAGCATCAAAGCGCTCTATTGAAGTAGGCCAATTGGTACAAGCTGGTTCTCCTTTACTGGCTATTGTAGAAGACAGCATGTGGATAGAGGCTAACTTTAAAGAAACCCAAATGAACAACATGAAGGTTGGGCAAATTGCAGATGTAGAAGTAGATGCACTCGATGGACGTATCATAACCGGCACCATCAGTTCGTTTGCAGGCGCTACAGGCACTATATTCTCTTTGCTCCCACCCGATAATGCTGCAGGTAACTTTGTAAAAGTTGTACAACGTGTGCCTATCAAAATAACATTAGACCCTAAGAGCGAGCTTTACAAACAACTCCGCCCCGGCCTTAGCGTTGAGGTTACGGTGAAAGTGAAGCAATAAAATACAAATATCGAATATCGAACACGCCTGCCTGTCGGCGAGACAGGAAACTCCGAATTCTGAGATAAATCCGTTGATTTAGGCTATTATTCAGGCTTAAATTTCCTCTTATAAACAAGGTAAGAAACAAGTAAAAGGATAGGAATTAGTGCAAAGTTTTCCAAATAATATCCGTCCAATTCTGCAAAAGAATCAATCCGTACTTCATTTTCTGATTGCAAATACAATAATGGAACTATATCACCAACACTGAGCTTGGTTATATAAGGTGGCATCTGTGGAAGGTATTTGAAAGTAGTTTCATGAGTTGAATCATTTAACTTAATTGTATACCAATTAGAAGTAGTCCCATCGCCTTCTGTAGTAAATGTATCTGTTATTTTTCCAACTGTGTGAATGCCATGTTGCTTAAATTCTGTTACGTAGTACAAACGATAAAAACCATCTATTAATACAACAGCAGTTGCCAATAACCAAATGACAGTAAAAATCTTATATCCCCTTGCCCGTCTTTCTTCTAAATTCAATTTAAAATAAGTTTTAGTGGTTATTCTTCAGTAAAGTTACAGTTTTTGTTTTAAACTTCAGTTTTCGATATTCCTTGTTCAATATTCGATATTGGTATTTCGCGTTAGGGATTAATGATAACCACGAAGACACTGAGAACACGAAGGTTCACGGAGTTTTTCTGTACTCTAAAACCCGGTATTAATTATTCAATATTATTTTCTCTGTGTTTCTCCATGCTCTCTGTGTCTCCGTGGTTGGTATTCCTCATTTCGGACTTCGATATTCCTTGTTCGATATTGGATATTGGTATTTCGCGTTATGGATTATTCGCACTCCATTGTTTCTTATGGAGCTCATGTGGGCTTCGCCGTTGCAGCGGCAACCCCGCAGCGCAGCGAGGAGTTAAAGCGTAAAGCCCGACCCGAGGCACGAGGGGAACGCCCAAGAAATTATTATTTGTAAATTTCTCTTTATTGCCCATTAACGATAAGCTCGTAGTTTTGTAGTGATGAGCATAGCAGAAAGAGATAAGAAAGTAATCTGGCACCCCTTCACACATTTGAAGCAAGCCAAAGAACCAATACACATTGTAAAGGGCGAAGGCGTATACCTAATAGATGATAAAGGCAATAAGTATATTGATGCATTCTCATCGTGGTGGGTTAACCTGCATGGCCATGCCAATAAATACATTGCAGATAAGATACACGAACAAGCATTGCAATTAGAGCAGGTTGCCTTTTCGAACTTTACCCATACTCAGGCCGTAACACTGGCCGAACGCTTACTTAAACACCTGCCGCCAAACCAGGCTAAAGTATTTTTTTCTGATAATGGTTCAACATCGGTTGAGGTAGCTATTAAAATGGCTTTGCAATACCACCGCAACAAAGGCGATAAAAAAACCAAAATAATAGCCCTCGAAAATGGCTACCACGGCGATACCTTTGGTGGTATGTCAGTAGCGGCACGAAACGTGTTTACTGAGGCATTCAACCCATTACTGTTTGAGGTAATACATATACCTGCCCCCACAAAAGGCAGAGAAGATCAAACTCTTACACAGTTAGAGATAGCCCTTGAGCGCGATGATATTTGCGCCTTTTTGTTTGAGCCACTGGTGCAGGGTGCCGGCGGAATGGTAATGTACGAACCGGCTATGCTCGATATTATGATTGCCCTTTGCAAAAAAATGAAATGCATAACCATTGCCGATGAGGTAATGACCGGCTTCGGACGGACCGGTAAATTCTTTGCTACCAACTACGTAACACAAAAGCCCGATATATTCTGCATGTCGAAGGGGATTACGGGTGGCTTTATGCCATTGGGCGCTACATCGTGCACACAACATATTTACGAAGCCTTTATATCGGACGATAAGAGCAATACTTTCTATCACGGGCATTCATATACTGCAAACCCGCTTGCCTGTGCTGCTGCCAATGCCAGCCTCGACTTGTTAGAAAAAGAGGAATGCCATAACCATGTGCAGATGATATCGGCATACTTTGCCCAAATGAAAACCCGTTTTGAGAAACACGCTAAGGTTATTGACTGCCGCCATATAGGCACTATACTTGCTTTAGAGCTAAAGACCGACGAAGCCACATCATACCTCAACCCCATAACAGAAAGGCTTACCGAGTTTTACTTAAAGCGAAACATCATAGTACGCCCACTGGGTAATGTATTGTACTTTATTCCGCCTTATTGCATCACCAATATCGAGCTGATGTTATTAGAAAGCACAACCGCTGACCTTCTTGAAAGCTTATGAAGAACTTTTTTTTAATAGTCTGGAAGTGGTTCAAAAGGCTCGTACTGGCTTTTTTTGCATTGAGTATATTGTCGGTTATCATATTCAAGTGGGTGCCTGTACCGGTAACGCCGCTCATGCTCATACGTTGTGTACAGCAAAAGTTTGCAGGCGAACCTATGAAGCTCGACAAGAAATGGGTATCGTTCGAAAACATATCTCCTAACCTGCCCTTTGCTGTTTTCTGTTCCGAGGACCAGGACTTTTTCAAACATCATGGCTTTAACTTTAAAGCTATACAAGATGCCCTGAAGCATGATGAACACAGCAAACGCATTGTAGGTGCCAGTACTATAAGTCAGCAGACAGCCAAGAATGTGTTCTTATCAATAAACCGCAGTTGGATACGCAAAGGCTTCGAAGCCTACTTTACGGTGCTTATAGAGCTGTTCTGGAGCAAGAAAAGAATTATGGAGGTTTATCTGAATGTAATTGAGTTCGGCAAAGGCATTTACGGTGCCGAAGCCGCATCGGAAGCCTATTTCCATAAACATGCAAAGGACTTAACTAAAGATGAAGCAGGACTACTCGCTGCTATATTACCCGATCCGTTAAAATGGTCTGCTGTGCATCCGGGGCCTTTTGTGGTAAGCCGCAAGGACTGGATACTTGGCCAAATGGCTGATTATGGTGGAAAACTTGATTTTAATAATCCACCGGGGAAATAAATATCCAATATCGAACACTGAATATCGAAGTCCGAATTAAGTCCGTTGACTTAGTTTTACTTCAGTATTGGATATTCGTTATTCAATATTCGATATTCCACAGCTACTTTTTCGCTGTAGTAGTCTCCATTTTCTTCATATCGACACCACACATGCTGCATTTACCGGGCTTAGCCTGGCTCATGTAACAATCGGGGCAATAGTAGTCGCCAACCTTTACATAGGCAACCTTATCTTTTGAGCACTCGCCTGTTTTATCAGATACTGCACCACATACAGGGCATTTGTAACTTACTGCTGTTGCGGTAGCAGGCTTTGCTGCCTTTGCAGGAATAGCCTTGGTGGTTTTTGCTTGCGCAAAAGCGCCAATGCTTAGTAAACTGAATGATATTGCAATTGCTAATGTTTTCATGTTGTTATTTTATTCAAAGTTAATTAAAAAGATTTTATTTAACACAGAGAGCACAGAGACGACAGAGCTTCACAGAGAAACAATACAGAATATCGAATAATGAATGTTGAATAACCAATATCGAAATGAAAGGCCTAAGACAACGGTTTTATTTCAGAATTCGGAATTCCTTGTTGGATATTCGATATTCTTTTATGCCTTATTCAGCATCCCTTCCAATTTCTTGGTCAAGGCTTCTTCATCCAGGTTCTTAGCAATAATATTTCCTTTTTCGTCAATCAATACACTAAACGGAATACCATCGAAGCCATAAAGCTTCACCACCTTCGAATCCCAGTATTTCAAATCGCTGCAATGGGTCCAGGTAAGGTTGAACTTCTTAATAGCATCTACCCAATGGTCTTTATCCTTATCGAGCGATACGCTGAGGACGGTGAAATTCTTATCCTTGAACTTATCATATACTCTTACAACTCCCGGTAACGAAGCACGGCAAGGCGCGCACCACGATGCCCAGAAGTCAATCAGCACCACTTTACCTTTAAAGCTCGAGAGTGATACATCTTTCCCATCAGGATCGGGCAAGGTAAAATCGGGTGCAGGAGAACCTACCATTACACGTTTTAAGTTAGCCACATCGTTGTGGAACATAGTAACGTAAGTAGATGCAGGATAGGCCTTTGAAAGTGACTCATCAAGCGCCGTGTAGGTAGATGAGTAATCGTCGAATGGGAGCATTTGTATATAAGCAAGGCAGGCAAACGAATTGGTATGCTGTTTTACAAAGTCGGTAACGTAGGCCTTTTGTGTTGCAAGCATGTCGTCGTAAGGCTTTTCGAATGCACGGCTAAGCGAATCCATTTTAACAGTATCGCCACCCATAGTATTTACAAGGGCTTGGTAAAGCTTCTTCAGCGAATCCATTTTCATTTCGCTACGCTTCATTACGGTATTTACATCGCAAAACAGCTTCGAGTCATCGGAACCGGTTACTACGTATGTGTTACCCAAAAATTGCGAGTTGCCGTCTACCTTAACCTGCTCGGCTGAATCGAGGATAAGTGTTGCATAGTCAGATTCGGTTATGCGCAGGTTATAAAAGCCTTTAACAATGCCCTTGGTATGGAAGGTATATACACCACCCTTCTCTATCTTGGTCGAATCTAAATGCACGGTACCTTGTGTGGTAAGCTTATCAAGGTAAATACTTATACCCTCACCGCCACCGGTAAGTGTACCCGATAGTTCAAATGCGCCCGATTTAGAGCCCATTTTGCAGGCTGCCAATACTGTAATAGAAGACAACAAGGCCAGGTGTTTTAGTTTCATGTAACTAGTTTTTAAAGTTTGTAAAGTTCTTAAAGTTTATAAAGTCTATGTAGTTTGTATAGTTCATCAAGTTCTTAAAGTTCATCAGGTTCTTAAAGTTTGTAAAGTCTGAAAACTGCTTTCACTTTCTACTTTATGAACTTTATAAACTTTCAACTTATTTCTCAAGCGCATCCTTTACCAATTGGTTAGCTATTTTAGGATCAGCCTTACCCTTCGATAACTTCATTACCTCGCCCATAAATAAGCCCAACAAGCCCGTTTTGCCATTCTTGTATTCGGTAACCTTATCGGGGTATTTGGCAATAACGGTCTTTACAAACTCTTCTAACACGCTGCTATCGCTCTCCTGTATCAGGTTATGTTCTTCCGCTATCTGTTGTGCTGTCTTGCCCGGGTTCTTCACCATTTCGGGGAATATGTTCTGCGATGCCACAGTATAGCTCACCTTGCCATTCTCTATCAGGACTATTATCTCGGCTATTTTAACGGCAGGCAATGGGAAATCGTTTATGGTTACCGCATTCTGGTTCAGGTACGATTTAATATCACCCATCATCCAGTTGGCAGCAGCCTTGTAATTAGTGGTCTGTTGGGTAAGTTGTTCAAAGTATAGGGCAAACTCTTTGTTATCTATTATCACTGAAGCATCGTAATTGCTCAGGCTGAACTTACCTGTGTACTTCTCCAAAAGCTCTTCAGGCAAAGGAGGGAGAGTATGCCTTACAGCATCCACATCTTCTTTGGTTACTATTACCGGTGGCAGGTCGGGCTCAGGGAAATAGCGGTAATCGTCGGCCGATTCTTTGGTCCGCATTAAAAAGGTAGTGCCCTTGGTAGCATCGAAGCTGCGGGTTTGCTGTGTCAGAACCACGCCCTTCTCTACTTCTTCTATCTGGCGCTCTATTTCATGTTCAATGGCTGAGTGCACATTGCGTATCGAGTTCATGTTCTTCACCTCTATTTTGGTGCCAAACTTATCAGCCCCTTTCAATCGGACAGATACGTTAGCATCGCACCTAAGACTGCCCTCTTCCATATTGCCATCGCAAATTTCGAGGTAGCGCACCAGGCGGCGCAGTTCGGTAAGGTATTGGTAGGCCTCGTCAGCATTGGCTATTACGGGCTCGGTAACAATTTCCAACAACGGTACTCCGGCACGGTTAAGGTCAATAAGGGTGTCGTAGGCATCCTGGTCGTGTATGCTCTTGCCGGTATCTTCCTCCATGTGTATACGGGTAAGCTCTACACGCTTTTTGCCAGCAGGGGTATTGATAGTGATGTATCCGCCTGTGCAGATAGGCGTTAAATGCTGTGTTATCTGGTAGCCCTTGGGCAAATCGGCGTAGAAGTAGTTCTTACGGGCGTATTGGTTCTCGCGGGTTATGTTGCACTTGCAGGCTATACCCAGCTTTATGGCAAACTCTATAACACTCTTGTTCACCATGGGCAAGGTGCCGGGGTGGCCCAGACTTATAGGGCTAACCTGTGTATTGGGCAATGCACCATACTCGGTAGAATCGGCACAATAGGCCTTGCTTTTGGTAAGTAGCTGTATGTGTACTTCGAGGCCTATTATAGGCTCGTATTTATCTAAGATTGCTTTATCCATAGTGAAGTCGTAAAAATACGACTTAATTATGAATTGTAAATTTTGAATTTTAAATGAAATGGCCAAATACCCGTCACTGCGAGCCTCGGCTTTGCGAGCGTGGCAGTCTCAGTTTTTTTTTACCGCAGAGGCGCTAAGACGCAAGTACATTTTGCACTAAGCCTTGGGTTCCCACTTACCCCTTACCCCTTACTCCTTGTTTTCAGACAACCCCTGTCCCTGTTTTTGCCATTGTTAATAACAATGAATAACAATAGAACCATATTAAACTAATAGATTATATAGTAGTATATAAATAATTAATAATCAATTGATTATAAACAAACAATATTAATTCAGGTTGAGTGCCACAGATTACACGGATTTTCACGAATTCTAATACTCTTTAGTTAAGAGTTTCATTTTATTTCATTTCCGTTTTCATAGTACTTTTTGGTACTGCCTCTTATACCATTAACGTACTCAACTTCGGCACTTACTTTACCATTCTCATAATAGAACTTCTCAACTCCATTCATTTGCCCATGAGTAAAAGGTATTTCCCCACATAGTTTTCCATCTGGGAAATAGAACTTTGATAATCCATTTGCTGTATCATTGACCAAAGGTGTTTCACTTTTTAATTCACCACCGTCCCAGTATACTTTAGTTATCCCTGTTATTGTATCATTGACGTATGGCGTCACCTTAACCAGTTTTCCAAAAAAATCATACTCACTGGCAATGCCATTCTTTAAGCCGTTTTTGTACATATCAGCTTCGTACATTATTCCATCGGCATAGTAATACCTTACCAACCCGGTTAAAGCTCCGTTATTATAAACAGCTAATCGGTAAAAGGGCTGTGTGGTATCTCCACTGTTCCTGAAATACTCAATCCACTTACCCTGTTTTACCCAAAGTGAGCCAAGATAAGTTGTAGCTTGGTTCGTAGCCTCAGCTTTATCCCAATTATCCCTATCAGGATGGGTAGAGCAAGTATAAGTCTGCCCAAAAGTATTAAGGGTTAAGAAAAGAGATAGAATACTAATTATGAATTTTGAATGATAAGTTATGAATGATAATGCTTTCACGTTACTTGTTTATAATATTACCAGACTCATCGTATTTAAATTCTTCTACCAGTTTATACCCCAAGTATTTTTCAAAACGACTAAGTTTTCCGTCTTGAAAATAATTTTTGGCATACCAATACCCGTCTTTATCTCTAATGTGATTAACTTCCTCCGAGGCGGTTCCACTTTCATAAAATATAGTTTCCCATAAAATATCTCCATTTTTGTATATAACAGAGTCTTCTATCTTACCGCTTTCGAAATAGCTTTTACCTGTGCCGTCTTTTTTACCATAGTCGTTGTAGGGTGTATATTCTTTTACCTGCCCATTTTCATAATAATCTTTATCGGGGCCATACTGTTTGCCGTTGGTAAAAAAAGCTTCAGTCTTCAGTGCTCCGTTATCATAAAACTTCTTATACGCACCATTCAGGTGATTATCTTTATATGGGTATATTCCCAATATCTTGCCATTTTCATAAAAGTCCTTAGCGGTATCCTGTATAACGCCATTAACATAATGAACTATCACTTTTAATTTGCCGCTTTGATAATATTTCTTTTCCGTGCCATGGCGATTATCGAAATTTATGCTTTGGTAATTCTCACAGGTATCGCAGTAAGGTATTTCAGCTTCTTTATTGCCACTTTCATAATAGTCCACCTCCACCCCTGTTTTGGCGCCTTTATGGTAAGAACATACTTCCTTAAGCCGGAAAGATTCAAAATATGTTTTACGCACCCCTTCTAATTTACCATGCAAATAACTTTCCTCTTCCTCAATATTTCCATTACTGTAATATATCTTGCACTTCCCACTTAATTCACCATTTAAATATTGACATTCACTCAATAATTTGTATTTATTGTAATTCGAATAAACTCTTCTCAGGCCATTGGGTTTATCAGCTCTGTAAATGGTTAACTCATAACAAGGAAAAGTAGTATCGGTAGTTGAATATATGGTCGACATAGTATCTCCATGTTCAAAGTACACACACCACTTCCCTTCTTTCAGTCCATTCACTATTAAATTCTTGGCTTCAGCTTTATTCGTAAAACCCAAGCTATCGGCCTGCCCAAAAGAAACAAAGGCTATAAAAAGGGCTACTATGAGGGATACAAATGGCTTCACTGGCAATTTAGTTTACAATTTTATACTTTTTATTGAATTTCAATACCCACTTTAAGCTATCGGGAAAGGGAATATTAAATTGCTTAAAATCATTTGGAAATATCAGGATATGGTCACTGCTGCTAATTTGATAATGATGTTTTGAAGTTGTATCATAAATAGCCGGGAATACTTTACCTATCAATGAATCGTAGCTAATATCCTTATCACTACAATCCTCATGGAAAGTATAGGTGTTCCCTTTTATAACTATTTGCCAAACAATACATGAAACTACAGGGTGGCCCGTAAGTTCTATTTTTGTTACCAACGCAGTTGTAAAGCCTTCATTTTTCAATAACGAATCCCTATTCTTATTATCGATGTATGTAGCAACAAAGAAACTAATGCAGGTAAAAACAATAACCCCTATAATAAAGATAATCATCCCCTTCTTACTGGTTTTTCGGGTTACCCTGAATTTTTTTGTTAAGTCCATTCTTATGATGTTATTTAATGACCTTCCCATTTTCATCGTAGATCTTCGAATTATCATATCTCCTGGTCTTAACTGCTTCCCCGTATTTATAAGTCACTTCATATTTAGTATTGCCTTTCTCATCATAGCACACTTCTGTCCCGTTTCTCTTTCCCAGTGTATACGGTATAGTTAAATAAAGCTTTCCGCCCTTATAGTACTCCCTAAGAGTGTCTACGGGCCTACCCGATTCGTAGGTGGTAAGCTTGTAAAAGGCTGCACCGGTGTCTTTTGTCTCCACCTCACCTTCGCGCTTTAGCATATAATACTCAACCCACCTGCCCTGCTTAAGGCCGTTCAGCATTTTATTGGCTGCCTGGCTCCTTTTAGTAAACCCAGTAGGCTTTGCAGGCAAATTGGTATCTGTTTGCCCAAAGGAGTTAAGGGCAAAAAATAATCCAATAATGGTAAATACTGAGTTTTGTGGTAAAAGCTTTAACCGCAAAGGGCGCAAAGTAAACAGCCCCGCAAAGTGCACAAAGGTTCTCATTATTAATTATTAATTGTTAATTTATTTAACTTCTTTACCACTCTCATCATAATTAATTGTATCCCCTTCTTTATCATCGGCCCAATTGGTTACGCTTTTTAGCTTACCATCATCGTAATACCATTTTTCGGGCCCCTGCTGTTTGCCATTTACAAAGGTATGTTCGCCCATTATAACGCCTGTTTCAGAATACTCGCGGGTAATACCATCTTTTTTGCCATGTGCATAATGCTCGGTACGGGTAAGCTTGCCATTTTCGTAGTACACCATCACATCTCCGTTCAGGGTATCGTTGGTATTATGGCGGACCTCGGCAAGGGTATCGTTTTCGTAATAATGCTTTTCAATGCCGTTTAACAAGCCATTGCTAAAGCTCGTCTCCGATTCAAGGCTTCCCGATTCAAAATACTCCTTTTGCACGCCATCAATTTTGCCATACTTATATGGCACCTCCGATTGCAGGTTTCCGTTATCGTTATATGTTTTTGCTATTCCGTTTTCTAAATCATCGGCATAGGTAATCTCCGATAATAGGCTACCCGTTTCGTAATACTTCTTCTCGGTACCATTCAGCTTGCCATAGGCATAAGGAGACTCACGCGACAGCTTCCCGTTCTCGAACCAGACCTTTAGCACTCCGTTTTCCACACCATCAGTTACGGGAGTTTCGCGGAACAGTGTACCATTTTCATAATATTCCTTTTGTATGCCACTCTCCTTACCATCTGCGGTAAAAGGGCTTTCAGCCATTAGCACCCCCTGAGCAGCGTATTGCCTTACAATACCTGTGGGGTTATCGTGCTTATATACTATCAGGTAATAAATAGTGGCATCGGCCTTGTTGGTACTCACCTCCGAATCACCAATATTTTTATAATACTCTACCCATTTGCCCTCTTTTTTGCCGTTTACAATTAAGTTTTTGGCCTCTGCTTTTTTGGTAAAGCCACTATCCGATTGCCCAAAGGCAGGGATTGAGAAGAGAAGTGGTAGTAGGAGTATTAGACTATTTAATTTCATTGCCGGTTTCATCGTAATTCTTTTCTTCTTTGTTAAGACCATTGGAATAAACAATTCTCATTTTCACTTTACCATTCTCGTAATACTTTGTGTACACCCCGTCTAATTGAAAATTATTATTATAAAAACCATCCACTTCTAGCTTCCCGCTCTCGTAATAAGCCTTATAAACACCATATTGATGATCATCTCTAAATCTCATTTCAGCTTCTATTTTGCCTGACATATAATATTCCCTCATTATTCCATTTACCTTACCTGCTTTATAAACCGTAAGGTCGTAGGAAATAGTATCATTCTCATGCGAATGATCAAACGACATTTGCTTATTATATTCACACCACTTACCTTCTTTTTTGCCATTTACCATTATGTTCTTTGCCTCTGCTTTTTTGGTAAAACCAGAATCTATCTGTCCGAAGGCCAAAAACGAGAAACAGGTAAATAATACAAGAAGCATTTTCTCTGTGAACTTTGTGCGTATTTTTCTCTGTGAACTTTGTGGTAAAAAATTTAACCGCAAAGAACGCAAAGTAAACAGCCACACAAAGGACACAAAGGTTTTCATTCCTAATTATTAATTGTTAATTATTAATTTGTTTTCCGTTCTCATCATAGTTCTTAATCACTCCTTTTACTCCATTGGTATAAACTACTGTTGCCTTTACTTTTCCGTCGTCGTAATACTCTTTTGCAGGCCCGTTTAATATGCCCTTGGCAAAGGTCATTTGTCCTTTTATAATACCGCTTTTAAAATATACGTTGGCAAGGCCATCCAGCTTACCGTTTTTATAACTGCATTCCCTGCTCAATTGTCCATTCATGTAGTAGTTTCGTCCCTTGCCATAAAGTTCACCACCTTTATAAATAACCAAACTATAAAATGTTGCCGAAACGCTATCAGTTAAAGCCTCGTTATATTCCGAATAAAACTTTATCCACTTACCCTCTCTTTTGCCATTCACCGTTAAGTTCTTAGCTTCTGCCTTGTTGGTATATCCGCTATCAGCCTGCCCAAAGGCATTAAGGGCAAAGAAAAGGGATAATATAATGACTGAAAATAATTTCATTTCCGTTTGGGATTACTGCTTATTTCGATTTGGTAACCTCTGTTTTATTAAGTCGTCTGCAGACATATATTTCCACACCATTGTTTCTTTATTGTACACAAATCTTGCATCTGGTATATACCCAAGTATACCCCCACAGGAAAGGCCAAGCGCCATATTCTTTCTCGTAATGCTTACAATTACCCAACTTGCAAGGTTAACATCAATGCTATCATTGTTATATACTATATGACTGATCCTATAAATTGTTCTTCCTTTATTTTTTTCCCATGGCCTTAGCAGCAAACCTCTGAAAGATTCATCTTCCTTGTAAAAGACAAGCCTGCTGTATCCAGCTATTTTGATAAGTCTTGCAGTATCAAAATCAGTTTTAATTATATATTTATAAGCATTACGATTACCACAACTAATACCGTCATAATTAAATGAAGCCTCTAAGACTTTGTTATAAAATGCGGCTAATAATGAATCGTTAATATTCTGCCCAAATGCGGTTAGGGAAAAGAAAAGGGATAATATGATTATTCCAATGTATTTCATTCCTAATTCGTAATTCCTAATTTTTAATTGAATATAGTGGCTAGTATTTTATTGCAATTTACATATTTTACCATACTAAAACTCCTGCTTTTGCGTTATATTTATACCATGAAGAACCTCTACTTACTAATTGTATTGTTTTGCATTACGCCTTTTATGTTAAAGGCCCAGCTTACGAGAGCCAGTGCAGATTCTATTAAAAAAGAGACAGTCCTTATAAATAACGTATTCGCTGCCGATACAATTAAAATGCATGTATCGGTTATGGCCTGCTTTGGTGGTGAGGAATACGATGTGTTAATTACTAAAACCAATGGCCACTATAAATTCTGGACCACTGAAGGGCATGGCCAGAAAGAACAAACAAAAAGCGGTGATTTAGCCAAGGAAGGCTTGCTAAGCATTAAGCATTTATTTATAAAAGGACTGAGCATAGATAATAGCAGCCTGTGCACTACCAATGAACATTTTACAGCAACAGCCCACGGACAACAAGCAGTATTTGCAGACTACCGCTGCAATGCCGACGATTACCTTGATAAAATAAAACACGAACTCGGGCAGAAATAGGAGGCCCACCTAAATCCTCCCGAAGGGAGGACCGATTAAGCCCCTCCTTGGAGGGGTTGGGGAGGCTTTCTTAAAAATGATACTCCTTATCTTTTCTTGAAAACTCATTGGCAGTAATGGCAGGGTTCACGCTTATGTTGCGGAATGTGTATTGCTCAAATAACCCTTTTTCATCTTCTACCTTTATAAAAACGGGTAGTGCAGTTGTTTTGTCAATATATAGGGTCATTGCTTTAGCATAACTATTAGGCACCATAATGGTTTTGCCTGCAACTATGCTGCTATACGAATTAAGATTATTATGCTGCAGTATCATGTATTCGCTAAGCCCGAGTTTTTTGGCAATTGTCAAAACCGTTTCACCTTTTTGCACTATATATTGCACATACTTAAAGGCAGGTTCAATTACTTTAATGTTGTAGCATTTAACACCGTTAAATACAACTTCACCCAGGTATAAAAAATGCGAATCGAACTCGTTGCCCAAATTACCTGCAGCCAGTTTCAATATACCTTCAAAGTAATCGTACCCGGTAGATGTAACGTTGTGGTGCTGGTCCTTGCGCATAAGCGAGCCGTCAGGGTCGAGCAAAAGTGTAGCGTAAGGGAACGAATTAGGGTGAACAAAGGCCCTGTTCTTATTGGTATCAGCCACCCATAATACTTCGGTTCCATCCGAAGTCTTCATATATATTTTCCGTGGTGCTTTTTGAAACTTTACATCGTTACTATCTATATGCATTCTTCCCGCCTCAAGCCTTTCGCTATACACCATAGTATAGGTTAAGGTCTTTACATTATCAATGCTCTTAAACACATCGTCGAGTATTATATGCGAGTCGGTATAACGGCCACCGCCGGCAGGCATTGCTGCAAGGGCAACAGCAGCCGAAACAAAAAGCACTGAAAATTTGACAGGTTGTATTATTCTTCTATTCATACCATTTAGCGTTATCAGTTATTAAAGACGTCTGTAAAACGATGTTGCTTTAATAAACACAAACATAAAGCGGTATACATGGGTATACCAGCACTATTAGGTAAGGTAATGATTAAAGTCAGCTAGCGGTATGATTGTGAAGGTAAAATGCTTTTATTATATTTGAATAAGCAGCACACTTACTTTACTATGCCAAAAACAAAACCAATAAAATACATTTTAGCCCTTGCACTTGTTGGCATCCTTTACATTGCATGCATTAAGGGGCACGATACGTTTATGAAAGATGACGACTGGGGTTTTGGCTTTTTACTGATATATGGGTTTGGTGCGGGTTTTTGCTTACTCGCATCGGCGGCGGCACTAATGTTTGATAAAAAGAAGGCATCACTTGCTTATTTAACCATCTGCTTTTTGAATCTCAGCTTTATACATATACCTATTATGACAAACTTCGAACGTTTCTTTCTTTGGTTCTTGATTCCCGTTGTAATGGGAATTATAATGCTGTATTTGCACATTAAACCGGCAAATACTAACTAAAAAAAAATCTGCGAGGCTCTTTATTTAATAAACAATTGGTTCCTGGCTCGAATGCCTGATTCTTGCAATTAAAATCCTCTTCGATTCTATTTTATAGGAAACACGGATATTGTCTTTACTGAAAACTCTAAATTCACCCTCATTATCCATTTTCAGTTCATCCACCCGGAATATCATCGGATTTAAAGGCAATGCTTTAATAATCCTCATTATCCTGCGCCTGACTGATAATGCGTTGGCAGGAGAGTTTTGGCTTATATGATCAATGATATTAATAAAATCTTCGAATGCTTTCTCGTCCCAGTGTATGACAAGATTTACTTTTGATCCCATTCTTCCAGCAGTGCTTCTACTTGTTGATGGGTAAGGTATTTTCCTTTTTTTATCCTTTCCACGGCCTCGTCAATTTCCTTATTATATTTTTTAATATATTTTTCCTTTGCTTTCGCCGATGATGATATCAAGGCTTTTATTTTCAACAGCATTGAATCATCGGTGGTGGTCAACACCAACTTTGCTATCTTCTCTCTTTCAGTTATTGTAGTCATAACAATATCGTTTATTCAAAATTACCAAAAACCATAATTATTATACTATACTAGGCAAAAAAGGTTTCAACAAATTAAAGTTAATGCTACAAGCCCCCAACAAAAAAGCCTCGCAAATGCGAGGCTTTTTTGTTAATTCGTGTAATTCGTGGCTAAGTTCTAAATGCCCATTTTCTTCCTTAAATCAGCAGGTATGGCATTTTTGTTTACCATTATGCTGGTTGTTTTGTAAAGGTAAAAAGGCTGCGATAAGTAAAAGTATCCTTTGCAGTAGTTAGCTGTTCCCCAACTGTTCTTTACAATGTAATACTCCTGCCCTGTTTGGTCCTTTGCAATGCCTGTAATCTGCATACCATGGTCATCGGTTGTGGCAAGATTATCAAAAGCTTCCTGGCGCATTTCCTGTGTAATTTTCTTTTGCGGTACAGGGTTCAAAAACAAGGAATCCTTTTGCGAAGCGGTCATCATACCCATATCGGCCTCAGGCATAATGGCAAGGCTGCTCTTGCGTGCATCAAAGCCGGGTTCGCTTACATCGCTACCCCACTCTATGGTATAGCCATTCATAAGTGCGTTGTCGGTTATCTTTTGCAGGTCATCTAATGGCACGTTGTACACTTCTCCGTTTTCGAAGTTATCAGCAACTTCCAAAATAAATTTGCTGTAAAAAGGATGGTGAGTAAATGAAGTTATCTCTACATAATCATCAGGATTAAGGCCTAAGTACTTGGCATAACTTTGTGGTGTATAGGTTTTACCTTCGTAGGTAAACTCGGTAGGCACCTTGCCCATGTAACCATCTAATGCACCTTTATAGGCTTCGAACCAGTTTGGGTCGAGGTGGCCTTCAGGCAACTTAAGCATGGCATCAAGCATAGCGTGCAGCACATTGTCCTGTTCGCTCAGTTCAGGCTTCTCCATAGTGGCAGGCATACCTAAGTAAGCGCTTGCAGGCACTACACCGAACATACGCAATGAGTTAATTACATCATGCGGTTCGCCTCCATCGCCAAAATTGGCATGGCCCTGATAGCGTATATAGTTTTGTGCTTTAAGCAGGTACATATTATGCACCACAAACATTTGCGATAGGTTAACTGTGCCTTTGCCCATGCGCATCAATTCAGACTCTAAGAACGACTGGGTAGAAAAACACCAGCATGTACCGGAGTGAAACTGGTTCTTTACGCTGGTAGCGCCATTATCTTTTACAATGGTAAACTGGTATTTGCTACCCGCCTTGTTGGTTAAAGGTATATCGGGTGTAGTGGCCACGTTACCGCTTCCGGGGCTATCGGGCTTTTGTGCCATAACCGAAGTACTGATTAGCGCTACGGCTAACAGGCTGTTCCAAATTTTCTGTTTCATAAAGGTGTTGGTTTGTTGATTTATACTTTAATACAATAGAACACGGATTAAACTGATTAGACGGATATTCACTGATTTATCTGTGTTAATCTGTTCAATCTGCTTCATCTGTGTGCTATTTTATAACGAAATGAATAATGAGCTTACACTTTTCTTCTTTTTACCCATAAGTCCGCGGACAGTATCAGTAATATCATCGGGGCTATAGCCACATTCCTTATACAGTTCCATTTGTGTGCCATGCTCTACCACTTTATCGGGTATACCCAGCCTTACCACTTTAGCGCTGTAGTTATTATCGGCCATAAACTCGAGCACTGCGCTGCCCATGCCGCCCATAAGGCAACCATCTTCTACGGTTATTACCTTGTCGAACTTGGTAAACACCTCGTGCAGCATAGCTGTATCAATAGGTTTTACAAAACGCAGGTCGTAATGTGCGGCATCAATGCCTTCTTCGGCTAGTGCTTTACAGGCTGTAACAGCAAAGTTACCGGGGTGGCCAATGGTTACAATAGCCACATCCTTACCCTCTTTTATTTTTCGGCCCTTGCCAATTTCAATTTCTTTAAAAGGTTGTTTCCAATCAATTACCACACCATTACCACGCGGGTAACGGATAGATATAGGAGATACCACTTTTTCTAACTGGGCAGTATACATCAGGTTACGCAATTCCAGTTCATCCATAGGCGCCGATACTATCATGTTGGGCACGCAACGAAAAAAGGCCAGATCGTAGTTACCATGGTGCGTAGGGCCATCAGAGCCTGCCACTCCGCCACGGTCCAGGCAAAAAACAACTTTAATATTTTGTATAGCCACATCATGTATCACCTGGTCGTAGGCGCGTTGCATAAATGTGGAATATATATTGCAATATGGTATAAGGCCCTGTGTGGCTAAGCCTGCTGAAAAGGTAACTGCGTGTTGTTCTGCAATGCCCACATCAAATGCGCGGTCGGGCATGGCCTTCATCATTATATTCAGCGAGCAACCCGATGGCATAGCCGGGGTAATGCCCATTATCTTCGAATTCTTTTCGGCCAGTTCTACCATGGTGTGTCCAAACACATCCTGATACTTGGGTGGTTGTGGCCCTTTGTTTTCACCTTTTATAAGTTCACCGGTATTTTTATCGAACGTACCCGGAGAGTGCCAAAGGGTTTGATCGCCACCTTCCGAAAACTTATAGCCCTTGCCTTTCATAGTAAGGGTATGCAGTATTTTAGGGCCGGGTATGTTTTTAAGTTCTTTTAATATGTGTGCAAGGCGAGTAACATCGTGCCCATCAACAGGGCCAAAGTAGCGGAAGTTCAGTGATTCGAACAAATTACTCTGGTGTAACAATGATGTCTTAACAGCGTTCTCAATCTTCGATGCAATATCCTGTGCGTTGGGGCCGAACTTGCTTATTTTACCTAACAGCTTCCAAACCTCATCCTTCATTTTATTATAACCCGGAGAGATGGTCATATCGGTAAGGTATGCCCTTAATGCACCCACATTAGGGTCTATAGACATGCAATTATCGTTGAGGACAACTAATATGTTCGATTTTGATATTCCTGCATTGTTCAAGCCCTCAAAAGCAAGGCCTGCTGTCATGGCACCATCGCCAATAACTGCTATATGTTGGCGGTCGTTCTCGCCTTTGTAGTGCGATGCCGTTGCCATACCCAAAGCGGCCGATATAGATGTAGAGGTATGCCCTACTCCAAAAGTATCGTATTCACTTTCCTTACGGTTAGGGAACCCGCTTATGCCTTTGTAAACACGGTTGGTATAAAACACATCTCGCCTGCCGGTAAGTATCTTATGTCCGTATGCCTGGTGTCCTGTATCCCATACCAGTTGGTCGTAAGGGGTATTGAATATGTAATGCAATGCTACAGTAAGCTCCACCACGCCAAGACTACCACCAAAGTGGCCGCCTTTTTCCGAAACAAGGTCAATGATAAACTGCCTTAGCTCATCACACACCTGCTTCAGGTCTGATTCTTTAAGTTTCCTTAAATCGGATGGGAAATTTATTGTACTTAAGAGATCCGGTGCTTTATCCATCAAAATGAACTGTACGTTACCTTAACATTACTTAGTGTGCAAATATAGGACAATTTCGATATTCTATAAAGCTTAAAAAAGGTTAAATAATTTGATGATTTGGTAATTTGGTGATTTGATGGTGAAATAGCACAGTAGCTTAGAAAACAGCATTATTGTTTCGCCATTATCAAATATTCAAATCTGCACATTATCAAATAAGTTCTTCCTATAATGCTTAATATTGCTGCGTATGAAAACCCCATTTTACAGTAATAAATGAGCCATAGAGCAAATACAATAGTTGTGTTTTGCCTTGTTGCGGCTCTTTTAACCGGCATAAGCATCTATTCGTATAAACGTACAAACGAATCGCGCCATGCTACCGATTGGGTAAGGCACTCTCATACTGTAATATCGTTGGCAGAAACCGGCCTTGAACAAGTTCGTGAAGCAGAAACACTCGAATTGCGTTATGTGATAACCGCGGACCAGAAATACCTCGACCGGTATAATAACAGAGTAAAAAAGATAGATACTGTTTATTCGCAACTTATCGATATGGTAAAGGACAACCCAAGCCAGGCAATTTTGCTTGATAGCCTGCACCATGCCGTAAAATTAAAGATAGCTTTTGCTGACAGTGTTATTGCATTACGGAAAAGCAAGGGGCTTGATGCAGCCAGGCAGTTTACACAAAGTGATATTGGAGGTAGCCTTATGCTATCTGTTGCAAAACTCACTTCTGCTTTTAACAACAATGAAGAAATATTGCTATCTGAGCGCTTATCAAAGGACAGGGATTCGTTTGCGTCGCTAATTCTCACCACCATATTTGGCAGGGTTGTTATGCTTATCATCCTGTTCCTTATCTTCTATTTTTACCTTAAAGAACATAACAAAAGGTTAAACTCTGAAAAAGATTTAATTGAGGCGAAGAAGTCGGCAGAAGAATCGGCCATGTTAAAAGAGACCTTCCTGGCCAATATGAGCCATGAGATACGCACCCCTATGAATTCCATTATAGGCTTTACTAACCTGCTGCTTAAACATGACCTGCAGCCACAGGAAAAAGACTATGTGCGCACTATTAAGTCGTCGGGTGAGAGCTTGTTGCAGATAGTAAATGATGTGCTCGATATTTCGAAGATCAATTCGGGGGCAATGGTATTTGAGGAACAGCCCATCAGTATAAAAGAAGTATTCAGGTCAATGCAAATTATGCTTTCACAAAAGGCAGCCGAAAAAAAACTGGACTTGTCATTTAACTACGATGCCAACCTACCCGATACTGTTTTGGGCGACGCCACGCGTTTATCGCAGATACTTATTAACCTGGTAGGCAATGCCATTAAGTTTACCAAACAAGGCAGTGTATCGGTTTATGCCAGGCTAATAACTGAGGAAGAAGAACTGTACCGTATAGAGATACTGGTAAAAGATACCGGCATAGGTATTACAGAAGATAACCTGCAACACATTTTCGAAAGGTTCAGGCAGGCTGAAGCGCATACTACACGCAATTATGGCGGTACAGGCTTGGGCTTAAGCATATCAAAACAATTAACTGAGTTGCAGGGCGGAACCATTTCGGTAAAGAGCAAAGTTGGCGAAGGCTCTGTATTTTCGTTTGTACTGCCCTATAAAAAGACAAGTAAAATATATTCGCCTGTTTACCCGCTAGACAATGAAAATAATATTACCAAGCTTGGCAACATTGCCATTTTATTGGTAGAAGATAACCCGGCGAACATAAAATTTGTATCAAGCCTTTTTGCAGAATACCATATACATGCCGATGTAGCAGAAAATGGCAGGAAGGCCATTGAAAAAATAAAAACAAAGCAGTATGATATTATACTGATGGATATAGAAATGCCTGAAATGAATGGCTATGAAACCACATCGGTTATACGCAACGACTTGAAAAGCGGCGTATCCATTATAGCTATGACAGCTAACGCCATGGCAGGCGAAAGAGAAAAATGCCTGCAGGCCGGCATGGACGAATACATTGCCAAACCTATTAACGCGGAACTGTTATTCGAGAAAATGGTTCATGCAGTGTCGTTAAAGGTAAACAACAGTAATGGAACCAGCCATGCAAACACTCTAATTAATCTCGGTTTTTTAACCCGCTCGATGCACAACAAAAAGGAAGTAATAAAGGAAACTATAGATATTGTAATTAAACAGATTCCATTAGATGCGGTTTCTATAAATGATGCTGTGCAGGGTGCAGACTATAGTAAGATCAAAACAAGTTCGCACCACATGAAATCGACCGTTTCGCTAATAGGAATAACAGCCCTGGAGAAGATACTGGAAGAAATGGAAAACCTAAGCGCCTCAGCAACCGGAATTGAAAAGATAAGAACATTAAATAATTCATTAGCTTTACTGACTGAACAAGCGATAACAGAAATACAGGAGGCTCAGAAAAATTATATTTAATAAACAATTCCCCATAATTGTGAATTTTATAAAAAGGCTTTTTACTACCACACCTGTTGCAACAAAAACAGGTATTGTTTTTATTGTAGAAGATAATAATGCTTATGCTCAATCACTGAGCGCATTTATCAAGTCCGATTTTCCACAAACAAAAGAGGTTACAGTATTTCCGGTAGGCGAAACATGTATTGCCGAGCTCGACAGAAAGCCCGATGTAATTATAATCGACTATTTTTTAGATTCAGTTTATAAGGACGCCAAAACAGGCCTCGATATAATTAAGCAAATACGCAGCACCCACCCCGAAATGAATATTATTGTGCTCAGCATACAAAAAGATATGGAGGTGGTTACCGAATCTCTCTTAGCTTACCAATGCAGCTACATCAATAAGGACGAAAAAGCATTCGGCCTTGTTGCCAGCCTGCTAAAGGAGATATTGTAAAGCCTTTTGAGACCAGTAATTACCACCCTACATTAAAAACATTTGGCACAGTAAAGTGCATCTATGTGTCATTTTCTAAGGTGCACCTTTTCACCTCACTGGCCATTGCAATATCTATTAATGGCAATTAATAAAAGAGATTCCTCACTGCGTTCGGAATGACAGGGACTTCTTGGCTTTTAAGGGGAGTATGGTGCGGGCTTCGCCCGCACCACACTCCTCACACATAAAAAACATGCTGATTGTCATCCCGAGTGAAGCGAGGGATCTCACAAACTTGCACAACGCTTCCATTTCGGTCAGTAATATCCCTATAATCGTTTACCCATCTCAGAATGTTTATATTAGCATTCTATTTAAACATAATTATATCAATGAGTACCCAAGGGCAAATCAAAATTTTCATAGTTGAAGATAATTTTATGTATTCGTATATTCTTGAAGAAATGCTTAAGGAACACGGAAACTTTAAAATTGCTTCATTTACATCGGGCGAAAAATGCATAGAACTGCTGGATAGTAACCCCGACCTGGTTATTCTCGATTATAATTTAGATGATTCAATGACAGGACTCGATGCTTTTAAAGTAATACATGCTCGTAAACCTAAAATTCCGGTTATAGTACTAAGCAGCCAGACCGATATACAAGTTGCCGCAGATCTGCTTAAACTTGGGGTTTTTGATTACATCCAGAAAAAAGACAATGAAACAGCCATGCAAAAGCTCCGCGATTCAGTTATAAAAGCTTTAAAAAGCAATTAATTGACTGAAAGGCTAAAAATAATATTTGCATCTTGCCTCAGCATTTTCGTATTAATAAGCATTGGCATTTATTCAATTGTAAGCACTAATAGTTATAAAAATGCTGCAGACTGGGTAACACATACACACATAGTAATATCAAGCGCCGATTCGCTTTTAGCAGAAATACAAGATATTGAAACAGCGCAGCGCGGTTATGTTGTTACATGTGATGAGAAGTACCTTGAACCCTATACTGACGGCATAACCAAAATAGAAAATACTTATAGCAACCTTAAGCACTTAACAAGTGATAACCCGGGGCAGCAGGTACTACTTGACACCATACATAGTGCTGTAAGCTTAAAAATTGCATTTGCAAAAAAAGTAATTAAAGCCCGGAAAACACAGGGCTTTGCCTCTGCTGAAGAACTTATGACAACCGGCACCGGCGAGGTGCTTATGAAAAAATTGCGCAGCCTGCTTAATACCTTCAACAACAACGAAAACATTTTACGGGGAAAAAGATTTGAAACTGCCAAGACAGATTTCAGTAATGCGGTAAAAATAATTGCTGTTAGTATACTACTGGCAATAGCTATTATATTAACCACAATGTTTTTTTATATAAAAGACCACAACAAGCGTGTGGCATCAGAAAAACTGGTTATAGCCAGTGAGGCCCGTATTAAAAAGTTTATCGACAGTATGCCCCTTGGTGTATTTATTGTTGACGGAAACGGCAAGCCTTATTACGCCAACAACAAAGCCAAAGAAATTTTAGGGAAAGGGATAGTACTGGGTACTGATGTTAATAATTTCCCTGAAGTATATGAAACCTATATTGCTAATACAAACGAACGCTACCCTGCAGATAAATTATCAATAGCAAGGGTACTAAAAGGCGAAAAGTATGTACTTATAAATGACATTGAAGTATTACGCGACAATATGCGCATACCACTGCGCCTCAATACAACATCTATAACTGATACTGAAAATAAGATTGAATTTGCTATTGCCGTAATAGAGGATATAACATCTATAAAAGCTGCCGAAAAAGAATTAATTGAAGCCAGAAGACTTGCTGAGCAATCGGGCCTTTTAAAGGAGGCTTTCCTTGCTAACATGAGCCATGAAATACGCACACCTATGAATGCTATTTTGGGCTTTACAAATCTGTTATTAAAAAAGGACTTTGCTGAACCGGAGAAAGAAAAACTTCAAACCATTAAAACTTCAGGCGAAACACTGCTACGCATCATTAACGACATTTTAGATATTTCTAAAATTGAGTCAGGAATGATGACATTTGAAGAAACGCCCATAAGTATTAAAGAAACATTTGGTTCGTTAAAGGCCATGCTATCTGCCAAAGCGCAGGAAAAGAACTTACGGCTGACATTTGAATGCGAAGATAGCATACCCGAAGTACTACTGGGCGACCCTACCCGGCTAACCCAAATAATACTTAACCTGCTTAGCAACGCTATTAAATTTACCAATAGAGACGGAAAAATTGATGTATTCGCAAAAAAAGCAGGTGTAAAAGACAATGTGCTGATAGTAGATTTTTCAGTAAAAGATACCGGCATTGGTATTGCTGAAGAGAAGCAGGCACAAATTTTTGAAAGATTCAGGCAAGCCGAAACAACCACTACCCGCAAATATGGTGGCACCGGCTTAGGCTTAAGCATAGCAAAGCAAATGGTTACGTTACTGGGTGGAGAGCTTAAAGTAAAAAGTGCAGTTGGTGTAGGCTCAGTGTTTTCATTTACCATGCCCTTTAAACAAACCAGCAATACACAGCTATATAAACGAAAAGAAAAACAAGATTTTAATATTACCGACCTTAATAAAAAAGCGATTTTAGTTACCGAAGACAATCCAATAAATGTAAAATTCATTACATCACTTTTTGCCGATTATGCTATTATACCCGACCTGGCAAGAGACGGCAAAGAGGCAGTTGAACTGGTAAAGAATAAGAAGTACGACCTTATACTAATGGATATTGAAATGCCGGAAATGAACGGTTATGAAGCCACCGATATTATACGCAACGAATTAAAAAGCAATGTGCCAATAATTGCAATGACAGCACATGCCATGGCAGGCGAAAGGGAAAAATGCCTGCGCCTGGGCATGAATGACTATATATCAAAACCAATTGATACGAATGCCCTTTTCGAAAAGATATTTGAAGTATCGAACATGCAAGCCCCTAATGAAAGAATAACGAATCTCGATTTTCTGATCAGGTCGATGCGCGGAAAGAAAAATGTAATACTGGAAACCTTAAACATTTTTCTGGAGCAAGTGCCTGAAGAGATTGCGGCTATTAATGAAGCAGTTGCTGCCAGCGATTATAAATCAATACGAAGGGCATCGCACCGTATGAAATCGACTGTATCGCTGGTAGGCATAACTGAAATGGTAAAAGCATTGGAAGAAATGGAAATGCTGGCCACAGCCGCAAAGAGTATTGAAGAGATAACAGCCTTAAATAATTCGTTAGTTTTGCTCAGCGTTAAGGCTTCAGAGGAAATTAGACTCGAAAAGAATAATTACATATAAAAATCAAACAATATGAGCTTTTTAAAAAACCTATTCACATCAAAACCAACAAAAACCGGTATTGTTTTTATTGTAGAAGATGCTACCATGTATGCTAAAACGCTGGCAGCTTTTGTAAAATCTACTTTTCCTCAAATAAAAGAGGTTACTATATTCCCTGTTGGCGAAACATGCCTTACAGAACTGGATAAGAACCCCGATGCAGTTATTATTGATTATTTTTTAGACTCGCGCTACGAAGATGCAGAAACCGGGCTCGAAATAATAAAAAAAATAAGGGCCACCTACCCTAAGCTGAACATTATAGTACTTAGCTCCCAAAAAGACCTGTCAGTTGTTAGAGAAGCTATGATAACATATCATTGCAGCTACGTTAAAAAAGACGAAAAAGCATTTGACTATGTTGGCGAACTACTAAAAGAAATTGTATAAGTTTTCTTATGAAACTTCTTCTTTCTCTTATTCTATTTTCGCTGACATTTTGTTTTTCAGCATTCGGGCAAGATGAACCCTTAACCTCTACCAACAAAAAAGCGATAAAGCATTTTAACGAAGGCAAGCTTGCTTACCAAAACCACCAGGACCAGGAGGCCATAAAAGCTGCGCTGCTGGCTTTAAAAGAAGATAGCCTGTTTATGGAAGCGCACTTTTTGCTGGCGCAAGCTTATTTACAAGTCGATAAATTTGAAGGCGCTATTACTGAGTTCAAAAAAGTAATTGCTATTAACCAGAATTTTTCTCATTTGGCATATTCGGTTGTAGGCAAGCTCGATCTGCAACAAGGGCATTATGATGATGGACTTATATACCTACAGCAATATGCCAACTTTGGCATAGGCGATGCCACAGCAAAAGCCGAAACACAATTGCTGATTGCAGATTGTAAATTTGCAAGCAATGCACTTAAGCACCCTGTACCTTTTATACCACAAAACATGGGCTCGGGGGTAAACACACACTACAACGAATACTTCCCTACCATTACAGCAGATGGCTCAACACTTTTGTTTACGAGAGAGTTGAGAGATTCTATTTACCCCGAAGGCAATGAAGATTTTTTCATGAGCTTTAAAATAAATGGCAAATGGGACGAAGCCTTTAACCTGGGCCGACCGCTAAATACCTTACAAAATGAAGGTGCTCCTACCCTTTCGGCAAATGGGCGCTTACTGATATTTGCAGGCTGCGACAGGCCCGATGGTTTTGGAAGCTGCGACCTATACTACTCTATAAGGCATGGCAACCAATGGTCGGAGGCACGTAATTTGGGCCCTCCTGTAAATACACGTAACTGGGAATCGCAACCCTGCTTATCGACCGATAGCCGTACACTTTATTTCGTTCGTGGTAAAGAAACAGGAGCCGGTGTAAAGAAACAGGATATATATATGACACAGCTAAGCGATACGGGCACATGGAGCGTTCCGGTAAGGCTTAGCGATAGCATTAATACACCCGGCAGAGAAGAATGCCCGTACATAGCAGCCGATAACCAAACACTCTACTTCTGCTCCGACGGATGGCCGGGCATGGGTGGTACCGATATATTTATGTCGCGACGCAAGCCCGATGGAAGCTGGGGCACACCTAAAAACCTCGGCTATCCCATTAACAGCAGCGAAGATGAAACAGGCATTATTGTTGACCCTAACGGAAAGTTGGCTTACTATTCATCGGCACGTGCAGGCGGGCATGGTGGTTTAGATCTTTACCAGTTCGAACTGTATGATTCTGCAAGACCTGCAGCAGTAACCTATATGAAGGGTAAAGTGTTCGATGCAAAAACACAAAAGCCTCTCGCAGCCAACTTCAGCCTTATCGATTTGAGTAACGGCAGTACCATTATGCAATCAACATCGATGATGGTTGATGGTACATTTTTGGTTTGCATACCCTTGCATAAAAACTATGCACTCAACGTTTCAAAAAAGGGCTACCTCTTCTACTCTGAGAATTTCTCAATAAAAGATTCGAATGCTGACCGTATACACCCTTACCTTATTAACATACCGCTGCAGCCGATAGATACCGGTGCGCACATAGTATTGAAGAACATATTTTTTCCCACCAACAAATTCGACCTGAAGCCAGAATCGCAGATAGAACTGGATAAACTGGTTGCATTTATGCAATTAAACCCAACTGTAAAAATCGAATTGAGTGGCCATACCGATAATGTGGGCAGCCCGCAAAGCAATTTACTATTATCGAAAAACCGTGCCAAATCGGTTTACGATTATTTGGTTGCACACACCATAACTGCCGACCGCCTCACCTATAAAGGCTATGGCCAAACGCGCCCAATCGCCAAAAACGATACCGAAGAGGGCCGCGCCCAAAACAGGCGTACCGAAATGAAGATTGTGGCGAAGTAAATTCAGGCTGAAGCAGGCATGGTTTTTTGTTTCTACATATTATATGTACATTTGATATATTAAAGCCACTAATCCATGAAAAACAAAAAAGTATTTACCAGCATTATCTATAGTATTGCCATAACGATATCAGGTACAGCTCAACACAAACTGCCCCAAAATTTACCCATTTATAAAAACCACAATATTAAAGGAGCAGGGGTAAAACCAAAAACGCCGAAAAAGCCATCGGGCACATTAAATTCATCTGCTTTTCTTTATTATGCTGTTTCCGACTCTATATATGCCTCAGATTATAAAGGTGAAACTTATATATCTGGATTCCAACTAATGAACATGCGTTACACATTACAAGACAGCGGAAATTCTACCTCAACACCTAACAACGAATTACTTATCCATTATTGTAGTGTGGTTTTTGACACAATACTGGATGCAGTAACATACAATGCATACCCATTAAATGCAGTTCACAATCTTACAATAGATACCATTGGGTTACAAATTGGTCAAGAAAACTTATCAGGCACGAATGATACTATTATCGTACAAATTGATTCAGTTGATGCTAATGATTACCCTACCAATAAAATATTATGGTCGAAAAACATAATAACAAATACCGGTTTGTCACCAGGAAATTCTTGGACAAATATATTTACATTACAAGTACCTGTTAACTACGCATTAACAGGGGGCAATAAATTTTGTATAACAATGTATTATTACGGCTCAAAATCAGATACCATGGGATTCATTACAGGCTATCCTGAGAGTAGTATTTCTAGTTGTTTTAATTATCCTGATACAACTTCGATAGGGCATAAATACAGCAGTAAATTAATTGCTAATAGTTATGCTACAGGTTTTCAGTATTATCTAAGAAATAGTGCAAATACTACCATTCCTTCCGAATCTGGTAATGACACACTTTTTTATGAATGCATTAATGGCACAGATACAATATACTACCCATCAGCCTTCCAGGATATTAACATCTCTGTACAAGTTTCTTTTAACAGCACCCTTGGTGGTATAAATGGAACAGAATACGTAGATGAAAACGCTAATTGCATTTATGATGCAGGAGATTTTACTATACGCTATGCTGCTTTAGATGCCCTAGACAGCCTTAACAATATTGTTGCTTCAACTTATGCGGATGGTAATGGATATTACTCTTTATCACCTTTGAATAAAGGCCAGAGATATAAGATAGAAGTTGATAGTGCTGCCAGTAACTATATCGTATCATGCACTTCTCAAAAATATGATAGTGCTATGGCGCCAACGGCAGGATTTAATGTTGCCCTTATTTGCCCGAAAGGTTTTGACATAACAGGTAATTTAAGTGCATGCATTGACACACCAACCTTTGGCAAGGCACAAGTTTATGCATGTATCTATAATTTGGGTTGTATGCCAACCAATTCAATTATGAAGTTAATAATTGATACAGCTATACATATTAATTATAAAAGTCTGGTTGCCGATACCCTGCCTATTATTAGCGGAGATACTTTAATATGGAAGTACAATGGCAATGGGTCGAGCTATGATTGTGTAAGCTTTAGCGGGGCCATTGACAACCTTCCAGCTGGTGATAGTGTTCACTTAGAATTTATTGCAGAACCAATAGCAGGAGATTCAAACCCATCAAATAACATTATTAATTATTGGGCACATGTGTTCCCGCATAATTGTATTGGCTTGCCTTATGACCCTAATGGTAAAACGGTTTCACCTGTTGGCGATATTTCGCCAACACAAAGGCTAACATATAACATTCATTTTCAAAACACAGGTACTGCACAAGCCAAAAATGTTGTTTTAGTTGATACCTTAAGCGCAAACCTTGACCCAACAACTCTCGATATAATATCAAGTAGCAGCCCAATGTCAGTTCAGATAAACAATGGACATATTGTTACATTTACTTTCAGCAATATTAACCTTGTAGATACAGGTACGAGCAAAACAGCAAGTATTGGCAATGTTATATATATTATTAAACCTACTAGCAATGTTCTCCCCGGCGCACACATACTTAATAGTGCCGGAATATACTTCGATGCGAATTCAGCTGTAATTACAAATACAACTATAAGCACTATAAACAATTCTGCTACAGGAATTCAACCAATTAACTCCCTACTAAACATAGCCTGCTTCCCCAACCCATTCAGCACTTCAACAAGTGTGCTA
>JABDCA010000024.1 GCA_013288345.1 Bacteroidota bacterium | reverse complement strand
ATTTTTCACCGCTGAGTCGCAAAGGCGCCAAACCAATAACAGTCTATTTGTTTTCATAATTTTTTGCGTCTTTGCGGCTCTGCGGTTAAATTTTCAGTAAAAGTCTTTGGGATCGAGTTGTGAAAACACTTTTTTATTCTGCAAAAAATATTTACGTACAATGCTTCGGCGGTAAATAGTAGAAACCTCGGGATTGGTAACTGAAGCCTGCACTGCTTTGCGTTTTTTCCATGTCTTACGGAAAGTTCTGTAAAAATGACCATGCGCCCTGACAATGGCCCAAAAATTACCCGAAGTATTAAGTGTGGAAGAGATAGATATGATGATAGCCTTGCTCGATTTAAGTAAGCCCGAAGGGCAACGGAATAAAGCCATGCTTGAAACACTATACTGCTGCGGCCTGCGTGTATCTGAATTGGTTGGCTTAAAAATTTCAGATGTTTCGTTTGAGGAAGAATATGTGCGGGTAATTGGTAAAGGGAATAAACAACGCATTGTGCCTTTAGGTGAAAGTACCGCCAAATTCATTCGTATTTATTTAAATGAAGTAAGGTGCCATATATCTGCCAAAAAAACAGCTGAGGATATTTTATTCCTGAATAAAAATGGTAATAAAATGAGCAGGGTAATGGTATTTCTCATTATTCAGCAATTAAAAGAAAAAGCAGGCTTGCATAAAAAAATAAGTCCGCATACATTCCGGCACTCGTTTGCCACGCACTTGGTAGAAGGCGGCGCCGATTTACGCGCCGTGCAGGAAATGCTTGGCCATGAAAGCATTACTACTACTGAAATATATACCCACTTAAACCGCGAGTACCTCCGAGACGCTATTTTACGGTTCCATCCAAGAAAATAAAAAATGATTTTGGAGGCAAAAATCATTTTTCTATATTTGTACCAAAGAATGACGTATGGCGGTGTATCGCTTTAAAGTATATTTTGAGGATGATGAGAGCGTTTGGCGCGAGATTGAAATAAAATCGACCCAGACATTCGAAGACTTGCATAATACAATCCAAAATGCAATCAAGTTCGATGATGCTCACAGCGCTTCCTTTTATGTAAGTAATGATACATGGCGCAAGGGTAAAGAAGTGAGGATATTGCGTAGCCGCAAAGCACTACAAAAAGGTTTGTGGATGCACGAAACCAAAATAGCATCGCTTATTGACGACCCGCACCAGAAGTTTGTATATGAGTTCGATCCTGAAGGCCCTTGCTGGACTCTTCACGTGGAACTTGCAAAAATTCTCCCTGATTCTCCTGTTGATTATCCACGCATATCAAAGAGTAATGGTAATGCTCCTGCTCAATACAGGGCAACCTTACCGACCGATGTAGTTGAAGAGGATGATGATATATTGCTTGAAGAGGATGATAAATATGTGCATAAAGTAACTGAGCAATATCACGAAGGTGAGGGCGAGGAATCTGAAGGCCCAATGCCGCTGCGCACAAAATCGGAGGCTGAAGAATTAGGCGAAGGTGATGCGGTAGAGGAAGAAGAGGAATCGGGTGGCGAGTTTGAAGAAGAAGGTAGCTTCGAAGAGGAAGATATCTAAAAAATCCATTTTACATTGTCGAATAAACTACTGATAGCAATTGTTGGCCCTACTGCTGTCGGAAATACAGCTATTGCTATTGACATAGCGCTAAAACTTAAAACCGAAATCCTTTCGGCTGATTCGCGCCAGTTTTACCGCGAAATGGAAATTGGTACCGCCAAACCTTCTGCTCAAGAATTGAATAAAGTACCCCATCACTTTATAAATAACTTATCAATACATGATGAGTACAATGCCGGTAAGTATGAAAAAGAGGCGCTTGCCTGTTTAAGTACACTTTTTAAAAATCATGATAAAGTTGTATTGGCAGGTGGCTCAGGACTTTTTATAAATGCGCTTTGCAATGGCTTTGATGAACTTCCTGATGCCGATTTACAATTAAGAGAGACTTATGAAAAAATATTACGGGATAAAGGCATTACTGTAATTCAGCAGGAACTTGCAGAGAAGGATAAAGCCTATTATGATATTGTAGATAGGAATAATCCACGCAGGTTAATAAGGGCGCTCGAAGTAATTCATCAAACAGGTTTGCCGTATTCGCAGTTCAGGAAAAAGAAAGTAGCTACACGCGACTTCTCGGTACTTAAAATTGGTTTGCAATTAGAGAAAGAAGAACTAATACAACGCATAGATAAGCGAATTGATGATATGTTGGCGGCTGGTTGGCTGGATGAATGTAAAAACCTTTACTCGTATAAAGAACTTAACGCACTAAAGACAGTCGGCTATACTGAGCTATTCGATTTTATTGCCGGAAAAAATGACTGGAGTACAACAGTTCAAAATATAAAGACAAATACCTGGCACTATGCCAAAAGGCAAATTACCTGGTTTAAAAAAGATAAAGAGATAAAGTGGTTCTCGCCAAATACGAATGGCCTTATTGCAGATATCAGGAATTTAATTGAGATGTAAAACATGTTTATATTTAGGTTTTTAAATTCATGGCTCTCACTGAAAAGAAAAAAATAGTAAAGAAACATCCACTGGTCATTCGTTGGGCGCATTGGGTCAATTTTCCGGTATTAGGTATAATGATTTGGAGTGGTATGATGATATACTGGGCCAATGATATATATAGAATCGGATGGGGTGATAAAACCCTGGTTAAGTTTTTTCCCGATTCATTTTATAGTACCTTAAACCTTGATGGCCGATTATCAGATGGTATGGCATTGCACTTCTTGTTCATGTGGTTTTTCTTCTTGAATGGTTTTGTATATGTACTTTTTACAATCATTTCCGGCGAATGGAGATTACTGGTCCCTAACCGCAAATCATTTAAGGAAGCTTGGCAGGTTTTGCTGCATGATTTACATATTCGCAAAACAGAACCCCCTTCATCAAAGTACAATGCTGCACAAAAAATTGCATATACTTCTATTATTGTAATGGGTTTTGGTTCGTTGCTTACCGGCCTTTCAATTTATAAGCCTGTTCAATTTGGCTGGTTATGTGCCATATTAGGTGGATATGAATGGGCGCGCATAGAGCATTTTGTGCTCACTATTGGTTATGTCTTTTTCTTCCTGATACATCTAGTACAAGTTGTCATTCATGGCTGGAACAATTTTCAGGCGATGGTTACCGGCTTTGAAATAAAAAAAGTGAAGTCTGCATCTCCTTCTGAAATTAAACCTGCTGAAGAAAAACCTATCAACTGATTCAATGAAAAATAAAGAATTGAAAGAAGAAGAAACGACTAGAGCCAATATCCGTAAACGGACAATTATTTCATTTGGTGTTTTCTTTCTTCTTATCACGCTTGGTATTTTGGGTTGGAAATGGCTCAATAATCAAGACCAAAGTGACGGAGTGTTAAAACCACTAAGGACCGTTTTAAATGCAAATGAAAAGATAAATAATGCTTTAGTTGGCACCGGTCATTTGGTAAAAGAATATCCAAAGAGTAAAGCTGGCAATGATGTGAGGGTAAACGGAGATGTAGGCATGGGTGACGATTTTGATGCTATGCATTGGAAGCTTACTGTGAATAAGCACCCTGAAACCACTTCACCTGATTCTGTTCTGCACCTGACAATGGATGACGTAAGGAAACTGCCATATAAGGATCTGACGTTTGATTTTAAATGCATTGAAGGATGGAGCCAGATAACGAATTGGGGCGGCACAAAGTTTTCCGATTTTTTGCTGCATTACCATTTAGGCACACATAGTGGCAGAGATATTGACCCTAATCACCCTGAAGATATATATAAGTATGTGGGGCTTATGACCCCTGATAGCGCTTATTATGTGGGCATAGATATGAAGAGCATAATGCACCCCCAGACTATTTTAGCTTATGAAATGAATGACTCTATATTGCCTGTAAATCAGGGATACCCGCTGCGCCTTATTATTCCGATAAAGTATGGTATAAAGAGCATTAAAAGAATAGGCTATATTTATTTTTCAGACACCCGGCCAAAAGATTATTGGTTTGAACATGGCTATGATTACGATGCTGCACTCTGAGCTCTTTCAAACCATCAGATGTTTTTTTTCGTACATTGTATAAAGTGATATGAAAATAAAGGCCTTATTTATTATAGTTGTTACGGGTATTGTAATTACCTGTTTTGCTTTTTCTGAGAGTAACAGAAATATTCCTTCAGATAATTCAAAGGGTTTTGTTTTAATAGAATTATTTTCATCAGAAGGGTGCTCTAGTTGTCCGCCTGCAGAGAGTTTTATGCATAAGTTGATTCATAGGGCCGATTCTGCGTCATTACCTGTTTATATAATTGAGTTTCATGTAGATTATTGGAATTATCTGGGCTGGAAGGATACCCTCGCTATTCCTGCCTATGCGCAAAGGCAGCAAAAATATGGAGATGCCTTTAAGTTAAGTTCCATATATACTCCGCAAGCCATAATAAACGGCGAAAGCGAAATGGTTGGAAGCGATGAAGGTAAAATTAATAGCATAATATTACAGCATATACAACAACCAACAGCAACAGGTGTTTCCTTTAAGGTGAATAAGATTGGTCCCTCAAAAATAGAAGCGGAGTATAGTTTAACAGGTAATACATCAGGTTGTGAGTTAAATTTTGTCCTTGTTGAATCTGATTTAATTACACATATAAAAAGAGGAGAAAATGCCGGTAAAACCATTACACATGATAATGTGGCAAGGGTATTCAAAACTATTAAGATTGATTCTTATACCGGAAAAATAACTATTGAGACTCCACATGTAAACTTAGCTAATAGCATGCTTATCTGCTTTGTGCAAAATATTGACAGCAGAAAGGTTATTGCGGCAACGCAATTAAAAATACAATAAGTGAAACCTGAATTTTTTCCTGCTGAATTCTAAAGTAGGCATTGGTATTTTAATAAATGAAACCGTTCCGAAGAAAGCTTTTAGTGCACCCGAGTTAGTTTGTATACGGGTAAGGTCAACATCGAGCGAACAATAATATTGCCGATAACGGTCAAAAAACATTTCATCACCGTTACTATTATATATAATAGGGTTTTGTGTGCCGCCTACCATTCCTTCTCCGCCATAACCAAAATCAAGACAAAGCCATTGCGGTACCTTATTGCCCTTTGGCAAAAAAGATGCAATGGCAATACACCACCAATAGGTTTGGCCGTTATAATCTTTAATGCTTCGTTCTAAACCAGTAGTACCTAATTCATCGGGGCGGTACTGTGCATACATGCTTGGATGGAAAGATATTTTCATGCTTATCCTTTGTTCACCCCAGTTTCCTTCCTCTAGTCCGTATAGACTGGCGCCGGCAGTATTGGCAACCATATCGCCAATTGAAAAGCCCCATGCACTTGAAAAACCATCAAAAATTTCGATATTGGTTTGGTAGGCCATAGCAAGTGCTGAACCATAAACGGTAGATTTGGAATGGTTGACACCACTCCAGCTATAAAGGGCAGATGTAAGCCGGCCGATAGTATAAGCTGTAAGCATGTGCCCAAGTTTGTCCATTTGAAGCCATTCTTTATTATCGTTAAAAAGATGAAAGGATGAGTGTGCATAGTTTTTATACCATAATACATTGAGTCCTATCATTGAGCCGGCATATACTCCTCCTTCAGTAATTAGTAGCGGAACCAAGCGGTTATTATTTTGTATAGGTGAGGGTGTAAAGAAGTTTTGGCTCTTAGATATGGTGCTAAAACTAACTAATAACCAGCAAGTTATGAATATTTTGCCTGAAAGGTTGTAGAGTTTCAATTTTTTTATAATTTTGCGCCACATAAACCAACAAAAACATTTACAAAATGAAAAAGTTATCAATCGTTGCCGCTCTTCTGTTCGCTTTTGGAACCGTTGCTTTTGCTCAAGATGCTCCTAAGAAAGCTGATGCAAAGACCGAAAAGAAAGACGACAAGAAAATGGACAAGAAGTCTGACAAGAAAATGGACAAGAAAGCTGACGCTAAGAAAGACGACAAGAAAGCTCCTGCTGACAAGAAATAATTTGTCTGATTCTATTAAAAAAGGCCGTTGCATTGCAACGGCTTTTTTTATGTCTAAAACTCCCGTTTGCATCATTTTCCAAAACTGTGTGAGTATTCAAGGTAAAGCCCCGCGCCACCAAACTTATTAGGCAAAATTAATCCCTGTAAATGGTCAAGCTCCATTTTAAAAGTCGAATTATGACTTTGCCTGGAAACTAAAAAAGCTGCATTTGCTGTTTCGTATCCTCCATAGCCCAATTGCAACGATGTTATCCATCCGTTGGCGAGGTATTTATCTCCCTGTACGTATGTATAGCCAATATCATTTGCATTAAAAATATTCCAGTAACCAATTTCTAAATGATATTTTCCAAAATCGGTATTGGTATTTATGGCCAGGGTAGATGGAATGGTATAGAAGAAGTGTTTTTTGTCAAATGGCAAAAACTTATTTTGTAAACTATCTTTTGATACTGTATTGAATCCTGCATTTTGCAGATCGGTAATATTGTTAATAGTTAAGCCATCATAAAAGTACGATGTGTCTTTATGATAGTTAAGTGATTTGCTGTTCCAGAACATAAAGCCCAAATCGGTTGCACTAACTGAAATAGTACCATTTCTTTTGCCCACTTTATAGGGTGCTTTAAAGTATATATCCATTGATGCTCCGTAGCCATTTATAAACTTACTATTGCTTGCGGTATCGCTACGATACATCTGTGAGTTTGAACTTAATTGCAGATTCTGGCCAGAAGAATCGGTATACAATGTTGCATTACGTGCGTTAATAGCCATTAACTGCTGTCCGGCCAAAAACGAAAGGCCAATACCCAATTCGGCCTTCCCGCCAAAGTTGGTACAAACCAAGCCAACTTCTGCCTGATTATAACTCAATGAATTAAAAGAAAATGGTGTGAGGGTGGCAGTTCTTCCTCTATACGATTCATTACCATAAAATGCAATATTAAATGCATCGGTAGAAAAATTGGCATTTACATACGATTTATGGCGCAGCGCAAAAAAGAAATTCAGTACGCGTTGTTTAATGGTATCGCAATGCCAAACCCCATAAGCGCCATAATTAAGCATGTAACCCAAGCGGTTAAATCTTCCAAGGTTATTTACAACCTGCTGTTTTAGGGTATTGCTTATATAATTGCCTTCTAAAATATTAGTGGCAAATGTGCTGGTAATACAATTCGAACTGAAATCTGCACCACCGTATATTCCCGCGGTAAAATCTTTTTGTGCAGGTACATCTGTTATGGCATCATTCCATTGCGCTTGGGTACGTAGCGATACAAGGATTCCAAATGCAAGTAAAATATATGTAATCCTTTTCACGCTATAAACATAATTTATCCTTTCACCTGGTAATCGAAGTTACCAACCAACTTAATGTTTAGCAGGTAAGTATCATATATTTTACTGAATTGAACAGGTATGCAGGTAGTGCAACCGGTATTGAACCGGGCTGTAATAATTATGTTTCTGGTCGTGAATAAATGATTGGCTTGCGTAGTGCTTACAGGTATAGTTAAAACTGAATTTTGTGGCGTTGTTACAAAGCCGTATGTGTTTTCGGCTCCTGCAGCTATTGTTTGAGATGAGGTACACAACGAATCGGTAATATGCATGTGGCTATCGAGCAGGTAAATTTGCAAGCCGGCGCTGAAAGGGAATAAGTTAGATGCATATAAAGTAAATGTGCCACTTTTAATTTGTTCTGCCTGGGCCGAATTGGCAAAGTTTACCGGCATGGTATCGGCTAATGTTAAGTTGTTGGCAGCAATGTAAAGTGGCACCGATACGTCTAAGTATGCTTTAATACCATGGCCGAGAAAAGCAAAATCGGTATTGCCCGATACATTACCCAATGGGTCAGTGGTCAGGTCGATGGTATAACCAATTGAAGTTGGAAGGTTATCTATCCATTGCAGAATATTTGAATTGCCGGGATTTAGCGAATAGGCTTGTATAGATGGATTTACAGGAGATGCAGGATTATATGTTTGAGTGGCCCTGTTAATATTAATAGCATTATTTATAATATTTCCACTCAGCGGAATTGTTTGCCCGCCGGGGTGCGAATTGATTGATAAAAGTTGCGGAATTACTATGCGCGCATCAACCCCAAGGCCATTTTCTAATGTAAAGTTAACACTCACATTTTTTAAATTAAGGCTACCGGAAGATATTTTACTGAACAGGGGGAAATTAGTTTGCTTAGGCCCAATGCTCTTTTTGGTTTGCCCAAAATAACCCTGGCCATAGTAGGGTATTATATTAATAAAGGTTGCTCTTATAATTAATCCATTTGGGAGGGTAACTGTTACAAGTGTATCAGCAGCGGGGTCAACAGTACCAATTATTTGAGTTGAAAACTGATTATTGCCATTATGCATGGGGCCTGTAAAGTCGATAACATACCCACTTAAATCATATAAAGTAGAATCAGATGCGGGGGTACTTCCTGATGCCGCAGGAACTTTTACAGTTATGTTAAGTGGCGCTCCGAACAAGGTGGCACTCGGAACAGAGTAGGTATAATCGGTAGGTTGACTTAAATAGCTGGTTACTTCAAGTTTAACGTAACCGGAAGATACTATTGCATTAGTAAGTTGTACATTACCTGTATTGTATTGTGTTGGGCCTGTTGAGGCGGGAAATGGGATAGCTCCACCCGGTGGTATTTTACCACCCACAAGGCTAGGGTACTGGTAGGAAAGTGTAGTATCTCGCAATTTCAAAAGGCTATCGAGGTTAAGGCTGTATAGCGAATCTGTATAAACTAAAGTTACTGAACTATCTGCCGGATTAGTTTTAAGAGATGTATTGGTAACCAGATTGTTAATAGATAGGGATGTTTTAATAAGCGGTGCCAGTATCTGGGTATCCCAACTTGGGCCCGATCCCTTACGGCATGATATGGCACATGCCGTGCAAAATAGTAGTAACAGAATAAAACCTTTTTTTGCCCTATTCATAGTACGATGAGGGATAAGCATCTCATACAAACTTAGCGATTTTAGCGATATAAACCATATACCTTCCTATTTTTGTAATACGCATTACAATTATGACCCAAGAGAACATTGACAGAATAAATAAGACTCCTTTAAATTTCATAATCGGGAAGGAGCGCTCGGGTACCACCTTATTACAGGTAATGCTTAATGCACATCCTCATATAATTGCTCCACCCGAGTCTCGCTTTATTCTCAAGCAATATTTGAGATATGGTAAAAAGGTGAAGTGGAGCGATAAGGATATCCGCTTGTTTTGTGACGAACTATTTGAAGAACAGTTTATTCAGAACTATTGGAACATTGATAAAGAAAAACTCATTGCTTCTTTAACAGATGTAAAAGAAGTCCTGACGTATCAATTGGTTGCCAAGTTTATTTATATGCAGTTTGACCTGACTAAGACAGATGTAAACGTATTCATAGACAAAAACCCGCTATACTGTTTTTTTATTCCCGAACTGGTTAAACTATTTCCTGATGCAAAGTTCATACATATAGTACGCGATTATAGGGCCAATATAGCCAGCCATAAAAAAATCAGTTGGATATTGAACCTCGATACTGCTGATATGGCTTACAGGTGGGTGCGGGTAAACCAGCTTATTGAAGAGGCAAAGAACAAGGCCCCGCAAAAATGGTTCACGCTAAAATATGAGTCGTTAGTTACTGATACAGAAATGGTAATGAAAAATATATGCAGCTTTTTGGGTGTTTCGTTCAATAAAGAGATGATTGAAAAGCATGACCAAAAAGTGTTTCCAAAATTTAAAGAGTATACTGACGACAATAGTTTTATGAGATTTCATGAAGCCTTATTCAAATCTATTGACAAGGCAATGATAGATAAATGGAAAAAAGAATTAACCGCCGAAGATGTTGCCATTGCTGAAGCTATTGCCGGAAGCTATGCAGAGAAAAAGTATGGCTATGAACAAAGCGCCGAAATAAAGAAGATCAGCATTAGCCCATTACGGATGCTTAAAATAAAATGGACATATTATTATGTGGTTAAATACTTTGGCATACTTAAGTACAGGCGATTAATAAATACCCATAAAAATGTAATTATTCCAATATTAGAAATGTTGCGGGGTAAGAATAAAAAGAAAAACAAGAAATAATGGCGGGAATTCTTACCAAAATAGTTTCGATGGTTCCCCCTGTGTTAAAGAAAAAGCTCAGAAGGTTTGTTTATAACCGGTATGCCAATATTATAGTTAAACATAATAGTAAGGTGCGTTTTATGAACCTGGGTTGCACCTCAACTGAAAAATTAGCATTGCTTGATAAAGATGAACCATATAGGTTTCATTTTCAGATGTATAATGAATTGCTTAAAGGCGTTGATGTTAATGGTAAAAATGTATTGGAGGCTGGCTGTGGGTTCGGAAGTGGGGGATATTTTTTAGTGAATTATTATAAGCCTGATATCGTAACAGGAATAGATCTTTCAGATAAGAATATTGTCAGGTGTAAAAAATTATACGATTTTCCAAACCTGAAATTCTTCAGAATGGATGCTGAGGATATGGAATTCGAAAATGAATCATTTGATGTGATTGTAAACCTCGAATCATCTCATGGATATCCTGCCCGCGATACTAAGTTTTGTAATGAAGTGATTCGTTTATTAAAACCGGGCGGCTACTTTGCATATGGAGACCTTTTGGTAGAGAGTGATTTTAAGTCATTTGCAGATGCGCTAATAAATGCCGGTATGGCCAAGATATCAGAAAGAGATATTACTGAATCAGTTCTTAGTGCAAGGCAAGAGATACTGTTAGACTTAAATAAAAAACCTTTTTGGATGCCGGTTTCAATAGCAAAAGATTTTATGGTTACCACCGATTCCAATACGTATAAGTCAATGGCTGATGGGAAATTTCCTTTTAAGCTGTTTGTTTTCAGAAAAAGAGGGTAACCTTAGTTGGCATTACCTTTCAAAAGATTAGATACGGGCCTTATTACATATACTATAGGTATAGCAATCATCACCAATAGTTTTTTTACTCCTTCAGGTAAGTTTTTTACAGAACTGTATTTGTTTTCTCTCTGGCCCATTGCATATTCAGTAAGTACCCTTGCACAAATAGCATTTTTCCGGTTTATAAACTCAGGGCGTATTACATCTACAATAAGTATGATACGTCTTTTATCTGTATTGTTCCAGGCAAAATGATTTTGGGCATCATTAAAAAACAGCCATTTACCTTCTTCCCAGCATTTTTCTTCTCCGGCTACCTTCATTCCGCATAGCGGTAAGCCTGCCGGAACCTCAATGCCCATGTGGCAGCGAATAATGGCGTTAGTTTCTCCGTGGTGTTCGTTTATTTTAGTTTGCGGTTCAAGCCGGCTGAATGATATGGAGACAATTCCCGGAACCTTATAAAGCATATTGAATAAAGTTGGGCATTTTTGTGCAGGCTCATTATTTGAATACAAGCCCCAGAACATAGATGATAAGGAACTCCAACCCTTTGCCGATGTTATTCCTTTATAGGCTATAGCATTTGATACAAAAACGTTATCCTTTTCTGCAATAAAGTTTTGTACTTCTTCTTTTATAATCGGCCAGTTTTTTTCAATATCACTAGCCCACGAATAATCGCTTACATTATAGTAGCGTGTATTGTTATTGCTGTAATCTTGTTTAGAAGTGCCATACCATAATGCCTCACTCATTCCATTATTATTATCAGGAGTGCATTTTGTATTTTTCTTTCTGCTTCAGGTACGAATCGATATGCCTTTCTTTTTTACTTGGGTATATATCGGGTATGGTTACTAATATTCCTGTTTCTTCTACACCACCAAATTCGGGGTTAAGGCAGGTGCCAAAGGTTTTCATGGTCGATGAAAGGTTCATGTAGGAGTTTACTAATGGAGGTATATTTTCTCCCAATGCTCTTACTGCCTGGTTAAGTATGGCATGCCCTTCCTTATAATCTTTGCCTTTTAGCTTGGCTGCAAACCTGCGCATATCGTGGTTAAGTGGCAATGCATCAATAGGTACAACCAGATTATCTTTATTAGGGAAATAATATTGCATAAAATACAATATCATATCCCTGGCACGAACATTAAAATCGCGGTACATAGTTACTTTACCGAAAAAATATTTCATATTCGGGTAATCTACAACCAGTGCACCAAGGCCATCCCATAAATTATCTAAAGAGAATAATCCTTTGCGGTTAGCCGATGAGGGTTGGTAGTCAGGCTGTACGAAAGACCTGCCTAATTCAATGGTAGTAGGGTAGTAGTCTTTCAAAAATTTATTGCTGAATTCGAATAACTCCACCGTTGCTAATTGAATAATATCATTTTTTACAGGAGCATCTTTGCAGCAGATAAATCGGTATGAACCTACAATGGCTTTATCATCAGGGCTCCAAACAATAAGTTGCTTATAAGGCTTTTCGTTGGTGTCGAACTCATCAAGGTCGAGTGCCTTGCCTGTTCCTCCACCTGCATAGCGGAATGTTAGTTCGCGCAACCGGCCAATTTCTCTTACTGCATTAGGAGCATTATGATGCGTTACAATATATATTTCGTTCTTGCCATAATTGGTATTGCGCACAAACTTGTCGCGGGTAAGCTCAGATGCCAGTACATCAACTGGAATAGGTGGGATTATAGGTTGCATAACAGTATATTTTTAGCGTGTCACATTTTAATAGGAGCGGTAAATAAAGGCTCCCTTACAATATTTTCTTTTTTACGATAAAGTTCATCCTGGAACATGATTGCCATTTTTGCATCGTTTTGCCATTCCATAAAGGTAGTGAAAGAAACGGGTTTTCCAAAATGCACCACCAGGCGCTTGTCTTTCTGGCCAAACATCTCATCCGGAAGGAAGAACATTTCGATATTGGGCTTTATGCCTATCCTTTTCCGCCATTGAGCAAAACGATAAAAGAAATTCGAATTTTTCCCTTCTACCCAAATAGGTATTATATCTTTTTTAAAATGCTTGGCCTGGGTAATAAAGCTCTTTTTCCAGCGCAGGTCCTTTATACTTCCATCCGGCTGTCTGCGTGAAACCAAGCCCGCAGGAAAAATAGGAATGGCATAATCAGAACTGTATATTTTTTCTACCAACTCAAGCATTTGCCTGCTACTATTACCATTTATATTTACCGGTACAAGAATATTATCGAGATTTTTTAAGGTCAGCAAAAGCTCGTTTACAAAAAACTTAATATCGGTACGTACTTTTGCTATTGAGCTGATAACTGCAAGTCCATCAAGCCCACCCAGGGGATGGTTGCCTGCGAAAATATAGCCTCCCTCTTTAGGGATGTTTTCAATTCCTTCAACTAATACATTGGCACCCATATAGGCAAGGGCTGCATTTACGAATTCAACTCCCTTGGTTTCCCTATGGTTATCTAAAAAATAATTTATTTGCTTGGCATGAACAATCCTTTCTACATACTTAATTAGGAACCGGGGAATGAATTTGTATGCGCCGGGTGCTTTGGTGCGCAATAGTTCTTCTATATTTACCTCTAACTTATCCACTAGTATAAGCCTTATTTTGTTTACTACAATCGTAACAAATATAATAATTGATTGGGAGATGCAGGAAAACTTAAATAATGAGATAAGCGTAACTTTGTCCTATAATAAGAAGCAGCAGGTGATGCAGAGTGAAGTAAAAGAAACAAGTGGTTTTCTCCGGAACAGTAAAATGGTTCAGGCATTGCTTGTTTCTATGGTTTTCTTTTTAATTGAGTTTATTCTGGTTCACTATCATGAATTGTGGGGCGATGAGGTTCATGCATGGGAGATAGTCAGGTGCAGCCATTCCTTTAGTGAGCTTCTTTATAATACCCGATATGAGGGTCACCCGCAAATGTGGTTCCTTATTTTGTTCTTTCTGCAAAAGTTCACGGTCAACTACTTCTCAATGCAGGTTGTGCATGTATTTATTGCAGCATGTGCCGTTTTTGTTTTTTGTTTCTTTTCCACCTTTGGCTTATGGCAAAACATATTATTTTGTGCAGGATATTTCTTCAGCTATGAGTATTCAATAATTAGCAGGAACTATTCGGTAGAATTAGTCTTCCTCTTTTTATGTGCGGGTATATATACTAAGTATCGAGGTAAATATTTAGGCCTCTTGTCCGTATTGTTCTTCCTGCTTTTTCAAACCAATGTGTTTGCCATAATAATAGGTGTGCCGTTTTTCATCTATATAGTATGGAATAGTTGGGAAGCAAATAAAGCCAACGGTAAGCGATTCATTTTGCCTACTTTTATTATTCTGGCAGGAATTATAGTTGCTGCACTTACTGCTTTTCCTCCTGCTGATTCAGCATTTTCTACGTGGACATTCAAGCCGGATGCACATCATATTATGTATGTATTATCTACCGTATTTACTACATACTTTCCAATGCCTTTACTCAATTCTCATTTCTGGAGCACCAATACCTTAGATCATTTCCCTCATCACTCTTTTATTGAAGCAATACTTAGCCTGGTCATCCTTTCATTGGCGGTTATGTTATTCAGGAATAATAAAAAAATACTGCTCTTGTTTTGTATTGGCACTATAGGCGAGGCTTTATTTATTTACGTTAAATACTATGGCTATATAAGGCATCATGGGCATCTATTCCTGTTATTTGTTCTTTGTTACTGGCTTTATTGTAGCGATAGTTCCGTAATTAAGGATAAGATAAGCGGAATAGTAAGCCGTTGTTTTGTAATACTGATATTAATTGTGCAGGTTGTGGCTTCCTGTTGTGCCAATACACTCGATGTTAAATACACTTTCTCAAATAATATTCCTGTGGCGCAATACATCCATAAAAACGGACTGGATAGCCTGCCTTTACTTGGTGATGGTGATTTTATGGCATCGGGTGTTGCAGGTATACTCGACCACGACATGTATTATATGCGTCCTGAAAAATGGGGTAAATTCATCTTGCCCGATCAGAACTGGGGCCCTTTTATCAACTTTAGTGAACAAGATTTGCTGAGTGAAGTAAGTAAGGTATTAAATGAAAAGAAAACTGATTTGGTCCTTGTATTGACATATCCTTTCAAGGATTATAGGGCAATGGGTTGGACGCAAATAGAAACCTTTGAAAATTCTGTAATTGGTGAGGACTATTACTTATATAGGGTAAAGTATATTCCGCAGACTCCTGAATATTTAAACCATGCCGCAGAAATGCTGATTGCCAAAAATAATTTCTCCGGAGCAATGAAATTGCTTAACAAAGCAATACAAATTAAACCGGGTTATGGTGAGGCGTATATGAACCTGGCCGATTGTTATAACAACGGGTTAACTAATTACGATAAAGCGCTTGCATGCATTGATAGTGCTATAAAGTACTCTCCCAAAGATTATAAAGTAGTGTTTGATAAAGGCGCCATTTTATATAATGCCGGACATAAAAACGAAGGCATAAGCTTCTTTAAGGAAGCATTAAAACTGAACCCGCAAAATATAAATGCATACCTGACATTAGCTGAGTGCTACACTGCCTTAAAGGATTATGATAATGCCATTGTTTATTTGAAAATGGGGCTAAAAATAGACCCTGAGAATAAGGATATACAAGACAAAATAGCAAAGTGCAATAAGGACAAAGGGAATAAATAATTCCTACTCATCTCTCCCACATTTTCCCCTTCAAAATTTCTTAAATACTCCCTATTAAGGGTTTCGGGCAATGACTCAGGAATTTTTATGATTCTTTTCCACAATTTCAATTTTCTCCCACAAAAAAGTTAATAACGTTTTACCAGTAATATTTCCTCTGAATCGCCTGCCTAAAGGCGCATTCGAAAATATTTCCTTGTGCCGGAAAATTAACAATTAATTAAAGTTTTCAACAAAGTGGGAGAAAGTGGTAAAAGGTGGGAATTTTTTCGCTACTTTTACACCTCAATAAAAACAACCTAAATGGCGGCTCTAATAGGCGAATTTGAATGCAAGCTTGATGACAAGGGGAGGCTCATGCTTCCTGTTGGCTTTAAGAAGCAGTTGCCTGCTAAGGAGCAAAAGCATTTTGTTGTTAACCGCGGGCTTGATAAGCAGCTTAATATCTGGCCGCGTAAGGAGTGGGATAAAGAAACAGCAAGCTTCAGTAAGCTCAATCTCTATAAACAGAAAGACAGAGAGTTTGTGAGAAGGTTCAACGCTGGAGCAACGGAAGTAGAGTTGGATGGTTCAGGCCGTTTGCTATTGCCTAAGTCGCTAATGATGCATGCAGGTGTCGATAAAGATGCCGTGTTATTTGGCTTCTCGAACCGCATTGAAGTATGGTCGAAACAAGAATACAATAAATACATGAAGCAGGGCGCTGATGATTTTGCCGCCCTTGCCGAAGAAGTAATGGGTAAAATACCAAATGATAATAACGGGAATGTATCATAGGGCGGTACTGCTGAATGAAAGTATCGAAGGATTAAACATCATAGATGGAGGGACATACGTCGACGCTACATACGGAGGAGGAGGACACAGCAACGCAATACTCGAAAAACTTAAAGGCGGAAGATTAATAGCATTTGACCAGGATAAGGACGCATTTGAAAATATGGGCTCTGATTCACGTTTAGAGCTTATTCATTCTAATTTTCGTTTTATACAAGAACAATTAGCCGAGAAAGGCATCACTCAGGTTGATGGCGTTTTGGCTGACCTCGGTATATCATCTCACCAAATAGATACACCTGAGCGTGGTTTTGCTACTCGTTTTGATGCCCCGCTTGATATGCGCATGGACAACGAGACAATACGTACAGCGGCAGATATTGTGAATACCTATTCAGTAGCAAAACTGCAGAGTATGTTTTCGGTTTATGGCGAAATAACCAACGCTGCAAACCTTGCCCGTCAAATTGAGAAAGCAAGAACAGCAAAACATATACGGACTACTGCCGATTTAATAGAAGCTATTAAGGGTTGCACTCCTCCACAAACTGCGCACAAATATTTGGCCCAGGTGTTTCAATCATTACGTATTGAACTGAACGAAGAGGTAGAAGTACTGAAAGACCTATTGCGCCATAGTGAAACAGTTATAAAGAAGGGTGGCCGCTTGGTTATTATCTCTTACCATTCATTGGAGGACAGGTTGGTGAAGAACTATATGCGTAGCGGAAATTTTGAAGGCATTCCGCAAAAGAATATGTACGGGCACGATTTACGCCCTTTTGAGCCTGTAACGAAAAAACCTCTTGCTCCTAATGAAGAGGAAATAGCATCGAACAGCAGAGCGCGCAGTGCGAAATTGAGGATAGCAGAAAGAATATAAAATGAAGAACAGGCTTAAAAGCGACATAGAAGAAGAGGTGAAGTTGAAGGAACAGGTGATTGAAACACCTGAACCGGAAACCGAATCTGAGCCTATTGCAAAAGGAAGCAATAAGGTTGGCCGCGCTGTTTCATCGGTGGTGAGTGGCAGGTTCCTTATTTCTGATCAAACACTCAAGCACATGCCGTTCTTCTTTTTTCTGGCTTTCATGGGCCTTTTATATATAGCAAATGGCTACTTCGCACAATCGAAAGACAGAGAACTTGACACATTAACAACACAGATAAAAGATTTGAATACCCAATTCCAGATAGCAAAAGCAAAGCTGATGTACTTAAGTAAAGAATCAGAAGTGGCAAGGTCATCAGCTAATATGGGTTTGAAGGAATCGGTGATACCGCCCGACAAAATTGTAATTGATACTAAACTGGCAAAGAAGTAAATGGAACCAAGAAAAGGCACATTACTCCGTACGTACCTCCTATATGCATTTATGTGCATGTTGGGTATTGTTATTACTGCACGGGTAATATCCATTCAGTATTTGCAAGGCAATAAATGGAAGATTGCTGCTGCCAATATGACCACATCATATTGTACTATAGAAGCTATGCGTGGTAATATATATGCTGCGGATGGTAACCTATTGGCAACATCATTGCCATACTATGATATTGCTATGGATGTGAATACTGATTATTTGAGTGATGAAATTTTTAATTCAAAGATCGATTCACTCAGTAATTCTTTTGCTCAGCTTTTTAAAGACAAATCGGTTGATGAATACTATAGAATACTGAAGAGCGCACGTGCATCAAACCAACGATATGTATTACTGAAAAAGAGTGCATCGTATGATCAGTTGCAAAAAGTAAAGCACTTCCCTCTTCTTCGCCTTGGCAGGAACAAGGGTGGTATGATAGTAGAGCAGACCTATAAACGGGAATTACCTTTCCGTGATCTGGCTGAACGTACAATAGGTTACACTCGCGATAATATTGATGTAGGCCTGGAGGGTGCTTTTGATGAATACTTGAGGGGCGACAGTGGCCGCATATTAATGGAGAAACTTGCCGGTGGAATAAGAGTTCCTATTAATAATGATGATGATGTACAACCACAAAATGGCGAAGATGTAGTATCGACCATCAATATAAATTACCAGGATGTTGCAGAAACATCCTTACGCGAGCAACTTATAAAGCATAATGCAGACCATGGCTGTGTAGTATTAATGGAAGTAAAAACAGGTAGGGTGCTTGCTGCTGCAAACCTAGACCGTAAAGATTCTACTGGCAAATACGAGGAGTCGTATAACTATGCTTTAGGCGAAGCTGCTGAACCGGGTTCTACATTCAAGCTTTCCTCATTGATAGTTGCCATGGAAGATGGCTACGTAAATAATACTGACAGTATTAACCTTGAAAATGGAACCCACCAATACTACGACCGTGTAATGCGCGATGCAGAACATGATGAAACAGGTTGGGTAAGTGTACAAAGAGCATTTGAAATGTCGTCGAACGTTGGCATATCAAAAATTATTTACAAGTACTATGCCAACCAACCAAAGAAGTTTGTTGATGGCCTTTGCCGCTTGGGCTTAGATAAGCCGCTGCAATTAAGTATTCCGGGTGAAGGGATTCCTAAGATGCCAAACCCAAGCGATAAAAACTGGAGTGGTGTGAGTTTGCCTTGGCTGGCTATTGGGTATGGTGTAGAGGTTACCCCATTACAAACATTGAGTGTGTATAATGCTGTTGCTAATAATGGCACAATGGTGAAGCCAAAGTTTGTTGATGCGTTAATGAAAGAAGGTAAAGTTGTCAGGACATTTCCTACACAGGTAATGAACCCTGAAATATGCTCTACTACAACCTTAAAGAAATTGAGAAAACTGCTTGAAGGTGTGGTATTGCATGGTACTGCAAAGAATTTGAACAATACTGTTTATTCAATTGCCGGTAAAACAGGCACTGCACAGATTGCAAATAAGGGCCATGCGTATAAAACCGGCGGCAAGATAGATTACCAGGCATCTTTTGTTGGATACTTCCCTGCAAATAATCCCGAGTATTCATGTATTGTGATTATGAACTCACCAAGCGCTGATGGGTATTATGGCAATATAACTGCAGGGCCTATTTTCAGAGAGATAGCTGATAAGGTGTATGCAAGCAGTATAAATATTGATCCGTCTGTAAATAGTCTTGCAACTAATAAACATGGTTCTCCATTTGTGAAGAATGGAAGCTATAAGGATATAGATAATGTATTGCAGAGTATGGGCATCTCATTCCACTTTGCAGGAAATAATGCAGGATGGGTAAACGCTGAATTGCAAGATTCTACCATACACATTACTGCCGAAAACCCACAACGTATGTTGAAGCAGGGCATTATGCCCGATCTGCATGGCATGAGCGCAGATGACGCTGTATACCTGTTAGAGAATAATCATATACGTGTTACAGTAAAGGGCATGGGAGCGGTCGCTGAGCAATCATTACCAGCAGGAACAAAATTTAATAAAGGGCAAAAAGTATTGTTGCAATTGTCATAAACAGAAATGAAGAAACTAAAAGACATATTATATAAGGTAGCACTGGTAGAGGTTGAAGGCTCTACTGACGTTGCAATTATGTCAGTTCAGTTCGATTCGCGTAAAGTAAGTGAGGGTACTTTATTCATTGCTATAAAAGGCTTGCAAACAGATGGACATAAATATATTGCACAGACTGTCGAGAAAGGAGCAATTGCAGTATTGTGTGAGGAAATGCCTGAAAAGAGGCTTGATGGAATAACATATGTACGAGTAAAAGATTCTTCTGCAGCACTGGCAATTATAGCCGCTAACTTCTACGATCATCCTTCTGCTAAGTTGAAGCTTATAGGCATAACAGGTACAAATGGTAAAACAACTACTGCTACATTATTGTTCAATCTGTTCCGTGGATTAGGGCATAAAGTAGGATTGCTTTCCACCGTCAGAAATATGATCAACGATCAGCAGTTTTCTGCGGCATATACAACCCCGGATTCATTGGAGTTGAATCGCTTGCTGAATGAAATTGTTGAGGCAGACTGCACACATTGCTTTATGGAAGTAAGCTCTCATTCAATTGTACAAAACAGAATAGCGGAAATAACTTTTGCCGGCGGAGTATTTACTAATATCACCCACGATCATTTAGATTTTCATAAAACGTTCGATAATTATATAAAGGCGAAAAAGAAATTCTTTGATGAGCTCCCATCTGCTGCGTTTGCATTAGTGAACAGGGATGATAGTCATGGTATGGTAATGTTGCAAAATACCAAAGCCAAAAAGAAAACATTTGCGCTAAAGAATTCTGCTGACTTTAAATGCAAGGTGATAGAGAATACCCTGCAAGGCCTTGTATTGAATATTGATGGCAGGGAGCTATGGACAAAGCTAATTGGTGCATTCAATGCGTATAACCTACTGGGTATATATGCCACAGCAGTATTACTTGGCGAAGAAAAAGAAGAAGTACTGAAAGTATTAAGCGCACTCAACCCTGTAGAAGGACGCTTTCAGTATGCCAAATCACCTAATGGTACCATTGGTATTGTTGATTATGCCCACACTCCTGATGCGCTTGAAAATGTGCTTTCCACATTAACAGAAGTACGTACACCGAATGAAAAAATAATAACCGTTGTGGGCTGCGGTGGCGACAGGGATAAAACCAAACGTCCGATAATGGCATCTATTGCATGTGGCAAAAGCGATAAGGTAATACTTACTTCTGATAATCCACGTTCAGAAGAGCCTGCTGAAATAATACATGAAATGGAAAAGGGCGTTGATGTGCTCAGTAAGAGAAAAACCATTTCGATAGTGGATAGGAGAGAAGCCATAAAAGCTGCATGCCAGATGGCGCAAAAGGGTGATATAATTCTTTTGGCAGGCAAGGGCCATGAAAAGTACCAGGAAATAAAGGGCGTAAAACACCCGTTTGATGATATGGAGATTTTATTTGAAACCCTTAACCTTTTTCAAAGCTGATGTTCTACTACCTATTCCATTATTTAAGGGAAACGTATAACATGCCGGGCGCGAATGTGTTTAACTACATTACGTTCCGAGCAGCATTGGCTATTATTTTCTCACTAATAATATCTGCTTTGTTTGGCAAGCGCTTAATTGCCATGTTGAGGAAAAAGCAAGTTGGCGAAACTGTCCGCGATCTAGGCTTGCACGGCCAAAAAGAAAAAGAAGGAACCCCAACCATGGGTGGGCTTATTATTCTTTCCGCAATTCTAATTCCAACATTATTATTTGCCCGACTTGATAATGTATATATCGTGCTAATGATCATTACTACTGTTTGGCTTGGAACTGTAGGCTTTTTAGATGATTATATAAAAGTATTCAAGAAAGATAAAAAAGGGTTGAGTGCTAATTTTAAAATAATTGGTCAGGTGGGTATCGGCCTTATTGTTGCCTGCACCATGTATTTCAACCACCACGTTGTAATACGCGAAAAAATTTCTCGTGCTAAAGAAACTGCTATGATAAACGGGCAAGATGCCGGATTTACTGAATTGCCAAAGTACGCTAAAGAAGAAACTAAGTCGTTGAAAACAACAATACCATTCATTAAGGATAATCAATTCGATTACTCATCACTAACCAGTTTCCTGGGAACACATTCTAAGAAACTGGCATGGATAATGTTCATTCCTATTATTATACTCATTGTTACATTCATATCTAACGGTGCCAACATAACAGATGGTATAGACGGACTTGCTACAGGCACATCGGGAATTATAGGTGCCACGCTGATGATATTAGCTTATGTATCGGGTAATATGGTTTTCGCGGATTACCTTAATATTATGTACATACCTAATTGCGGTGAATTGGTTGTATTTATGAGCGCTTTTGTAGGTGCTTGTATTGGGTTCCTCTGGTATAACTCATACCCTGCACAGGTATTCATGGGTGATACAGGTAGCCTTGCCCTTGGTGGAATTATTGCGGTATTCGCTATTGCTATTCGCAAAGAATTTTTACTGCCAATACTATGTGGCGTATTTGTTATTGAGAATGTGTCTGTGATGATGCAGGTAGGCTATTTCAAATACACCAAAAAGAAATTTGGCGAAGGGAAGCGCATCTTTTTAATGGCTCCATTGCACCACCATTTTCAAAAGAAGCAAGTACACGAATCGAAAATAGTATCGCGTTTTTGGATCATTGGAATTATGCTGGCCCTTATAACCATTGTAACCCTGAAGCTTAGATAAGATGGAGAGCAGGAGAAAAATAGCCGTATTGGGTGCCGGAGAAAGTGGTGTGGGCGCAGCTATTCTTGCACAAAAGAAGGGCATGGATGTGTGGGTATCTGATAAAGGCAAAATAAAAGAGAAGTACCTGACCATGCTTAAGGACGGCAATATTCCTTTTGAACAACAGCAACACAGTGAAGATAAAATAATGCAGGTTGACGAAGTAATTAAAAGCCCCGGCATACCTGAGAATGCGCCACTAATAGTGAAGCTGAAAGAAAAAGGCATACCTGTTATTTCGGAAATAGAATTTGCAGGAAGATATACCAATGCTAAAATGGTTTGCATAACAGGTAGCAATGGTAAAACGACTACTACGATGCTCACCTATCATATATTCAAAAAAGCTGGCCTTAATGTTGGCCTTGCCGGTAATGTGGGTAAAAGCTTTGCTTACCAGGTGGCTACCGAGAACTTCGATTATTATGTAATTGAGCTAAGTAGTTTTCAGCTAGATGATATGTACAAGTTTAAGGCCGATGTGGCTGTGATGCTCAACATAACCCCTGACCACATGGACAGGTACGACCATGAAATGGAGAACTACACCAACTCCAAATTCAGGATCATTCAGAATCAGACCGAAGTGGATTCATTTATTTATTGCCTCGATGATGAGGTTACAAAAACGGAAGTAAGCAAACGAAATATAGCTGCCAAAAAGTACCCATTTTCAGTAAAAGAGCAGGTGGCAGAAGGCGCTTACAAAGCAGGAGACGAAATTATTATAAACATCAAACAAAATCCTTTATCTATGGCAGTACAAAGACTTTCACTGTTTGGCACGCACAACGTGTACAACTCAATGGCAGCAGCAATTGCGGCACGCGTGGTGGACATCAAGAAAGAAACGATCAGGGAGAGCCTGGCAGACTTTCAGAACATTGAACACCGCCTGGAGCATGTAGCTACCATTCACGGTGTTGAGTTTATCAATGATTCGAAAGCCACCAATATTAATTCGACTTGGTATGCACTCGAAAGCGTAAATACCCCTATTGTATGGATAGTAGGTGGTATTGATAAAGGTAATGACTATACCACACTTAATGAGATGGTGAAGCAAAAAGTAAAGGCTATTGTTTGCATGGGTAAAGACAACCGCAAAATAATAAGTGCTTTTTCTGTACTTGTGCCAACTATTATAGAAGCAGGTTCAGCATCTGAAGCAGTAAGGAAAGCAGCTAAGTTAAGCCAAACAGGAGATACAGTTTTGCTTTCTCCGGCTTGTGCAAGTTTCGATCTGTTCCAGAATTATGAGGACCGTGGCAACCAATTTAAAGATGCAGTAAGGGCTCTGTAAGATATTAAAAGATGAAGGGAATATTTAACTACATAAAAGGCGACAAGGTGATTTGGGTGATTGTATTGCTCTTATCGGTTGTGTCTGTACTTGTAGTTTACAGTTCGGTTGAAACGCTTGCCTACAGAAGCCATTCGGGCAATGCAAGTTATTTCCTCATTAAGCACCTTATCATTATCATGTTCGGTTTTATGCTTATTTATCTTGTCCATAATGTTCGGTACACTATATTCTCACGCGTATCGCAAATTGCGCTTTACGTTTCTGTTCCGCTCTTGTTATTCACATTGCTTAAAGGTGTTAACTCAGGTAACGCCACCCGTTGGTTGCAAATCCCGGGTACGGGGCTTACTTTCCAAACATCTGATTTTGCCAAGCTTGCCTTGCTCATTTATGTAGCACGCATGCTTGCCATTAAACAAACCATATTGACTGATTTTAAAACAGGCTTTTTGCCGATCATTATACCTGTAATTGTTATTTGCGGATTAATATTCCCCTCGAATTTTTCTACCGCATTTCTCTTATTTGTTAACTGTCTTTGTATCATGTTCATTGGTAAAGCTAAAATGACGCATATACTTCTTACCGTAGGTGTTGCTGTAGCTTTTGCAGGCCTGTTCATACTAATTGTGTTTAAGTTCCCACATATTAACAACCGTGTATCTACATGGAAATCGCGTATTGAGAGTTTTGCGAAAGGTGATAAGGCAGACAACTATCAGGCTGATCAGGCTATGATAGCTATTGCAACTGGCGGCCCGGTGGGTAAGGGCCCTGGCAACAGCACACAAAAGAATTTTTTGCCTCAGGCTTCATCGGATTTTATTTTCTCAATACTGGTAGAAGAATACGGAACAATTATGGCATTAGGTATTGTATTCCTTTATCTCACTTTCTTATTCAGAGGCGTAAGAATTTCTACGAAAAGCTCTAAAACATTTGGCAGCCTGATAGCCATAGGACTTTCATTAAACCTGGTATTGCAAGCACTCATAAATATGTGCGTAGCTGTCCATCTTATTCCGGTAACGGGCCAACCGTTGCCATTGATAAGTATGGGAGGAACATCAATTTGGTTTACCAGCATTGCGGTAGGTATAATATTAAGCGTAAGCAGAGAAACAGAAAACATAACAAGTAACAACATTGTCGCGACAACTTAAAATAATAATAAGCGGGGGAGGCACAGGCGGACATATATTTCCGGCCATAGCCATAGCCCGCGCATTGGAACAGATGAGACCGGGAACAGAAATATTATTTGTAGGGGCCAACGGAAGGATGGAGATGGAGAAGGTGCCTGCGGCAGGGTATAAGATTCAAGGGCTTGATATTGCAGGTATATCGCGCAGCAATATGTTAAAGAATTTTTCGCTGCCATTAAAAGTGTTAAAGAGTGTGAATAGAGCAAAAGAAATTATATCGCAATTTAATCCTGATGCTATAGTAGGCGTGGGTGGTTATGCCAGTGGTCCTACATTATGGGCAGGCATACGCAAACATATTCCTACACTGGTGCAGGAACAAAATTCATATCCTGGTGTTACCAATAAAATTCTTTCTAGACATGTAAAGAAGATATGTGTAGCCTATCCGGGAATGGAGAAGTTCTTCCCTAAAAATAAGATTATAGTTACAGGTAACCCGGTAAGGCAGGATATTGCTGAGTTGCAAAGCAAGCGTAATGCAGCGAGCGAATATTTTGGATTTAAAGATGCCGGCTTTACAGTATTGGTTATTGGTGGTAGCCTTGGTGCGCGGACAATAAATGAAAGTATTGCTGCTTCACTTGACTTACTGGCTAAGAATAATATTCGTCTGGTATGGCAGACAGGCAAGCATTACTATACACAAGCACAAGAAATGCAAAAGAAGTATACGAATATAAGAGTCTATGATTTTATATCGAAGATGGATTATGCTTACGCTGTGGCTGATGCAGTAGTGTCGCGTGCAGGTGCAATATCACTGTCGGAATTATGTATAACGGGACTGCCTTCTATTTTGGTTCCATCGCCTAATGTGTCGGAAGATCATCAGACAAAGAACGCAATGGAACTTGTTAACCATAACGCTGCGTTAATGATAAAAGATGTAAGCGCACAAAGCGAGCTTGGAAATGCTGTGGTGAAATTGGCAAAGGATAAAACGATGAGAGAGAGCTTGAGTAAGAATATCTCAGCACTGGCTATAAAAGATTCAGCGGTAAGAATTGCGAATGAGGTAATAGCATTAACGGAACAGAAATGAACGTGAAGGATTTAAAATATGTGTATTTAATAGGTATCGGTGGTATCGGTATGAGTGGCCTTGCACGTTATTTTAAATCGATGGGCAAAAAAGTAAGTGGGTATGATAAAACGGCTTCTGCATTAACAGAAGAGATGGAACAGGAAGGAATAAAGATCCATTTTAAGGATGATATGAATTTGGTAGACGATGAAATAAAGAGTAACAGCAAGGATACTTTAGTTATCTATACTCCTGCCGTGCCAGACGATCATACTGAATTGGCTTATTTCCGAAGTCATAAATATGATTTACATAAACGTGCGGGTGTATTAGGTTGGATAACTCAAGGGCATTATACTGTTGCTATTGCAGGCACACATGGCAAAACGACCACAACAACATTAGTAACACATATACTTAAATCTGCTAAGGCTGATTGTATGGCATTTTTGGGCGGTGTATCGAAAAATTATAATACCAACGTATTGCTTGATGCAAATGTTTCAGAGAAGACAGTGGTTGTAGTTGAAGCTGATGAGTATGACCGTTCATTCCTTCAGTTAAATCCTAATATCGCCATTATCACATCTATTGATCCTGATCATTTGGATATATATAATGATGCTGCAAGCATGCAGCAATCATATGCCATGTTTGCTAATCGCATAAGTGCTGATGGCTCTTTGGTTACCAAGCAAAAGGTAAACGATATAATTCATTATAGTGGTAAAACATATACTTATTCGGTTAGCCAAAAAGCAGATTACTACGCAAAAAATATTACAATAAGCGACGGACATTATCAATATGACCTTGTTACTCCTCATGGTGAAATAAAAGATGTAAAGCTTGGAATACCGGGCTTGCATAATATTGAAAACTCCGTTGCTGCTACTGCTGTGGCTCAATTGATGAAAGTAAGCAACGAAGATATAAGAACTGCATTAGGCACATTTGAAGGTGTACAGCGTCGTTTCGATTATCAAATAGTTTCTCCGAAGCTTGTCTTTATTGATGATTATGCGCATCACCCTGAAGAGTTGAGTGCATGCATTAATTCAGTTAAAGCGATGTATCCGGGTAAAAAAATAACAGGCATATTCCAACCGCATTTGTATTCACGTACCCGCGATTTTGCAGATGGTTTTGCACGTAGCTTGGAATTACTGGATAAACTTATCCTGCTTGATATATACCCGGCAAGAGAATTACCTATTGATGGAATTGATTCGAAAATGTTATTAGGTAAAACACATATAGATAATAAGAAGTTGTGCACAAAAGAAGAGTTGGTTGATGTGGTAACTAAAGATATGCCTGAAGTACTTATTACGATGGGTGCAGGTGATATAGACAGGCTAGTAGAGCCATTGAAAACCGCATTGTTAAAAAAGATATACGTTAATGCTTAAAAAGATAGTATATATAGCAGGTTGGGTTGTGCTCTTAGGCGGAGTGATGGGCTTGCTTGGTTTTGCCGAGATAAAGCGCAACACTACTCCTTGCAGGCTTGTTGATATACGCATTATGCAACATGACAGCGATTTTTATATCACCCCGAATGAGGTGCGTAAACTTATTGAAGTACAGCAGGGTAATATTGTAGGTAAGGCAATGGATGAAATAAATATCTTGAAAATAGAGAAGATGTTAAGCAGTAATCCGTTTATTGCTGATGCGCAGGTATATGCTACACTTGATGGAGACCTTGAAGTGCGCTTGGTGCAGAAGAAACCAATTGTAAGGGTAATTGATAAAAATGATGAAAGCTATTACATTGATTCTGCAGGAAGCATAGTACCACTATCAATTAATTATGCCCCTGAAGTACTTATTGTAAACGGGAATTTCATTGAGCCCTACGATATGTATTCTTCGCGCAATGTAAAACAAATGGCGCCTGATACTTCCGTTCATTCTATGTTGCCTGCAATATACCGCCTTGCATCATTCATCCGCCATAACACATTTTGGAACAGCCAGATTACACAGGTTTACATGGATACGGCAAAAGATTTTTGCCTTGTACCAAGAGTAGGTAACCAACGGATAATATTTGGAGATACAACCAATATGGAACAGAAATTTAACCGCTTGTGGGTGCTATATCACAACGGTTTAACAGCAACCGGCAAATGGAACGACTATACAACAATTAACCTGAAATTCAACCATCAAATCGTGTGCACAAAAAAATAAACATCTATGGAAAACAAATCTGACATTATTGTAGGCTTAGACATTGGTACAACCAAAATTGTATGCATTGTTGGGCGTAAGAACGAACACAACAAAATAGACATCATGGGTGTCGGTAAGGCTGACTCTGTAGGTATTGCACGTGGTGTGGTGCTTAATATAGACCAGACCGTTGCATCTATTATGAAAGCTGTTAAAGAAGCTTCTGAGAAATCGGGAGTTGAAATAAAATATGTGAACGTAGGTATTGCGGGACAACATATAAAAAGCTTGCAGCACAGGGGTATTAAAACCCGTGCCAACCTGGAAAAAGAAATTAACCAGACCGATGTGGATTCTCTTATTGAGGATATGTACAGGCTGGTAATGCCTCCGGGTGAGGAAATTATAGAAGTGCTTCCGCAAGAATATATTGTGGATAACGAGCAGGGTATTAAGAACCCGATCGGTATGGCAGGCGTTCGCCTGGAAGCCAACTTCCACATTATTACCGGGCAAATAGCTGCAGCGATGAACATCAGGAAGTGCATTAAGAAAGCAGGCTTAGAGATGAGCAACCTTACCTTAGAGGCTCTTGCATCTTCTGACTCTGTACTTACTGCAGAAGAAAGAGAAGCAGGCGTAGTGCTTGTGGATATTGGTGGTGGAACAACTGACGTGGCTATTTTCCAGGATGATATTATACGTCATACTGCGGTAATACCATTTGGTGGTAATGTAATAACCGACGATATAAAAGAAGGTTGCCAGATCATCCGTACACAAGGTGAGCAATTGAAAGTAAAGTTCGGTTCTGCAATACCTACCGAATCTCAAGAAAATGAAATAGTAGTAATACCAGGATTAAAGGGCAGGCAGAATAAAGAAATTTCTGTAAGAAATCTTTCATGCATCATCAATGCACGTATGGCAGAAATTCTGGAGCATGTGTACTATGAAATTAAAAACTCAGGTTTTGAAAAGAAACTGATTGCAGGTATAGTAGTTACCGGTGGTGGTGCAAACCTTAAACACCTTCCGCAATTGGTGGAATATGTAACCGGTATGGATACACGTATCGGCCATCCGAACGAACACCTTGCTCCGGGCATATTTGATCTGAGTCATCCTTTGTATGCGACTAGCGTTGGCTTAGTAATGAAAGGCTTCGAAGAAATTGAGAAGGAAACCTACACTGAGTCTGAGCAGAATGTTATCAAGCAACCTGAAGTGGTGCAACATTCAAAGCAAAAGAAAAAAGGCGGCTTTATGGACAGGATATTCAGCGGAGCCACCAAGTTTTTTGATGAAGATGTAGAAGGAGAAAAAAAGTAATTCAATAAATAATAATTCAAAACAGGAAACACGTAAAAACCAAATAAATAACCTTAAAACACAACCGTTATGATTAACTTCGATTTACCAAAAGACCAATCCTCTATCATCAAGGTGATAGGCGTAGGAGGGGGAGGCAGCAATGCCGTTAACCACATGTACCGCCAGGGAATTAAAGGCGTAGATTTTGTGGTATGCAACACCGATCAACAAGCGCTTGACATTAGTCCAGTGCCAATTAAAATTGCATTGGGTTCAGGCCTTACCGAAGGCAGGGGCGCAGGCTCATTACCTGAAATAGGTAGGAAAGCCGGCATGGAAAGCATGGAAGAGATAAAGAAAATTCTGGGTAATAATACCAAGATGGTATTTATTACTGCAGGCCTCGGTGGCGGAACAGGAACAGGTGCAGCGCCTGTAATTGCACAAGTAGCAAAAGAAATGGGCATACTTACAGTTGCCATTGTTACTGTGCCATTTATGTTCGAAGGAAAGAAAAGAAAGATACAGGCAGAAGAAGGATTGAAAGAACTTCGCCAGCATGTAGATACCATACTTATTATCAACAACGATAAGTTGCGTGAGATGTATGGTAACCTGAAACTGGGTGAAGCTTTTGCTCATGCTGATAATATATTGAACATTGCTGCCAAGAGCATTGCGGAAATTATAACGGTTACATTACACGTTAACCTTGACTTTGCCGATGTGCAGACAGTAATGAAGGATAGTGGTGTTGCCATTATGGGCTCATCATCTGCTGAAGGTGATAACAGAGCATTAAGAGCTGTTGAAATGGCGCTTGCTTCACCATTACTTAACGATAACAACATACGTGGCGCACGTTATGTATTGCTCAACATTACATGCGGTACCGACGATATTACCATGGATGAGCTTGGCGAAATTACCGACTACCTGCAAGAGGCAGCCGGTCAAACCGCTGACATTATAAAAGGTTATGGTATTGATGAAACATTGGGTAATAAGGTAAATGTTACACTTATAGCTACAGGTTTCAGCGCTGCTCCGGTGGTTACATTTGCTGAGAAGAAAGTAGAAAGGATCATCCGTCGTTTGGATGACGTAGCTCAAACCAACCCAATGGTTTCTGCTGCACCTCCTGCTCCTAAGCTTATGTTCAACCTGAACGAAGAAGTGAAACCTGCTGCAGAAGTAAAACCTGTAGTAAGTGAAGCACCAAAACAGGAAAAGGTTGAAACCAGCGAACCATTTATTAAGGGAAATGAAATAGCTGCTGAGAACACCAACATTGAGTTTGTGATTACGAACAAACCTTGGGAAAATGTTACAGCTTCAGCGCCGCCAATGGCTACACCTCCTCCAATTCCGGTGGTTATGAATGAACCGGTACAGGAAGAAAAGGTAGACATGAGCGACCCTGTATTCAGCGAAGAACAAAGAAAGAAAGCGCAGGAAAGAATAGAGAAGTTGAAACAATTAAGCTACAAACTTAAAACTCCGGGTGCTTTGAACGATATGGAAAACGAACCGGCTTATAAAAGAAGGAATGTAGAATTGGGAGATACCCCGCATTCTTCGGAGTCTAACGTATCGAGATTTACGCTTTCGGAAGGAGAAGGAAATAAAGGAGAGTTGCGTCAGAACAATTCATTCCTGCACGATAATGTCGACTGAGGTGGCTTATGTAATTAAGGTTAATAAAGGTTAATACGGGCCGGCACCTTTGGTTGGGTGCCGGTTTTTTATTGCCCGGCGTACTCTTTCAAATAGCTATATCGCTCAGTAAGTTTCCCCTCCTTACAAATAGTGGCACGTTGTATAATGCCTTCGGTATCTTCTCCAAATACAGATGGTATAGCCCTATCCATTAACTCTTTCCCAAAGTCTTCCGAAGCCTCACGAGGTAACTCGCATGGCAGGTTATCTACAGCCATTATGGTTATGGATGTTTTGCTAAAAGGAATATCCAATTGCTCAGTAAGCGGGTTGTAGCCGTAAAAAGGCTCAGCAATAGAACTTGCCTTAAGTGTACTTGGTACCGAGCCATTAATATCACAGGTAATATCAGCTATTTCACTTATGTGGAAGTTGGATACCTTCATTTGGTCCTTAGTAAAAAGCACCGGGGCATTTACATCCCAAAAGTGAGCGGTAATTAACAGGTCGCACTCTTTGGTATAAGGTAAAAAAGTCGAGAAATACTTCTCCGGGTGAGAGTAGAAGTCCTTTGAATTCCATGAAGAGCCATCCTTTGCCTGGTAATAATCTTTAGAGTGTAACTGGCAGTAAACAGGCTCGCGGTATGAACAATGAAGGAACTCATATGGAGTTATTTTCCGAATTTTTAGCATACCCAATGTTTCTATAACTCCGTTGGCCACGCGGCCACCACCGGTAACCAATATCTTCATATTGGGCAGGCGCACACGTTCCAATTCTTCTTCCAATTCTTCCCTATCGCGGCATTGGTAGGCAGGTTTAATATCGAACAAGTTATATCGCTTGCCATAACCCAATACACCATTATAAGCGCCTATAATGCCAGCATAACGGCCAAAGCCAATAATGCGGTTATGGTCCTTGTCTGTAAGGCACTCGTAGTCGACTAGCTGTATTTTCTTTTCCAACATTGCCTTTAACATCTTGGCATTGTATGGTTGTTTCTTTATTGTGTGGGAGAAGATGAAGTACTTCTTTCCATCTAGTATCTTGTCAATAGGCATTTCCTTAAGGCCCATTAAAATGTCGCAATGGCTCAGGTCGTCAGTTAATGTAAGGCCAAAGCTTTGGTACTCGGCATCAGTATAGCAACGGGTATTCGACTTCTGTACCGATATCTCTAAGTTCGGGTAGGCACGCAATAATTCGCTGCATTGTGGTGGGGTAAAGGGCACACGCTTTTCAGGCGGGTTCTTTTCTTCGCGTAATATACCTAGCTTAATTTTTTGCATAATCATTAGTTCAAGGCTTGCAAAGATAATAGAGCCCCTTGAATATCGAATAATGAATATCGAACGTTGAATAATGAAGGTGAATAGCAGACAGGCAACTGACGACTAGATTATCCTTAAATTAGCCCTCCAATTCAGAATTAAGTGAAAAGAAACAAGCAATATTCCCGGGCTCTGCTCATATTCCACATTTTGGTAATATATGTGCTTGTGCAGTTTTTGTGGTGGGCATACCATATGGCTGAACAGAGTCGGGAGATATATACGCAGCACCTTTCAATACCGAACCTTAGCGATGCAGCCAAAGAAGTATTGCACAGGCAATTAATGAGTAAGTATTACATGATAATGGGCGAAGGCAGCGTATTTCTGCTGCTTATGATTATTGGTATTGCTCAGGTGCGCAAGGCATTTAGAAGGGAGTCGGAGTTTTTGGCAAGGCAAAAGACCTTTTTGCATTCGGTAACACATGAGTTTAAGTCACCCGTGGCATCATTGCGCTTGCAGATAGAGACGCTACTTAAGCGGAATCTTTCCACCGAGCAACAACAATTGGCTTTAGGTAATGCATTAGAAGATACCGACCGTCTCGACCAGCTTTTAGAAAAGATATTGGTTGCTGCACGCATCGATAACGGAGAAGTACCAATATATACTGAGAGACTTAACCTTTCGGAATCATTGAAGAATGGCGTTAACAAACTGCTGCGTACATACCCTCATCGTGATATAATTGAGCACATAGAAGAAGGTGTTTATGCTCAAATGGATCCCTGGGCCTTTAATTCAGTGGTGAATAACCTGGTTGAGAATGCACTTATATATTCCCCTAAAGATAAACCTGTAGAAGTGAGTTTAAAGAAAGAAGGCAATAAGACAGTCTTACTTGTGCATGACCAGGGGCCCGGAATACCAATGGATGAGCGGAAAAAGATATTCCAGAAGTTTTACCGTATGAGTACCTCGACGGGCTACAAAGGCACTGGACTTGGGCTTTACCTGGTAGAGTACTTTGTTAAGAAGCATAATGGTACTATAATAGTAAAAGAAAATACTCCTTCGGGAAGTATATTTGAAGTCACTTTAGAAACAATTTAGACGATGGATAAAAAGAAAGTTGCTCTTATAATCCTTGATGGATGGGGCATTGGAGATGGTTCGAAAGCAGATGCTATTGCAAATGCAAAAACACCTTTTGTAAATAGCCTGTATAAACAATATCCTCATTCAACTTTGCGTACCTCGGGCGAAGATGTGGGATTGCCTAACGGACAAATGGGTAACTCAGAAGTGGGACACCTGAACATTGGCGCTGGCCGTGTGGTGTATCAGGACCTTGTACGAATAAGTAAAGATGTAGAGAACAAAGTACTGGATACAAACCCCGTATTGGTTGAGGCTTTGCAGTTTGCAAGCAAGAACAAGAAGAATGTACATCTTATAGGCCTTGTATCTGATGGCGGAGTGCATTCGCATATCAATCACTTAATGGCCTTGTGTGATATTGCTGTGGCTAACAAATGCTCACAGGTTTATATACACGCATTTACTGACGGACGTGATACCGACCCTCAGAGTGGTTTGGGTTTTATGGAAACACTAACCAAACACATTGCTAATACACAAGTTAAAATAGCATCTGTAATTGGGCGTTATTATGCCATGGATAGAGACAAACGCTGGGAGCGTGTTAAGCTGGCGTATGACCTGTTGGTGCATGGTAATGGCAGGCGAAGCACGGATGCACTGGCTGCAATAAAGGAATCGTATGCGGAGGGTATTACCGATGAGTTTATTAAGCCCATTGCCATTATGGATATTGAAAGCAATATGACTCCACGAATTATGGAAGGCGATGTGGTTATATGTTTCAACTTCCGTACAGACAGATGCCGGGAGATCACTCATGTGCTTACTCAGCAAGATATGCCTGAACAAGGCATGAAGACTTTGCCACTGGACTATATTACCATGACCAATTACGATGAGAAGTTTAAGAACGTTAAAGTTTTATATCATAAGGACGATTTGAAAATGACTTTGGGTGAGGTGATTGCCAATGCAGGCAAAACACAAATACGTATTGCCGAAACCGAGAAATATCCTCACGTTACTTTCTTCTTTTCTGGTGGGCGAGAAGATGCTTTTATTGGAGAAACTCGAATTATGGTTCCATCGCCAAAGGTGGCCACATATGATATGCAGCCCGAAATGAGCGCCCCAGGTGTTACCGATGCTATTGTAGCAGAACTTAAAAAAAGCGAAGTTGATTTTGTTTGCCTGAACTTTGCTAACCCTGATATGGTTGGGCATACAGGCGTATATAGTGCCATTGTAAAAGCGGTAGAAACTATTGATACTTGCCTACAAAAAGTAGTGGAAGCAGGCTTGCCTAATGGTTATTCGTTTATTGTTATTGCCGACCATGGTAATGCGGATCGTGTTGTTAATGCTGATGGTTCACCTAATACTGCGCATACAACAAACCCTGTACCGTGTATTGTAATATCTAATAGCAACTATAAAGTTTCTGAAGGCCGATTGGCAGATATTGCTCCTACAGTTTTAAAACTTATGGGTTTACAGCAGCCCGCAGAAATGACTGGGAAGAGTTTAGTATAAGCCCATCCTAAATCCTTCCCTTAGGGAAGGATTTTAAAAGATATTATTACTATTTCTCCAAGTAGAATCAAGTATGTTTGCAATATCTTCTTCACTTAAATGGAACCATTCTCCACTTTCTCTTGCACGTTTATTTTTAAACATTTCATGAAGAATATTTTCGGTTTTCTTACTTGAGGCACTAAACCTGCCTCTTTCAACTACATTTGTTGGATTTCCTGTTTGAATACTGGATATTCTTTCTTTTCCAGTCTTCGTTGTCCACCCGATTTTTGTAGCACCATTTCCATCTTGATTTAGGTAAATAAACCCCACAGTACTTTCAGTTTTGGCCAACATACTGTATTTATGTTCTTTTCGCATTTCAAAATTCTGGAATGTATATTTCCACTTCATCCACATTTCGCTATCAGATTCTGTTCTCTCTAAAGTATCTTCATCTGCTTGAAGTAACATTTCATCAATTTCATTTTCAGTAATACTTCCTCTTTTTAAACTGTCATCATAATATTCTTTCATTTTCTCCTTGTTCCTTTCAATTATTCGAATCCAATCAAGAGGGTTAAAATATGAAATGAGAATGTTGAATGCGCAATCCCGATCTAATCCCCAGTCTGGGTCATTACTCTCTATATTTGAAATAGGGTTCCAATATGGATTCTTTAGAAATTCAGGTGGTAGAGAGCCAGTATATTTTATGGATATATCATTATAGTGTTTTAGTGCTTTCTTCTTCTTTGTTTCATGTTCTTTAAAATCATCAATAGAATCAATATTGAAAGAATCTTTCAAGTTCTCCGGGTAATATGTGTTTAAAATTTGTTTTACTTCGAATAGAACTAATGGATCAAATTCTTCTTCAGCAAATTTTTGAAAAGAATTAAAAGCATAATATGCTGCATACCAATGTAAAAGCTGTTTATGTAAGGTTGATATAGTAGTATTTCTTAACCATAAATACAATTTTCTCGGTATTCCAATCGCAAAGAGTTTATTGTTAGTTAGAGTTTGGAAAGTAAAATTCCCGTCATTGATAATTTGGTATAACTGTTCAAAGTTTGTAAGAGTTGGGCTATTTTTATTCGGATAAAAACTAACCTTAGTTTCTCTTGTTCTAATACTTTTTACATTCCTAATCCTGTTCAAAAATTCAATTCGTGAAAGTTTTCCATACTCATTTATAGAAGGATCAATGAGTACTTCAATTGTACTTGTATTTGCTATGATTGACACAATAGTAAGTTTTATTAAGTATTGAATACAGTAGAATAAAGTTACACTTTATTTGATTGGTGTATAAGCCAATGTCTTTGTTAGGGCAAAAATCATATTTCTATAATTTAAGTTATTAGTAAGCCACACTATCTATCTGATTTTTATTTCAATGAACTATAATGCAAAATTAAACTATATGTTTAATATAGGTAATAAAATAGTTTTATAGTTTTCAACAACTCCTAAAGCAATTAAGAATTAATAATTAAGAATCGGAATACTGAGACTGCTTCGTTCCTCGCAGTGACGGGAACCTTTGCGGACTTTGCGTCTTTGCGAGACATTTTTTACGAATGAAAATACTTATCCCTTAATACTTACTCCTTATGCCTATTGTATTTCAAACTTATCCGCATCTACAGCAACCGGAAACGCTTTACGGAAATCATCAAGCGCTTTGCGTGAAAGGGTAACCATTTCAACTGAAGGCTTATCGGGTTTGGTTGCGCTTATAATTTGTCCCTTAGGGTCCATAACTGCAGAATAACCGGAATAGTCCATGTCTTTGCCATCAACCCCAATGCGGTTAACGCCAATAGTATAAGCCTGGTTCTCTATAGCACGGGCAATAAGTAATTGCCTCCAGGGGTAGCTGCGCACATCGGGCCAGTTAGCCACATATATAAGGCAGTCGTACGTATCTGTATTCCGGCTCCAAACAGGGAAGCGAAGGTCGTAGCATATAAGCGGGCATATCTTCCAGCCTTTCAGTTCAACAGTAATGCGTTTTGTTCCTGCTGCAAAATGGTTGGTTTCATCACCCATCCTGAACAGGTGGCGCTTGTCATAGGTTTCGGAGGTGCCATCAGGGCGCATCCAAACCAAGCGGTTGTAATGCTTGCCCTTATCTTTTATAATAAGGCTTCCGGTAATAACACATTTCAGTTTGGCTGCAGTTTTCTTCATCCACCTTACTGCCTTGCCATTCATGTCTTCACCCAGGGTTTCAGCATTCATGGTAAAACCAGTACTGAACATTTCAGGTAACACAATCAAGTCTGTTGTTTCCGGAACAATACCATCCAGGGTTTTGCTGAACATGGTAATATTGGCATCAATATCTTCCCAATGTAATGATGATTGTACTATTGTAACTTTCAGGTCTTCCATTATACTTTGCATAATTTTTCTGCTGCTTTTTCCAATGTCTCGTTTGTCTTGGCAAAGCAAAAGCGCAGTTGTTTGTTATCGATGGCTTCATGGTAAAATGCCGATGTAGGCACACTTGCCACGCCAATCTCTTTGGTTAGCCTTATTGCATATTCAGTGTCTTTCTCCTGGGTTATTCCGCTATAGTCAAGCATCTGAAAATAAGAACCTGCCGCAGGCGTAATTTTGAATTTAGAACCTTTAATAAGCTTAATAAAGTAATCTCTCTTCTCCTGGTAAAAACTGCCCAATTGCATGTACGCATCTTTGTTCTTCATATAATCGGCCAAAGCATATTGCAAAGGTGTATTTACACAAAACACCAAAAACTGGTGCACCTTGCGGAACTCGGCCATTAGCCTTTCAGGTGCAAGTACATAACCCATTTTCCAACCGGTAGTGTGGTAAGTTTTACCAAATGAAAACACTACAAAACTGCGCTCTGCCAATTTAGGGAACAGGCAAACACTTTGGTGTTTATGGTTGTCGAATATTATATGCTCATATACTTCATCACTCAGAATAACTATGTCTGTGCCGTCTGTAATATTCTCCAACATCTTCATATCGTTGGCGCTCATTACTGCTCCCGTTGGGTTATGGGGAGTATTTATCATGATCATCCTTGTGCGCTGGTTCACCAGTTTCTTCACTTCGTTCCAGTCAATGGTATAATCGGGTTCCTTAAGTTTAACATATATAGGTATGCCCCCGCTCAGTTCAATAGCGGGTACATAGCAATCGTATGCAGGTTCTATAATAATTACCTCGTCACCTTCATTTACTACTGCTGTAATGGCTGCATAAATGGCCTCGGTACCTCCGGCAGTAATGTTTATCTCCTTATCCGGACTATATATTGCACCATATAAGTCCTGCATTTTGGCTGCAATGGTTTCACGCAGTGGCATTATGCCCTGCATAGGCGAATATTGGTTCAGCCCTTTTTTCATGTATTGGTTAACCAAGGACACGAGTTCGGGTGAACATTCAAAGTTTGGGAAGCCTTGTGAAAGGTTTATTGCATTATGTTCGGCAGCCAGTTGCGACATAACCGTAAATATGGTTGTGCCAACAGTAGGCAGTTTAGAGTGTAGGGTTCCGGTGTACTTTGGCATGTGTATTCTTTAGTGGCAAAACTACCAAAATTTAGTCATTTTATCCACCTAATTATTATGCCATAATCGTCGACATCTTACTATCTTTGCCCTACATTAATAACTGAAATATGTCATATTACAATAACATCCTGGAGCTTATTGGCAATACCCCACTGCTAAAGATAAACCGTATTACTAAAGATATTCCTGCCACTATATTGGCTAAGATAGAAACCGTAAATCCGGGTAATAGTATTAAGGACCGTATGGCCCTGAAGATGATTGAAGATGCTGAAAAAGCAGGGAAACTGAAACCAGGCTATACTATTATAGAAGGTACTTCCGGTAATACCGGTATGGGCCTTGCCATAGTGGCGGTTATTAAAGGGTACAAATGCATATTTACATCTACCGACAAACAATCGAAGGAAAAGTTTGATGCACTGCGCGCTTTTGGTGCAGAAGTGGTGGTATGCCCTACTAATGTTGACCCTGAAGACCCGCGTTCATACTATTCAGTTTCATCGCGCCTGGTACAGGAAACGCCAAATTCATGGAAGCCTAACCAATATGATAATCCTTCAAACTCACAGGCCCATTACGAAACAACAGGCCCTGAAATATGGAAACAAACGGAAGGAAAAATAACTCACTTTGTTTGTTGCGTGGGTACAGGTGGTACAATTTCGGGTACAGCCAAATACCTGAAAGAAATGAACCCTAACATTAAAGTGCTGGGTATTGATACGTATGGTTCTGTATTTAAGAAGTATAAGGAAACAGGCATATTCGATAAGAACGAAATTTATCCATATATAACAGAAGGTTTTGGTGAAGATTTTTTGCCTGAAAATGTAAACTTTGATGTGATTGATCACTTTGAAAAAGTAACCGATAAAGACGGAGCCATTATGACACGTCGCATTGCACGCGAAGAAGGAATTCTGGCCGGTAATTCATCAGGTTCATTAATTGCGGGCATTATGCAAATGAAGCATATGTTTAAGAAAGGTGATGTTGTGGTTGGTATATTTCATGATCATGGATCGCGTTATCTGGGCAAAATGTATAATGATGAGTGGATGCGAGACAGAGGATTCCTGACACAAGAGAAAATCACTGCCCTTCAATTAATAGAAAGGCATAAAAACAAACCACTGGTTACCGTAAAAGAATCGGACACTGTGCATGAAGCAGTGGCAATGATGAGGAAGTACAACATTTCTCAAGTGCCTGTAAGCAATGGCGATAGTGCAAAGTTTGTAGGTTCGTTGAACGATACCGAGGTATTCAGGCAACTAATTGATAACCCAAAAGTAGGTGGCCAGAAAGTATCAGAAGTAAAACAGGCACCGTTCCCATTCGTTAGCCCTGAATCATCGTTGGAAGAAGTTTCGCAGCTTATTACTCCTCAAAACCATGCAGTATTGGTTAAAGATGCTTTAGGCGATGTGCATATTATTACCCGTCAGGATATTGTAGAGGCGCTTTGCTAAATTTTTGGGAGGCGTTAAAGGTTTACAGGTTTTGAATTAGTACCTTTAGTTTTTCATTACAAGCAAATGGCTAATCTCCTTCAAAAAATTATAGACCCCGAATCGTTCTCAGACTTTTCTTTTAAAGAAAGACAGAAACGCCGTCTGTTTAATATGGGCTGTTTTACAGGCTCTTTCTTTTGCCTCTTCTTTTGTGTTATTTCAACTATATATGGCCTTAACAGGCTTGCAGATCTTACAGCTTTCGATATGGTTGCCTTATGGACGGGCATTGTGCTTTGCCACTCGGGCCTTTTCAGAATTGCAAGGCACATATCCATTAATGCATCTGTTCTGTTTTTTGTAAGCTCCAGTTACTTTTATGGCAGTGTAGCACATACCGAAATATACCTGTTCATGTTTCCGGTTATAGTGGTATTTATGTTTGATACCAAACCATGGATCATTGCATATTGTGTGTACCTGATTACTTTATTTATGGTTTGCATGTATATGCAGGAACATTTTAATGGCGTGTACGACGGAGATGTAACCCAGCTTATGAAGTTCACTCCTCTTAACTATGTTTTTGCATTTACCATGCTTGCCTCAATAGTTTATTTCTTTAAGTCGGAGAACATAGAATACAGCCAGCAGATAGAAAAGCAAAAACAGGCCATTGAAGAAAAGAACAAGGAAATAACTGATAGTATAAACTATGCCAAGCGTATACAGGATTCCTTGTTAACGCCTCATGCAGTCCTAGATAAGTATCTCGAAAGGAATTTTCTTTTCTTTAACCCTAAGGATATTGTAAGCGGAGATTTTTACTGGATGCACCCGATATCGGCAACTGAAATGCTTATAGCTATTGGCGATTGTACAGGCCATGGAGTACCCGGCGCTTTTGTAAGCAGTGTTTGCATAAGCAAGCTTAATGACGCTGTAAATAAAACCACATCACCAGGGAAAATATTGGAGAATGTAAACAGGGAGATCAAGATAAATTTTGAGCAGACAGGCAATGAGAACATCCGTGATGGAATGGATATTATACTTTGTCATTTCAATACCAATACCCGTACTTTAAAGTATGCAGGCGCTAACCGCCCATTGTGGATACTGAAGAACAATGCGCAACCTGAGAATGCATTGGTGGAAATAAAACCAGATAAAATATCGATAGGTGGATTTACGGAAGGCAGCCAGCAGTTTACAGAACATGAAATTAAAGTAGATGAGGGTGATACCTTATATCTTTTCACTGATGGCTTTGCTGACCAGTTTGGAGGAGAGCAGGGTAAAAAGATGACCACTAAAAGATTAAAAGAATGGGTGCTGAACAATAATCATTTGCCTATAAAAGAAGTAGGTGAAAAGATGCGGGTAAGTTATCATAGTTGGAAAGGCAAGCACGAACAGATTGATGATGTAACGGTATTGGCTATACGGGTATGAAAAAGGAATTCAGAGATCAGATGGGCCAGGATCTGAGCATTGAATGGCCACCTAAACGAATCATATCACTCGTGCCCTCGCAAACAGAATTGCTTTACTGGCTTGGTTTAAACGAAGAAGTAGTTGGCATAACTAAGTTCTGTGTTCATCCTGAAGAATGGTACCGAACTAAACTACGCGTGGGTGGCACTAAAATGCTCGACTTTGATAAGATTGCAGCCCTCAAGCCCGATTTAATTATCGGCAACAAAGAGGAAAACGAAGAGCTGCAGATAAAGCAATTGATGCAGTTGTATCCTGTCTGGATGAGCGACATACATAATCTGGATGACGCTTTGGGTATGATGAATGGAGTGGGCGAGTTAGTAGATAAACAAGAGAAAGCAGGTGAGCTGATTAAAGGAGTAAAAGAAGCCTTTAGTAAATTGCTTTCAGCCAAGTTGTCCCAACATAAAGCCGCTTATTTTATTTGGAGAGACCCTTATATGGTTGCAGGAGGTGATACCTTTTTAAGTAACATGCTTAGCCTGTGTGGCCTTACCAATGTGTTTGCAAATAACAATGGCAGGTATCCTAAACTTACCAAAGAGGAAATAGCCCTACAAAACCCGGAAGTAATACTACTGTCATCGGAACCATACCCCTTTGCTGCCAAGCATATAGATGAGTTCAGACAGATTTGCCCTGATGCAAAGATTGTTTTAGTTGACGGAGAGTATTTTTCGTGGTATGGCTCGAGGTTATTAGAGGCCCCTGCTTATTTCGGTAAAGTGCTTAATGAGATACAATAATGAGTAAATTTGCTCCTTCTGAGGTAATTATGACCATGAAAGTGAAGCACTACTCTTTACTTGTTTCATTTATATTTCTGCTGGTATCGCCTGCATACTGTCAAAAGGTTGGCTTGGTACTTAGCGGCGGTGGTGCCAGTGGCATTGCACACATAGGTGTTATAAAAGCCCTCGAAGAGAACCACATTCCTATTGACTATATTACAGGAACATCTATGGGTGCATTTATTGGTGCCTTATATGCTGCCGGTTATACTCCTAAGCAAATGGAGGACTTAGTTACTTCTAAAGAGTTCCAGGAGATTGCAACGGGTACTATAAACAATAAATTCGCCTACTACTTCAAGCAAGGTTCTCCGGAAGCATCCTGGATAACATTCCACTTTTCGCTCGATACTACATTAATTACCAGCATTCCTACACAGTTGGTATCTCCTTTGCCCATTGACTTTGCCGTAATGAAATACTTCTCTTCCGCATCATCCGCTTCGGGCAATAAGTTCGACAGCCTTATGGTTCCTTTTCGTTGTGTAGCAGCCGATATTGTAGCCAAGAAGCCATACATTTTTGATGGTGGCAATCTGGGGCAGGCGGTGCGTGCTTCAATTTCCTATCCTTTCTATTTAAAACCTATATCAGTAAATGGCAGGATGCTGTTCGACGGAGGCTTGTATAATAATTTCCCGGCCGATATAATGCAGCAGGATTTTAACCCTGATATTATAATAGGCAGTAACGTTTCGGGCAATATACAACCCCCAACTGATGATAATATTCTTTCGGAAATAAAGAACATGCTGATGACCCGTACCAACTATACCTTGCCGGGTAAGGGAATGATAATTATTCCTAACGTTGAGGCCGGTATACTTACAGCAGATAACCCTCAGGCGCTAATAGATAGTGGTTATATATCAACTCTCAGGCAAATACCTGCCTTAATTAAAATGATTGACAGGCGCGAGAATGATGCCAAACTAAAGGAACGCAGAGAGAACTTCGAGAAGAAGGAACACCCAATGGTATTTAACAAGCTCAACTTTCATGGGTTAAATATTGACCAGGAAAAGTATTTCAGAAGTGTGCTATTTGGCAAACAGGAAAGTGTTTCAGTTAACGATATGGCATCGCGCTATTTCAGGGTGGCAACAGACCAGAACATTCACAGCATTTACCCTACGGCCGATTATAATGACTCTACCGGCTATTACAGATTAGATATGTCGGTTAAAAAGGAGAAGCACTTTCAGATTGGCTTTGGTGGTGTAGTATCAAACCTGCCTATAAGCGAGGGTTATGTTGGCCTGCAATACAACACACTCGGGAATGAAGAATTGCAATTGAATGCCAATACCTATTTCGGAAAGCTTTATACATCAGTGTTGGGTTCAGGACGAATCTATTTACCTACATCGGTCCCTGTGTACTTTGAACCTGCTATTATCTATAACCGTTTCGATTATTTTCAAAGCAGTTCTGATTTTTTTCAAGATATAAAACCAGCTTATTTGGTACAATATGAAGGGTTTGGCAAAATAGACATGGGGCTTCCGATTGGGGCAAAATCAAAGTTGATAATGGGCGGAAGCTATACCAATATTAACAGTACCTATTTCCAAAATACTAACTTTAAATATGGCGATACTGCTGACCAGACCTTATTTGGAGCTGCTACGGCATATATTAAATACGATTGGAATACTCTCAATGATAAAGAGTATGCAACAACCGGTACCCGACTTTTACTGCATGTTCAATGGGTTGCCGGCACTGAGCAATTTACACCGGGGACAGATGCGGGTACCAGGGATACAATTGAGAGGCAACACAACTGGTTACAGGCTAAAGTTACCTTCGATAAGTATTTCATAGGCAGAGGTCTCATCAGGCTTGGCCTTTATGCCGAAGCCGTTTATTCGAACTCTTTTGTTCAAGGCCTTGCACTACAAACAAAGTTCAGCGATTACTATGCTACAGCGCTCATGGCACCTGCTTTTCAACCTACACCCGAAATGCAGACTATTTTTTTACCGCGTTACAGAGCCTTCAATTATGCCGCCGCCGGCCCAAAGTTTATCATAAGTTTCGTGCCTAAATTCGATCTCCGCTTCGAAGGCTATCTCTTTCTTCCTTACCAGGCTATTCAAAATTCAAGCAGTATTGCTGTATATGGCCAGCCTTTAGCCACTAAGGAATATGTGGGTATGGTAGCATTGGTATATCACTCGCCAATAGGGCCGGTAAGCGTAAGTGTTAACTATTACGATGATGAACCGCTTAGTAACGATAAACTTAGTTTTCTTTTTCATGTTGGGTTTCTTATTTTCAATGAAAGGTCTATTAATTGATTCATCTGCGGCACTTGTATGAGTAAGGTTGTTAAAGCCCACCTGGCCTTACTTGCTGTAAA
>JABDCA010000023.1 GCA_013288345.1 Bacteroidota bacterium | reverse complement strand
CAGTATCATCACTCCCGCAGTCAGAAAAGCCTTTGGTTGTATATGCCAAAATGCAGATGTATGTAACCGATTTTGATAATGACCCTATGGTAGTGGTTTGCATACAGGAAAAAGGAAAGCAGCCTTATTTTTGGCGAGGCGCAAGGGTATGGGGTCAAATTTATAAGATCAACACATGGACCACTGTAGAATGTTTTTGTCCGCTGCCAGATTCGTTTATTAATAAAGATGATATACTTAGTGTGTTTGTTTACGACACAAAAGGAATTGTTTACGTAGACGATGAACAAATTAAATTTGGAGTATATAAGTGATACTTTACTTTTTCAAGTAGAGTGTTACTATTCTCGACTTGCCTTCTGCACCAACCTCCGAAAAACTTGTATCTCTTACCATGGTCTTATCTCTATTTAGTGTTAATGGGGTAATTCCACCCTCTTCGCCGGCAAACCAATCATCCCAAATAAATAAGCTGTTGGCAGGGTATGAATTGTCCTGTCTTGTTGCCAGTGGGCCTTTTTCAAGGTCATAAGGGTCAACATCGAGGGCAACGCATAAATAAGATGCTTTAAAGTACACATGGTTTTTGTAGTCGGGATATTTGTTCTTTATGTATGCTGCTATTTTATTTTCTGCCACTTCGTCGGTGCTAAGCTTAATAGCAAGGCCAACAGCCTGTTCCCCTTTTATGGCATTAACCATAAAAACTAAGTTTATTGCTATAACTATAGTGGCACAAACTACACCAATACTCTTTGGCCATTTTAAAAAGAGTTTAATAAACGCTTCACATTTATTATACCCGTAAACAGAAATTATTGCAATTAAAGGAGAAACACCTGAAATAATACGTAACATGCCAAAAGAATTAAAAAGTCCATATCGCCATGCTACCACATGAAAGAAAAAATAAGTGGCGAACAGCACCCATATCAATGACAGAGGCAATAAATTAGTAGATGTTTCTTTTTTTAACAATAAAAATAGAGGTATAGCTATAAAGCCAATTTCCAGAAGATACCTGGTAACCGAGCCGGCAATTATTGGCATGTGATCGAAGTAATGATTCCACTCGCCATGCCCATAGCTACTTATTAATGAATAGGGATTATTATGATAAAACCATAAAAGGTTATGAAAGTGAGAGTACCCCACTATGGCATAGAAAAGCTGCCCTGTTACCAACCATAAAGCACTTGCCGGTTTTTTTTGTAGTAATAAATACAATGCAACAGGTACTAACAGGAACAAGCCTTCCGAACGGACAAAAGGAAGGAATGATAGTATAATGAGTCCTGCAATTGAGTGATTATAAAATAAACAACATAGCCCTACTGCCAAAATGGTAGCAAATAAAGGTTCTGTTAATCCGCTAAGGGCAAGTACAAAATTCATGGGGCCTAAAATCAATATTACCGGAACAAACCAGCTATTATTCATGTTCAACCGCTTGGCTATTAAATAAGCAGCCAGCATTGATATAACAGTGTTAAGGCTATTGAATATTTTTATTCCACTAAAGTCGAATTGTGCAAATGGCGATGCCAGTGCAACATACAATGGCTTAGCCCACGAATCGAGAAAACTTAAAGGGTGCCTGAATGCAAATCTGGCAAAAAGGTAATGCATTATGCTATCTCCTGAATCGCCTGTGCCATTAAACATAAAAACAAATACAAGTAGAAGAAGAAATACCCCCGGTATAAAAAATAGAATAAACCTTTTTTCGCTCACAAAAGATGTTTAAGTATCTCAAAAATAAGAAATACGTTCAGAAGTGGGCCGTATACAATATGCTATATGATGAATATAATCTATATTTTCGTAGCATAGCTTCAATTATGAGATTAAACGGCCTAATGAATTCTATGCCGAAACATAAACTGGCTTTTTACATTGTAATGGTGCTATTTGGTGCATTGTATTGTACCATGTCAGTGGCTAACCATTACTATTTGAGGTCGACCACTTTTGATTTCGGCCCTTACAATTATGCCTTTTGGGATTATGCACATTTTCATGTAACACCTTGTCCGATATATAAGGTCTTTAACTCCAACGATATTACATTTCTACAAGACCATTTCTCCATTACATTAATGTTCCTTGTTCCGTTTTACTGGCTGCTTAATTGGCTAACCGGAACTTATACTTTGCTTCTGATTCAAACTGCCTTTATTATTTGGGGAGCCTGGGCTACGTATAAGGTGGTAAGCCTTAAAACAGGTGATGGCTGGCTAGGTGTGGGTGCAGTGGTATATTATTTTTTACTACAGGGACGCAATTCAGCATTAGATGAAGATTGCAATATTATTATAATGTGTTCATGCTTTGTGCCCGTGTTTATCTGGTATTTTGAATCGAAGCGTTTTATTGCAGCGACCATTGTGTTTGTTCTGGCATTGTTTTCGCGCGAGGATATGCCTCTATGGTTGCCATTTGTTTGCTTGGTGCTTATAATATGGCATCGTAAGGAACGAAAATTAGTTTATGCTTGTGTAGGCTATATCCTTGCCTCTATAGTTTCCTTTGTTCTCATTTTTAAAGTGTTTATACCTGCCATTCATTCTTCAGCAGTTGAATACAACTTATTTGAATACGGTGCTTTGGGTGAAGATCCCTATCATGCACTTCTGTTTATTTTTCGGCACCCTATTGATTCCTTTTTAATGCTGTTTCAGAATCAATCAGGTGACCCGGTAAATGATTGGATTAAAATGGAGTTTTACCTTGTTTACCTTATTTCAGGAGGCTTTGTACTTTTCTTCCGCCCGCAGTATTTTATTTGGTTTATTCCGCTTATAGCACAAAAAATGTTTAACGATCAACCCATTCGCTGGAGCACAGAATCGTATTATACAGTGCAGGTAGCAACACTGCTTCCTATACCCGTTTTTATTATCCTATCTATAATAAGGTCAAGAATAGGGAGGTATTCAGTTGCACTCATTTTATGCGGGTTGGCATTTTTCGTTACCCGCTATGAGTCAAATCCATCATACCGCAAGCTTGGTTATGGTAATCCGGTAAAGAGAAATGTTTTTAATAAAACCTTTTTTAACCCACCTTATAATGTAAAAACTATTTATAACGATTTGGCCCTTATACCACCCGACGCAAGTGTGTCAGCATCTGCATCTATACTTCCGCATTTAGCACAACGTAAGGGCATTTATGAATTTCCCGACGCAGCAAATGCTGAATACATTGCTATTTTTACATTCGCCGATTATTTTGTAATGAGCCAGGAACAGTATTCAACGCTGTTGTATGGTACTTATCTGTTTAATCCTCATTGGCAAGTTATTGCAAATGATTTCCCGTTTATGCTACTGAAAAAAGTAACCGATAAGAAGGCACCTGACTATGACAGTGTTTTATGTAATTCAGAAAATATGACCCCGGATCATCAACATCTTTTGGCATCTGATAATGAACCGCTGAATAATGATGCTGCAACATGGGATAGTACTAAGGCACATAGCGGAAAACATTCGGTAAGACTTACAAAGGAAATGGCTTATGGAATGACATTGCCTTTGAAGAATATTAAGGCAGGCGATATTTTGTGTGCTAGTGTTTGGCGTTATTCCGAAGACCCTGCAAATGGAATGCTAATTGTATCGAGTGGAAAGAGCTTATACCTGCCTTCTGCAATTGGTGCAAATAAAGATGCAGCAGGGTGGGAGCAAATTACTTTATATTGTACTGTGCCCGATGACCATAAAGATTTTGGTATATATATATGGGATAACGGAGGCAAGCCTGTTTGGTTTGATGATATGGAAGTTAAAATATACAGAAACAAATAAGTATATTTGATAGAAGATGTTCAAGGCAATTTGTTTGAACATATAGCGTTAAATACTACAAAGCACAGGTGTAAATGTATAAATTGAGATTAATTGTTGTTATTCAGCTCTTTGCTATAAGTATTGCCTTTAATACTACAGCCCAAACTCCTCTTAATGATGCCAACTGGCAGCTCGATAGCATTAAGAGCGATGAGTTTAATGGCACCAAGGTAGATACAGCCAAATGGCATGTATTAGATTGCCCAAGTGGTGACTGTTGCAACTGGGGAGGAGCGACAGCTTTTGAAAAGGGCAATGTTACAGATTCGGGTGGTATATTATACTTACGTAACGATGGGCCTGGTGCTGCACCTTTCCCTTGTAGTGGCAGTACTTACGCTACCGGCGGTATTACTGCTAAAAACTATAATTATTCTTACGGGTATTTTGAAATGTATGCCAAGTTGCCTGGCTTCACTGATTCGGCAGGAAACGTTCATTCTGATAAATTTTGGCCCACATTTTGGATGGCTTATAATCCTTTTTGTTCTATACACAACGAAATTGATATAATGGATGAATGTTGCTGTACTTATAACTATGCCGAATCGACCGGATCAGGCTGGGGCTCGGCAGGTATAGGATCTGATACATGCCAGCAAATACGACAGGGTTTTATTACGTATATAAGCCCTGTACCACTTTGCAACGGGTTTCACAAATTTGCTTTAGAGTGGAATACGAACAGGCTTATATTTTACAGAGATGATGTACCTTATTTTGAAAACTATAATAACCCAAGCTTTGTAATGAATCCACAAAAAATATTTATGGACTTACAACTTGCAATTACCTGCAATTATTACCCCGGAACTCCTTTTCCACAGTACATGCAAATAGATTATTTCAGGTATTATAGATTGAAACTCGATTGCAGTACCAGCAGTGTTTTGCTTACCAATACCGACCTTGCTAATTATGTATTCTCGGTAAAGTCTAATATTACAATTGGTAACGGGGCAGGGGCTATAACACTAAACAACACCGATGTTAAGTACTTCAGGGCTGTAAATACAATTACCATTAACGGATCTTTTACAGCGCCCTTAGGCAGTGAATTTGCTTTAATACCAACAGCCTGTTATTAGTGTATAGGTTATGAGTTAAAAAGAAAAATCCCCGGTTATTAGCCGAGGATTTTTTATTGGATAATTAAGTTTATTGCTGTCCCTGCTGTTGTAATCCTTTCAGCATGCCTGCTTTGTCAAGCTTATCAAGCCTTGCCTGAAAATCTTTAGCCACATCAGCTTGTCCTCCGCTTTGTGCAAAGTATGCAAGCTGCTCCAATATCCGGGTTGCTTGTGTGCTTTGGTTGCCATAATATTGAGAGTTTTGAGCATCAAGGCTATGATAGTACCTTAATTCTTTCTCAAACTGGTCAAACATCTTTTTAGCCAGTGGATTGGCTTTTTTAGATTCTTTCAATTGGTAGTAATCATAAGCTATCATTACTACAGGGCCATCATATGGACAGCTCTTTTCTGAAATAGAATCCATTGCCATATTCAACACCTTAAGTGCAGAATCTTTTTTGCCTTCCTTAATTAAAGCTTCTGCCAATGTGCCCATCTGTATTCTCAGGTCAGTTGCCATACGCCTAACGTTCTCATCAAGGTATTCGCCGGTAGCCATATTACCCCAACGGAATTTATGCATTGCATTGTCATACATCACATCAGTGTTAACGCGCGTGCCTTCAACCGAGTTCTCGTTAGTTGCTGCAATAGGAACAAGCCTGTAAACAAGCCCTTCTAACTGCAGATACTTTTCTAGTCCCATATAAGCTTCCGATCCGGTTGTAACGGCAAAGCATATCGGGCGTTTCCAGTCGTTATGTGCCATAGCATCAAGCACCATAAGTGTACTACGGTAAACTCCGTTGCCACTCATCGTCCAGTCAATAGCAGGCAGTATAGCGCTGTCAGATACTTCTTTAGATAAAGCACCACTTTTTATAACGTTTGCCTTATTCACTTTTAATTCAAAGTTCTTAGTAGGGAAGTAGTTTACATACTCGCCCTGACCCTGGCTAATGTCAAATTTATCTTCGGTATTATCGCTTTTTATAAAGTCGATAAGGTCCTTCAAATCTGCATAGCCCTTAACTTTTTTATTTTCAATAAAGTAAACATAATCACGTGTTCCATCTTTATACTGGTCGTGTGTAAGCGAAAATGGCATGCGGTCAGATTCATAAGCCTTGCGGTTCATCTGGTCAACATACCAACCCATACCTAAAAGTTCAAGGTTACATACACGAACGTCGGTACGTATTGCTTCAACTTCCTGTGCATACCAAAGTGGGAAAGTGTCGTTATCACCATTGGTAAATAATATTGCATTTGGCGGGCACGATTCAAGGTAATCTATTGCAAGGTCGCGCGTAGTAGTACGTTTTGAGCGATCGTGGTCATCCCATTCGGCACTGGCCATAATTGCAGGTACAAACATGCTTACTATAAGTGCAATAGCAATAGCAGGTTTTTCGCTGCCGGCCTTCATGCGTTTTACTAGAAATTCGTATAAGCCCATAACCCCGAGGCCTATCCATATACAAAAGGCGTAGAAGGAACCGACATACGAATAGTCACGTTCCCTCGGTTGGTAAGGTGCCTGGTTAAGATAAAGTACAATTGCCAATCCGGTAAAGAAGAAATAGGTTAGTACTACTAAGCTGTTTCGCCTGTCTCTTTTAAAGTGGAATAGAAAGCCAAACAAGCCAAGTATAAGCGGTAGGCCGTACAATACATTTCTACCTTTGTTATTGGCAAGTTCATCCGGTTGGTCGTCTTGCGGGTAGCGCATCGAATCGAGGAAAGAAATTCCTGTTATCCAGTTACCGTGTAGGTTATCCGATGGGTCATAACCCTGAATATCATTTTGTCTTCCACAAAAATTCCAAAGGAAATACCTCCAATACATAAATCGTACCTGATAACTTAAAAAGTAATTCAGGTTATTACTGAAGTACCCCGGTTTGTCAACCATTTTAGTGCCTTCGCCATCGTTTGATTGAACCCTGATCTTTTCGTATCCTTCAGTACCGCCCCAACTCTTATAACCTCTTGGGTGGCTTTCGTTAGGATCCCACATACGGGGGAAAAGAACGCAGAAGTTAGGGTCATACTTTGGTACGCGCATTTCATACGACTTAAGGTACTTACCCGATTTTTCATCTTTTGCATAAACAGGTCCTTTATCAATAGCATCTATTTGTGGTGCAGTATAGTATGGACCATAAAGCACAGGCCAGTCGCCATATTGTTTACGGTCTAAGTAATCGTGCAAACTAACAGGGTCACTCGGATTATCTTCGTTCATTGGGGTAGGAGCGCTTGCCCTTACAACTAATAATAAGAACGAACAGTAACCTATAATAAGAACCGCGAGTGAGAGGATAGCTGTGTTCCATCCTGGTTTGTTTCTTTTGCGGGTAAAGTTCAGTCCCCAAATAATAAGCCCTGTAACCAGTAAGCCATAAATAAATACACCTGAGTTAAATGGCATATTCATATGGTTTACAAAAAACAATTCGAAGCCTGTTGCCAGGTTTATAAGGCCTGGTATTATTATGCTTTTAACAATACCTGTAAGGGTGATAGCCGCAATACCAGCGATGATTACGCCTTGTGTTTTTTTGTCTTTGGTAATAGGGTTAAGTATAATTTTAAAGAATTTCGAGTCAATTCCGTCTGGGTATGTTTTGAAGAAGTAAAGCAATACGGCTGCAGGTATAAACAGTAAACAGAGTAAGTGGATGCCTATTGATAAACCGATAAGGAAGAATATAAAGATCAACCAACGTTCGGGATGCACTTCGCACCTGTCCCATTTTGTAGCGCACCAAAACATAAATGCTGTAAAGCAACCCGACATTGACCAAACCGATGCCTCAACAGCCGAGAACCACTGCGAATCAACAAAGGTGAATGAAAGGCCCGCAATAATACCGCAAGCTAATATGGCATACATTTTGTTTTCTGTAAGTTCACCATTGCGCAATACAAGTTTGCGTGCAAAAAAGGTAGTTGTCCAGAAAGCAAACAGAATAGTGAATGAACTGAAAGTGGCTGCGGCATGGTTCATTAATGGTGCTGCCTTATGCACATCGCCAAAGCTGAGTAATGAAACCAAGTGCTGTATCAATTGTAAAAAAGGCTCCCCAGGTGGGTGACCAACTTCAAGCTTATAGTAAATAGAAAGGTTTTCGCTACAGTCCCAGAAACTGGCAGTAGGTTCAAGCGTGCAGTAGTAAACAATTATTGCCACCGCAAATACGCACCATCCTACAATAGTATTAAGGCGTGAAAGTCTTTGATCTAATAGGTTATTTGAGCCGTTTGCCATAGAATTAATAGATGTAAGGTTAAAAATGAAGGTGTGAAAATAACAAATATTACAATCTGAATGCCATACCTTTAGTTGATTGGGGTTTAAAGATTAATACAACCTGTAAATGCAAAGGTTCATATTGCCTTTTTTATTAATTATATCTGTTAGCTTTGTCGGTATTATTCTGTCAATGAGGAACTTGCTTTTAATAGTTGTTGTATTATTTGCTATAGGCTGCAAAAATGCTCATAAGAATGGTTATGGGCATGCAACAAGGGTTCTAAAGCCATCAATAGGTTGGGATTCGGTTGGCAGTGGAATAAAGGGAACTGTAAATGCGCTTGCCGTTTATAAAGGTAACTTATATGCGGGTGGTGGCATTGATAGTGCAGGCGGAATGCCTATTCATGGCATTGCTATGTGGGATGGTAGCAAATGGCACTCAGTTGGTAGCGGGATAAGGGGTAATGTAAATGCCCTAATCGTTTATAAAGATGAATTATATGCAGGCGGATATTTTGATAGCGCTGGTGGCAAGCCTTACAGTTGCATTGCTAAATGGAATGGTATTAAGTGGAGCGATGTAGATACTATTAATGATGTTATTGCCTTAGCTACTTTTAATAACAGATTATATGCTACCGGGTTCAACGATTCTGCCGATAACAGGACTACACATACTATAGGCACCTGGGATGGAAAAGAGTGGGATAGCATTAGTAACCCTGATAAAAGATGGGAGTTGCGTTCATTGTGCCCTTATAATAATAATCTATATGCAGGTGGCCGGGTAGGTAAGGATAGCAGCTTGGTAGTATTAGGCAAATATGGTTGGGCTATTGTAGGTAAGTCATTCCCATTTGAAATAAGCACCATGTTGGAGTATAAAAATGAACTTTACCTGGCAGGTGGCGATGCATCGGGCAATAGCAGTACGCATATTATGAAATGGAATGGCAAGGCATGGGGTAAGCCGGGAGCGGGGCTTAAAGGGCAGATAAAATCATTGGCCATTTATAATAACAGGTTATATACCGGTGGACAATTTGCAAGAGTTAACGGGGTATATACAGGTTGTATAGCAAGCTGGGATGATACTGCCTGGGCAGCATCGGGTGGCGGTATTAATTTAAAGAGTGTTGAGCTGGAAAAAATTTGCCCTGTTAATGAAGCTAATCTTGTTGTGTATGTAGATACTACACCTAATAAAAGAGGTATGATATACTATGATACTTTGTTTGCGAATCTGTCTGTAAACGCAATGTTAGAATATAAAGGGCAGCTTTATATAGCCGGTAAATTCGATTATGCAGGAGGTGTTCCTTCCCAGAATATAGCGCGCTATAAAGATCCTGCCAAGCAGAACTAAAGAAAAATTCTCTTTACTTGATTATAGGTATCAAACCACGAACACCCATATCTACAACAGTATCGCCATTTAACGGCTCATAAAGGCCATTACTATTGGCATCTTTCCACTCGAAGCTTTTGTTGGTAGAAACGGATACTACAATGGTATCGTTAGCGGTTTCTTTACCGGTAATAGTAAATGGAGTAACAGCTTGTGATGAATTTACAAACTGCCCTGTTACAACACATGAACCCGCTGGTATAGGTGAAGTAGAAGAAATTGGGTTAGGAACAGTTGTTGCACCAGCTTTGCCTTGCCAGGTAGCTACTTTGCCAATGGTACTGCTATAATCATATTCAAATCCACCATACCCTTGTATTTCATTTCCGTTAACCACAACAGTACTGTCCTTTATTTTATAAGAAGTTATGTAGTTGTTAAAGCCAATAAACGATGCTACAGTTCCCCAGGCATTACTTATGCTATAGGCCGGTGCCGACCATTTTATATCATAGTTTTGGTAAGCAAGTGATACGCGTAGCCATTGGTATGAACCTGGTGTAACGCTGCTTATTGGGCATGAATAAAAAGCTTGTCCTTCGCCAACCACAGTGCATTTGCTGAATTCTATAGCAAGATTGCTTCCGCTGCCTACTTCAGGGGCACGGTATAATATATCTCCTCCACCAAATGCTGTGTTAGCAGTTGGCGCTAACTCAATGTAGTGTGAACTCATAGTATTAAATACAGGCGACTGGCCTGAATGCCCTGCAGGCATTGTAGCTGGCTGGCCAAGGTTATTGAGCCTTGCCTGGGTCGAATCGAATTTGAATACGAACACTAACTGCGGCCCTGTTGGGGGAGTAGTTGTAGTAGTGGTCGTTGTTGTATCTTTTTTACATGCCATAAACAGCATTGTTGTAGAAAAGGCTAGTGTACCAACAGCAAATGCGACTCTTTTGTATTTCATGATGTAAATTATATAAAGCAAATATATTAAAATATGATGTAGTTTGATTCAATTTGAAGTCAACCACTAATTTCACGAATTAATAAGGACTGGTATTGAAAATTTAGTGTAATTCGTGGCTGAGATTCGTAATTCGTAATTTTTAATTCATAATTGATCATGTACATTCCCAATCACAACCTTGTTACCGATAAAAAAGAAATAATTGAATTTATATCTCAATATAATTTTGCGGCCATTGTAAGTGCAAAGGATAATGTGCCCAGTGCAACTCATCTTCCGTTTGTAATTACCGAGGAAGCAGGTGAGATTGTATTATACAGCCATTATGCCAAAGCCAATAAGCAATGGCAGGATATTAAGGATAATAAAGTATTGGTAATATTCGCTGAGCCACACGCCTATATATCACCCAAGTATTACGGCCATCAGCAAAATGTACCTACATGGAACTATGCTGCTGTGCACATTTATGGTACTGCTGAATTGATTGAAAGCGTTGAAGGAGCTATTGATGTGCTGGAACGATCCATCGATTTCTTTGAGCCTGCTTATAAAGAACAATGGGAAAAGCTCGATGAGAAGTTTAAGCTGGGTATGATTAATGGTATAGCGGCCTTTAAAATTAAGGTAACCGACATACAGGCTAAAAAGAAACTGAGTCAGAACAGGAGTGAAGAAGAACGTCAGCTGATAATTGAGTCATTCTCGAAAAGCGATAACCCCAATGAGAGGGAAATTGCAGAGCATATGAAGCATTTAAAGTAGCCAAAAATATGGTTGTATTGTGTTGTTAATAATAAGTATATTTGATTTTCTTATATAAATAAGATGTTGTAAGCCCAAATTACTTATGATAAATAATACATACCAGATAAAAGTTGAAAACTGTATTATTTGTGGAAGTAAGGAACGGAAAATAAGACACCACTTTCCTGCTAATCGTTATAATCATTCTGTATTTATTACCCATTCTTGGGATGGTGGTATGGATGTTGAGTTGACTATAGTAGCATGTAAGTCGTGTGGTTTTTTATATCAGTCACCTATATTTAAAGATGAATGGTTGTCGCTTTTATACCCTACATCTATTATTTCCGGTAAATTATCTGTTGCTGATATGGATTTTGGCAGGGCAGATTATTTTATTAACCTGTTAAAGCCCTATGTATCTGAAATAGATAACCCTTTTTCAGTAGACCTTGGTACAAGGTATGGTGCATTGCCAATGCGGATGAGAGAGAACGGATTTGAAGCTACCGGAATAGATTTTAACCCTGCTTGTGTTGATGCATCGAGGAGTTTTGGTTTCGAGCATATTTATAATTATTCAACACAAGATTTACCGAAGTTGCTTAAATTATATAATAGAGATAGCATCAACATCATAACTATGATTGATGTAATTGAGCATTTAACAAAACCAGAGCAAGACTTTACACTAATATCTTCTTTGCAGCGAAAAGGTGATATTTTTATGGCAACTACCATGTTTACAGACTCCCTTGGGTATATGCTGTTTGGTAAAGAATGGTATTACATACATGCACAGCATACACTATATTTCAGCAAGTCAAATATTAAAGATTTTTTTGCGAAATATGGTTACGAGATTAAAGAAACACTATATATACCTTTGTATAAGAGCAGTACTATTGTTGTACAAGAGGCCCTTAAATATTTAAAGCACAAAACTGAAATTAATTCCCATTCTTCTAAAGGTGAAAAGAAATGGTTTGCAAAAAATAGACCTCATTGTTTTGATTTAATGACTGTGATTGCAGTTAAAAAGTAAAATGACTTTACAGTAAGCTTCTTCTTGTTAAGGTTTTGATAATGAGCATGTTGTTGAAAATGTTGCGATTTCTGTATCTTTTAGTACCCATGTGCATTATAAAAGAAAACGCAATTGAAAACTAAGCCAATACTTATACTCTTTTTTTGTACAATTCTATTGGGGTTTGCTTCTGATAATGGGGACAATAAGTTTTATCATATTCCTGCCAGAACCATTGATTTCTCTAAGCAATGGGGTTATGAGAGGTATCAATTTAAGTTTAAAACATCAATTGAAGAGTTTGATATAAGTAGCTTGGTCACTTACAGCCAATATAAAACATACCTTAAGGATATTAAAGTTGATTCATCAACTAAGTTTTATCAGAGTCAATTGCCTGATACGGGTATGTGCAATAAAGATGTTTATGAGAAGTATGTCAGTAGTTCGGAATATGATACATATCCTGTTTTAGGCATTACCTGGGAGGCAGCCATGAATTATTGCAAATGGATGACATTAAAGGAAAATAAGGATAGCCTTGTATACATGTATTGCCTGCCGACTTACACCCAATGGATTGATGCTTATGAATATTTGAAGAGTATTAATAATACCGGTGACTTAAATAACGACTACTCGGACTGGTTATTGACACCAAATGATGAAGGAACTTATTTTATTAAGAATGAGGTAGATTCAAATTCAACTACAATTGCTTATTTGAGCTTGAATGACAAAACTGATGCGCCTGTATTGAGAAGGAAGATGATAGCAGGCAACTCATTTCTGTTTTTGTTAGATTATTCCATGAACTACTATTATCATTATTACGGATACTCCGATCGTGGTTATCGCCAGGTTGGCTTCAGGTATGTAAAGCATAAAATAAGATGGCCTGTTACAATACAAAAACCTGCTTACATGGTTGGTAAGTACGATTATAAGGTATTACAGTATTGGGGCTTAAAAAAATCAAAATGATACTAAGAAGGAATCAACAATTATCTGTATTTATTGTATTTGTTCTTTTAATGGCTTTGCCTCATTATGTCATTTCTCAAACTGAAGTAAAGAAGTATAGCGATGATAAGATAAATACAGAATACCATGTTACTAATGGTATGCTAAATGGTAAATATGGATGCTTTTATAAAAACGGAAAAAAGAAAGCGGAAGGCAATTTTGAATTCAATAATAAAATAGGGGAGTGGTCGGTTTGGGATACTGCAGGTAAGCTGTGTTTACAACGAATATATACGAATGGCTATGTGTATAAGCGAACTGTGCCTACTATACCAGATGGGCCTGCTAAGCTTCTGTGCGCTCCTATATATGAACCGGTGCGTAATGTCGACAGTTGTTATAAATATTATTATTTATTCGAGAAAAATATTTGTTGGTCTAAAAGAACCTGGTCGTATTTATATAATAAAGACAACCCTACAATAGGTACAAATAATAGATTATTTAGTGTTTTCTATAAACAAATTTTGAGCCACCATATACAGCCCTATAAAGTTCATAAAGATTGGGATAAGAGCTTTAGAGACAGCGCTGATGTTTTTAATACACCAATAGATACATCAACTTTTAATGTAATAGGCTTTTTGATAAAAGAAGACTGGTATTATGATGTTGATTATGGTATGCTCGATTGTCGGATACTGGGATTTTGCCCTATTGCCGTTAAAAGGCATTTGGCTAAGGAGGACACTATTAATGCACGGTATTTAATGAAAAACGTGGAGGACTGGAATAGAGATACTGTTGGTTTGTTTTGGGTGTTTTATCCGCAGGCAAGAAAGTATCTGGCAATGGAAAATGTGACAGATACAGGTATACCCAATTATGTCAAAAATTTAGATGATGTTTTCTTCTGGAGGTATTATTCAGAAATAATAAATGACGAAAGTGCCATGTATGGTATGGCAAAAGTAAAGGATAGCTGGGCGCTCAGGTCGATAATGCTCAACCTTGAACACAACATATGGATGGGTGGAACTGAGTGGTAATTAGTTCAGCACTATTTCTTACTGTCCTTATCCATTTCATCAGCAATATCATGCATTTGTGCAACGCTAATGGTTTGATAACCTGCCATGCCAAAGCCATTAATAACCATCTTGCCCGAAAATACCTGAAGCATTGTATTGCAAGTAGCAGGATCAATAATAGTATGAGCATATTTAACTTGTCCTGATCCCATATTCGGCATCTTCATAAATGGCATTACCCATAGCAGGCAAACGGAGGAATCCTTGGTTAGGATAGCATTATCAAAGTCAGCTTTCGATACCAATTTAAAAGGATATGGATAGTTTGCTTTAACACCTTCATTTGTTGCCGCTCTTTCAAAGTTGTCTTTGCAAATAAGCAAGGTCTTCTTTTGAATAATAGCTACGTTTTCTTTGTTCTTTTTCTCCATTTCTTCTTTTCTTGCTTTCCTGTCTGTTTTGCCAGTCCATGCTGTATTAGCAGTCATTGTATTAGTTAATTGAGTAAGGCATAGCACAAGCTCTGCCTTTGTAGGCACAAATGATGCAAGGTTTTGTGTAACTGCTGAACCTTCGTAATTACCACGGGGCATATATAAGGTAAGCATACGGTTATCATCTTCCCCTTTGTATTTTGGGTCAAGCCACTCAAAAGTTGTACATTCTTTATAATCTTTTACGCTCCTTGCAACGTCCTTCTGGCTTTTATTGTAAAAATCACATCCGTGATCAGTTGCCTGCCCCCTCATTCCCTCGAATGATATAGCCCTGTTATATAACAAGAAGAAGCAGGTGTTTCTATCATCAACTGTCATTGTTGCAATTTCAGATGGGGTTTTAAATTCTATAGTGCGACCCATGTTGAAATATTTCGGTGCAATTTCTTGAATGTTATCGTTATATGTTTTAATGCTATTGCTATAGGCTTCAAGTTCCTTATCCTCGTGTTTTTTCTTAAGTTTAGCCACATAGTCATCATCGCTTTCAAGTAACACTACTATAAGCTTGTTTCCATTTAATGCTGAAAATGTGTTACCGCTTGCAGCCTTTGCCGGCCTTGCATTTGATGTGTTAGTAAAGGCAATAATTGCCAATGCAATTACAGATAAGAAAATAGTTTTTTTCATAATAATGGTTTGTTAAGCGGTTTTAAAGATGTCCTTTTCGAAAAAGTGGTTTAAAGTGTTATGCGAAAATAATAATTTATTTGAAATTACAACATGAATACCAAAGGTATAGGGTAGTGTATAAGATGTAGTGTTGTTTTCCTCCCCTTTGGGGAGGTAAGGTGGGGCTTCTTAATTCAGCTTGTAACTCACAGTCCCCATAGTATCAAGCTCATGTATAAGTTCGTTACTCAGGTTTAGTTTTATCTTTTTCGAAATAAGCTCCACACTCATGTTCTCATCGGCATCTATAAGTGTTACCTTTAAGTTGCATTTACCGGGGTAGGTGTTTGTAATGGTCAAAATGCTTTTTACAATATCTTCCGATACCAGGTTGAGCGGTATTTTTATAGTCAGGCTCTTTGCCAGTTTATCGCGTACCTCGCCCAATAATTGTAGTTGCGATGGACGCACTTCCATCATATCGCCCCTATAGCTTTGCTGTACTTTGGCTTTAATATGTAAAAATGTGCCGACTACCATAAAGTGTTTCCACTTTAAATAGTTTTCGCTGAACAGTGTTATTTGCAAATTACCCGTTGTATCTTCAATAGTAAAGCTGCCAAACGCTTTGCCTGCCTGCGATGTGCGGTGCGATGCTTCTGACACCATACCCGCAATAGTAATCTCTTTGTTTTGCAATGGGCCCAAATCACTAAGCTGGCTGAGTGAATGCGTACAGAAATTATCGAGGTCGAATTTATAATCATCGAGTGGATGGCCCGAAATATAAAACCCTGCCACATCTTTTTCTTTTGCAATTTGCTCGAGCCTGCTCCATGGCTGGCCTACAGGTGGCTTTGGCTGTGGTATAGAATCATTGGTCATTTCGCCAAATAAGCTGTTCTGGCTCGATGATGAAGTATCCTGATGGGCATTACCATAACGAATAAGGGCTTCGAGGAAGGTATCTTTACCGTTATCCATTACTGCAAAATACTGTGCCCTGTTTATTCCGAATGCATCAAAAGCACCTGCCATAACAAGGCTTTCGAATGTTTTTTTATTGGCTGAACGCAGGTTAACCCGGCTTATCAGGTCATATACATCTTTAAACGGGCCGTTGGCTTCACGTTCTTCTACAATACTGCCTACTGCTGCTTCGCCCACACCTTTTACTGCACCCACACCAAAGCTTACTTCGCCATTGGCAGTTACAGCAAAGCTGTGTTCGCTCTTATTGATATCAGGGCCAAGTACAGTGAGGCCAATGTTGCGGCACTCATCTATAAAGAAGGTTAGTTTTTCAATATCACCCATACTGTTCGTTAGTACCGACGCCATAAACTCAGCCATGTAATTGGCTTTGAGGTAAGCGGTTTGGTATGCAAGTACCGAATATGCAGCAGCGTGGGCACGGTTAAATCCGTATCCGCCAAACTTGGCCATCTTATCGAATAGTTCGGTAGCAGTAGCTTCGGGCACGCCCTTTGCAACAGCGCCTTGCACAAAAACTGATTTTTGTTTATCCAGTAAAACCATATCTTTTTTACCCATTGCTTTACGCAATACGTCGGCCTGGCCTTTAGTAAAATCAGCCATTACCTGAGATATTACCATCACCTGTTCCTGGTAAACTATCACGCCGAATGTCGGTTTAAGCACAGCTTCGGCAAGCGGGTGGTAGTAGTTTGGTTTTTCTTTTCCGTTCTTACGGGCAATATATGCCGGTATATCGTCCATTGGCCCCGGGCGATACAGAGCGTTCATCGCAATAAGGTCCTCAATATTTGTAGGCTTCAATTCCTTCATGTACTGCTGCATTCCCTGCGACTCAAACTGGAATATACCAACCATTTCGCCACGCTGGAACATTTCGTAGGTCTTCTTATCGTCGAGCGGAATGTTATCAATATCTATTTCTATGCCTCTGCTTTTCTTTATCAATGCAATGGCATCTTTCAGGATGGTGAGTGTTTTCAATCCTAAAAAGTCCATCTTTAACATACCAACCGATTCTACATACTTGCCCTCATACTGGGTAATAAGCAATGGAGAATCTTTTAGTTTGAAAACAGGTAAGTAGTTTATCAGGTCATCTGGCGCAATAATAACACCTGCAGCATGTATACCTGTTTGCCTTGCAGTACCATCAAGCACCTGGGCCAACCTAAGGGTCTTAGATAAAGGATGGTTTGGGTCCTTATTTATGTCAGACAGTTCCTTGGTTGAGCTAATTGCATCTTCTAATGTTTCGGCTCCAAACGGAATAAGCTTGGTAAGGCGTGTAGCATCGGCAAGCGGAACTTTTAATGTACGCGCCACATCCTTAATAGCCGATTTAGCAGCCATGGTACCAATGGTAACAATTTGCCCTACGCGGTCTTTGCCATATTTTTCTACTACATAGCTAATTACTTTGTCGCGCCCTTTATCATCAAAGTCAATGTCTATATCGGGCATAGATATACGCTCAGGATTAAGGAAACGCTCAAAGAGTAGGTTATATCCTATAGGGTCAATATTGGTAATGCCAGTGCAATATGCAATAATAGAACTGGCTGCAGAGCCACGCCCCGGGCCAACCCACACACCTAATTTGCGGGCAGCGGCAATAAAATCCTGTACAATAAGGAAGTAACCTGCAAAGCCCATTTTTTTAATTACACCCAATTCAAATTCAATACGGGTTTGTACTTCCTCAGTAAACTCTTTATACAAACGCTTTGCGCCATTAACTGTAAGATACCTCAGGTATTCATCGGCATCGGTAAAGCCATCGGGCAATGTATAAATAGGGAGTAACACATCACGCTTTAACTTAATAGGTTCTATCTTCGATACAATTTCGGCAGTGTTATCAAGCGCTTCGGGCATATCGGCAAATATCTTGCCCATTTCGTCATTGGTCTTTAAAAAGAACTGATCGTTGTCGAAACGCATACGACGCGGGTCATCAAAATCCTTACCGGTTTGTATGCAAAGCAAAATATCCTGTGCTTCAGCATCCTGCACATCTACATAGTGTACATCGTTAGTGGCAATTATTTTTACATTGTATTTTTTGCTCCACTTAACTAAAACCTCGTTGCAAATGTTTTGTTCTTTTATGCCATGGCGCTGCAACTCTATATAGTAGTCTTCCCCAAATATATCCAGGTATTCTTTAAATACCTTTTCGGCTTCATCTTCGCCTCTGCTGATAATGGTGCGGCTAATTTCGCTGGCAAGGCACGATGTGGTTGCAATCAGACCTTCCTTATATTGTTTTAATAATTCCTTATCAATACGGGGTTTGTAGTAATAACCTTCTATAAAGCCTAATGAACAAAGCTTCGACAGGTTTTTGTAACCTGTTGGGCTTTTAGCAAGCAGCAACTGGTGGTAATAGTTCTTCTCATCATCACTGTCGCTTTTGCTTTTATCGAAACGGCTGCGTGGCGCCATGTAAAACTCGCAACCCACAATAGGTATAATGCCCATTTTATCGGCCTCTGCAACAAATTCAGGTACGCCAAGCATATTGCCATGGTCGGTAATAGCAACCGATTTCATGCCATTCTCCTTCACCTTCTTCATAAGGTTTGAAACCTGCGAGGCCCCGTCGAGAAGAGAGTATTTGGTATGTACGTGTAAGTGACTGAATTCCGGCATAATGTTGCTTTACTGAGCTTTTTTCTCCTCTTTTTTGTAAAAAGGAATGCGAAGTTATACCAACGGAATTACAATAAGAAGATGTACAAGAAGAAATTATGAAGGGATATTAACAACTGAATGTTGGTAGGGTATTTATCGTTAAAATTGTGTTATGGATATTGAACCTTTTGAAAAATTAAGAACATTTATCATTAAAACACTTAACTTAAACGATAGTGATGAAACTACTTACCTGTTAAAAAAAGATGAGGATTTTGGTATTATTGTTAGTGATACCATAAAGTTTATTAAAGCATATAGTAAGGAGTTTAATGTTGATGTATCTGCATTTGTTGAAGCTTATCCTAAAACCCCAGTATTGTTCATTAGGTTTTTGGAAAAGGGGATTATAGATGGAAAGCTTGATGATGAGATAATAAAAAAAAGCGCCAACCCTTTTACAGAAGATAATTATACTAGAAAAATAAGAAGGCTTCCAGAATCGATTAGGGAAAAAGCTATAAGAAGTGGTAATGAGTTTGGTTGGAAGCAGGAAGATTTTATTGAAGTTATAAAAGAAGCGAAGAGGGTTCCAATGGCCATACTTGGTGGTCAAATCAGATATGCACTTCCTGACGGAACTTGTGAGCATTACTGGTTATCATACGACCCTGAAGGGAGAAAGCGAGGTGAATTATGGATAACTTATTGCAGTCGATCAGCCAATGAATGTATAGTGAAGTTTGAAAAACTGATAGCTAATACGACTATAGAAAAAGAGGCTGAGGAATTCCCTTTTTTGAAAGAAAAACTTGAACAAGAGGTTAATATAGGTCAGTATAGATTATTTATGCTGGTATTTAGCGATGATGAAAGCGATGAACATCAATACAAGCAATAAAACTTTGCCTCTTACTCAATTAGCCCTCTGCCGACCTTAACTACTTTGTTTTGGCTGCGTAAATCCTTTACTATGGCATCGAGTATGCCGTTTATAAATGTATTGCTCTTAGGTGAGCTAAACAGTTTCGATATTTCTATGTATTCGTTAAGGGTAACCTTTACCGGTATGCCCGAAAAGTTCATTACTTCGGTAATGGCCATTTTCATAAGCAACAGGTCCATTGATGCAATACGTTCCGGTTCCCAGTTGGCAATTTTATCGCCAATAAGGGCAAGGTTAGTAGTATCATCCAATATTGTCTTTCTGAAAAGCTCCAGCATAAAGTCCTCGTCTTCTTCTGCTTTATATAAGGGCATAAGTTCAAGTTCGGCTCCCTCAGTAAGGCTTTCAAGGGTCTTAACAAGGCAAATGTTAGCAAGCATATAATCACTAGCCCAATGTATGTTCTTTTCAACCAGGTGTTGCTTCAACTCCTCGTTTTCAGATAAGTACTTTTTGTAAAGTGTAATGATAAGGTTCTTATCACCTTCGAACGTGCTTTCTTCTGTGGCCATGTATGCCACGTATTCGGGCGATGCAACTATGATTTGGTAAAATTTCTTTATGGTGCTGTCTTCATCGGCTACCCAGCCAATTTTGCGGGCATTCTTTTCTTTGGCTAATGCCGTAGAATATTCAATAGCCTTTAAAACCTTGTTGTTTAAAAACCTTAGGTTAGGGTTAATGTCTTCCGAGGTTGGGAGCATTTTCTTTCTGCGGTCTTCCGTAAGGCGGTCACCGCTATTGCGGATTTCTTTAAGTAGCAGGAAAAGATAAATATACAATTCATATATCTTATCGATACTGGTAAGTAGTTCCCTTTCACGGGCATTCATATTCTTCTCATCATCCTGAAAGAATGAATAGAGAGTTTGCAGTACCTTGATGCGCAAGTAGCGTCTGTTAAGCATAAATAAAGAACGTTTTAAAACTATGCCTGTTTGTCAATTGTGTATTTATCAGTGATTCAGTTTTACCCTGCCAATAGCCTCAATGCGCTTTTCAGCAACTTTGTTAGCGGCAAGATAGGTGGGGATGTTCTCTGCTTTTGCTAATGCAAATATCGATTTGGTTATGTCGTAAATTTTATCGGCATGCTGCATAGCGCGGGTTTTGTTGTAAGCGCCACCCAATTCAGCATACACGTTAATAAGCCCGCCTGAGTTAATTACAAAATCAGGAGCGTATATAATTCCACGTTTTACTAATTCTTCGCCTTGTACTTTTTCATCGGCCAACTGGTTGTTGGCAGAACCTGCAATAATAGAGCATTTAAGCTTGTTAAGGGTATCGTTATTTACGGTTGCACCTAAAGCGCAGGGTGCGTAAATATCTACGTCAATATCATATATAGCATCCAATGCAACTACCTCGGCTTTGTACTTGGAAGCTACTTCTTTCAGTTTCTCCTGGTTAATATCGGTAATATAAATCTTTGCGCCTTCGTCGGCTAAGTGCTTAACTAAATGCTCACCAACATTACCAATACCCTGTACTGATACTTTTTTGCCCTTCAGGCTATCGCTGCCCCAACGTTCGTTTGCTGCGGCTTTCATACCAAGCAATACGCCATAAGCAGTAACAGGCGACGGATCGCCACTGCCACCCATTGATTCCGGAATTCCGGTAACATGGTTGGTTTCCATTTTAATATATTCCATGTCGCGGCTGGTCGAACCAACATCTTCCGCAGTAATGTACTTGCCACCCAAATCATCTACAAAACGGCCAAAGCGCCTCATAAAGGCTTCTGACTTAATTGATTTGGCATCGCCCATAATAACCGATTTCCCACCACCCAGGTTTAAGCCTGCAACCGAAGCCTTATAAGTCATACCACGCGAAAGGCGTAATACGTCGTTCAGGGCTTCCTGTTCGTTATTGTATTTCCAAATACGGCAACCGCCAAGGCTAGGGCCAAGGACAGTATTGTGTATAGCTATTATAGCTTTTAAGCCGGTGGCATTATCATTACAAAAGAGTACTTCTTCATGATCGTAAGTAAACATTTGTGTTGTAATTCCGCCGTCGTTCATTGGAGCCGATTTCTTTATCTCTTTAGTTTCTATCATAGCAATTAATTTTATTCTGTGGAATATAGTTAATTTTGCATTCTATATTGAATAACAGGGTATCAAGAGCGGGACAAAGTTATACTAATTTTTATACCCGCCCAAAAAAACAGGAAAGCAGGGTTTGAAGCTATATTAAGGTAGATTAATTATGATAAATAACAGACAAAAACTAAGGTGAAATCTCTTTTATATTTAAATAAATACCTTTTTAAATACCGTGTAAGGCTGGTAGGTGGCTTATTATTTGTGATACTATATGCTTGGTTTAGTGTTTATTCTATTCCATACGCTGGTGAAGGTGTTGATTCAGCAAACACTATAATAAAAAATTTGGGCAATCATAATGAACCAATTGATGTTGGATTGAGGAACCTTAGAAATAATGTACTGATATTCCTTGGGATGAACTTAATTGCTGGTATATTCCTTTTTCTGACTCGCCAAACCATTATTGTAACATCGCGTCTTATTGAGTTCGATTTAAAGAACGAAGTGTTTGAACACTACCAAAAGCTTGATACTGCTTTTTACAGGCGTAATAATACAGGCGACCTGATGAATCGCATAAGCGAGGATGTGAGTAGGGTACGTATGTACTTAGGCCCAGCCATTATGTACACAACGAATACATTGTCTCTTGTTACTTTTACGTTAATAGTTATGTTCCAAACCAACATAAAACTTACCTTATGGGTCCTTTCTCCCATGCCTTTGCTTTACATATCTATATATTATATAAGCAGCATGATAAATAAAAAGAGCACCAATGTACAAAAGCAGCTTTCTATTTTATTCAGCAAGGCACAGGAAACATTTTCGGGTATAAGAGTTATAAAATCATATAGCCTCGAAAAAAATCTTGTCGAAGATTACGACAAAGAGTGTGAAGTATATAAAGAACGTAATATGAACCTGGCTATTGTTGATTCTTTGTTTCAGCCTGCTATGATGGTGTTGGTAGGAATAAGCACTGTATTGGTATTACTTGTTGGCGGACGTGATATTATTTTAAATGGGTCATCATCTGTTGGCGAGATAACGAAGTATATGTTGTATGTGGCAAAATTGACCATGCCTATTGCCAGTTTGGGCTGGATAACATCACTCACACAACGTGCAGCTGCTTCGCAAACACGTATCAACGAATTTTTAAATACCAAGCCAAGCATTTCTAGTCCCACTAATGAAGATGTTGTAATACATGGCGATATTCAGTTTGACCATGTATCATTTGTTTATCCCGATTCAGGCATCAGGGCAATAGATGATGTGTCGTTTACTATTAAGCAAGCTCAGTCGTTGGGTATCGTAGGCAAAACAGGCAGCGGAAAATCTACCGTTACGCAACTTATTTGCAGGATGTATGATGTTACCAATGGTGCCATTAAAATAGATAATAAAGACATCAGAGAACTTCCATTATCATCGTTACGCAGGCAGATAGGTTATGTACCACAAGAGGTGTTTTTGTTTTCAGATACCATTGCAAATAATGTTTCATTCTCAGTAACCGAAAAGGGTGTTGATAAGGATAAGCTAAAAGAACGGGTAGAAAAAGCTTCGAAAGATGCTGCTATATATGATAATATAATTGAGTTTAAAGAGGCATTTGAAACCATGGTGGGAGAGAGGGGTATTACCCTTTCGGGTGGACAAAAACAGCGTATCTCTATTGCCCGTGCCATGCTTAAAGCCCCCAATATTATAATGTTCGATGAGTGTCTTTCGGCAGTTGATACCAATACGGAGCAGGAAATATTATTGAACATACACAAGCTAATGCTGGGCAGGACAACTATTATAGTCAGCCATCGTATTTCATCGGTAAAAATGTGCGACAATATTTTGGTACTTGAAAAAGGCCGTTTTATTGAATATGGCAGCCATGCACAGCTTATCTCTCAAAAAGGCCATTATTACGAAATGCACGAAATGCAATTAACGGAAGAAATCGTTAACTAATTACGAATTAAAAATTACGAATTACGAATTGAAAACGGGTAATGTAGTTCAACAGAAAAGTTTTGCATTTGCTATTCGTATAGTAAAGGCTTATAAATACCTCACATTAAAGAAGAAAGAGTTTGTGCTGTCTAAACAATTATTGCGCTCCGGTACTTCAATTGGTGCAAATATTGAAGAATCACTTGGCGGACAGTCAGGTAAAGATTTTTTATCTAAAATCAGTATTTCATATAAAGAAGCCGGAGAAACAATATATTGGCTAAAGCTATTAGAAGCGACAGATTTCTTAAGTAAAGAAGAGTCGCAAAGCTTATTAGGAGATGCAGAGGAGCTTTGTAGGATATTAGGTAAAATACAGGTCACATTAAAGGCCAATAAATCGTAATTCGTAATTTTTAATTCGTAATTGAAAAGTATTCTTCTTTTATCAGATACTCACGGCTACATTGATGATGCCATTTGCAAGCATGCTGAAAAGGCTGATGAAATATGGCATGCGGGTGATATTGGTACAATAGATGTTTATGACCGCCTTGCCAAAATAAAGCCTATAAGGGCTGTTTATGGAAATATTGATGGTGAAAAGATAAGGACTGTTTGCCCCAAGAACCAGCGCTTTTTATGCGAACGGAAAGATGTTTGGATAACACATATAGGTGGTTACCCGCCAAATTATACTGCATCATTAAAAATTGCATTGTTGCAAAAGCCGCCGCATATTTTTATTTGTGGCCATTCGCACATACTCAAAGTTATTTACGATAAAAAGCTGAACATTTTGCACCTCAACCCTGGCGCAGCGGGTAGGGAGGGTTTTCATAAAGTGCGCACTATGTTACGCTTCGTTATTGATGGCGATAATATAAAAGACATGGATATTATTGAGCTTGGCCCAAGGGGTACGATTCAATAGCCTATTTTATATGGCTGAATAACACATAGTTGGAAATCAAATAAATTATTTGTATGTTTGTTGTAAATACTTTATCAATGAAAAAACTATACATTATTGTTGCCCTTGTAACGGCATCTTTTTTTAGTGCAAACGCACAAAGCACATATAAAGATGTTGCGCCTATATTTTATGGCAATTGTACAAAATGCCATAACCCTATTGGTGTTGGCCCTATGTCATTATTGGGTTATTCTCAAACTTACGCCTATAAAAATCTTATAAAGACTTATGTGAATGCTGACCTTATGCCACCATGGCCACCTGATACAGCTTACCATCATTTTTTTGGCGAGCGTGTATTAACAGCTTACCAAAAGAATGAAATTATAAATTGGATAGATTCTGGAGCTACCGCGGGTGATACTACACTTGCTCCAATGGCTCCTACATATACCAATGACTACCAGTTAAAAGGCAAGCCTGATCTTATTGTGAAGATACCTAAGTTTACTAGTAATGCTACCACAACTGATGCTTACAATTGCTTTGTAGTGCCTACAGGTCTTACCCAAGACCGTATTATACGTGCTTATGAAATTGTTCCCGGCGACCCTTCCATTGTACACCATGCTCTTATAAGTATGGATACGAGTGGTACTGCTGCCAGTGATCTTTCAGGCGGATGTTATACCATGCCCGGTACTGATATGGGTATTGGTGGTTATGCACCTGGTGCAGGACCGATTGTATTTCCGGGTAAAGCTCCTTTAAAAGTTGGCTTTAGGTTGAAAGCTGGATGTAACATAGTATTTCAGATACATTACCCTGCCGGAACAGGAGGAAAAGTAGACAGCACCCAGGTTCGTATTTATTTCTACCCAATTGGTACAACCGGAATAAGAGAAATATATGACAAAACAATTCTTCAGAACTGGAAACTTGTTATTCCTGCAAATACAGTTGATCCGTTTACCGCTACTTATTCAGTACCTGTAGCAGTTTCGTTATACGCTACGTTCCCGCATAATCATAAAGTAGGTGTTAAAATGGTAAACTATGCATACAAAGGCATTGATACTATTCCGCTTGTACGTGTTAATAACTGGAATTTTAGCTGGCAGGGTTATTATACTTATCCAATGTTGGTTAAGGTGCCTGCAGGTTATACCATATTCTCATCGCATACATATGATAATACAACCAATAACCCGAACAACCCCAATAACCCTCCGCAACTTGTAGTTGCAGGTACGTCCACATCTAATGAGATGTTGTTCGATTCATACCAATACCTGCTTTACCAACCGGGTGATGATACAATAAATATTACTAACTTGTTGTCGGGTGATACACTACTTGCTGTGAAAACGGTAACAGCACCTACTATTTCTACCAAGGCTTATCCTAATCCGTTCAATAAGCAAGTTCAAATAGGTTATACTTTAAGTGCCCCTGCAAACAATATATCTATTGTTATATATAATATGTATGGCGCTAAAGTAAAAACACTTACCACACATCAAAGAACCAGTGCTGCCGGTTATTATGAAACCACATGGGATGGTAAAAATGATGGCGGAAGTCCACTACCTACCGGTGTTTATATTTATACTATTACTGCAAACAAGCTAAGCTGTAGTGGCAGATTGGTAATAGCAAGGTAAATAATTCTGGTTTATGTTACATAAGTCCCGCTTCGTTATATTGCGAAGCGGGACTTTTTTATTTGTCGGATAATGAATTATTTGAATAGTTTTATTTGTGTTTTGAATTCATTGTGTTTTTATTTTTAACATGACCATTACTCCAACTAGAAATAAATTTTTACTTGCTTTGGTTTTCGCAATGTTTCTGCTTTGCAGTAACGTAAATGCGCAGGTATGGCAGTGGGGTGAAAATACTAACGGGATTGGTTACAATGAAGGTTATGCAGTAAGTTCTGACAATGCTGGGAATGGATATATAACGGGGGCCTTTAATAGCCCATCGGTAAGTTTTGGTTCAACTACTCTTACTACGTTATCGGGTAATGTAAGTATGTTTCTGGTAAAGTATAACACAAAAGGAAATGTAGTTTGGGCGAAAAACCCAGGTGGAACAGGCTCTCCCGTTGGCCAGGCGGTGACGACAGATGATAAGGCCAACGTATATGTAACAGGCTCTTTTGGTAGCCCTTCAGTTGTTTTTGGCACTACTACGCTTACCACTGCATCTTCAGGAGCTAATGTTTTTCTTGTTAAATATGATTCTTCGGGAAATGTATTGTGGGCAAAGAGTGCTGGCGGTTCAGGTACCGATGTTGGCAACTCGGTAAGTGTTGATACAAAAGGCAATGTATACTTAACAGGCCTTTATTCAAGCCTTGCATGCTCATTTGGTTCTGTAGTGCTTCATAATAAAGGCAGTGATAATATATTTCTGGCAAAATACGATTCCACAGGTAAGCTTATGTGGGTTAAAAGCCTTGGCGGATCAGGTGCCGATGTTGGTAAATCGGTTAGTGTAGATACTTCTGGTAATGTTTATTTGTCAGGCACATTTAATAGCCCAAGCATTACTGTTGGCACTACAAAATTAACTAATACTGGCAGTGTAAATATGTTCCTGGCCAGGTATGATGGCGCAGGTAACGTTAAATGGGTCACCAGTGCCGGCGGAACTGCAGACGACGTTGCTTTTTCAAATAGTGCAGATATAAAAGGCAATATTTATGTAGGCGGGTATATGACAAGCCCAGTGGTAACTTTTGGTTCAACTGTGTTTAATGCAAGTTCGAATGGCAGCTCATTTTTAGTTAAATATGATTCAACCGGTAAAGTAGCATGGGCAAAAAGCACCGGTGGCGCCGGAGGCGATATTGTATATTCCTTAAGTACAAATTTAAACGACGAAGTATATATAGCTGGTGGTTATACTCCAAGCGATACAATGGTTATTGGGTCTTTTTCACTCATCCCTCCACTTTTTTCATCAGATCCTTTATTTGTGGCAAAATTTGATGCAGGTGGTACATGCTTGTGGGCGAAAGCCCTTAGCAGTGGTGGTGACGATCAGAATGGCATAAGTGTTGCTCCTTGCGGGGTTATTTATATTGGTGGCGATTTTGAAACAAACCCTTTTATTGTTGGAAATGATTCGTTGATACTAACAGGTAATGAGGCAATTTTTATGGCTCAGATTGTTGATTCAACTGCTCAGCCGGGAGTTCTTGCTATTACGAGTTCGGCTATTCCGGGTAGCATTTGTGAAGGGGATTCTACTAGTCTTTTAGTTTCCGGTGCTGCAAGTTTTGTTTGGAACCCGTCTACTAGCCTTGGCTGTGCTACATGTTCTAATACAATTGCTACACCATCTACTACAACTACATATACGATTACAGGTAAAACAGGTGTCTGTATGGGAACTCAAGCAGTAATAGTTACTGTAGACTCTACAGTTATACCTGCGGTAAGCCACTCTCAGTATATGTGTTCAGGTAATTCTGTTGTACTTAATGCTTCCGGAGGCAGTTCGTATAGCTGGAGTAATGGTGCTACTACAAGTAGTATTACTGTTTCACCAGGTACTCAAACTCAATATTCGGTTACAGTATTGAATGGATTATGTAAAGCGAAAGATAGCACAACGGTATTTGTTAACCCATTGCCAAATGTCATTGCCTGTTGTGATACGGTGATTTTTAGCGGAGATAATGTGCAGCTAACAGCTACAGGAGGAATAACATATCTATGGGTTCCGTCTTCAGGCTTAAGCTGTGTTAATTGCCCAAACCCTTTAGCTTCACCTTTGCAAAATACTACCTATACTGTAACAATAACAAGCGATAGTGGTTGCAATGCTGAAAAGACAATTACAGTAGATGTAGATTGCAGAAGTATATTTGTTCCTAATGCTTTTTCTCCCAATGGAGATAATGAGAATGATTTTGAATGTGTATATGGCGGATGTATACAATCTATGGACTTTTCAATATTCGACAGATGGGGAAATAGGGTTTTCTGGACCAATGACCAAGGTCATTGTTGGGATGGCAGATATAATGGAGAGTTAATGAATAGTGGGGTATATGTATATGAATTAGAAGTTGTATTAGTTGGTGGTACTGAGGTTTCTAAAAAAGGAAACATAACCTTAATGCGATAATTGTTTTTAGTTTACTTTGCTATATGAAAAATAGAGAAATAAATAGGTGTGGAGTAGTATTAGTACTGGCATTATGTATACTATTTCTAACACAGTGTAAAAGAAAAGAATCCCGCTATTTGCCTATAATGGGCATAAGCAGAGTTGATTCAATTACAAAAGATACTATTTACCATACTATAGCAGGTTTTAAACTTACCGACCAATTCGGGCAAGTGGTAACTGCCGATACATTCCGTAATAAGGTATATGTGGCCAATTTCTTTTTTGTTACATGCCCCGGTATTTGCAGGCAAATGAATAATGAACTAGAGAGAGTGCAAAAAGCATTTATCGGGAACAGTAAAGTAAAGTTTGTATCGCATACGGTAACACCCGAACAGGATTCGGTACCTGCATTATTGCAATATGCTAAGCTACATAATGCAGTTCCTTACCAGTGGTATTTTTTAACAGGCGATAAAAAACAAATACTTGATCTGGCAATACATTCATACCTCGCAGAGACAGATGGGTATTTAGTGCACTCGCAAAATCTTACCTTAATTGATATGGAGGGGCGTATACGTGGTGTATATAGCGGCACAGTTACCAGTGATGTAGATAGGTTGATTACTGATATTAACTTGTTATTGAAAGAAGAGAATGAAAACGCGAAATGAAATTCGTGGCAGTTAAAAAATAAAAACACAAGATGAATTTCCTTTCCATAGCCGTTCTTATAGCTGGAGCATGGGCTATTATTAATGGCATTTTGCACGACATATTTGTATTACGTTCAGAGCATGGTAAAGTATATGACCGTAACCTATTGCGATTGCTTATGGATGGCCATATACTTATTACTTGCGGAGCAATTCAAATGCTTACTTATACCGGAATAGAACAACACGCGCACTGGGCCTATTATATGGCAGGTGTTGCAGGTTTAAGTCTGCTTGTTTATTGTGCCATGATATGGTCATTTTTAAAATCAATTGCTACAATAGGTATAAATGCAACTTTGCTTGTGTTGCTTATAGTGAGTTATCTTAATTAAGGCACAAAGCTCCTAGCAATTTTCATATGGTATTATTAACATTTGCCCTGTTAATTACTTATGGCTAATAATATATTTGGCGCAATGTCATAAATTACCTTTGTATGAAAAGGTAAAAACGGTGCAAAACCATATAAAAGAACCATTCTGGATTGTATTGTTGGTGGCGTTAATGCTCACTGTTTTATCGTTTGTACCAACTTCATTCACCGTATTCGGAATTACTACAAAACCTGTTACCATGTTCTCTGATGTGACGTATAAAGAGGAAGTAAAGATTGTTAAGGTTGAAGCACCTAAGCCTGTTGTAAAGCCTGCACCGGTTGGATTTAAAGATAAGGATTCATTGAGTTTTAAAAAGGGTTACTGGCCGATTGAAGAGTATGCCGCATCGAAACAAGATAACCTTGCTGTGTTTTATAATGCCCTAATGAATGCCAAAAAGAAAAAGGTACATCTTGCTTTTTTTGGTGACTCAATGATTGAAGGTGATATAGTAACACAGGACTTGCGCGCCATGCTGCAAAAACGATTTGGTGGCAGGGGCGTAGGTTTTGTTCCCATTATAAATTTTATTCCCGGCTTCAGGCAGTCGATTCATCAAAGCTTTGCCGATAACTGGACTGCCTATACAGTCATAGAAGACAGGCAGCCTGCTATACCTTATGGCCTGGGTGGAGAGGCCTTTGTGCCAAGCATTACGAATGATGGTAAAGCTGCCAGTTGGGCATCATTTCAAGGTGTAAAACAATCTGAAGGATTGGACAGTTTTCACGTGGTGAAGCTGTATTACAGCAATCCTAACAATGCAGATGCAAAAGTGTTTGTAAAGAAAGATGGAGTTAGTACAACTTTACCGCTTGCTAATGGTGGTGGCTTAAAGGTGCTAACACTTAACAGCGGAAAGGCTCTGTATTCGTTGCAAATGTCGTTCATGGCATCTGATAAAGTATATGTATATGGCGCCAGTTTTGAAGATACTACAGGTGTGTATATAGATGATTTGGATATGCGTGGTTCATCTGGCCAACAATTATCTGTAATTGATGATGGTATTATGCATCAGTTTCAGAATGAGCTGAACATTAAATGTGCTGTATTGCAATATGGCCTTAATGTGGTGCATACCAATACTACTGATTATAGCTATTATGTAAAAGGATTTGCGAATACCATAAATGCTTTAAAGAATAAGCTTCCGCAATGTGGCATACTGGTAAATTCTGTAAGTGATAGGGCTGTAAAAAAACATGGAGGTTACGAAACCATGCCCGAAATACATGACTTTGCTGCTGCCCAACAAGGTATAGCCAAGCAAACTAATACTGCATTCTGGAATTTGTTTCAGGCAATGGGTGCTGATAGTAGTATGATAAATATGGTAAACTCCGACCAGCCGCTCGCTAATAAAGATTACACGCACTTTAAGCCTATGGGGGGTAGCTGCATAGCAAGCTACTTCTACTATTCGATGCTATACGATTATGAAAGATATGAATGGGATTATATACAAAAGAAGAATGGGCACTCGTAGATTTTCTTTAGTGATAATGTTTGCTATTTTAATATCAGTGGCTAATGCCCAAAGTGGCAATTATGATAAATACCCATTTATTAATGCCGATATAGATTCTATTAGCTATGACTCACTGGCCATGAAATCATTCTTTACGAAAATGAAAGAAATGAAGGAAGGGAAGCGAAAGAATTTGGTAATTGTTCACATTGGTGATTCGCATTTACAGGCAGACTTTTTTACCAGCTATGTGCGTCAGCACCTGCAGCAAGACTATGGCAATGGGGGTAGGGGGCTTGTGTTTCCTTATAGGGTTGCAAAATCGAATGAACCGAATAACTATCAATCATCAGGTACCGGAAATTGGAAAGGTAGAAGGTGTGTTATGGTTAGCCCCTCATCTATACCTACCGGCATTGCAGGTTTCGGTCTCCGCACTGATGATTCAGCTTCTAGCCTGAAAATGAATATAAAAAATGGTGATAACCTGAATTATTCATTTACTAAAATGACATTGCTGCATGATAAAGGCCCAACCTGTTTCGATTGGGTTGTTTATACTTCAACTGATTTTAAAGACTCTGCTGTAATAAAGGATACCGGTAAGCAATATGGTGTATCTGCTGATACAATAGTATTTAAAGACACAATGAGTTCATTTACAATGTGTACCCTACAAAGTGATACAGGACAGAATGAAGCTATGATTTTTGGCGTGGTACTCAGTAATAATAGACCGGGCATTATATATCATACTATTGGGTCTAACGGTGCCAGATACAGTGATTATACACGTTCGCAGTATTTTATTGAACAATTAGCCGGCTTAAAACCCGACCTGGTTATTATTTCATTAGGGACCAATGAGGCTTATGCAAAACGCTTCAATTCGGATTATTTTGAAAGTGATATAGATACCATGCTTACCAATATTAAGCATGTAGCACCCGATGCCGATATAATGCTCACATCCCCTAATGATGCATTCAGGGGTCACAGGTATAAGAACTCGGATATTATTGAGGCAGTGGCAACTATAAAGAGGGAATCAAAAAAATACCATGCTGCATTTTGGGACTTCTACCATATTATGGGTGGCTTTGGTTCCATGCAAAAATGGTACATGAAACATCTTTGTCAAAAGGATCACGTACATTTTACAGGAGGTGGTTATACCTTACAAGCCGAATTGTTCTACGATGCACTTCAAAAAGTCATAAAAGATGGATTGGAAAAGCTTGCTCCATAGCCTGCTGCATTTGCTTGAATACAACCCTAAAGAGCCAATGCTCTTTAATACGGCTTTGTTCATCTATTTATTCCTGGTATTGCTTTTCTTTTACCAGTTTGTTTACCATCGTCAACATCCTCGTATACTGTATCTTACCTTATTCTCGTTATTCTTTTACTATAAGTCAGGTGGTATGTTCTTTTTGCTGCTTATAAGTTCGACTATTATTGACTTTAACCTTGCCAAATGGATATATGATGCGAAGAGTAAAAGGAAGAAGAGATTCCTCCTTATTGTCAGCTTAGTGGTTAATCTTGGCCTGCTATTCTATTTTAAGTATACAAACTTCTTTATTCAAACGTTTAATGACCTGAATGTTGGCCATTTAAACCCGGTAAACATTATTCTGCCAGTCGGCATATCGTTTTATACCTTTCAGGTACTTAGCTACACAATCGATATATATAAGGGGCAATTAACTCCCTCAGATAATATCATTGACTTTGGTTTTTATGTCTGTTTCTTTCCTCATCTGGTAGCAGGGCCCATTGTAAGGGCGGCGAACTTCTTGCCACAAATACATAAAGATATTGTGCTTAGCAAGGAGGAAGTGGGTCAGGCTCTCTTTTTGATAATAACAGGGCTTATTAAAAAGGCAGTGATATCAGATTATATAAGCGTAAATTTTGTTGACCGTATATACGAAAACCCGATGCTGTATTCTGGCTTTGAAAACCTGATGGGGGTCTATGGTTATGCTATGCAGATATACTGCGATTTTTCAGGCTATTCAGATATGGCTATTGGTATTGCTTTGTTGCTGGGTTACCGATTGGGTATTAACTTCGATCTGCCATACCAGTCAGCCAGTATCACTGAGTTTTGGAGGCGCTGGCATATATCATTATCGAGCTGGTTAAGGGACTATCTCTATATTCCTTTAGGTGGTAACCGCAAAGGCAAATTAAGGCAGTACATAAACCTATTAATTACTATGCTATTGGGCGGCCTTTGGCATGGCGCTTCCTGGAACTTTATCTTCTGGGGCTTCTTGCATGGTATAGCCCTGGCATTTGAAAAACTACGGGACTCCATATTTAAGATACCCAAGAATATATTTACCCGCGCCATTGGTGTGTTATTTACCTTTCATTTTGTTTGTTTCTGCTGGATATACTTCCGTGCCAAAACCTTTACCATTGCCAATCAGGTGATATCGCAAATCTTTAATCAGTTCCGTGGTTCAATTGCTATGCAATGGATTGAAGGGTATAAGTATGTATTTGCATTAATGCTTATTGGATATTTAACACAGTTTGTTCCTAAAAGCGCACATACATTAACTGAAAAAGCATTAACCCATTCTCCTGTGGTAGTAAAGTCATTAATTATAGTGTTAGTTATATGGCTGGTAATACAAGTAAAGTCGTCAGATATACAGCCTTTTATTTACTTTCAGTTTTAACCTGCTTATTTCCCATAGCTTCATTATTTCTTCATTTTCAAGTAGTACGTTTGTATCATCAAATAACAATTAAAACAAACCTGTCATGAAACTCACAAATGTAATCGCAACCGGTGTTATCCTTGTAGCAATTGCTTTATCAACAACAGTAAATGCACAAGATGGTGTTAAGAAAGAAAAAGATAAAAAAGCTGCTGATATAGCAAAAAGAGACCGCGCTGAAAAGAACGGTCATCCTAAGAAAGCAGTAAAGGAAGAGAAGAAGGTACAACACGATAACAAGGAAATTAAGAAAGACGAAGCCAAGAAGTAATTTTCAGGCTCTTTCGCTGGAAAGCCCCGCATTAGTGCGGGGCTTTTTTTGTTAAATAACTTAACCGATTTAGATTGTTGATAAAAAGCAGGCTTTTGAATTTGGAAATAAGCATCAGAATTCATATGTTTGTGTTATAAATCTATCCCTGAATTATGAAAAAACTTACTTTGTTAGTTATTGCAGCAGTAGGAGTAAATACTCTAATTGGACAATCAACTATCCAAAAACAATCAAATTCCACTTTTATACCATGCTCGGGCTTTTATGAAACAATCCCATTAAGGGATATGCCTGCTCAAACAGATGAGCAACGCGCACAGGCAGCTTTGCATCACGATCAGTTAGAGGAAGCAAGAGAGGCAAGGAGGCCAAGTTTCCCGAATTTTAAGAAACAAGCCGAACAAGCCGACCCTGCCCTTCAATCTGCCGATGGCATTAAGGCTTTGGCAGCGCCTTTAGTGAATTTTGATGGTCAATTAACAAGTGGTTCTTGTCCACCTGACCCTTGTGGTGCAGTGGGGCTTACTCAATATGTACAAGCTGTCAATTCCTCCTATCAGGTATTTGATAAGACTGGTAAATCACTTACTGCGGTAATTGACCTTGCTTCAATCTTCCCTAATATACCCGGTGATGATGGTGACCCAATAGTATTGTATGATAAGTTTGCTAACAGGTGGTTTATACAAGAGTTTCAGGTTTCTAAAGCCCCATGCGGATTTTCGATAGCTATTTCAAAAACTGCTGATGCAACAGGGGCGTATTATGTATACAACTTCTCTAATTCATTATGGACAACCAATAACTATCCTGATTACACGAAGTTCTCTATCTGGAGTGATGGCTATTATATGACAGGTCAGTATTCTCCTGAAGGTGTTGTTGTTCTTGACAGAGCAAGGATGTTAGCAGGCAAATCGTCAGCTGGGCTTATATTAACAGCTACTCCATCATCTCCTTATTATTTTGGTGGTAACAACAGTCTGTACACTTCAGCTAAAACATTAGATTGCGATGCATCGGCACTTCCTCCTTACGGTACACCTAACTTCTTAGTGTTTTTCCAAAACACCAATTCAGGTGGAGCATCTAACATGATCAAGTTCTATAAGCTTGTTCACGATACTGCTGCGAAAACATTAACTGTTACCAAATGGGATTCATTGGCACCTACAACCTTTAATGCTTATTTTACCGGAGGTAGCGAAAAGGATATAACTCAACCTGGCGCTGCTAGCAGCCTTGATGCATTAGATGGTACCTTTAACTTCAGGGTTCCTTTTATGGCATTTACAGGCTATAACTCTGTTGTACTTTGTAACACGGTGAATATTGGTAGCACTGTTGCCGGTATCAGGTGGTATGAGGTTAGGCAAGACCCATCAACCCTTCACTTTTCAATATACCAGCAAGGTACCTATGGCCCGGCTGATGGAGCCAGCCGTTGGAATGGTAGTATTAGTATGGATCAGGATGGTAACATAGGCCTTTCCTATACAGTATCAAGCTCTTCTATTTACCCAAGTATTCGTTATACAGGCAGAATGTCAACAGATGCCCTTAATACTATGAGCGCTAGTGAACAAACTGCAGTTACAGGTACTAGTCCTGCTGTAAGTTGTGTTAATCGCTGGGGTGACTATTCTGAAATGACACTTGACCCTTCTGATAATGTTACATTCTGGGCTACTAATGAATATGATAAATCGAATAATGAAGCATCAAGAATATTCTCCTTTAAGCTTGCAACAACAACCGGTTTTACAAGCCCAATAGACCTTACCCAATTCAAGGTTTACCAAAGTGGCGATAACATTAATGTGATTGCAAACACACTTCCATCTAACGATGAAGTACAAGTTGACTTGTTTGACATTATTGGTAAGCAAATAAGCACATCTCAGGTAAAGCCTGCTGGTAATGCTATTCAAACTGAAATACCTGTAAGTGGACTTGCTAAAGGCGCTTATCTGGTTAGGATTGGCAACATCAACTACCAAAGGGTGTTTAAAGTAATTGTAAATTAAGTTAAAGAATACCTAATACTGATAACCCTTCTGTATATTTGCAGAAGGGTTATTTTATTTAATAAAGATGAGAACATTCGTAAGTATATTTTTGATGATGGCTGCCACAACCTGTTTTGCACAGGAGAATGCTGATACAGCCATTACCAAGTCAAATGAAAATAGGCCAGGGCCAACTGCCACAGGTACTGTTATACACCGCGATAATAAGAACTGCCCTGTTGTAATAAGGGTTGTAAGGACTCCGCAAAAGGATACCATGTACTACTTGCCCGTAAGTAGCGGTTTGGCAGGTTTCGATAAGGAAGGAATGAGAATTACATTCAAATACCGTAGGTCTATGATAAGGCAGCCTATGGGTTGCACAGGTATACCTGTTATGATATGGGATGTAAAAGCGGTGAGCAAAAAGCACCATTCAAAAGCACCGAAGGCTCAGTAATTATAGGGTCTTTAGCATGTCTGTCAAAATCTTCTTTTCATTTTCCCAACAGAGTATTTGATTTGCCTTTAGTGCATTTGCCTTGTATAGGGCAAGCTTAGGCTTATCTGCCAGCATGGCTTTGGCCTTAATGGCTATCTCCCGCGGGTCGTGGGAATCGATGCACTGGCCGACCTGATACTCATCTACAATCTTCTTGACTTCTATTAAAGGTGAGGCCAGCACCGGCAGACCGGCATGTATATAATCGAAGAGCTTGTTGGGGAGGCTATAGCGGTAGTTGATGTTCGTGTCTTTATCGAGGGTGAGGCCTATGTCGGCTAATACGGTGTATTGCATCAGTTCTTCGAAGGGGAGCTTAGGAATGAACCGAACCTTGTCGTTCAGGTTGAGGCTTGTAGCAAGGGCCTTTAGGCTGTTTATAGCATCGCCACCGCCAATGATGAGCAAAAGGGTGTTGTCGAGGAACTGCATAGCTTGTATGGCCTCCTCCGAGCCCCGTTCTATGTTTATGCCTGCACCTTGTAGTAGCAAGATGCTCTTGTCTTCGGGTAGGTTGAGGGCAATGCGAGATGCGTGTTTGGGCAGATCGCGTTTCATGGGCAGGTTGCGCATTACCTTAACATCAATACCGGACTCCTCGTGGTATAGCCCGGCAATAGAGGCATTGACGGTGAACATGTGTTTGAGTTTAGGTATGAACATCTTCTCAACCCGTTTCCAGGTGCGCTGCTTGGCAGGGTGGGCCTGCAGTTCGGGTACTCCGGTAAAGTACTCGTGGCTGTCGTATATAAGCGGAACACCTTTCAGTTTGCTGATAAAGTAGTTAGGCATGAGGGTATCGAGGTCGTTGGAGAAGAGCAGGGAAGCCCTGTTGAAAAGCAGTACCCAAAACAATCGGAACTGATACTCGATGTAGAAAGGCACACCCGATTCAAAGAGCAGGTTCATGCGCTTAGTAGTGTATGGGCGTTGAGGCAGCGGCAGGCTCTTACGCATTTTACGGCCTACCAGCAGCACTTCGTAGCCGCTCTCTGCCAGCGTCAGGCAGGTGCGGTTTACTCGCTGGTCGGTCACCAGGTCGTTAATTACCGATATAATTACCTTCTTTTTCATTTTCCTTTGGGCGTTACCCTTCGGCTTATCCTAAAATGTTCGTTAGTCTGAGCCTGTCGAAGACCTTTTTAAGCGGAATATATTTCGACAAGCTCAACATGACTTTTTTATATTTTTTACCGCAGATCCCGATAGCTATCGGGACGCAAAGGAGTAACGCAGAGAATGTAGGTTTAGTATCGGCCAATGCACTGTGTTTGCGTTAGGGATAGTAGCGGAAAGCCCACAGCGTAGCGAGGACTTGCAGCGTATAGCCCGACCCCACGTGCATCGGGGGTAACGCCCAATGGAAAAGGAATAGATGCTTCGAGAGCCTCAGCATGACAAAAATGAAATTGCTTCGTACCTCGCAATGACAGGAAGCTAATTTTAAATAAATGTTTCAAGAAATTCACCATAACTTATCACTATTCACTTACCACTTATCACTTCAAAATTACCTGAGTAATTTTGATACAATATCATCAACAGTAATACCCTCGGCCTCGGCTTTGTAGTTGCGCACAATGCGGTGGCGCAAAATAGGCCCTGCAACGGCATTCACATCTTCAATATCGGGCGAATACTTGCCATGCAACACCGCGTGGCACTTGGCGCCAATTACCATAAACTGCGATGCACGCGGCCCTGCGCCCCATACTATATAATCTTTTACTATCTGCGGAGCATCGGTTGTTTGCGGACGGGTTTTCGAAGCCAGTTTTACGGCATATTCAAGCACGTTATCGGCAATAGGTATTTTGCGCACAATGTTCTGAAAGAATAATATCTCTTCGGCGGTAAGTATTTTGTTTAGCTGAACCTCCTTGTCGATGGTGGTGTTCTTAACCACTTCTACCTCGTCGTTGTAGGTAGGGTAGTCGAGCCAAATATTGAACATGAACCTGTCTAACTGAGCCTCGGGCAGGGGATAGGTACCCTCTTGCTCGATAGGGTTTTGGGTAGCCAGCACAAAAAACGGGCTCCCCAGTTCGTAGCGCTTGCCGCCAACGGTAGCAGCCCTTTCCTGCATGGCCTCGAGCAATGCCGATTGCGTTTTAGGGGGAGTACGGTTTATTTCGTCGGCCAGAATAATGTTGGCAAACAGAGGGCCTTTTATAAACTTAAAGTTGCGGTTCTCATCCAATATATCGGTACCAATAATGTCCGATGGCATAAGATCGGGCGTAAACTGTATGCGGTTATAGCTCAGGCCAAGGGTTTGTGCTATGGTGTTTACCAATAGGGTTTTGGCAAGGCCCGGTACGCCTATAAGCAGGCAGTGCCCACGGCTGAAGATAGAGTTTAGCACATCTTCTACTATGGCTTCCTGGCCTATAATTACTTTGCGTATTTCTTTGGTTAGCTCGCGGTACTTATGCCCCAGGGCATCTACTGCTTCTACATCCGTTTTATATGTCATATCAGGTTTAGGCTGAGATTAAGGTTTAGGTTAAGACGTATTGTGATATAGTACAATTTCTAAGCTTCAAAGTTAAAATTAAGAATGAGATATAGGCGGTTGAGGTTAAGATTAAGGTTGAGTTTGTTAGCATTTTTTAACTTTTAACTTTACACTTTTCGTTTTTAACTTATTTGGCACAATCCTTTGCATCTATGTGTCCATTCCTGTTATCTTCTCTTTTCACCTCACGTGCCTCTACTTTATACAGATCAAAATTCCCCTGTGTTAACCGACAGGCGGCAGCGCAGTAGTGTGCAGCAGGGCGGAACACTACGGTCATGCCCCTTCTGGCATGAGCGCCTTCGGCTGTCTTGACCTTTTGTTTCTTTTCTGTCAAGAGAAAAGATAAGGAAAGTATATTTCTGTTCATGATTTTATTGAATTATGAAACCTCTGAACACGGTTGACACTTTTGGCCAGTTGTCAACCATCAACCATTTGGTTTTCAGTAATATGAATTTGAAAAAAAATTGCATTTTGTCAACCGACTTTCGGGTTTTACCTATTGTCTTTTCTTGTTGCTTTTTGGGCCGGTGTTTGTTACTCAATCTGTATTGTTTTTAATTGTGTTCGTGAATATAAAACCATCATTTTTCATTTTTGAGGTTTTATATTTGGCGGAAAGTGGCGGTTTCTGGCGGTAAATACACTTTTATTTGTTTCCTTCTCCATTGAGTTTCAATTAGTTGAATATTTTTTTGCCTTTTTTGTTTATGGTTTTCGTGTCGCATGGTCATAAATAAATGGTTTTCAGTGGTTATTGTTGTGTGGCAGAGAGTATTCTGACCAAATTGACAAGCGCATAAAATATTGCCAGTTGAAATCAGGCCCGAATGCCATAAATAAAGATGATATAAAAACTATTATTGATCATTTTAAAGATTTGAGAAATCTTGCAAAAACTAATAATAAGAAAGTTAATTCAAATGATTTTGTTTTTTGCTTAACATATGGTGAGGATAGTGAAAAAAACTCATTTATTAAAAAACTGGAAGAAGATTATGAGGTTTATATCGGGAAAGAATTTTGGCTTAGGTATACTGGTGATAAGAATTTCTATAAGGATTTGATTATAGCTGCGAATGAAATAGCAAAAGAGGTCAATATGAAGCCAATTGTTGATGAAGTTATTACAGAGTTAAGTAAAAAAATAGAAAACAGGTTTAAGGATATTTCTTCATAAACCCAAAAGCGCTATATCCCAATCAACGTCCTTATAAACGAGTAATTGCTCGCCAAAAAGATAAGGAACAGCAGTAAAGGTGAGTGAAAAGCTAAAAGTTGAAAGTTATGTTTTAGCAGATAGTGCTTTCGGTAACATTAACAAAAAAGGCATAGCCTTGGTATAATCTAGTTTATCGTAAAACATGCCCAGGTTATTTATTGGCAGCTTCGCCTTTATCATCTTTTGCTTTGTAATTGGCCGGTGGTTCCTTAAGTATAGCATGCAGGCTACTGTAAAAAGGTTCGTAATGCTGCTCTATGTTTTTATGAAAACTTTCAGGCAGTATGGCCCAGTCTCTTAGTTCTACTAATATAGGAATATTGCTGTTTCTTATCTTTTCGCATAGTTCCGAATATTTATCAAAGGGTAGTGGTTTCAGGTTGTGGGTTCTAATAACCAAATCCAAGTCACTTCCTTCGTGGGCAGTACCATTTACCCTGCTGCCATAAGCCCATACTTCTACCTCTAAGTCAGCGGAAGAAAAAATCTGCAATAAAGCCTGTTTGTCTTTTTCGCGCAACAGCATATCAACTATTGTTTTGTTGTTTAATAGCCTCTGCTAAATAACAAATATACGCAAAAACTCTGTGAGGCTCTATGTTCTCCGTACCTCTGTGGTGAAGACCCGAATAGACCCCTGTTTGTCAAACAGACAAGCTTCGCCAACTCAGGGTGACAAGAATCATCCCCCGAATTGCACCCTCCCAGCGGGGGACAAAAACTGCGTCTTAGCGTCTTTGCGGTAAAAAACCTATATCCCAATCAACGTCCTTATAAACGAGTAATTACTCGCCAAAAAGATAAGGAACAGCAGTATAGCAGTTAAGCCAAAAAGCCATTCAATAAGCACCATGGCAAAAAAGCCCGAACGCAGGTTAAAAAAGCTAATAGGCAGTCGTGGGTCAACAAACACCATAGCGCTAAACCACAGGCAACGGAAGAAATCGCGCCATACATTGTGGCTGCCATAAATTTTAAGGGTGCTGTAGTTCTCAATCTTATCAAGCTCCTTGTTAAACTTCGAGTTAAGGTAGTCTATCACCGCTTCCTTATGCCTGAAGTAATAAAAGCAGGTAAAGGTTAAAATAATGGTAAGCACCCATATAGCAAACTTCCATTCGCCCTTATAGCCCGATGATACTGTAATTTCTAAAAATTCTCCACCCACCATCGGGAAGAAGTTGAGCCAGCGGTCGCTAAAGGTTTCGCCATGCTTAAAGTGTGCGCTGTGGTATTGCAGCAGCCACAGGCTTTTTTCGCGGTCGTAGCGGGCCTTAATGCCCGTAACCATATCGGCATTGGTAAAGTGCTTTACGCTGTAGTCTTTTATAAGGTTGTAAAAGTTTTCGTTCTCCTCTACAAAGTTGGCAGTGGTATCGAAAAAGTTGTGCACCAGCGGGTGTATCTGTATCTTTTCCAGGTAATTGCTCAGCTTAAAGGCATCCGGCGAAAATGATTTGTAGTTGGCATAAATAATACCGTTGTTGTTCGGGAAGTTAATATCCTCCAACCCTTGCTTGCCGGTATAGTCGGCAGTGTAAGCCAGGCTGCAACCGGTAATATCAATACATCCGCTAATCGATACATCTTCAAGCCATGCGTTCACCAAAGTAGAATTGGCAATATCAACATACTTGCATTGCAATTGCTTCAGGGTAAGGTTATACAACTTGCGGTCGTTGTGGGTAAATTGCTCTATTGTATCATCGGTGCCGTAATACTCGGTTTTGTATTTTTTGCTTAAAAAGCCTGCATAATAACTACTGTAGTTGTAAATGCGGTCAATGTAGTGCTTGCCTTTGCTTGCCTCGTGGAAGCGCTCAAATATATTGGGCGGTATGCTCTTACCCAGCGAAAACACATCGGTAAACTTGCAACGCTCCACAGCCACCTTCGACTTATCGTTATCTATTATCGACAATATAACAGGCGCATAAAACTTACACAGGTTAATGGTAAAGCTCGATACGCCCTTATAGCCATCGGGTGGGGCTGCAAAAAAATAGGTCTCCTCATGAAACTCGCTGCCCTCAATAATAGCAGGGTGAAAGCCCATTATTTGCCCTGTCATGAAAAACTTTTTATCGAATATGCAATTGCTTATTTCCAATCCTTTTAAAAAGTTGCAGTTAATAAACAGCACATCGTGTTTAAACTCTATTTTCTTCTTCTGCTTGGTATCTTCGGCATATTGGTCTTCGGTGGTATCGGCAGTTACATGGCCAAACACGCAATTGTAAAAAAGTATTTTATGGCTGAATATATTCGACTTGGCCTTTTTCTTTTGCACCGAGTCAGTAAAATCGGTAAACGATAATTTAATGTTCCCAAAAAAGAAATTCTGAATAGTATCGCCATCGCGCATCATCTTTATAAGCTGGCCCTTACTATCGAGGCACTTAAGCGAAATACTGCCCGTATCGGTAACATGTAATGGGTTAAAGGTTATTTGCCCGTTATATATAGGTGGTTGTCCGTTTACTTTAATAGCAAAGTAGGGCTTGCCATTCAGGCGTACCATAAGGGTATCTATAGCCGTGGCAGTAGGCTTGGAAGGGGTATTGCCTGCAATAGCTGCATTGGCAATAAACAGCGCTGCAATAAAAAAGTGTTTTACTAGTCTCATATTCAATGGAGTTGAAGCAATAAAAGTATTCAAATTTTGGTTCTCGCTTTGCACTTTTCGCTTTTAACTTTTAACTTCTTTGGGCGTTCCCCCGATGCACGTGGGGTCGGGCTATTCGCTTTTACTCCTCGCTCTGCTGCGGGGTAACCGCTACAACGGCGAAGCCCTCATGAGTTCCTTATTATATAAACGAGTTACGAATAATCCCTAACGCAAATACACTTTACGTGCCATTGCCTTTTTCGTTAATAACTTTTGAAAAACTACTTGCCGAAAGAAAAGGATAAAAGATGTAAATTTGCGAGCGATAAAATAAAAACCGATGTCAGATAGCCTATTTCCAGTTGCAGTATTGCTTTTAGAAGACGGAAGAGTTTTTACAGGCCGTGCTGCCGGAAAGATAGGTACTACCACTGGCGAAATTTGTTTTAACACCGGTATGACCGGCTACCAGGAAATTTTTACTGATCCATCTTACTTCGGACAAATATTGGTTGCTACCCACGTACACATTGGTAATTATGGGGTTGAGGAGCATGAAAGCGAATCGAAGGGCATTAAGATATCGGGTTTGGTTTGCCGTACATTCAATGAGTATCCTTCGCGAAAAAGGGCTCAAATGTCATTAAAGGAATACTTTATAAAGAATAACATAGTAGCTATATCAGATGTTGATACTCGTGCCCTGGTGCGCTACCTGCGCAATAAAGGTGCCATGAACGCTATCATCTCATCTGAGATTACAGATATAAAAGAATTAAAGAAATTGCTCGATAAAGTTCCTTCTATGCAAGGGCTCGAGTTGTCATCAAAGGTATCTACCAAAGTAGCTTACGAAGAAGGTAATCCTGATTCGAAGCAACGTGTGGCCCTTATGGATATGGGCGTAAAAGGAAACATTGTCCGCTGCCTTACCGACCGCGATTGCTATGTTAAGGTGTTCCCAATGACTACCTCGTTCGATGAAATGATGAAGTGGAAGCCATCGGGCTTTATGATATCTAACGGCCCCGGCGATCCTTCAGCCATGAAAGCTGAGGTTAAGGTAATTGAACAGGTTATAAAATCGGGCATACCGGTAATGGGCATTTGCCTTGGCCACCAATTAATAGCCTTGGCAAGTGGCATATCGACCTACAAAATGCATGCAGGCCACAGGGGTATTAACCATCCGGTTAAAAATCTTATAACAGGCCTTTGCGAAGTAACATCGCAAAACCATGGCTTTGCTGTTAGCGAAGATGAAATAAAGAAGAACCCCAATATTGAGGTTACTCACATAAACCTGAATGACGATACAATTGAGGGTATAAGGCGCACCGACTTGCCTGTATTTGCAGTACAGTACCATCCTGAAGCATCACCGGGCCCGCACGATTCGCGCTACCTGTTCGATGATTTCGTTACTATGATAAAAAAATCAAGGGTGGATGTAAGAGACTCTAAAATAAAAGAGTTACTCAAATAATTTGTTGTTGTTGGGCTAAAGCCTGAACTAGTCCGCATTATTAACTCCACGACTTAAAAGTCGTGGCAACTCTAATTGTTGATCTTAGTTATTCTTTATTTAATTGCCAAGACTTTTAGGTCGTGGTAGTAGAATAATGATTTGATGGCTTTAGCCTAAATCGGGTATGAATAA
>JABDCA010000022.1 GCA_013288345.1 Bacteroidota bacterium | reverse complement strand
GCCGGGAGTGCTTCCGTTGTTGTGGCGATATTTTCCTCTCCGTACTTCTACCAGTTTCTCTATCCCTCCATCGCGGTACAACTCATACCATTTGGTAATGCTGTTGTAGGCAACATTTAGCCTGCGCGATAACTGAGATTTAGTAATTACGGGTTCTTTTAAAAGTATAATGAACATTTGAATGCGCGGTTGCAGGAAAGAAGAACTGTTTTTATGGAGTGTCTCCAGTTCTGCCCGCGATTCCTTTATAGGTATCTGTATAATGGGTTTCATATTGTCGCTATTTTTTGAGCTTGCTAATTTTTAAGGAAATACATGATTTGAAGGCCAATGGCCATCAATGTGAGCAGCTATACCGAATAATGCAGGAGGCATTATTCATTAGTAAAGGTGCATTAAAATTTAGCAGTTAGCTGGTGGATGCCAGATATCGGCAATAAGCGAAGAAAAGGTAGGGATTTCTTCTGTAACAATAACAGGCGATGATTTTTCATACCTGGGCTGAAGAAAAATTAAACTCAGAGGTAAATATTCTTTGGTGATCTTATTTAATACATCAGTATTGTTGGTACTATTCGATTGCTCATTGTTAGAGTATAACTTGTTTGCAAATTGATGGAATGCATTTGCAATTTCAGTTTCTTCATTATCTGCATAGCATGAAATTGTTACACCATTTGAACTGTATTCAATAGTGGCTATATCGTAACGTTGTCCATCAAAAATGAACTCTTTATTCTTCTCTAACCAATTTAATGAATTGTATTGAGATGATGAAAATTCAAAATCTCTAGCATCGGCTGTTTTAGCGCTATGTCTTAGTAGTGTTGCGGTTGCATCACGTTTTGCATTGTCAATTTTTACCCAATACATTAGCTGCATACCGCCCAGGTAAAGCAAAAATGTAAGGGTTAAAAATAAAGCTGCAACTCTTTTCATATTATTACAAATATAGAAACTTCGAATACAAAATGCAATAGTTAAGTAAAAAATAGGGTGACTTTGCTTTTTAGCGGAAGGCTTTCGCTAAAAGCATTTAATGTTTTCTTGGAATTTGCATAATTGCCGGATTATACTTGCTATAGAAATAATTAATCCCCCATTGGTTATGACTAAAAAAGATAGTCCTATTACTAACAAAAATTCCTCCAACATGAAAAATCTTACAAATGTAATGATTGCGTTAGCGGCAAGTATTGGCGTGGCCAGTGCGAGCCCTGTTAAATTAAACGTAGCCCAAAATGCTGCGGTTAATTTCTATGCACAAACATCGGCAAAAGTTGTTTCAAACGCAACTTTAGCTTATTCCGAAGCTGATGCTTCAGGAGTTCCGTTGTATTATGTATTCAACATTAACAGCCAGGATGGCTTTGTTGTTATTACAGCAGAAGATGCTGCCAGGCCTATTTTGGGTTATTCAACCGAAGGCCAATGGGTTGTGCCCGCTAAAGGTACAAGCATTTATTTTTGGATGCAGAAACGTAAAAATGAACTTGCATATATAAGGACAAATAATTTTATCGCTACTGCAAGTGTAGCTGATGAATGGTCGGGTTATATTAATAGCACAGCCAGGAACAATAAAAAAGCTACTGTTGCTACAGTTGGCCCTCTTTGTCAGTCAACTTGGGATCAGCAATACCAACCATATCCTTATAATTATTTTATGCCTCCGGGCTTAAAAGGCTCAACAGCCAGTACCCAGTCGGTAACAGGTTGTGTAGCAACAACAATGGCCCAAATAATGAGGTATTGGTCATATCCTGCCAAAGGTACCGGTAGTCATTCATATTGCGATTGTTCAAGTAGCGGATATTCTGACAACTGGGGAACTTTAAGTGCGAATTATGCCCATACTTATAATTGGGCCGCTATGCCACTTACTCCTGCTTCAACTTCAAAAGTTTCGACAGCAGATACTGATATAGCCAGATTAATGTACGACTGTGGTGTAAGTGTAGAAATGGATTATGACCCTAATGGAAGTGGTGCCTTTGTTTTATCTTCTGAATCGGGTGGAGGCGCATGTGCACAAAACTCCTATGTAACTTACTTCGGTTACTATGCAAAATCAATACATGGTGTTACTTATCCAATGAAAACGGAACAAGCCTGGATTGATACTATGGAAAAGGAATTTAATGCCGGAAGAATTATTCAATATGAAGGACAAGCTTCGGATGGAGGACATACATGGGTGTGCGATGGTAATGATGCTACTACACCTTATAATAATGTACACATGAACTGGGGTTGGAGCGGATATGATGATGGATGGTTCCAGGTTACTAATCTTACGCCTGATTCTCAAACTCCTGCATTTACTACTAATCTTGCAGCACTTATTGGTATTCAACCTCCTCCGGGTAGCCTTACCTCAGTTCAGGATTTAGATGTAACTAATAACGTTACCGTATATCCTAACCCTAATAATGGTTCGTTTACAGTCGAACTAAACAATGTAAAGGATAAACAACAGTTTGTAGCTTACAATGTATTGGGCCAGAATGTATATACTACAACAGTTAGTGAAGGTAAGAACCAAATCAACCTTAGCCAGGCGGCAGGTATATATTTCTACCGTATACTTTCTGCAGAAGGCAAAGTAATTTCTGATGGTAAGTTGATTATTAAGTAACAGATTGATTTTTCATGAAAAAGGCGAAGAACATTGTTCTTCGCCTTTTTTTATTGAAATAAATAAATTGCCCCACCTAAATCCTCCCCTTGAGGGGAGGATTCATTGAATAAATCCACCTCTATTTTATTGTTGAAATAAGTTGACTAAGGACTAAAGGGTTTTATTAAGCAACCTGTCGGAGGCTAGCAATTTTTGAAAGTGCTTATCTTTCACAGCTGCCTTAATCAGTTCAATATGCCCTAAATGATGACAATCGGAACCTACAAAGCTTATCATGTTCTTTTCAATGAGCCATTGCGCAGCTTTCTTAGTAGGTATAGAATAATGCCCGGTAATAGAATTAATGTTCATTTGTAATAATACACCCCTGTCGGCGAGCTCCTCGTACTTTTCAAAATTACGTTGCCAGAACCCATAGCGTTCTACGTGTGCCAACACTGGCCTGTAGCCCCTTGTGGTCATTTCGAATATGAGCTGGTTCATATTATCGGGTGGGTTTATAAAAGGAATTTCCCACAATAAATACTTTTCACCAAAGGTTAGTACGCTAGCCTCTTTTATTTTTTTTTCGAATTCAAAATCGAAATAATATTCCGCTGCTGCCTCTATCTCTATATCAATCTCTGCTTCTTTTAATGCTTGCCTTACTTTTTCAAGCCCTCCCATTATTATTTCAGGAGTGTTGCGGTAGGCATCAGACATTATGTGCGGAGTGGTAATTACTTTTTTGTACCCCAAATCCTTCATTCCTTTAATAAGAGCAATGGAATCTTCCATGTCCTTAGCTCCATCGTCAATACCCGGAATAAAATGAGAATGCACATCGGTACGCAAAACAGAAAGCTCTGTAAGGGGTAGTGTATTATTTTTAATCAGGCCGAATAGTGCCATAAGTTTAAGCCGATAAAATATGAGCGATGCGTAATAGTCCTTCGTTAATATCTACATTATGTTTGCGCGTTTGTGCAAAAGGCGTAAACACAATGTGGTTGTTTATTAACCCTGCCATTTCGTGTGTTTGACCATTCAATAGCCCTTCTAATGCTGCAACACCCAGGCGACTTGCCAACACCCTGTCGAAACAGGTAGGGCTACCACCCCGTTGCATATGGCCTATAACGGTAACACGCGTATCGTAATGATTGAATTTTTCTTTTACTTTCCTGGCAATCTCGTATGCTCCACCTTCAATATCACCTTCAGCAACAATAATAATGCAGGATGATTTATGTCTTTTCCATCCATCTTCAAGGCGGCTGATAATTTGTGCAATGTCGGTTTTGCTTTCCGGTATCAGAATATCTTCAGCGCCGCAACCTACACCACTATTTAAAGCTATAAAGCCTGCATCGCGCCCCATAACTTCAACAAAAAATAATCGGTCGTGCGATGCTGCGGTATCACGTATTTTGTCTACAGCATCAATTACCGTATTAAGTGCTGTGTCGAATCCTAATGTATAATCTGTACCATAAAGGTCATTATCAATTGTGCCGGGCACACCCATGCAGGGAATATTGGTGACAGATGAAAATGCCAAAGCTCCTTTAAAGGTACCATCTCCGCCAATGAGCACAAGCCCATCTATATTTGCATCTTCTAGTCTTTTCTTTGCTTCCAGTAAGCCTTCTTTAGTTCTGAACTTTTCGCTGCGGGCTGTTTTAAGTATAGTACCACCGCGTTGTATAATATTGCTTACCGAATGAGAATCCATAGGAAGAAAATCGCCTTCAATAAGGCCATCGTAACCTCGGCGCACACCTACCATTTCCATACCATGAAATAAACCTGCGCGCACTATTGCCCTTATGCAGGCATTCATGCCGGGCGCATCGCCACCCGAAGTAAGTACGGCAATTTTTTTCATGCGGTAGTAGCTTGCGGAACTTTGTAGTGCTCTTTAAACCATTTCCACGTGGTTTCTATTCCCTGGCTGAAAGATACTTCGGGAGCATAGCCTAATAATTCCTTTGCTTTATCAATAGCTGCCTTTGAGTCTTTTACATCGCCAAGGCGCGATGGCTGGTAGGTAGGAGCAAGGTTTGAATTTGCAAAACCGGCCAGTGTTTTAAAAAGATCGTTAACGCTTATCTGTTCGCCACAGGCCACATTAAATACCTGCCCATTTACTGCATCGCCTGCAAACAAGGCTTTAATATTAGCCTGCACTACATTTTCTATAAAAGTAAAATCGCGGGTTTGGGTTCCATCGCCATAAATTACAGGCGCTTTATTTTGCATTAATGCTGTAACAAAAAGCGGAATGGCTGCTGCATATTGTCCGAAAGGATTTTGCCTTGGGCCATAAATATTAAAGTAGCGCAAGCCTGCAACACTCATACCATAGTTACGTGCAAATACCGATGCATAAAGCTCGTTGCTGTATTTAGATACCGCATAAGGCGACAAAGGCCCGGGCTGGTCGGTTTCTTTTTTTGGCAATGCTTTGCTATCGCCGTAAACCGAAGATGAACTGGCATACACTAATCTTTTTACTCCTGCATCGCGCGCTGCAACCAACACATTTAAAAAACCCGATACGTTTACATCGTGTGTGGCAATAGGGTTGGCAACAGAACGGGGTACCGAACAAAGTGCAGCTTCGTGCAATATGTAATCAATGCCCTTAAATGCTTTATCGCAAATTGCTTTATCGCAAATGCTGCCATTTATAAATTCAAAGCCCGGATGTTTTTCAAATGGTTTCAGGTTATCAATATTACCGGTTGAAAGATCATCGAGGACTACAATTCTTTTTGCATTATGGCTCACTAAATAGTGCACCAAATGAGAGCCAATGAAACCGGCGCCACCTGTTACAACAAAGGAATGTTTACTCAGATCGGCCGAATGGAATTTTTTACTGTACACGCTTATCTTATTGGTTTTGCAAAATATAATTCTGTTGCCAGCTCGATGAGAGGGGTATCATCCAGTTTTTTTCGAAATCGGCTTTATTAGCAACCAGGTTATTGAACATAATAGTATCCGGTGTTATTTTTCCTTCTTCCGAAAGATGCGCTAGGTCATTCAATGTGCATGAAAACACTTTGCCATCTTTAAGGTATGCAACCAGGTTTCTGTTTAGCATAGGTACGCCAAATATCGTTTCCATTTCTTTAATGAACCGTACAGAGGCATCAACTGCTCTGCCACACATGGCCTCGCCCTGTTCATCGGCAAAAAACAAAATGAAACGGCTGTATAATATTTTAAAATGGCCTTTAACCAAACTGCCATGGCTAAGCCAGTTATCAGTAAACGCATTAAGCTTAGTGGTAAGCAACTGTACTTCGGCTTCCGAAAACTCACGTTCGGCCTGAAATACCCAAACCTTTGAAGTCGCTGCTAATTGTTCGTATGGTATCATTTCTATAACTATAAATCTTCTACGAATTTACGTATTTATTTCGACATAATCTTTGCTACCATGTAACTGTCCTTGCATTCGAGCAACAAAGCAGAAATAGCCTTGTTTAATAAGGGATGAATGAGATTTGGGTTTATTTCTGCCAAAGGTTCAAGCACAAACCTGCGTTGGTGTAAAAGCGGGTGGGGAATAGTCAGTTTATCTGATGATATAATAGCATCGTTATAGAAAAGTATATCTATATCAATTACTCTCGACTCATATTTTGTGTCAGTTTTATTTAAAGCCCCTTTAGGGGTTTGGGGCCGTACCCTTCCCATTTTGGTTTCGGTTTCCAGTAAAATATCCATCAACTTATCTGCTGAGAGCTTGGTTTGTACTTCTATAACCTGGTTTATAAAACTTGAGCTATCATCCATATTCCAGGGCTCGGTTTCGTAAAGCGAAGATATGGCAATGATTTCTCCCGCCTCTTTTTGAAGTAAAGCAATGCTTTTCAATAGGTTTGCTTCCCTGTCTCCTATATTACTACCAAGCGATAAGTAGGCTATATTCATAAGGCAAAGGTGGTAAAACTTATGCATTTATTTACCCGCTCATATATTTTTCACAATATATTGATAACCAATATATTGTATGCTATTTGCTAAAAACATTATCAAAAAATTCTATTGTTATTTATTGTTATTATCAATGAATGTAATTGCTTACATCTATAAAGCCTAAATTTGGGCAAGCAAATAAAGGGCATGTACCTCGACAATATATCGATACTCAATTTTAAGAATTACAGGCAGGTAAACATGCAGTTTTCACAAAACGTAAACTGCTTTGTGGGGCATAACGGTGCGGGTAAAACCAATTTGCTCGATGCTATACACTATCTATCGTTTTGCAAAAGCTATTTCAATTCGTTCGATAACCAGAACATATTCCATGAGGAGGACATGTTTGTAATACAGGGCCAGTTCTATAAAGATGCCCAACAGGAAGAAATATACTGTGCACAAAAAAGGAATGACCGCAAGCTGTTTAAGCGGAATAAAAAAGATTATGGCCGTTTATCAGAACACATAGGCTTATTGCCTGTGGTAATGATATCGCCAACCGATATTGAACTGATACACGAAGGCAGCGAAGTAAGAAGGCGGTTTGTAGATAGCATCCTCTCGCAAATTGATTCAGCTTATCTGACCAACCTGATAGATTACAACAAAGCCTTGCTACAGCGTAATGCCATGTTAAAGCGCTTTTATGAAACACGCCAGTGGGATGATACCCTGATGGCAATATGGGATGAGGTGTTGATTGAAAAAGGCAAAGAGATATTCAGAAAGAGAAAGGAGTTTACTGAAGCCTTTACCGGAATTTTTGAGAAGGTATATAGCGAAATATCAGGTTCTCGCGAACTTGCCAACCTTACCTATTCATCGCAGATAAGCGAAGGCGAGTATGCCGATATATTCAGCAAAGCACTTGATAAGGATAGGGCTGTACAGTACACCACAGCAGGTGTTCACAAGGATGATTGGCTGTTTTTAAAAGATGGACATCCACTGAAAAAGTTTGCATCGCAGGGTCAGCAGAAGTCATTTATTATAGCATTAAAAATAGCCCAATTCCACTTTCTTAAAAAGCATTTCAATTTTCCGCCCATCGTATTGCTTGATGATATATTCGATAAACTGGATGAGGACCGTGTAAGCTACCTTATAAACATGGTAACAGGCAAAGACTTTAAGCAGGTATTTATTACTGATACCAGCCATACCCGTATGAAAAACTTACTGGATAAAAAAGGCCAAGACTATAGGATATTCCCAATTAATGAAGGAGCACTTGATGAAGTTACCGAACCTAACTTAGTACAATAATGAGAAGCAGCAACGACCAAAAATTAGGTGATGCCATTAAAGATATGCTCAAGCTTTATCGCTTGGATGATAAAATAGATGAGCATAAACTGGTCCGTTCATGGGAAAAAGTGGTTGGCCCGCTTATTTCAAAGCACACTACCGATATATACATTAGCAACGGCAAACTGGTTGTTACCATTGCTTCTGCTCCGTTAAGGCAAGAGATATCCTACTCGGCAAGCAAGATAATAAAGGACCTGAATGCCATGGTAGGCTCTCAGGTAGTGAACGAACTTGTGTTAAGGTAAACTTAAACTCTTTCTAAGCTCGAAAAGAAGAAATCGCCTTCAATACGTGCGTTATCATCGCTGTCGGAACCATGAACTGCGTTAGCAGAAATAGATTTAGCATATAGCTTACGAATAGTACCTGCATCAGCCTTAGCCGGGTCAGTAGCGCCAATAAGCTTACGGAAGTCAGCAACTGCATCGTTCTTCTCTAAAATAGCAGCTACTATAGGGCCCGATGACATATAATCAACTAATTCGCCATAAAAAGGGCGTTCTTTGTGTACAGCGTAAAAAGCGCCTGCAGTTTCTTTGCTGAGGCGGGTTTGCTTCATAGCAACGATCTTAAATCCTGCTTTTTGTATCATTTGCAAAATACCTCCTGTATTGCCGTCAGCTACTGCATCAGGCTTAACCATGGTAAATGTTCTGTTTGTGGCCATAATAATGTGTATTTTTTAGTGAGCGCAAATATAAGTTAACTTTGTAACCTAGAATTTAAAATTATTGTGACTGAACAAGAGCTATTAAAAATAAAAGAACTGATAAGTGAACCTCAAAAGGTAACTATCATAATGCACAAATCGCCTGATGGTGATGCAGTAGGTTCATCGTTGGGGTTTTGCCACTTCCTTAAAAAATTCGGACATACGGTTACGGTGCTTGCACCCAATGTGTTCCCCGACTTTTTAAAATGGATGCCGGGTGCCAAAGACATAATTACTTACGATAAGAAACCTACTGAAGCTATTGCTGCCATACGTTCTGCCGACCTGGTTGCCTGCCTCGATTTTAACGGCCTGCGCCGTATAGAAGAGTTGGGTGTAGAGGTTGCAAAATCGAATGCACTTATACTAATGGTTGATCATCATCCGCAACCCGACCCGTTTGCCGATATAGCTTTTCATAGCACTAAAGCATCATCTACTGCCGAACTGATATTTGACCTGATCGAAAAATTAGGCGAAAAGAAAAAGATAAATAAAAACATAGCCAACTGCCTTTATTCAGGTATAATGACCGATACAGGCTCTTTCCGCTTTGCATCCACTACCACTCATACTCATTATGTAGTGGCTGAATTAATGGAACGGGGTGCAGAAAGTTCACGCGTTTATCAGCTTATTAACGATACCAACCGTGAAGCTAGATTGAGGCTTACAGGGTTTTCGTTATTAGAGAAGATGAAAATATTACCTGAATTTTCAACCGGTTTTATTGCCTTAACCCAAAGTGAGTTAAAGCGTTTTGATTATAAAGACGGAGATACTGAAGGCCTGGTAAATGAGCCATTATCGGTAAAGGGTGTTGCTTTTGCTGCCTTATTTGCTGAAAAGCAAGATGGCGAAATACGCATATCCTTCCGATCGAAAGATAAGTTTGATGTAAACAAATTTGCCCGTGCACACTTTAACGGTGGCGGCCATTTGAATGCTGCCGGTGGTATGAGCGAACTTTCGATGGATGAAACCATAATGAAGTTCCTAACACTCTTGTCGCCATATAAAGCTGAGCTTAAAGGGAAATGATAATTCGTACTATACATAGTGCCTGCGTAATAACTTTTATTACTGTATTGTTTTGTGGTTGTGGTAACGATGAACCCAAAAATACTGCTCCACCGCTAACCCAAAAGCAGGTAAACAATGGGCTTATCGATTCACATAAGGCATTTCTTCTGCAACAGGAAGATGAAATAAAGCAATATGTACAGAGGCATAATTACGATATGCAACGTACACAGACGGGCATATATTATCAGATAATAGAGCATGGTAAAGGTGATATTGCCGAGGTAGGAGAAATGGCCTCAGTAAGTTATACCATAAGCCTGCTCGATGGTACTATGTGTTACGATACCAAGCAAGATGGCCCAAAACAATTTAAGGTTGGTGAAGATGAAGTGGAATCGGGTGTGCATGAGGCAGTGCAGCTTATGCATGTGGGCGATAAAGCTATGTTTATTATTCCCTCTAACCTGGCTAATGGCCTTGTAGGCGATAAAGATAAAATACCTCCGGGGGCAATAGTGATATATAATATTAACCTGCTGAGCTTAACTAAAGCTAAACCTTCTCTTTCAAAATAGGTTTATCAAGCTTTTCAAAAACTGAATTGTTACTCAGGAATTCCGGAACAATATCTTTCATTTTTTGTACCAATGCCATTTCATCGTGCTTCGATGCAAGCGCGATAAGTTCATCGATCTGTTTGGCCACCATATCATAATCGTATTCTTTAACCTTCGCTACCATTATTTGCGGATGGTGAGTAGGTAACGAGTTTTCGTTGTTATGCAAAAGCTCTTCAAAAAGTTTTTCTCCCGGGCGCAGGCCTGTAAATACTATCTTAATGTCTTTGCCCAGCGTAAGCCCCGATAACTGTATCATGCGCATAGCCAGGTCAACTATCTTAACAGATTTACCCATATCGAACACATATATCTCTCCACCTTCTCCTATTGTTCCTGCCTCTAATACCAATTGGCAGGCCTCAGGAATGGTCATGAAATAGCGGGTTATTTCCGGATGCGTTATAGTAATAGGGCCGCCTTTATCTATTTGTAATTTGAACCTTGGTATTACAGAACCATTTGAACCAAGTACATTACCAAAGCGTGTGGTAACAAAACGTGTGCCGCCTTTTTTGTTAAGCGCCTGAACATACATTTCGCCAATACGTTTCGATGCACCCATTACACTTGTTGGATTCACTGCTTTATCGGTAGATACCATTACAAATTTCTCAACCCCGTACTTAACTGAAATATCTGCTAAGGTTCGTGAGCCATAAACATTCACCCATATAGCCTCCGACGGGTTCTCTTCCATTACCGGTACATGCTTGTATGCCGCAGCGTGAAACACAATTTCAGGTTTATCCATTTCAAAAATATGCAGCATGCGTTCTTTATTGCATATATCTGCCACATACGATTTGTAGGTTAATGTAGCAAGCTCTTTTACCTCCAGTTCAAGATCATATAATGCCGATTCGGCCTGGTCAACCAATATCAGTTTTTTAGGACGGAAAGGAATTATTTGTCTTACAATTTCACTACCAATAGAGCCTGCAGCACCTGTTATCAGTACTGTTCTACCTTGTATCTGCTTATTAATTTTGTCCTTATCTAAAATAATAGGGTCACGCTCCAGCAGGTCTTCAATACGTACACGCTTTATCTGCTTAAAGCTAAGTTCTCCGTTTATCCAGTTATTAATAGGAGGAACGTTCAGCACTTTGGTGCCATAAGCAAGGCAAGTATCAATGATCTTGTTCTTGCGTTCGAATGATACTTCGGAATTAGACATTACCAGATGCGCAACGGTATTATTTGCTAAAAGCTCTTTTAACTTATCAGGTGGATACACGGTAATGCCTTCCAGCCTTTTTCCCCATTTACCTGGGTCCTCATCCAAAAAAGCCTCTACCTCATATTTAGTTCCTGCGTCCCTGTCAACAGCTCGCTTAGTTATAATACCGGCTTCATCTGCGCCATATATAATTATGTTGCGCTTGGTTTTTGCAGGATTAAATGCACCCATATACATTGATTTATAAATAAGCCTTGCAGCAATAAGTATAAACGTAGTCGACAGGTATTCAATTACAATAATGGAGTAGGGAACCAAAAAGTGCTTGAACGGTGTTATGTAATACTGCAGGTTAGCAATAGCAAAAAATAAACTTCCTAGTGTAAGTACCACTACTATCTGTTGTACATCTCTTGCTTCGGTATACCTGACTATGTTTTTATAGAAGCCTGAAAAATAAAAGCTCAGTGCCCTGAAGAAAAGCACAAAAGGGAAAACATAAATAAATGTTTCTCTTTCAGATGCAGGAATAGAAAAATTGAACCTGAGCAGGTATGCCAATATCAATGCGCAAAAACAAAAAAACATATCGATAACCAGCACAAAATTGCGTGGTATGTAACGACGTATATTATCTATGCGCATTCTATTTTGAAGTGTTCACTATTAAACTAATGCGTGCTTAACCTGAAATTTGAAATCCAGTTTATTTACCTCTTCAGCCGATTTGTATATTTTCTCTCTTAGTTTTTCTTTGAATGCAACGATCTTTTTCATCAGTACAGGATCACCGGTTGCTATTATTTGTGCAGCAAGTATACCTGCATTGTGTGCACCGTTAAGCGCCACAGTAGCTACAGGAACGCCGCCCGGCATTTGCAGTATAGATAAAACAGAATCCCATCCATCCATTGAATTAGATGATTTAACAGGTACGCCAATAACTGGTAAAGGGGTAAGTGCAGCTACCACACCCGGTAAATGCGCTGCTCCGCCTGCACCGGCTATCATTACTTTCATACCACGTTTTGCTGCATCTTTAGCATATTCCATTGCTTTATCGGGTGTGCGATGGGCCGACAGCACATTGATTTCAAATGGTATTTCAAAACTTTCTAATACGGCTGCGGCTTCTTTCATTAAAGGCAGATCTGACGCGCTGCCCATCATAATTCCAACTAGTGCTTGCATAAAGGTTGTTTTTTATAGGTTATTGAATTATTAATTGATATGGCATTTTTGCTTGTATACCACTTAGTTTCATTGTTTTTGACAGTTCCTGAACGGGCTCATAAATACTGCCAAGTTCTTCTTGTAAAATTTTAGTTTCCATGTCTCCTGAAAAACGGCTAAGTAATTTCCTTAATGGGTTTATCATGGTCGGTAATTCTTCTATGCTATATGCAGTTATATGTGCTTTACTTGCAGCAATGCGTATAGCAAGGCTCATATCTCCTAATGTATCAACAAGGCCTATTTTTATTGCCTGCGCTCCGCTCCAAACTCTCCCTTGTGCTATGCTGTCTACCTGTGCAGTGGTCATGTTTCTGCCTGCAGCAACACGGCTAAGAAAAGTATGATAAAAGTTTTCAACGCCACCTTGTAATACAGCTTCTTCATTCGAAAGAAGAGGGTAGAATAAAGACCCTGCTGCTGCATGTGTATTGGTGCTTACCGTATCAATAGTAATACCTAACTTATCGTTAAGCAAGCTTTGCGCATTTGGCAAAAGTCCGAATACACCAATAGAACCGGTAATGGTAGTAGGCTCTGCAACAATTGCATTTGCAGCACATGCTATATAATATCCACCCGATGCGGCTACATCGCCCATAGAAACAATTACGGGCTTAACTTTTTTGGCAAGGTCAATCTCTCTCCAAATAACATCTGATGCCAATGCATCACCGCCCGGAGAATTCACTCTCAGTACAATGGCTTTTACATCCTGGTCTAAGCGTGCTTCCCGTATTGTTTTTGATATGCGCGCTGAGCCGATGTTATCGTCATCGCCATATCCTTGTCCAATATCACCTGATGCATATATCACAGCAATTTTTGTAGAACTAAATCCGTTGGTATTAAATGTTTCCCTATAGTCATCAAGGCCAATGAATGAAATATCTTGTTTATCTGAAACACCTGCCTTTGTCCGTATCTTTTCAAGTACTTCATCCGGATATAAAAGGTCATCCACCAGCTTATGACTTTTTGCAAGTTCAGCCGTATGTATGATCATACTGTCAGCCATTTGGTTAATTGCAGCCACAGTGAGCTGGCGTGAAGCGCCAATATCTTCCAATAACTTATCCCATACCGATAGAAGCAGCATCCTTGTCTGAAGTTTGTTATCCGGGCTCATCTTCTCCATTATATAGGGCTCGACAAAGCTTTTAAACCTGCCATGACGGAATACCTGCACCTGCACACCGAGTTTGTCAAGTGCTTTTTTATAAAACATTATTTGCGCTGAAAGTCCTTTTAAATAAATTTCGCCTTCAGGATAGAGATAAACATTATCGGCTGCCGATGCCAGATAATATGATTTCTGGCTAAAGCCTGCACTGTATGCAATAATGAATTTATGTGATTCTTTGAACTTAACTAGTTCTGAACGTATGTTCTCGACAGTAGCAATACCGGCAGATACATCAGTTAGGTTAAGGTATATACCTTTAATAAACTTATCGGTAGCGGCATGGCGTATGTCAGCAATAATATCAGTAAGGCCAGAATTTTCAGTGAATATTTTTTCGTTATCATCCAGTTTAAAGTTGAAAGACTTTTCTGATGTACGTTCTTTTACCTGGTGGTTCAGTCTTATTTCGAGAACGGAAGAAGGGGCAACTGTGGGTTTTTCTTCTTTAACTGATTTTATGGCATTACCAATCATGCCTACTACTACTACACAAACTATAAAGAAGGCAAGGAATATGCCTATAAGCGCTCCGAATAATGATGCAAAAAAGTTTCTCATGGTTTACTGGCTATAATTCCTGCAATATTAACAAAAAGAAGCCTTCTATCTACACAAACAAGAGCATACATAATTTCTTTATTTTTGTTTGGAATTCAGACCACTCACTATATCTAAATGATAACCATTACAACCGATATACCTCCTTTTAAAAAACGTGCCGGGCTTGCCATAAAGGTTTTTGTTACTATGTTATTTATTGGATTAGTAGCCAGAATAGTTGAAGAGATATTTAGTGGAAGATTGACTGCAACTCAAAAATCGAATGATGAGGCTGCCATAATAGTTGTCATTGCTGGGGTGGTTGCTTTTTGCTTGCTTGGATTTATAAGTCAAATTTGGGTATTAGATTCAGTATCAGTTGATGAAAATACCCGAAAGATAATTGTAAGAATAAGGCGATTTGATAAGGTAGTTATAAAAGGAGAGTATCATATAGATGACAAACTAATCCTGCGAATTGATAGGAAAACATTACGTACGGGAGAAGCTTACCGACTACTTATTAAATATGGCAGTAAGAGGGTGTGGTCAGAGTCAATTTCACCGGCGTCACACTTTTCGGGCTGGGACGATTATAAGTTTTACAATATTATAAATGCCGTTAAGGCACTTCGCTAATATGGCAATCTTTTAATAGCTATGCGCCTGGCTGTATGCTCACCACATCGCATAGATCAAAGGTTTGCTGTTCCTGCGTGCCATTATCCATTATAGTTAAGTTAACTACTAACGGATTATACCTTATTACCTCTTGCTGGCAAATGGTGCCGAAACACGTTTGCCCATCAAAAGTTTGCAGCAAAATGCTCTTTCCTTGCTGGTAAAGAGAATCAATGTAATGTGCTGCTGCTTCAACTGCTCTACTTGAATTTGTTTTCATGTACACAGGTTTTAATGGTTTGTCTGTGTTAAAGGTATAGACGATATTTCAGGAAATGACTCAGCCGAATTTGGGGTAATTAACATAGTTATACACAAAAGAAATTATAATAAATCAGCTTTATACAGGGAGATTAATGTGATGTAATACACAGAAAATCAGCAAGTAGTAACTAAGAAGACAACAAGAGAAATTATGCAATTTTACATGCTTGTTTTCTGTCAGGATAGGAACGGGGCGTTTTAATACTAATGTGATTTCATTTTAGGAATCATCACAGAGATTTACTTTTAATATACCAATAGTGTTTGATACATTTCTCCTGCACTGGTCTCTAACTTATATGCATATGCGCCGGGGCTAATATGGGCGCTTTTTGCATCGAGTAAGTATTCATGCTTCCCGAATTTAATAAGCTTATTGTTGTAAATAGAATAAACCATTTTGCCCTGTGCATCTACAACCGAGAGGTTTATTCTTTCCGGGCGTTCAAGTTCAAATGTAAACCACACGCTTTCATTTTCACGGGCAGTTTCGCAATTGCTGTTCTCAGTTCGCGGGCCAGGTGGTGTATATAGCATCCAATCCAAATCGCCCGGATTAATGATAGCAGTGTACATTTTCAACCTGTGCTTGTTTAGCTGCATCCACATTGGGCGCACAATATTATTATATGCTGCAACATCTACATAATCTCCAAAAAAATCATTGGCAGTAGGTACAAACGAACGATCGTTTATTCTGAAATTATGAAAATTATTTCCGCCATCTTTCGACACAGCAAGGTAAACATCGGTGGTATCTCCACTATGCTCGCGACGGTCATAAAAAAGACTGTACAGGTAACCGGTAACGGGGTCAATACTTAGCCAGGTCATAAACTGTTGCCGGCGGCTATTGTCATCATTTATTTTCATGGGCTTGGTCCAGGTTTCCCCTTTATCGGCAGATCGTATAAGCCATATATCGGTATTGCTGCTTCCATTTCGTTGATCGCTCCAGCTAACATAAATAGTTCCACGGTATGGCCCATTGCTAAGGTCGCAACACATCATAGGTAATCCATTACAGCGGTCTATGCCTGTAACGTCATAATCCCATCCTCCAATTATAGATGCTATCTTTTTTTCATTTGCTGACCATGTTTTCCCACCATCGAGACTCTTTTTAAATACAAGTCCGTTTGGCCCGCCCCAGGTATCATATAGCTCTCCTTCGGGCCCTACGCAAGGTATTGCGCCCTCATCTGTAAAATCACCATCAAGGCAATCACCTCCTTTGTTATCGAGCCTAATAGGGTCAGACCAGGAAATACCTGCATCTTCTGAACGGGAAAATAATATGTGGCTGCTATCGGTTGGTATATGCGATTCGTATTTATCGAACTGTGTCCACGATAAATAAATGTGATTGCGGTATTGGCTATGAGAAAAATCGACAACCACTCCAGGCTTATCTTCATTTTTGGTATGATTTAAACCGGCATAACTACCATCACTCCAACTAATGCCTCCATCGGTAGATTTTTGGCAAACCATCCGGTCGAGCCACGAACCATCGGTTGGGCTGGAAAGGTGAATGAAGTAAAAATTTCCTGCTGTGTCGCAGGTAAGGGTAGGGTCGCCATAAACTCCGTAGGGAGATTTAATGGTTCCATGGTTCCAGGTCCTTCCGGTATCTGCTGAATTATAAAAGTTGGTGATGTTTGAGCCTGCAGCTATTTTGTTTAAAGCAGCGGGGTTTAATGCAAGCGATAATTCTTCGGGTGCGTTGGTGCTGTCAATGCAAATGTTTTGTTGGGCAAATGAAGTAGACACAAGCAAACATAAAATAATTGTTTGCCTGAAAAATAATATTGAGAATTTCAACGTTATTATCGCTTCTTATTAGTTATTGGCACCGGAACCGCCACTACCGCTGATTAATTGCAGGTATCCATTCTGGCTCCAGTCTTTACCTGTAACTGATGTTGCTTTTAGGATATAGAAATAAGCGCCATCAGATGCCATTATACCTGCAGGTGTTCTGCCATCCCACGATATTTGATTAGAGGTAGATTGAAATACCCTTTCGCCCCAACGGTTAAATATTTCGATGTTGAATGTTTTTATACCGCTTGCTGAAATAACAAATGCATCGTTTACTCCATCACCATTAGGTGTAAATACGTTAGGTATAAAAATACCATAAGGAACATTAAGTGTTTCTGTTTTTGTCGATTTGCAACCGGCAGCATTGGTAACAGTTTCAGTAACTATATAAGTTCCACCTGGGTATATATGTCCGGGGTCAGCAATGTTGGCCGAATCACCATCTCCAAAAGTCCAGTACCATGCAACAACTGCAGGTTTACTTGTATCGGTAAAGGCGTAGGTGTTGTTATAAAATCCGGTTGATAAGGTATCGAACCCTGCTGCAGGGCCCGGTATTAATACTATTGGAATAGATGCAGTTGAGGAACCACAACCCACTAATTTTGTTGATACAGTAATTGAGCCGGGTACGTTACCCGCTACAACAATGTTGCTTGTACCATTACCCGATACAATACTATCTCCGGCAGGTACGGTCCAAACGTATGTGCCGCTATCACCAATAGCAGTAAACGATCCTGAACCATTATCGCAATATGGATTACCCGTAAGTGAAGGTGCAGTAGGTTTATGATTGCCAAGTATAAATGGGTCATTGCTAAAGTCGGCCCAGTTAGCTTTTAATACATCGCTATAAGGTGCTGCGTTGGTATAGGTAACAATACCCATATTGGTCCACAAGTTTAAAGTTGGTGTATTCCATTGGGCCATTTTTGTCCAAATACCATCGGCACTTGCATCATAATAAATATCTATATCGGCATTATCAACACCGGCAGGGTGGTTAATTTTATGGTAGAAATTAGGGTTTACAGTACACAGTGAAGTATCCAGTAATCCAATGCTGTCTCCATCGTTACTTGCATCATTATTAGCAAGTCGAACGGTATAGGTATTTGGGTTAGCAGAAGCAGGTGTAAGTATGGCTTTGCGGTAACGCAGTACTACTGAATCGCCTCCTACAGGGAAGAAATATGCACTGTTATTGTTTGTTACCCTCGAAAGGCTACCTGTTCCAATGCTCGATACAAAGCCTTCTTGTTTATAAACAGCAGTATTGGTAACAGCACTTAAGGTTGGTGTTGTAATGTACATTGTATGTCCGGCAGTGAACAATACCCTGTCGTTTAGTATTAAAGCACTAGAAACGTTGGCATCGAGGGTTTGCTGTTTGCGGCGGTTCATGGCCGTGCCAGTACCCCTAAGCATTAGCGTATCGAAGGTAGTTATAGTATCAACTGTACTTGTAATAAGTTCTTTAAGGTTACCATACATATCAACTGTACTGTTATCGGCAGTAAAAACAGCGTCGTTTATCCAATCCTGGTCAAGATGGTATTTTCCGTTACCCTGTAGTATGGCGGTATTGGTAATGTGTATATTGCCCGGAGCGGCTCCATTGCTGGTAACGGTCATGTCGCCATCGTTGGTCCATGTGCCGGGGCCGGCAATAATGTTATCATCCTGAAAACCACCATTTACCTGCATAATGGCTCCGGTGGTAACATGCACCAGTGCGCCATTGCTGAATACTATCTGCGCCTTTGTGGGCGTTGTATATAAAGCAAAAATAAAGCACGCTAGTAAGGGGGATACTAAGGTAAACTTTCTCATAATTAGGTCTTTTTATTCCAAGGGGAATACTTATTCAAAACAAAGATAAGTAAAAGTTAATAAAAAACCAAAATATTCTCGGTAAATAAACATGTTGAAAACCTGTATTCAGTATTCTTCTGGCAAATTGTATTTTGTTATACATTTGCGCCCTTAACCAAAAAAACCATGCGGAAAAGTGCAGTGGTATTTGCAGGCATTTCAGGATGTTTGGCAATAATTTTTGGGGCTTTTGGAGCCCACTATTTAAGAGAGAAGGTAAAGCTTGATCCCGAGGCTATGCATGTGTACGAAACTGCGGTTTTTTATCAATTCTTTCAGACACTGGCAATTTTGGGTGTTTTTGCGGTAAAAGACAAGTTTCCTATATATAATAGAACAATTGGTATGTTATTTATGGCCGGAATTATACTTTTTTCGGGTTCCTTATATATTATGACAATAGGGAAAGTAGTTGGCATTGACCTTAAATGGGCAGGCCCCTTAACTCCCCTGGGTGGCTTATGCTTTATTGCAGGGTGGGCATGCCTTGCGGTTTCAGCTATTAAATAGAAAACAGTACAGTAAATTGAAGGATGAAAAAATACGAAGCATATAAAACCCACTTAGCCCGTATGGCGGATCTAGAGTATTCGCTTGCCGTTTTGGGCTGGGACCAGGAAACATATATGCCCGAAAAAGGTGCCGACTTCAGGGCACAACAGACTTCTACACTATCTGGCATTGCTCATGGCATGTCGATTGATAAAGGACTGGGAGAGCTTTTGAAAAAGCTTGATAAAAAGAAGGAGCTCAATGCCAAGCAGAAAAAGAACATTGAAGAGAGCCTTAAAGATTATAAGCTCAGCAAAAAATATACTACCGAATTTGTAGAACTGTTAAGTAAAACCACATCGGAATGTTTTCAGGCATGGCAAAAGGCAAAAAAGGAAAACAATTTTAAGCTATACGCCCCGCACCTTACCAAAATGGTCGATCTTAAGCGCAGAGAAGCCGATATGCTTGGATATAAAAAACATCCTTACGATGCCTTGCTGGACCAATATGAACCGGGTGCTACTGTTGCGGCTTTAGATGTATTATTTAAAGATGTAAGGGAGCAATTGGTTGTTTTTGTGAAGAAGATAGCTGCTGCAAAACAAAACGACGATTCATTTGCCCATAAGCATTACGATAAAGATAAGCAATGGAATTTTGGCATTGACCTGTTAAAACAAATGCACTTCGATTTTGAAGCGGGCCGCCAGGATATTTCAATGCACCCTTTTACCACAAGCTTCAGCCCGAAAGATGTACGTGTTACTACCAAGATACTAGAAGATAACCTTAAATCGATGATATGGTCGTGTATACACGAGGGCGGCCATGGCTTATATGAGCAAGGCTTACCTACCGATCAGTATGGCTTGCCATGCGGCGAAGCAATATCATTGGGTATTCACGAATCGCAATCGAGAATGTGGGAAAATAATGTGGGCAGGGGCTTATCTTACTGGAAAGCGAACTACAAACATTTGCAAAATTACTTCCCTGAACATCTTAAAAAAGTATCACTCGACCAGTTTTATAAAGGCATAAACCTTGTTAAGCCATCACCGGTGCGTATTGAAGCCGATGAAGTGACATACCATTTTCATATCCTTGTTCGTTATGAGATAGAGAAATCATTGATGGATGGTTCTATTAAAGTGGCAGAGCTGGCAGAATACTGGAATGAGCAATACAAAAAATATCTGGGCATTAAAATAAAATCAGATGCTGAAGGCGTATTGCAGGATGTGCACTGGTCGCACGGTAGCATTGGTTACTTCCCTACCTATTCGTTAGGTAGTTTTTATGCAGCACAGTTTTACCATCAGGCAAATAAAGATATTAAAGGCCTGCAACAACATATTGAAAAAGGCAATATGCTTCCATTATTAAAATGGTTGCGTGAGAAGATACACAAGCATGGTAAATTTTATTCGGCAGAGGAATTATGTAAGCATGTTACGGGAGAGAAGCTTAACTTTAAGTATTTTATGGATTACGCTACAGATAAGTATTCGGCAATATATAACCTTAAAAAATAGTTAACCCAAATAATAACGTAAAACACAATAGAATGAAGAACATTGGGATAAAATCAGAAACCGCAACTATAGCTAACCTTGGCTTCGACGGTCTTGATACCATTTACTGGAACCTGAGCCCTGCTCAACTTATTGAAAAAACTATTCAACTCGGTCAGGGTACATTTAACGATACCGGTGCTTTAATGGTTGATACGGGAGAATTTACCGGCCGTTCGCCTAAAGATAAGTTTACAGTAAAAGATGCTGTTACAGAAAATACGGTTTGGTGGGGCGATGTTAACTTCCCTTTTGAACCCGAGAAATTTGTAGCGCTTCGCAAGAAGATGATGGACTATGCCAAGGGTAAAACGGTTTACGTACACGATGCTTATGTATGTGCCGATAAGGCTCACCGTGTTAGTGTTCGCGTAATAACCGAAACACCATGGGCAAGTTTGTTCGCAACTAACCTGTTCCTTCGCCCGACTGAAGAAGAATTAAAATCATTTAAACCTGAGTGGCATATTATTTGTCTTCCGGGCTTTAAAGCCGATGCAAAGGTTGATGGTACAAGGCAGCATAACTTTACCATGCTTAACTTTACCGATAAGCAAGTGGTAATAGGTGGCTCATCATATACCGGCGAGATAAAGAAGTCTATGTTCACCATGCTTAACTATACCTTGCCATTGCAAGGTGTGCTTTCTATGCACTGTTCAGCTAACATAGGCAAGAACAAGGATACTGCTATTTTCTTTGGCCTTTCGGGTACCGGTAAAACAACTCTTTCTGCTGATCCTCAACGTGGCCTTATTGGTGATGATGAGCATGGCTGGTCAGATACTTCGGTATTTAACTTTGAAGGCGGTTGCTATGCAAAATGTGTAAACCTTTCGAAAGAAAAAGAACCGCAGATATATGATGCAATACGTTTTGGTTCTTTGCTCGAGAACACCAGGTGCCATGCAAACTCGGCAAAGGTTGACTACGATAACATTTCAGTTACCGAAAATACCCGTGCTGCATATCCTATTCATTTTATTGATAACGCAGTTGAGCCATCGGTAGCCGGTATACCTCAAAACATTTTCTTCTTAACCTGCGATGCTTACGGAGTATTGCCTCCAATTTCTAAGTTGACAGTTAACCAGGCTATGTATCACTTTATATCGGGCTACACAGCTAAAGTAGCTGGTACCGAAGTAGGTGTTACCGAGCCGCAATTAACCTTCTCTGCTTGTTTTGGTAAGGCATTTTTACCATTGCACCCAATACAATATGCCGACTTACTTGGTAAAAAACTTGAAAAACATAAAGTAAATGTTTGGCTGGTAAATACAGGTTGGTCAGGTGGGCCTTATGGCGTTGGTAACCGTATGAAACTATCGTATACCCGTGCAATGATTACAGCTGCATTGAATGGTTCATTAGAGAAAGTGAAGTTTGAAACCCTTCCAATTTTCGATTTGCAAATACCTTTAACTTGCCCTGAAGTTCCTGCTGAAATACTTAACCCAAGGAATACCTGGAAAGATAAAGAAGCATACGATACCAAGGCAAATGACCTTGCTAAATCATTTGTAAAGAACTTTGAACAATATGCAAGCCGTGCAAGTAAAGAAATTCTTGCAGCAGCACCTAAAGTTGCTACAAGGGTAACGGCATAGGTTTAGAGTTTTAGGTTTTATGGGAAGCCTTGCATAATTGCAGGGCTTTCTTATTTTTGTAATGACACATTTGTAATGGAAAACCCGGAAGAAAAACCTGATAAAGAAACACTGAAAAAGTGGCATGATGATCCGGCTAACTGGAAGGATGAGCTTTTGTATTACAATAAGAAAGACAAAAGATTATTTCCTCTTAAAAGAGCTGGAGGTGGCTGGACAATAAATTTTGCAAGCTGGAAGTCCATAGTATCTATGATAGTAGTTGTGGTTATTCTTTTAGGTGTTTTACTCTTTTTACATGAGCGACATATATTATAATAATGACAAAAATTGCAATAGCGGGTATTGGTGGAGTAGGCGGATATTTTGGCGGAATGCTGGCAAAGCATTTTGAGGATTCAAAAGAAGTTGAAATTTATTTTATTGCTCGTGGTGAAAATGAAAAAGCTATTCAAAAAAATGGCTTAAGGGTAGAAACCACTAAGGGAAATTTTGTTGCATACCCCAAACTAACCACCTCAAAGCCCGAAGAGATTGGGGTAGTAGATTATTTAATTTGCTGTACCAAGAGTTACGACCTCGAGAAGAGCATGAACCAGCTTAAGCCTTGTATTGGTAAGCAAACAGTTATTCTTCCCCTGCATAACGGCGTTGATAGTAGTGAAAAAATAAAGGCAATGTTTCCGGGTATTGAAGTATGGTTAGGATGTGTATATATTGTAGCGCAATTGAGTGAGCCCGGCCTGGTGAAAGAGACTGGGAGCATAGCCACATTTTATTTTGATTCAGAAAATGGCACTTCGAATAAACTGGATAGAGCAGAGACGCTTTTTAAAGAAGCCGGAGTAAATGCCATATTACCTGATGATATAAAACAAACAATCTGGAAGAAGTTTCTCTTTATATCGCCTATGGCTACGCTTACATCATATCTGGATGTTAAGTTTGGAGATATATTATCTAATGAGGAGCATAAAAGGCTATTGGGATTATTACTCAATGAAATAAAAGCCGTTGCAGATGCGAAAGGGATCAATTTCCCGGATGATATTCTTGAAAAGACATTTGCTACCATACTTGCATTACCTAAAGATATCACCACATCAATGCACCGTGATTTTCAAAAAGGTAAAACGACTGAAATAGAATCGTTGACAGGGTATGTAGTGAAACAAGGAAAACTATTCAATGTGCCAACGCCTACGTATGAAATGATGTACGAAGATCTGAAAACAAGGAATAGTTAGTAGTGTTATTAAGCCCTCCCTTCGGGAGGGTGGGGTAGGCCGAAGGCCTTTTATTTCAATATCTGCATCCTGTTTGCATCTAAACGCAAAAAGATAAACAGCAGTAAAGTAAATGACCATAACGAAGAACCACCGTAGCTCATAAATGGCAATGGAATGCCAATAACAGGTATAAGGCCCTGAGTCATGCCCACGTTTACTGCAATATGTATAAAGAAGAGAGATGCTACCCCATAGCCATATATCCGGCTAAAGGCAGATCGCTGTCGCTCAGCTAAGAATATAATGCGTACCAATAGTGTAAGGTATAACAGTACTATAAATGCTGCACCAACAAAGCCCCATTCTTCACATAGAGTGCAAAAAATAAAGTCGGTGGCATGGGCAGGTACATAATTTAATTTGGTTTGTGTGCCCTGCAAATAGCCTTTACCCCAGGCTCCGCCCGAGCCTATAGCAATCTCAGCCTGATTAAGGTTATAGCCTTCTTTGTTCTTATTTACGTTACTACCCAGGAACACATCAATACGTTTGCGCTGGTGAGCCTCTAAATGCTTGTAAGCAAAATCAGTCCCCCATACAATAAGCAGGCCTAATGCAAGCGCGCCACCAACTTTAGTTATGTCTTTCCGCTTTCGGCGGGTAAATAAAAATAATGCAGCTAGGGCTATGCCTAAAAGTATGCAACTAAGCACTATTTTACTGCCAACCAATGCAAGTATAAACAACACAATGGTAAGAAATCCTACCAGCAAAATATTACCCGATAAGCCCTCACGGTACATAACAAAGATGAATGATGTATAGGTTATAGCAACGCCTGTTTCATTTTCTAAAAGGATAAATAATATAGGTGTAACTATAAGCGCTATTGCCTTAAGCCTTACTGCCATTTTAGTCATCTTAATGTTTTCGTTACTCAGGTATTTGGCAAGGCCAAGGTTTATGGCAAAGGCACCCAACTCAGCAGGTTGTATGCCCACCGAACCAATACGAAACCAGGAATGGCTGCCGGCAATGTCTTTCCCCACGAATCTTACTGCCAATAATGAAAACACAATTATTCCATATAGTAAATAAGCAAAAACGGAAAAGAAGCTTGCTTCGGTAAGCATGATAAGAAAGGCCATTACAAATGCAGTTGTAAGCCAAATGAATTGTTTGCCATAACGCTGCGAGAAATCGAATAGGCCTGGGTGAGCAGGATTGTAGACAGCAGAATAAATATTAAACCAGCCTACCATAACCAGAAAAAAATAAACACCAATGGTAAACCAGTCTATATAAGGGACTATGCTGACTCTGCGATCGTTCATTTTTTGTGCTTGGTATGCTTCGGCGCATTTTTTTCCTGAGCCAAATATTGGAGCGTGTTTCCATCCAGCATTCGTTTTTCTATTTCAGGCCTTTTAATAGTATCGGTCAGGTATTTCTCAACCATTAAACTGGCTAATGGCGCAGCCCATTCTGCACCCCATCCTCCACGCTCAATTACCACGCAAATAGCAATTTTAGGATTGTCCATAGGTGCAAAGGCAATAAACAATGAGTTATTACGCCCATTCGGATTTTGTGCGGTACCTGTTTTGCCGCACATAACTACACCGGGTATTTTACTTGCTGCGGCCGTACCTTCATCCACCACTTCCGACATACCTTCCACTACCACATCAAAATATTTTGGTTCAATAGGTATATAGTGGCGGGTAGTATATTTTTTTAAGGTTATATTTTTATCGCCAATAGATTTAATAACATGGGGGGTATAGTAAAAGCCCCTGTTAGCAATAATTGCAGCTTCATTTGCGAGTTGTAACGGTGTTAGCAGCATTTCTCCCTGGCCAATACCCAGCGATACAACTGTGCTTCCTTTCCAATGCCCTTTGCCAAAAAAACGATTATAATAATCTACCGATGGTACATTACCTCTTAACGCACTTGGCAGATCAATATCAAGTCTGGTGCCTAAGCCAAAACTCATTACATATTTCCTCCATACTTCAAATGCTTCTTCGGTTGTACTGTACTGGCGATTGTTCATCATGCTCATAAACACATTACAAAAGTATGTGTTGCACGATTTTGCAATGGCCGGCTCTAATTGCAATGTGCCATGCGCTGCATCGCAGGCTATAGATATATTGCCCAGGCGAAAAGCTCCGGGACATGAATAAGAAGTATTCAGAGTAAGCACACCTTCTTGTTGCCCTATAAGCGCTTCAATAGGTTTAAAAGTGGAGCCGGGAGGATAGGCAGCCATTAGTGCCCGGTTAAATAAAGGTATATCAATACTGTCCATTACCAGCTTTCCATAATTCTTTGCCCTTATGTTTCCGACCAATAAATTCGGATCGTACTCAGGATACGATACCAAAGCAAGCACTTCACCTGTAGATGGATCAATAGCAACAATACTGCCTGCTTTATTTTGCATTAGTTTTTCTCCGTACGCCTGTAATGTGGCATCAAGGCTACAGGTCAAATTTTCACCGGGGTTCGGCAGGGTATCATATTTTCCATTTTTATAATCGCCAACCTCTTTGTTCATGGCATCTACCACCGTTATTTTTACGCCTTTTTTTCCGCCCAACGCATCTTCGTACGATTCTTCAATACCGCTCATACCTACATAATCACCTTCTCTGTATTTCGGGTTGCGTTCGCATAATTCCTTACTTACCTCACCCAGATAACCTAACAAATGAGGAGCAATTTTAAGAGGGTAGTTCCTTACTGTTCGCACTTCAGAGTAAAAGCCACGGTATTTATACATCTTCTCTTCGAAGGCTGCATAAATCTCCGGTGTAACTTCTTTCATAAATACCGATGCGTGTGCATTTGTATTTAACTGTACTGCTTTCCTAATGCCTGTAATAAAATCAGTTTTGGTAATTCCCAGGTCGCTGCAAAAAGAGTTGGTATCGAAGTCTTTCACCTGGTTAGGTATTACCATAAGGTCGTACGCAGCTTCGTTTGTTACAAGCAGTTTGCCGTTCCTGTCCTTTATGCAACCACGGGGAGGATATTGTGTAATGTGCCTGAATGTTTCGTTACTGGCATCGAGCTTATACTGGTCATTGAGGACTTGCATGTAAAAAAGCCTGAACACAAAAGCAATGCAGGCGATACCGAAAATTCCGGCAATTATATATTTACGTATGGCAAATACATTGTTCATGTTCTTCTGCGTTGCATAATGAGCTGGCTAAGCACGATCAGGCCAACAGTACTAATGCTGCTTACTATTACAATGGCAAACGTGGTAAAGAAGGAGGAAAAAGAAAGTGCTTCGAGAAAGAATAAAACCAGGTGATGAAGAAATACCATTGTTCCGGCATAGCTCAGTATCCACGAAAGCCCCATTGATTGTATAGTAGGTTTTGCTGAGGTATCGTACTCGCCTTTTGGCGCATAAAACCTTAATACCCTTGGCCTGCAATATGCCATAAACACACAAGCTGCGGCATTATATCCCATGGTGTTATAAAACATATCAATTGTCAGCCCGGTTGCAAAGGCAATGAATAAAAACAATGATTTATCCATACGAATGGGCAACATAAGCAAAAAGATAATATACAGAAAAGGGTTGATGAACCTGCTCAGGTCGATATGCTTTAATATCAGCACTTGTATGAGCATGAACACAATAAAGCGCGCAATATTTTTACCCCACTCGCTAATCATTTGCCATCGTTTGCTTTATGCGCATTCTCTTCCAGGTCTGTCTTCTCTGTCTTCATCAGATCACTTACTACATATACGAATCCCAGTTTCTTAAAGTTTGTAGTTAGCCGCACTTTTATTGTGTAAAAATATTGGGTGGGTATAGGCTCCGCTTTTTCTACCACGCCAATGGTAATGCCTTTAGGATACATTGTAGAATAGCCACTTGATACAATGGTATCGCCGGCGTTAACCTGTTCACTCATTGGTATTTGCGATAGTAAGGCATAACGGTAATCATCGCCTTTCCAGGTAATGGTACCAAATGCTCCGCCTTTTTTAAGCATGGCGCTTAACTGGTAGTTTTTGTGCAGCATCGACATAACAACAGCATAATGATCGGATACACCTATAACCACACCCACAATACCCGATGGTGATATTACACCCATGCCTTCCGCAATTCCTTGCTTTTTACCCATGTTTAGGGTTATGTAATTACTTGCCTGGTTGGTAGAATTATCAATTACTTCGGCAGTAGTGAAATTGAACTGCTGGCCATAAGGATTTGTATGAGGAACTTTAGGGCGCTTGGTGGTATCTGTAATTTCAGCAAGATTATTATGCAACCGCATATTTTCTTCTGCCAGTTGGGTATTCTCCGTTTTTAAATGAAAGTAAGAGGTAATGTCGTTGTAGGTTTTGTAAAATGAGCCTGCAACACTGTTGGCTGAATTAAAAAAGCCTGCCTGGTGGTAGTAATTATCTCTGAAAACAAAAGACAGAGACAAAAATTCTAAGGCAACGAAAAGAACTGCAAAATAATGTCTTCGGAAAAATGCAATTATGCCATACATCGGCAGCCGGAAATTTTACCTCTGTGAATTTATGATTTGAGAAGGAACGGGAAGCGATGGATATTCTTTAATGCAATACCTGCACCCCTTGCCACAGCTCTAAGCGGATCTTCTGCAATGTGTACAGGTAGTTTGGTCCGCATAGAAATACGCTTATCGAGGCCACGTAACATAGAACCACCACCTGCCAGGTAAATACCGGTGCGATATATATCGGCTGAAAGTTCAGGAGGTGTTTTTTCTAATGCCTGCAAAATGGCTTCTTCAATTTTCGAAATTGATTTATCTACTGCATGTGCAATTTCAGAATACGATACTTGTATTTCTTTCGGAATACCCGTCATCAAGTCGCGGCCATGTACCGCATAATCAGGCGGAGGATTTTCAATTTCTGTCATTGCGGCGCCAACTTCAATTTTTACACGCTCTGCAGTACGTTCACCAATCAGCATGTTGTGCTGACGGCGCATGTATTCTTCAATGTCGCCTGTAAACTCATCACCTGCAACGCGTATAGAGTTATCGCAAACTATACCGCCCAATGCTATTACAGCAATGTCGGTTGTTCCACCGCCAATATCTACAATAAGGTTGCCCATAGGCTCTTCTACATCAATACCAATACCAATTGCAGCAGCCATAGGTTCATGTAACAAGTACACTTCTTTGCCGCCGGCATGCTCGGCAGAATCTCTTACTGCACGTTGTTCAACAGGAGTAATGCCCGATGGGATACAAATAACCATGCGCAGTGCCGGGGTAAACCATCTTTTACCTGAATACAGCATTCGCACCATTTCGCGTATCATGTGTTCTGCTGCATTAAAGTCGGCAATAACGCCATCTTTCAGCGGACGGATGGTTTTTATGTTCTCGTGTGTCTTGCCATGCATCTGTTGTGCAATTCTGCCCACTGCTATTACCTTGCCCGACATCCTGTCTATAGCAACAATAGATGGTTCATCTACCACCACCTTGTCGTTGTGGATGATGATTGTGTTGGCAGTTCCAAGATCGATAGCTATATCTTGTTGTAAAAAACTGAATAAGGAGGCCATATTTATTGGTAAATATTAATTAGGTTAATGTTTAAAATGTCTTGTTCCGGTTGTTACCATTGATATGTTATTGGTATCGCAGTATTCTATCGAAAGCTTATCGTTTATTGAGCCACCGGGTTGTATTACAGCATGTATGCCTGCTTTTCCGGCTATCTCAACACAATCGGGGAACGGGAAAAATGCATCCGATGCCATTACTCCGCCATTCAAATCAAAGCCAAAGTTTTTTGCTTTCTCAATGGATTGTTTCAATGCATCTACCCGTGATGTTTGTCCGGTGCCTGCTGCAAGCAATTGCTTGTTCTTAGCCAACACAATAGTGTTTGACTTTACATGCTTTACAATTTTATTTGCAAACTCAAGGTCAGTCTTTTCCTGTTCGGTTGGTGCAGCTTTTGTAACTTGTTTCATATCAGCAATTGTATCTGTCTTCCAATCCCTTTCTTGTTCAACTACGCCATTCAATAACGAACGGAAGTTTTTCTCAGGGAAAGTAAACGGATTCAATTTTAACAAGATACGATTTTTTTTCTGCTTTAACACCTCCAAAGCCTCACTATCGTAGCTTGGGGCGATAAATACTTCAAAAAAGAGCTTGTCGATTTCTTTAGCTGTTTCTGCATCAACAGCTTTATTGGTTATAATAATACCGCCAAAAGCCGATACAGGGTCTCCGGCAAGGGCATCTTTCCAGGCTTGTAAGGCGCTGGACCGTGAAGCAAGGCCGCAAGCATTGTTGTGCTTTATAACTGCATACGTAGTTTCAGTGAACTCAGCCATCAGGTTAATGGCCGCATCTATATCGAGCAGGTTGTTGTATGAAAGTTCTTTACCATGCAACTGGCTGAATACTTTTTCGAGGTCGCCAAAGAAAGTTGCTTTTTGATGAGGGTTTTCGCCATAGCGCAATGTCTTGGCGCCGTAAACCTTCTTTTCGAAGCTTTGCCCGTTGCCCGAAAAGTAGGCGTTGATCTGTGTATCGTAGTGCGAGCTTACGCCAAATGCTTTATTGGCAAGTTCTTTACGTTGTTGTATGGTTGTTTTGCCTTTTTGATTGCTTATAATATCAAGCAACATAGGGTATTCCTGTTTTGAAGGAATTACTGTAACGTGATTGAAATTTTTAGCCGCCGCACGAATAAGTGAAATACCTCCAATGTCAATCTTTTCAATAATATCAGCATCAGCTGCACCGCTTGCAACGGTCTTTTCAAATGGGTATAGGTCAACTATTACCAGGTCGATAGGTGGTATTTCGTGTTTTTCGAATTCTGCCACATCGCTGGCCAGTTCGCGCCTGCCCAGTATGCCACCGAACACACGAGGATGTAAGGTTTTAACCCTGCCGCCAAGTATCGACGGGTAAGAGGTAAGGTCTTCTACCGGTATAACTTTTACGCCCAGCGATTCAATGAATTTTTGTGTTCCTCCTGTGCTGTATAAGGTTGTTCCAATTTTATCGAGTTGGCGTATAATGGGCTCAAGGCCATCTTTATCGAAAACAGATATAAGTGCGCTTTTTATCAATTTGTCCTGTTCCATGTGTTTTTTTCTGAGTGATGCAAAAGTATTTCTTTTTCATTCGAAAGTTTGTATGTGGGGAACTTATTTATTTACATTTGACTAACAATCTGAGAGCCCTTATTTTTGATGGAAAATGTAATGGTTGAACTTTCACTCTTTTTGATAATATGAAAATCACTTTTCTAGGTACCGGTACATCACAGGGCGTTCCTATAATAGCCTGTCCATGCGAGGTTTGCCAGTCTGATGACATTAGAGATAAGAGGCTGCGAACCTCAGTTATGATCGAGAACGAAGGCCAGGCTTTTGTAATTGATACCGGGCCCGATTTCAGGGAGCAAATGCTGCGCGAAAAGGTAAAACGCATTGATGCAGTTATATACACACACGAACACAGGGACCATGTTGCCGGGCTGGATGATATACGCGGATTTAATTTTGTAATGGGCAAGGCCATTGATGTGTATGCTGATAGCAATGTTGAGAATGCCATAAGGAAAATATATCCCTACATATTTTCAGATATAAAATACCCGGGCATACCTGAAATTACGTTGCACAATATGAATGGAGAGCCCTTTACCATTGGCAAGACAAAATTCATACCAATTAAGGTAATGCACTACAAATTACCCATTTGGGGATACCGCATTGGCAGCTTTACATACATTACCGATGCTAACTTTATTCCGGATGAAGAGAAGGAAAAGATCAAAGGTTCGGATGTATTGGTGCTTAATGCACTCCGAATAGAAAAACACATTTCGCATTACACGCTTGAAGAAGCTATTGATGTGGCCCGTGAACTACAAGTAAAGGAAGTTTACTTTACCCACATTAGCCACCAGCTTGGCAAACATGCCGATGTAGAAAAGGAATTGCCTAAAGGTATGCACCTTGCATACGATGGGCTAAAGCTTGAATTGTAAGATCTATCTGATTATTTGAACGAAGCCCTTTAGGGTAACGGGCTTAATACCCGTAACGCGTATTTCGTTAACTACGCATACATAGTAGTAAACACCATCAGGGCATTTACCATGTGTGTGTTGGTCGGTACCATCCCAAAGTATCATAGGGTTGTTGGTATGGAACATTACCTGGCCCCAGCGGTTGAAAATGTTAATATCAATGCTCTGAATGTATCTGTATGGCAGAATAGGGGTAAAGAAATCGTTTTGATTATCGCCATTTGGCGTGAACACATTTGGCAAAGTATATTGCGGGCAGTTATCTACGCAGATGGTATTAAGTGCGCTTTCATTTCCAAACGAATCAACTGCTGTAACAGCGTAGCAGCCTGCTATAGAGGTTAAGCTGTCATTTACAAATATGGTATCGTTTACATTATTTATAGTTTTAATAATATGCAAATCGCCACCCTGAGTAGGAGTATAGTATATGTTATAATATTGAATAACATTTTTTATACCCGGGCAGGTATGGTCAGGGTTATTCCATATTAGTGAGTCCTGGTAAGTGTTACACTGAGGCGCTACAACCAAATGTGGGGCGCAAGGAGGAATGGTATCTTTAGGTGCGTTGCATTGTATTTCGGAAGAATCGAATAGTGGATGCAGTATACTTGAATCGCTATAAAAACTCCTTGATTTTACGTAATAGCAATAGTTTACTTTGTTGGTAAGATTAGTATCGGTATAGCTATGAACATTGCCGGGTACAGTAGCCAGAAATATAAAAGGTAGGCCAACAGGGCCATGGCGATAGATCAGATAGGTTGAATCAGTCCATGGTACATTCGATGTCCATGTCAGATTCATAGTATTATTACCCGGTTTAGTGGTAAGATAAATAGATGATGCCGGTGGTACAGAACCAATAGGGACAGTATCCTTGAAAAAGAAATTGAGTTTATACCTGTATGCGCTATCCTGCGTATCCAGTCCATTATCTTTATAGGTAGTATCGGTAGTTGAACCGAAATAAGGATACGTTCTTGTTACAAGTGGTGCATAATTGGTACCATTAATACCTGATGCTCGCAGCAAAGTATAGGTATAAGGGCCGGGGTAAGTATTGGTATCAAAGTCTGCAGCATCAATTTTTGGTTTTAACCAACGGGTAAAAATTGTACCATGGTTTAATGATGTGCTGTCTACACTAACGTTAGTTAATAAAGGTATGTCGCGCCTGATTAATACGCAGGTATCGTTTGATGCAATACCCAACGAACCATCTGCAAGTGGGTAAACACCAACAACCAGGTAGCTATAGGATAAGCCCGGTACGGCACTGTTATCGGTATAGCTTGTGGTGTTTGAAAAACCTATATAGGTATAGCCCGAAGATGGTGGAACACCTGTTACACAAGGGCCCGGTATAAACTTTATACAGCCAACTGCCCTATAAATATTGTACCCTATAACCTCGCTGCAAACACTCTTTTGCCATGATAAATTTACTGAGTTGCCAACTACATTAGCTGTTAAGCCTGTTATGGCAGGGCCTATAACATGTATGGTGGTGGTAAAGTACGAACTTAATGGAGGAGAGCCCGGATTGGTCGCTTTTATAGTTACGTTATAGGGCGACTTGCGTACTTCGGCACAATTGGTTTGCCATATAAACGTGCCTTTTGCTGGGTTTCCTTTTGTGTAGGTAAAAGTTGCACGGGGCACAGTGGCCGAATCGGGTTGGCCTGCAGCGCTCATTGTTATAGGTTTTCCGCCGGGTGCCGAAGCTATATAATTAAGTTTCAACACATCGCCGGCTATAATACAAGTATCGCTTGTACCGGTTATTACTGGGTCATTATTAAAACATTGCCCACTCACATTTATTTCCAGCTCCACATCCTGTATAGCTGAAATATGCCAGGTGGGGGGCTGGTTAGGAATAACAATGTGCTTATATGTGTTTATCCGTATAGAAAAATTATAAATACCGCCTTGTACTGCAGGGTTACACCAGGTAAGTGTTCCAGTAATAGGGTTAATACTTACTCCCGGCGGTATAGTATAGGTTGGTGCTTTTACTCCTCCTAACACAAGACAATTGCCTAAGGAGTAAGACATGCTGTCTCCATAAGGGGAATATGCTCCGGGATTATAATAAAAACACTGGCCGGTGCAAGCGCTGTCGCAAGTAAGGGGGTTTGTTATTAGTGGAGTTGCTACATTGTTGCCGGCTAAAGGATCAATATATAGTGTAGTGAACAGGTAAAAATCATAACTTCCTGAGCCAACCATATTGGTAATGTTATCCATACGGTCAGCATCATCTGTCCACATGGTATAAGAGCCTGCTCCCGGAAAAGTATGCCCGCTCGAGCTGCCTTTATAAATATTGATTTTTCTGCAGGTACATAATGAATCGCCCCCTGGGAATCCCTGCCCATCAGTAGGCCCGTTAGTCCGAATTAGGAGCTCAGAAACAGGACCATGAATATCATTATAGCCATAATACAATCGCATGGTATCTCGGTCGGCTACACTGCAATGGCCATTATCGTTTGGGTCCGGGTTTGTTAAAGGCCGTCCATTTGTAAATGTTACGACAGTTACCTCGTAAGTGGTGCCCGATATTTTTTTAAATGAAATATAGCCCGATACCTCGTGAGTTGCCTCAGCAAGTAGGGGTAACAGTAATAGAATTAATATCCTAAGTAGTTTTCTCACAGCGCTAATACCAGATATACCCTGGTAATTAATAGTTAGACTAAACTAACGGGAAAAGGTTAAAGGTATTGCTAAAAGAAATTCCCGCAGTGTCTGGTTGCAATAAAAAAGGGAGCAACTATTTAATTTGCCCCTGTGTAGTATCGCTGCTTTTCTTTGAAGTATCGCTATCTGTAGTACCTTTCGAAGCGTCTTTAAATTCTCTTATTCCCTGGCCAAGCCCCTTCATAAGTTCGGGTATCTTTTTACCGCCAAAAAATACCAATGCTATTACACCAATCAGTATAATTTCTCCGGGTTTTATTGCATCTAAAAAAAGTAACATATTTTGGTTTTATTTAAAATTACTTCAAAGATAATACATTTCAGCAAAAATGGGCTCTATTTAACTGCTCATATAAATATAAGGAATATCACTACTTTTACGGGCAATTTTAAGCTATAAGTGGAAACAATTAACAATAAACGCCTCGAATACTTTGAAGAGCAGGCTAAAACGCGTGCCAAAAAAAGAAAAAAGCACTCGTATTATTGGAACGATATTACCTATTTCTGTAATTATTTTGCCCATGAGGGCCTTTCAGTTCTTGAAATTGGTTGTGGCACCGGCGAACTATTAAATGATATAAAGGGTAAGCGTAAGGTCGGTATCGATTTCAGCCCTGCTATGATCGAAGTGGCCAAGGGCCAGTTTCCGGCAGTAGAATTCCATTGCATGGAAGCTGAAAATATTACCCTTAACGAAAAGTTTGATCTTATTATTCTTTCCAATCTTATTGGCCACCTTGATGATGTACAAAAGGTATTGGAGTCATTGCAGAAGTTTTGCCATAGCCGTACAAAGGTTATTGTAACCTTCCACAATTATTTATGGGAGCCCTTTTTAAAACTAGCTGAAGCATTAGGCCTTAAAACCCCAACCGATAACCTGAACTGGCTGGGTAAGAATGACTTAAATAACCTGCTGTATATATCTGGCTTCGATGTGTATAGAAGCACCGGCAGAATGATATTACCTTTCAATATACCGCTACTCGCACCATTATTCAACAGGTATATAGCCAAACTGCCATTTTTCAGGCATTTTTGTATGAATCAGTATTCGTTTGCAAAGCCTTTGCCGGTGGATGGAGGGCAGGAATATTCTGTATCGGTAGTAATACCCGCACGTAACGAAAGTGGCAATATTGAAAATGCAATTACCCGCATGCCGAAGCTTGGCAACCATACCGAAATTATATTTATTGAAGGCAACTCTACCGATGATACCTGGGATGCCATACAAAAGATACAGCAGAAATATTCGCCGCAATACGATATTAAAGTAGGCCAGCAAAAAGGCAAAGGCAAAGGCGATGCAGTTAGAGTGGGTTTTGATATGGCTACCTGCGACATATTAATGATACTCGATGCCGACCTTACTGTTCCACCAGAGGACCTTGTTAAATTTTATGAAGCCATGGCATCCGGTAAAGGCGACTTTATAAATGGTTCGCGCCTTGTATATCCTATGGATAAAGAGGCTATGCGTTTTTTGAATTTGCTGGGCAATAAGTTTTTTAGTTTGGCATTTACATGGCTATTAGACAGGCCATTTAAAGATACATTGTGTGGTACCAAAGTTATTTTCCGCGATGATTATAGCTACCTGAAACGTAACCGCACTTTCTTTGGTGAATTCGACCCGTTTGGTGATTACGATTTGCTTTTCGGGGCACATAAATTAAACCTTAAAATGGTTGAGATACCTATAAGATATAAGGAAAGAACATACGGCACCACCAATATTTCACGCTTTAAACATGGGCTTTTATTGCTGCGTATGTGTGCTTTTGCAGCACGCAAAATAAAGTTCATATAAAAATACTCACCCCTGTCTGCCAACAGGCAGGCCAACCCCTCTCAATAAAATAGAGGAGGGAGATTTGTGAAAAACAAGCCACAGATTCACAGATTAATCAATATAAGTTTATTCACTATCTAATTAGCACAGATTTGATTTTCTGAAATATTCAGAAAATGAATCTGCGAATCTGTGGCAATTTATTTTATCTTTAAAAAAAAATTCAACGCTTCTCCCTTGATACTTAATAGAGAAGAGGTGAGTAATTAAAATGGCCAAAACCAAAACATCATTTTTTTGCCAGAATTGTGGCACCCAGTCACCAAAATGGGTCGGCAAATGTGCTAATTGCGCTGAGTGGAACACTTATGTAGAAGAAGTTATTCAGAAGAAGCAATCGCACAGTAAGCAAGCTTATTCTATTACATCAGATAAGCCACATCTTATTTCAGATATTGTAGCAGGTAACACCTTGCGTTTTCCTTTACCCGATAAAGAACTGAACAGGGTATTAGGAGGAGGATTGGTGCAGGGATCATTAGTATTGTTTGGCGGAGAGCCGGGCATTGGCAAATCTACCTTGCTACTGCAAATAGCATTATCGGCAAGCAATTTAAAGGTGCTGTATGTATCGGGCGAAGAAAGTCAGGAGCAATTGCGCATGCGTGCCGAACGCATTGGCATTACCAATAAGAACTGTTACGTACTTACCGAGACTACCATTCAGAATATATTCCAGCAGCTTGAGATAATAAAACCACAACTGCTTATTATAGATTCTATACAGACATTATATACCAGCCTCATTGATTCTGCACCGGGCAGTATATCGCAAATACGCCAATGTACGGCAGACTTGATGCGTTATGCTAAAACCACACAAGTGCCTGTGTTTATTATAGGCCATATTACTAAAGATGGTTCTATTGCCGGGCCAAAGGTATTAGAGCACATGGTTGATACAGTGCTGCAGTTTGAAGGAGACACGTATCACATATACAGGTTATTGCGTACGACTAAAAACCGTTTTGGTTCAACCAACGAACTGGGTATTTACGAAATGACAGGCACCGGTTTGCGCGAAGTAAGCAACCCATCGGAAGTTTTAATTACTGTTCGCGAAGAACCGGTGAGTGGGGTTGCTATAGCTGCTATTACCGAAGGTGTAAGGCCACTAATGATAGAGACACAAGCATTGGTAAGCACTGCAGCATACGGCACACCACAGCGATCCTCGACCGGGTACGACCTGCGCAGGCTATCGATGTTGCTGGCAGTATTAGAAAAGCGTTGTGGTTTCAGACTGGGTTCGAAGGATGTGTTTTTAAATATTGCAGGTGGTATTAAAGTAGAAGACCCTGCGACGGATCTTGCAGTTGTAGCCGCTATACTTTCATCGGGTGAAGAAGTACCTATATCTCCGCGTTATTGCTTTGCAGGCGAAATTGGCCTTTCAGGCGAAATACGCCCTGTTAACCGCATAGACCAGCGTATATCAGAAGCTGAAAAAATGGGCTTTGAACAAATATTTATTTCGAAATACAATAAAAAAGAGATACCCAAGAACAACATCATCAAAGTTCAAATGGTGGGCAAAATGGAGGAGTTCTTCTCTAAACTTTTTGGATAAATAATACTATTAAATGATATATGGATTAACTTTGTGGTCTGCATATCGGATATAGTATGAACCTCAGTCCCAATTTCCGTTTCCCATCAACCGAACACTGGATAACAGCATTGCTTTTTCTGTGCATTTTATTGTTTGCCTGGGTTAAAACGGCTTACCCTAAAAAGGTATCGCTTGTTTTTAGTGAGGTATTTACTGCCACTTTGCCTCAGGACGATAGTGGTATTAACCTGGCATCTATAGCCATGTTCGTTATTTTTATCTGCACTTCGGTATTGCTGGGTATGAATTTAATGCACCTTAATAAAGTGTATTTATATACCAATGCTGCTGAGGAATTTGCCTCGCTGGCGCTCTTTTTGTTCGTTATATATATAGGTAAAACCTTACTCATACTCTTTTTGGGCTTCGTGTTCGAGCAGCAGGAAAGGGCATGGGAGTATTTGTCGGAGATATATGCTTTTGCCCACTTTCTGGGTATAGTGCTGCTGCCTGCTGCTTTGCTGGTTACCTATACCACGCCAATAAACAGTCGCATGGCTTTAGAGGCTGTTTTTATAGGTATAGCACTTTTGTTCGTTTACCGGACGATAAAAATGTTTATCCTCATGACAAACAAAGGCTTAAGCATGATGTATTTATTTTTGTATATTTGCGCCCTTGAAATTTTACCTTTTGCATTGATAGTTAAGTATGCGAAAATGAGTCTTGGCATATAAGGTAAATAGAAACCAAATGGAATGAAGATAAAGAAAATACTCATCTCGCAACCCCGCCCCGAAATTGAACGTTCCCCCTATTTTGAAATAGCCAGGAACTTTAATATTGAGGTTGATTTCAGGCCTTTTATACAGGTTGAGGGCGTTCCGGCAAAAGAATTCCGTAAACAACGTATCGATGTATTATCGTACAACGCAGTTATAATGACCAGCAAAAATGCGGTCGATAACTACTTTAGGATATGCAATGAGTTGAGGGTTATTGTGCCTGAAACCATGAAGTATTTCTGTATTTCAGAAGCTACGGCCTACTATTTACAAAAGTATATACAGTTCCGCAAAAGGAAGATATTCTTCAGTAATTTCTCATTTGCCGACTTAGTTGAGATCATAAAGAAGAAGCATATGGCAGAGAAATTTTTACTGCCTTGCACCGATGCTCCTAATGATGAGTATACTGATTTATTGGATAAAGAGAACATACGTTATGTAAAAGCTCCTTTATACAAAGCTGTTTACAGTAATCTTACCGATATTACCATGTCGCAGTACGATATGATAGTGCTATTCAGCTCAGCGGGCATCACTTCATTACTGAATAACTTCCCCGATTTTAAGCAGAACCATACACTTATAGCTGCATTCGGAGAGCAAACAGCTAAAGCTGTAATACATGCAGGCCTCAGGTTACATATTCATGCCCCACAGCCACAAGCGCCTTCAATGGCAATGGCCCTTGAGCAGTTTTTAAAGGGCGAACAAAAAGGAAAGCAGCATCAATGGGAACCCGTAAGTCTTTCTATTCAGAACATAGAAGAGATGACCCCGGAGAAGAAAATGCCTCCAAGACGTAATGTAAGGTCAGTAGCAAAACCTAAAGAAGTACCTGTAGCCGTTATTGAAAAGAAAGTAATAGAAGTAAAGGTTGCTAAGCCTGAAAAGAAAGTTATAGAAAAGCCAAAGCCAGTTGCTAAAAAGGCGGTAAAGCCAGTAGTAAAAAAAGCTAAGGTAGCTCCTAAAAAAGTGATAAAGCCTGTTGCTAAAAAGAAAGTGGTAAAGCCTGTTCCTAAAAAAGCTGCAAAGCCAATTAAGAAGAAGGTGAAACCTGCTAAGGCTAAAAAGGCAAAGAAACCGGTTGCTAAGAAAGTGGTAAAGAGCCCAAAAGGAAAGAAGAAGGCAAAGCCGGCAAAACGCAAAAGATAGTTCACCCTTCAATATGGTAACTGATACCCGCCGGCTAACCCTGCGAAAAACTGAGCGCCTTTACGAAAAGAAAGCCATTGAAACTCTTTTTGCTGATGGCAAATCATTCAGCAGTCCGCCTTTACGTTTATTGTGGACTGTTTTTGAAGGGAAAGCTGAACCGCCTGTAAAAGTGGCTTTTGCAGTACCTAAAAGAAGTTTTAAAAGAGCCGTTGACCGCAACTTGTTAAAGAGAAGGATGCGTGAGGCTTATCGGAAGAACAAGTATATACTATATGGTGCTGCGGAATTGAACATGAAACATTATCAAATGATGTTCGTTTATACAAGCAAGGAGAAAGCATTGTACCCCGAAATTGAGTCTAAAATAGTAGTAACTTTACAACGATTAGTAGATAAAACCAATGGCAAGTAAGCTTTTAATTCTGCTTATTAAGTTTTACCAGGGTGCTATTTCCCCTTGGATAATGGGTGCTTGCCGTTATACACCCACCTGTTCGCAATACAGTATTGAAGCAATTACCAAATATGGCTTTTTTAAAGGGGCTTACTTGTCATTCAGGCGTTTTCTTTCGTGCAACCCCTTTAACCATAAACATGGGTACGACCCTGTACCCTAATAAATAGATTGATTATGATTTCGAAGGTCTTGAAAAATATAAAGAAGTTCCGCCTGCTATTGGCAGTATTGGCTATCGGCACTTACGCGTTTCTTTCGTATAGCTTTACCGATAACTACTTTGAAATATCTAAGAACCTCGATATCTATTCCACTACGTTGAAGGAACTCGACCTGTATTATGTAGATAGTATAAACCCGGGGGAAATGGTAAAGACGAGTATTGATGCTATGCTTGCATCGCTCGACCCGTATACCGATTACATACCTGAATCGGAAATAGAAGACTTCCGGTTTATGACGACAGGGGAGTATGGAGGAATTGGCGCTATTGTGCAACGTGATAGTAATGGCATAGAAATTGCAGAACCATACTTAGGTTCACCAGCGGCTAAGGCAGGGCTTAACGCTGGCGATAAACTGGTAAGTATAGATGGTATTTCGACCACCGGCAAGAATACTGATGACGTAGGTAAACTTTTAAAAGGGCAGGCCGGTACAACCGTAAAGCTAATGGTGCTTAGCCCGAATGCAACAACACCTGTGGAAAAGATAATTACGCGTGAAGTTATTAAGGTAGGTAACGTACCTTATTATGGCATGGTTGCTGATAATATAGGCTACATAAGGCTTAGTGAGTTTACCGAAAGGGCGGGGGATAATGTAAGGAATGCATTAATTGAACTAAAGAAAGAACACAAACTAAAAGGTATAATACTCGACCTGAGAAATAACCCCGGTGGACTATTGAATGAGGCGGTTAAAATGGTAAACATATTTGAACCTAAAGGGCAATTAGTAGTAAATACCCGCGGCCGTAGCAGGGAGTGGAATCACCCTGATAATACAGGTGGTGACCCGATAGATACTACCATACGTATTGCTGTAGTGGTAAATAGTGGCTCTGCTTCTGCTTCTGAAATTGTAACCGGTACAATACAGGATTTAGACAGGGGAGTTGTTATAGGCACACGCACTTATGGCAAAGGCCTGGTGCAACAGACACATCCGCTTAGTTATAACTCTCAACTTAAATTTACCATTGCCAAATATTATACTCCCAGCGGAAGGTGTATACAGGCCCTTGACTATAGCCACCGCAGCGCCGATGGTACAGTAAATAAAGTACCTGATTCACTTAAATCTGCTTTCAGAACCAAACATGGCCGCGTAGTTTACGATGGTGGCGGTATAGCTCCGGATATTGCCATAGATCCTCTGAAAATAAGCCCTGCTACTATTAACCTGGAGACGCAGTTTCTGATATTTAATTATGCTACTCAGTTCAGGTTAAGCCATAACTCCATTGCACAAGCCGATAGCTTCTCATTGAGCGATGATGAGTATGCGAAATTTGTTGATTTTGTAAAGGCACATAATTTTAAATACACCACTAAAACAGACCAGTTACTTAAGCAATTAAAGGAAGCAACTGAGAATGAAAAGTATGATGCCGACCTTAAAACATCGTACGATAAGATTGACAAGGATATGGCAGAGGCGAGGAAAAATGATATGATAAAATATAAACCTGAAATAAAGCGCGTGTTGGAAGAAGAAATTGCATCACGTTACTATTATGAAAAGGGCAGAATACAATCGGGGTTAAAAGATGACCGTGATATAAAGAAGAGTATTGAGATACTTAATAATACTGCAGTGTACGACTCTGTACTTACGACTATAGCAGTACCTAAACGCCCTTTCTATAATGGTGCTATGAAATCATGGCCACCTGCATCGCAGGGAAAGTAAATATTAGCTGTTGGTTAAGTAAAATGCATCCAAAGGTTAATTGAGCTTGCGGTTGAAAAAAAAGCCTTTAAAAGTTTGCGAAAGAGTTTTATTATTATTAAGTTAGCTTTATTAAATTCGAAGAGCATGTATGAAATGAGCAAAAAAATACTCGAAAGGGTAAGCTTCGATAGGGTTCTATTCCGTAAGGAATTGATGAAAGCTATAGCATGGCTTAAACCCGATGAGAAATTATTGTTACAAGTTTGGTGCCTGTCTACTTTTGGTCATATGTACAAGGATGTAATACTCGAAGTATTTCGTGGCGTTACTAAGATGTAATAAAGTCAAGGTTCCTTTTTATTCCTTCGTATCCGGCACGCTGTAATGGCGAGCCTGAGAATATTTTTGAGAAAACCTCTTCTGTTATTTCTTCCCAGTCCTGTTTTTTCATTCCGAGTAATGCGGGGTTTGCTTTCATCTTTTCTTCGGTATGCGGATGAGAAAACCTGTTCCATGGGCATACATCCTGGCACACATCGCAGCCAAACATCCAGTTGTCCATCTTGCCTTTCATTTCAGTCGGTATGGCTTCCTCTAACTCAATGGTAAAATACGAAATACATTTGCTGCCATCAACTACATTGGGTCCCACTATAGCTTGCGTAGGGCAAGCATCTATACATCGTGTGCAACTGCCGCAGTAATCTTTTATGGGCCCGTCATAGATCAGTGCAAGGTCGATGATCAGCTCGGCCAGAAAAAAGAAAGAACCTTTACCCGGGCGTATGAGTTGTGAGTTTTTTCCTATCCAACCAAGGCCACTTTTCGCTGCCCATGCACGTTCCAGCACAGGTGCCGAATCTACAAATGCCCTGCCGTTCACCTCTCCAACATGTTCACGAATACTTGAAAGCATTTCTTTGAGCTTGTCTTTTATTACATAATGATAATCCCTGCCATAAGCGTATTTAGAAATTTGTGGAGTATTCTCATTTTGTTTTTCTTCAGGGAAGTAATTAAGCATTAACGATATTACCGACTTTGCGCCCGGCACAAGTATGCGCGGATCAAGCCGCATATCGCCATAGTTAGCCATATAGCCCATTTGTCCATGCATGTTCTGGTGCAGCCATTTTTCAAACCGTGGCGCTTCTTCTTCTAGAAATTCAGCTTTTGAAAAACCGCAATATTCAAACCCCAGGCGTTTAGCTTCCTGCTTTATAAAAGCCGAATAGCTCTCTGTGTTCATTTAGAAAAGGCCGGGTGAATTATGCCTGATCTTCTTCAGGTGTTTATAGGTCTTGTCAGTTGCTTCTCTGCCACGCGGTGTGCGGGCAAGGTATCCTTCCTGTATCAAAAAAGGTTCATAGACTTCTTCAATAGTACCTGCTTGTTCGCCAACTGCAATGGCAATGGTGGATAAGCCTACAGGCCCGCCTTTGAATTTTTCAACTATAGCAGAAAGTATGCGGTTATCCATTTCATCGAGGCCGTTCTCATCAACGTGCAGGGCTTTAAGCGCAAACTGTGTAATTGCCAGATCAATACCCTGGCCTTTTACCTGTGCAAAATCACGCACCCTGCGCAACAGTGAGTTAGCAATACGTGGGGTACCCCTGCTTCGGCGGGCAATTTCATGCGATGCCTCCTCGGTTATAGATATGTTCAGAATATCTGAAGAGCGTTCTATAATTCTTTGTAATAACTCTGATGTATAGTAATCGAGCCTGAAATTAATTCCGAAACGGGCGCGTAAGGGTGAGGTAAGCAAACCCGCGCGGGTAGTGGCTCCAATGAGGGTAAATGGATTTAACTTTAACTGTACACTGCGTGCATTCGGGCCGCTGTCAATCATTATGTCTATACGGTAGTCTTCCATGGCAGAGTATAAATACTCTTCCACAACAGGGCTAAGGCGGTGTATCTCATCAATAAATAAAACATCGTACATACCCAGGTTGGTAAGCAAGCCTGCAAGGTCGCCCGGCTTTTCAAGTACAGGGCCCGACGTAATACGTATGTTTACCTGTAATTCAGATGCTATAATATTTGCAAGTGTAGTTTTGCCCAAGCCCGGAGGGCCGTGTAGCAGAACGTGGTCAAGCGCTTCTTCTCTTTGCTGGGCTGCCTGTACAAAAATGCGAAGGTTCTCCACTACTTTCTCCTGTCCCGAAAAGTCAGCAAACTCCTTGGGCCGAAGAACTTTTTCAACTTCTTTTTCGGCTGAGCTTAAATGTTCGCTATCTGGGACAAGGTTCTCGTTCATGTATATATTGCGTGAATCAGACAAAAATAGGAAATATATCTACCAATTTGGCTTAATCAATTATCCTCTATAGAATGGGCAAGCTTAGTACGTGGAAAAATAGCCGCAAACAATTCAAATGGCGATAACAGAACGCCATAGGAGTAGGTTGGGGAGTTGAAGTTTTGAACAATAGCTGGGTTGTTTATGATCATTAAGCGATATCCAACCTGTGTATAAAGGCCAAGCCATTTTTTAAAGTTGTAGTCAATTTCAACTTGCGGTTCGTAGGGTACCACAGTATGAGAATCTTGCGTGTTAAAAAAATACTGATAGCTCGAACCCCCAAGGCCGAGGCAGAATGGTGTTATGTATATTTTCCAATGCTTACTAAGGTTCATTATATACTGCACATAGTAAGAGAAGTATGCAAAACTGAGACTTGCAGTAACTACATCACTTCCAATGGTCTCTTTTTTGGTTATAGAAGAAGATAAAAAGTTATATCCCCCACCTATGGTGAGTTTTTTTCCAAAGGTTACTCCTACTGCAAAGCCCGATATATAAGCGTTGTAATTTGTTATAAAAGAATTGCGAGAAGTGAAGCTGAATGTAAATGTACCTTTAGTGTTGACCGCATGCTGCAGGGAATCGATGAACTGGGCCTTAGCAAAGAGACCTGTGAAAATGAACAAAATAATAATGAATAGTTTCTTCATATACCCTTGCCAAAGGTAGATGTTTTTAAAGAGAAAGTCCACGGTTATAAATGGACTTTCTTTTTGTTTCAATACAAATTACTCTACATGCTTTATGCCGCCAATGCCATCGGCATCGCTTTGCATAACTTTAGCCGGGCCGTGGTAGCGTACCCCGCCAACACCCGATGATTGCATGTATACTTCCTTATTGGCATAAACACTTGCAGCGCCCACACCATTTACATTTACATGCAGCACATCAACTATATAGTTATCTGCCTCGAGTGAACCCACACCATTATCTGATATATCTGCAAATATTGATTTACCTGCCAGCTTCAATGAGCCAACACCATCTTCTGAACCTTTTACACTATCAGCATTTAGCAAGAGTGAAATAGAGCCCACACCTTCCGATTGAAAATGGAAATTCTTAAGCTTTAGTGTATCGGTGCACTTGGTAGTACCTACTGATGAGATCTCCATGTAATTGATGGTTGTTAGGGTAATATATATGTCAGTCTTTGTACTCAAATGGTTTGTATGCGAACTCGAAGTATCTTCAATCGATAAAGTATCACCCACATTACTCACCTTCAAATCTTTTGGGTAATAGCCTTTTACTACCATTCCTTCTTTATCACCTTGTGTAAGGTAGATATTAAATACTCCGTCGGCATGAATGGCTTTAAAGCTTTTAATATCTATCGTTTTGCCTTCTGCAGGTAACTTGGTGTAGCTATCTTTCGATGAGCCATCGGTAATAATGCAACCGCCCAAAACAAAAGCAGTTAAATAGATGATTTTTTTCATTTTCATTGATATAGGTTTCATGGTATGCTATTTTGTCGTAAGACGAATAGCTACCACAATTTGTTACAAATTCAAATAGAACACGGATAAAACTGATTAAACGGGTCTTCGCTGATTTTATCTGTGAGTATCTGTAATATCCGCGTCATCAGTGTTCTATCTTATTTCGTATTAGCAATCAATAGCTTCCATGCTTCTTCTACCCTGTGCGTTTCTATTAGTTTTTGTGCTGCTTTATGTAATTCTTCTTCTGAAGTAAAGCTTTCGGTAGATACATAACCTTGCATATCGGGTAGCTTAGGTGTGTTACCCAGCAACCCTAAATTATTACCGGTCAATATTTTACTGTTGCGTATAGAAGTAGGTAGAGCATCAACCCCCATGCCCAGGTTATGCCCCGGTTGTGGTTGTTCAAATAAAGCTTTTCCACTTGCACGGCAATACCAACTGCCACCCATACGGCCTACCAGATCAATTTTATTTGGGTCTATTCTTTTGTTAGAATCCATTACATCTTCACATCCCGCAATGCATCTTGCCCGAACCACCGCCATCTCCTGTTTGTTTTACTCCCAGTACTTCACATTCCAGTTGCACAGGAGATTCTTTTACACGAAATGGCTTCACCTGCTCAGATGCAATAGGAGTGAAGCCCGATTTTTCAAATTCATTTACCCCTTTAGGGTACTCGGCACTTGCCAGCGATGCTTGCTGAACCATACTATAATTAACCACATTTATAACTACCTCAGGTACTTCCAACACATTATCATGTGTGTTT
>JABDCA010000021.1 GCA_013288345.1 Bacteroidota bacterium | reverse complement strand
GTGATGGTGACAGGAAATTAATAAGTACGCCAGAGTTAATGAACATAGCATGGGATGGTGCCAATAGCAATCCTGTGGTGACAGTAGATAAAGAGTCTTCAGATTATTATACCTATTCATTTCCATACGGCAAAAGTGGCTTAGGCGGAATAATTGCTCATGGCTGGAGTAAACTCACATATCATAACCTGTATAATGGTATTGATATTGTGTTTTATTACCCTAGTAAAGGTGGGCTTGAATATGATATAATTGTTCACCCTGGCGCAGATCCTTCCGTTGTGAAAATGAACTATACCGGTGCTAAAGCTTTATTAAAAGCGGGTAATATTTATCTTTCAACGTTTTCTGATTTTACAGATCATGCACCAACAGCTAAAGATGAAAATGGTGCTAGTGTTGCTTCTAATTATGTGTTAAATAATAACTCAGTATCTTTTAAGGTAGGTAAATATGACAAGAGTAAAACATTAACCATTGACCCATGGGTTACTACTACAAGTTTTACTACAACTAACTCAGCATACGATATCGGGTATGATGTTTTTGGTAATGTTTATGTTTATGGTGGCGGAGCTTCAACGGATTATCAGTTACAGAAATATGGTTCAACAGGGGTTTTACAATGGACATATACAACCTCATTTCCGGTATTTGGTTTATCAGCACATGCTTATGGCGATTTGGTTACCGATACAAGAAATGGCGTTTCGTATATAATGGGCTCTGAAAACCCTTCAGGTTGCCCAGTTGTTAGTATAAGTCCGGGTGGTGCTGTTATTCATACTTTCCCAGGCAGTAGTTCGGTATCGGAGTTATGGCGTATGGATTTAGATTATTGTCATAACCTTCTGATAATTGGTTCGGGTGAAAATGGTGGGCCTTATCAGGCTGAAACCCTTGATACTGCGCTTACTACATTTACAAAAATGAATGTGCTTAATTATGATTCCTCATTTCACGATATGTGTTTACTCGGGCTCGATCAGGTAGGCCATGCTTATATGGCGCAATCTGAAGCATCGGGTGCCAGTACGCAAAATATGTTCAACAATGTATTTATGCAACTGCCTGTACCTTCGCTGCTTCCTGCAGCATATTTTGTAAGCGACGGATATACCTTTCAGGAAATTGGTTCAATAAAATATTATCCTAGTGGAGGTTTTGGCCCTGTTGTAGGTAACGGAATGAATGGATTGGCTGCCAGTAAAAGTATAGTTGCTACTTATGATGGTGCTACTGTAAAAACATGGACCCCAGGAGGTACATTTAGAAAAAGTGCAACCCCCGGAGGAGCTTCTTTTACACAAGGTGGAATTGACTTGGATTGCCAGGGGCATGTATACGTGGGTAGTGGCAGCACTATATCTGTGTATGACTCTAATTTAGCATCTATCGGTTCAATACCTGTAGCCAATACAGTTTACGATTTAAAGATTGCCGGAGCTGATATGGCGTATGCCTGCGGTAAAACATTTGTAGGAGCCTATAAGAATACATATGTAGCAAAAATGGTAACCATTACCTCAACCGCACCTTCAGCATGTGCTGCCTGTAATGGACAAGCAACAGCGAATGTTAGCTGTGGTTCAGGCAACTATACATATAAGTGGAGCAACGGTGCAACTACTTCTACTATAACCGGTTTATGTCAGGGTATCTATTCTGTAACAGTTGTCGATGCCTCTACATGTGCAGGTAATGGCAGAGAAGATACTGCCCAGGTTAAATTTATTTTGCCGGGCGGGCCAACTGTAAGTATCACTTCTAAAACTAATGCATTATGTAATGGAGGCGCAGGCGGAACTGCAACAGCAAATGCTACAGGCGGAGTAGGACCATATACCTATAGCTGGTCGCCTTCAGGTCAAACAAATGCTACAGCAACCAACCTTAGTGAAGGTACCTATACAGTAACTGTTAAAAATGGCAGTGGTTGTATTAGTGTGGATACTGTAGTAATAGGCCAGCCGGCACAAATACAAGTTGGTGTAAGTTTATCTCCTTCCTGTTCGGGTAGTAATGGAAGTGCAACTGCAAATGTAACAGGCGGCGTAGGGCCATACACTTATAACTGGACCCCATCGGGCGGAACAAATGCAACAGCCAGTGGCTTAAGTGCAGGAACATATACGGTTACTGTAAAAGATAATAATGGTTGTTCACAAACACAAACTGCAAAAATTACAACTGCTACAGGTACAGGGCCAACAGTTACTGTAGGCGCAATTACTCCTGCATCGTGCTCTGTTTGTAATGGAGCTACCAGTGTTACAGCATCAGGTGGAACCGGCCCATATACTTACAACTGGTCAAATGGTGCAACAACAAGTAATGTAAGTAATTTGTGCGGCTCAACATATACAGTTTCTGTAAGTTCAGCGGGTGATACCGTTGTGGTACCATTTTATGAAGAAGATTTTACCACAGGCGGAGCAGGATGGACATTAAATATTGCAGGAACAGGAACGCCTGGCACCCATCCTAATAAATGGGTGGTTGATAATAGTACTCAGTTATGTAATACAGGGAATTATTTGCATGTGGCCTGCAGTAGTACTAATGCCTATTATACATGTACAACAGGAGCTCATTATGATCCTGGGGTTCCAAGTTTTGATAATGCTGCAACCGATCTGTATGCTTCTTCGCCAACTATTTCAACTGTTGGTGAAAGTGGTATGGTTCTTAATTTTACATACGAATGCGATGGAAATTCATCAGCCGATTATAGCCTTGTTAGTTTTAGTAGTAATGGCGGTACCACATGGAATGACCAGCCAACAAAATATAGTGGTGTTACAACATGTACCAAAGTATCTGTTCCGATTCCTGCTACCTATGCCGGAATTCCAAATTTCCGTTTTGCGTTCCGCTGGATAAATAAAGGCAATGGAAAAGGAAATGATCCACCAATGGCAGTAGATAGTATTTCGATTGGTGCAAAATCTTTTGTTACCGGATGCCCAACTACACAAATAATATCAGTTCCACCTAATGGTTCATTCTCGGTAACAACTACACCTGTTAATGCATCATGTGGCGCAAATAATGGTTCGGCTACAGCCAGCCCCACACCAACAGGCGCATATACTTATAAATGGTCAAACGGACAAACAACGCAAACGGCTACAGGACTTGGCTCAGGTACATATACGGTAATAGTTTCTGTCGGTGGCGGATGCTCCGATACTGTCACTGCTGTGGTAAATAATAGTGGCGGCCCTTCTGTCTCATCTATAACCCGAACGGAAGTTTTATGTAACGGCGGTAATACCGGCACTGCTATAGCCAATGCTACAGGTGGTGTTACACCATACACATATAATTGGAGTAGTGGACAAACAACATCTTCGGTTAGTAATCTTGCAGTAGGTACTTATACATGTACTGTCAAAGATAAAAACGGATGCCAGACAAGTGATACTGTAGTTATTACCCAGCCAAATGCTATTACTGCAAGTATTTCGGGAACAACACAGGCAAATTGCGGTGCTTCGAATGGTAGCGCCACAGCAACTGCAAGTGGTGGTACAGGAGCGCTTAAGTATAGCTGGAATACAACACCTGTTCAAACTACGGCAGCAGCAACAGGCTTGCCATCAGGTTCGTATACATGTACAGTTACCGATGCCAATGGTTGTTCGAAAACAGTTACTACTACTATTACTAATAGTGGTGGTGCAACGGTTACATCAACAACTACCGATCCTAAATGTAATGGAGGTACAGGTACTGCTGTTGCTAATGCTACAGGTGGTTCAACGCCATACACATATAACTGGAGTAGTGGGCAAACAACATCTTCGGTTAATAACCTTGCTGCCGGATCATATACATGTACCGTTAAAGACAACAATGGTTGCATAGCTACCGATACGTTAACAATTACACAGCCTGCGGCTATTGGAGGAACTGCATTTGTTACCAATGCATCGTGCGGTGCAAGTGATGGCTCTGCTGTAGCTAATGCAGCTGGTGGAACAGGTGCGTATACCTATAGTTGGAGTGGTGGACAAACTACCTCATCAATAACAACTCAGCCTGCAGGTTCATATACCTGTACGGTTACCGATGCAAATAACTGTACAGGTAAAATTACTGCACTAATAAGCAATAATGGCGCACCAACAGTATCAGCAGGACAGGTTAATGAAAAATGTTTTGGCGATAATATAGGTACAGCTACCGTAAATGCAAGTGGCGGTGCAGGTGGATATACCTATAGCTGGAATGGTGGCCAAACCACCTCATCTATAAGTAATCTTACTGCGGGCACATATACCTGCACAGTTACCGATTCAAAAGGTTGTTCATCTATTGATACAGTAAAAATTACCCAACCTGCAGCGCTTGCATCTACCATTACACCGGTAGCAGCATCTTGCGGAAAAGCGGGTAGTGCCAGTGTTACTGCTATAGGTGGTACAGGGCCTTATGTGTATTCGTGGAATACAACACCAGCACAAACAACATCTACTATAACCAATCTTGTTGCAGGTGGCTATACCTGCACTGTTACCGATGCTAATAATTGTATTCAGACCTTAAACACTACTGTTACCGGTAATTCGGGCCCGGTAGTTACAATAAGCTCTGATACCACTATACTGGCAGGCAGTACTGTAACTGTAGTATCTACCGGTGGAGGCACATACCAATGGACACCACCAACAGGATTAAGTTGCGATACTTGTGCTACGACTATTGCCAAGCCAACAAAAACAACATCGTATTGCGTATTGGTTACCGATAAAACTGGTTGTGCTGATAGTACTTGTATGACCATTACTGTTGACGAACCTTGTGGGGAGATATTTGTACCTAATGCTTTTTCGCCTAACGGAGATAACCAGAACGATCTGGAATGTGTATATGGCGGTTGCATAGCAACAATAGATTTCAATATATACGATCGTTGGGGTAACAGGGTGTTCCATACTACCGAACCTTTGCAGAATTGCTGGGATGGTAAGTATAATGGGCAATTGATGAATACTGGAGTGTTTGTTTACTACCTGAATGCAGTACTTGATAATGGAGATAAAGTAACCAAGAAAGGAAACATTACTTTGTTACGCTAACTATATAAAGTTTATTTAACACAGAATATTGAATACGATGAAATACGGAAAACTAATTAAAGCAATAGGAGTGGCAGTTGTAATTGCAGGCAATGTAAATGCGCAAGACATACACTTCTCTCAATTTTACATGGACCCGCTTCAGCAAAACCCTGCTATGGCTGGTGCCGATCACGATTTGCAGGCTATACTTAATTATAAAAACCAGTGGGCAACAGTAGCATCTCCTTATAAAACAGTGGCCTTTTCGTACGATATGCGATTGACAAAACCGAGCAGTAAAAGAAGAGGGTTCTGGGCAGCCGCTGTGAATTTTTATAGTGATAATTCTGGCGATGCTAACCTGGGTACCACACAAGTAAACCTGACTGCTGCTTACCATGTAATGATGGGCCAGTATAGCCACCTCGGCGTTGGTTTAATGGGCGGGTATGCACAACGTAGCGTAAACTATTCTGCTTTGCAATGGGGTAACCAGTACGACGGAACAGCGTATAATGCTGCTTTGCCAACAGGCGAGCCTGCCGGGGCAGCCAATTCTATATCGTATTTAGATGGCTCTGCTGGTATTGAATATACTTACGATAACTCATCAGGCGCTATTGATGTTACCGATAATCATGCATTAAAATTTAATGTTGGCTTATCTGTTTTCCATATCAACCAACCCAAGTATTCTTTTTACAGCGATGGTGAGAAATTGATGATGCGTTATACTTTCCATGCCAATAGTCTTATAAGCTTAGGTTCATCGAATATTGCAATGGCGCCCGGCCTAATATATTATGATCAGGGTGGGGCAAATGAGTTTTACATAGGGTCATTGGTAAGGTTTATGTTAAAGCAAAACTCGAAATATACAGGTGCATTTAAAGCTTCGGCTTTATCACTAGGTATGTATTACCGTAACCAGGATGCTATTGTAGCAGCCATGTTGCTGGAATATGCCAACTATGCATTAGGTGTAAGTTACGACATTAATACATCAAGTCTTACTCCCGCCAGTAGTGGTGCAGGAGGTGTAGAAATTTCGTTGCGTTTTGTTATGCCAAACCCTTATTTGCAGGGTGGTGGTTCAAAGGGTAATAAATCAATGTTTTAAGGATGATAATAGGGTTTAATACTATGGATTTGAAAAAGACATCTAAACCGATTAATTGTAAAGAATAACACTGTTGTTAATATGTTGATAAATAGGTGATTAATTTGTAACCTTAACAATAAATTAACGTATATTAGTAGTAGAAAAGTGAAGGTTCATCGGCAATTCAGTGAAATTTGACTTGCAGGAGTATATTAAAAAGAGTAAGAAACGTTTAAAGTTAAAGACATAAAGAGGTAAACGGAAATAAGAAGCGCTTAGCTATATCCCCCCGGGTTGTTAGGTGTTGACAAGTAAGAAATTAAGTTACAGGACTTATATTTTTTGTTATCGCAAATGGGGGAAAAGTACAAAATAAAAATTCTTGGGTTACTGGTGGCTGTGTGTTACTTGTTGCTTGGTAAAGCAAGTGTTGGACAAGGAACAATAACAGCAATAAATGTTTCCGGTAATGCCTATATTACCAACGCACCTGCTGATGAATGTACAGATAATTACACTTCATGTGCTGATATTTGTCCAAGTGGTTCCGTTCCCCATGGTACAATAACTACGCTTAATAGTTATGTTTTTGGCGGTGGTACTAATAATGAGCCAATTTCAATTTACATGATGAGCACTGCTTCCACAACCTTTGCTTCAGCAAGTACTTGGAGTACTGCAGTTTCGGGTGCTACACTTGTTTACTCAGGTAGTGTAAAGTTTAATGTAAGCGGTTGGCAAACAATTACTTTAACAACACCATTTCAATTTACAACAAATAACCTTGAAGTTTTGGTGTTATGTAGTGAAAACAATACCGGTACAGGTTGTGCCGATCAGCCAGGGTTTGAATATTTTAACGGGGCTGTTAATAATGATCAATACTGGAGTGCTAGTTCGTTAGGTGCTCTTGGAACTTCAACAGGTAATGTTGATGCCGGCCCAGATGGAATACAAATTACAGATATAGGGTTTCCTAGCGCATTGGGTGTATCTGCTATTACAGCTACTTCGGCTACACTTAGCTGGACTGCAGCTCCTGCAGCTGCGCCAGCTTCCTCGGGCTACAATATATATTATAGCACTGTAAATACTGCACCCACATTAGCAACCGCTGCCACAGCTTCAGTAGGTGCAGGTGTTACAACTTATGCCATGAGCGGCTTAACTTGTGGTACTACTTATTATGTTTGGGTACGCTCTGCTAATGCAAGTAATGTGTGTGCATGGGTTGCATTGCCAAGTTTTACAACTTCGTCTTGTTCAACTCTTACATTGGGATCTAATATTCCTGCTACTGCTAATCAGTGTCCTTCAACATCAAATGTTGTAATACAAGGGTTTACCTTGGCTGTAACAAGCGGTAACGGTAATTTAACTGATATTAGCTTTACAACCACTGGTAGTTATGCGGCTGCTGACCTTACTGATTTTAAGCTTTACTATACTACAACCAGTACTTTTGCTACAACTAATTTGCTTGCTACAATAGCAGCACCTGCTGTAGCGGGATTACAAACATTTCCTGTATTTGGAAGCCCTACGCTTACAAATGGCCAAAGTTATTGGTACTGGATAACTGCTGATATTGCTGCTGCGCCTACTAGTGGCCACACTATTGCGGTTAATGGTATATCCACTGCTAACCTGACATCTACGAGTACAAAAGCTGGTGGTCCAACTACTGCAGGTAATACTCAAACACTTATTACAACACCTGCAACTCCGGGCGCTATTACAGGTACGATAACTCAATGCCCAACGTTAGCTGGGCAGACCTATAGTATATCGGCAGTAACCAATGCTACAAGTTATACATGGTCTGCGCCTGCTGGCTGGACAATAACAGCAGGAGGAGCAACTACATCGGCCACAATTACTACAGGTGCTACCGGTCAAAATGGAAATATAACTGTTACGGCAACTGATGCTTGTGGTACCAGTGCTGCATCATCTCAGGCGGTAACCGTTGTTGCTACACCTGCTACACCAGGCGCTATAACGGGTACTGCTTCACAATGTCCTGGTTTAACAAGTCAAACTTATAGCGTAACAGCTGTAACATATGCCACTACATATACATGGAATGTACCTGGTGGATGGACAATAACAGGAGGATCGGGAACGAATTCAATTACAGTTACAACAGGGGCTGCCGGTAACAATGGAAATATTACAGTAACTGCCGGCAATAGTTGTGGTACAAGTGCAGCACAAACATTGGCGGTTACAGTAAATCCAGGTACGCCTGCTACACCCGGTGCTATAACGGGCACTGTAACCCAATGCCCCGGTTTAACAAGTCAAACTTATAGTATTACAGCAGTTGCTAATGCAACTACTTATACATGGGCAGTTCCGGCAGGCTGGACCATAACTGCCGGTGCAGGTACCACATCAATAACAGTAACTACAGGTACAACGGGGCAGAACGGAAACATTACTGTAACTGCGGGCAATGGTTGCGGAACAAGTGCAGCACAATCATTAGCTGTAACAGTAGTTGCAACACCGGCTACTCCGGGAGCAATAACCGGAACAACACCACAGTGTCCATCGGTAACAAGCCAAACATATAGTATATCGGCAGTTACATATGCCACAACATATACATGGGCAGTACCTGCAGGCTGGACAATAACAGCAGGTGCCGGAACCACATCAATAACAGTAACCACAGGTGCCACAGGGCAAAATGGAAATATAACCGTAACAGCAGGTAATAGTTGTGGTACAAGTGCAGCACAATCATTGGCTGTAACTGTGGTTGCTACGCCTGCAATGCCTGGCGCTTTAACAGGTACATCGGGCCAGTGCCCATCTATAGCGGGCCAAACTTATAGTATATCAGCAGTAACCTATGCTACAACATATACATGGAGTGTACCAGCAGGCTGGACAATAACAGCCGGTGCAGGAACAACAGCCATAACTGTTACAACAGGAACAACCGGCCAGAATGGAAATATAACCGTAACAGCAGGTAATAGTTGTGGTACAAGCGCAGCGCAATCGTTAGCTGTTACAGTAAACCCTGGTACTCCGGCTACTCCCGGTGCCATAACAGGTTTAGCAACGCAATGCCCATCTTTAGCGGGTCAGGCATATAGTATAACAGCAGTTGCAAATGCAACTACTTATACATGGGCAGTACCAGCAGGCTGGACAATAACTGCGGGTGCAGGAACAACAGCAATAACAGTTACAACAGGTACTCTTGGCCAGAATGGAAATATAACCGTAACGGCAGGTAATGGTTGCGGTACAAGCGCAGCACAAACATTAGCAGTAAGTACCGTTAATACTCCGGCCACACCGGGAGCTATAACTGGAACAACACCACAATGTCCTGCATTAACAAGTCAAACATACAGTGTAACAGCGGTACTGTATGCCACAACTTATACATGGGGAGTACCGGTTGGTTGGTCAATTACTGCAGGTGCCGGAACAAATTCAATAACTGTAACAACAGGTGCTGCAGGCCAGAATGGAAACATAACCGTAACTGCTGGTAATGGTTGTGGTACAAGTGCTGCACAAACAAAAGCAGTAACTGTAAATCCGGGTACACCCGCTACGCCTGGCGCTATAACAGGTACAGTAACCCAATGCCCTTCGGTAACCAGCCAGACTTATAGTATTACAGCAGTTGCCAATGCCACAACATATACATGGGCAGTACCTGCAGGCTGGACAATTACTGCAGGAGCCGGAACTACTTCAATAACTGTAACTACAGGAACAACCGGCCAGAATGGAAATATAACCGTAACAGCAGGTAATGGTTGCGGTACCAGTGCCGCACAAACCTTAGCTGTAACTGTAGTTGCTACTCCAGCTACTCCAGGTGCCATTACCGGAACAACACCACAATGTCCATCGGTAACCAGCCAAACATATAGCATATCGGCAGTAACATACGCCACAACATATACATGGGCAGTACCTGCAGGCTGGACAATTACGGCTGGAGCAGGAACTACATCAATAACTGTAACTGCAGGAACTACAGGCCAGAATGGAAATATTACTGTAACCGCAGGCAACAGTTGCGGTACAAGTGCTGCACAAACATTGGCTGTAACAGTGGTTGCAACACCTGCTACTCCTGGTGCAATAACAGGTACTACTGCGCAATGTGCTTCTGTAAGCGGGCAAACCTATAGTATATCGGCAGTAACATATGCTACCACTTATACATGGGCGGTACCTGCAGGTTGGACAATAACCGGCGGATCTGGAACCACATCTATAACTGTAAGTACAGGTACTGCCGGCCAAAACGGAAATATTACAGTAACTGCTGGTAATAGCTGTGGCACAAGCGCTGCTTCATCACTTGCAGTAACTTCTGCTACTTGTGCTCCCGTAGCTACCGCATCTACTAATGCCGATTGCGGCTCGTTTTTTGCTAATTGGGGCGCTGTTTCGGGTGCAACATCTTATTCTATTGATGTATCTACTGTCAATACTTTTGCATCTTTTGTTACCGGTTACAATTCGCTGAATGTGGGTAACTGTACCTCCTATTATGTTTCAGGTTTAAGTTCCGCAACAGGTGCAACCTATTATTACAGGATAAGGTCAAACGTAAATGCTACCAATTCTAACGTTATAACTGCTTTAACCGGAAATTGTGCAACCAGTACTTTAACCCAATGGCTACCTATTGGGTCTGGTGCCGGAGGAATAAATGCAGGTGACCCCGCGCACGGAGATTATGAAGTTGCTGCCGAGTGTACTGATGGAAAAAACACATTGTACATTGGTGGTTTTTTTAATACTCTGCACAATGCATCAGGAGTATCTGCTACGTGCATTGGTTCATGGACACCAAATTCTACCTACCCATATACAGGTGGTACATGGGCTGCTTTACCCAATAACAATAATACTATAGGCGGAGCTGCAACTGCATTTGGCGGTGGCACTGCTGTAACAAATAATAATACGAGCGAAATTTATGCATTGGTGTATTCTAATGGCGTATTATTTGCAGGAGGTAACTTTACTACTATTAACGGTCTTTCAACCGACGACAATAGTAATAGCTATAACAACCTGGCTCAGTATAACATAGCTACCGGTAAATGGACAGCAGTTGGCCCAAATAATGGTACGCATAATGGTGGCGTTACAGGTGGTTCAATGATTGGACAGGCTGATAATTATGCCGCTAATACATACGGTGGTGGTTATCCAGTGCAAGCGTTGGCTGTAGATGCGAGTGGTTATTTATATGTTGGTGGTAATTTTACCACGGTTGCAGGTACAGGTGGTTATAATAATATTGCCAGGTGGAGTGGTGCGTCTTGGTCAACTATGTCTGGAGGTGTAACAGGTTCTAATGCCAATCAAAATGTTTCATTTAATATTCCGGGTATTTGTGACTTTGGTAATGGCTCGGATAATGGAGGTGGTTATAACGCCCCGTCTTATTTAGGCCCAACATCACCTACAGTATACGCTATTGATGTTGTTGATGCTACCCATATTTATGCCGGTGGCCAGTTCACTACTGCAGGTGGAGGTACCACAGCAAATAATATAGCTATGTGGAGCGGTAGCAACTGGAGCTCTTCATCAGTTGGTTCAGTTGGAATACCTCAATGTTCTTATTATAACGGTGCATGTGGCGGTACATTTGCTCATCCCGGTACCGATAATGGATTTGGCTGGTCATTATGTCCTGTAGTTTTATCAATTGCAAATAATGGAACACTAGTTTATGTAGGTGGTGATTTTGAAAATACAGGTACCAATACAAATATTGCTTTATGGAACCAAGGAACTTCAACCTGGTCATCTCTTGTAAATGGAGGTGTATGTGGCCAAACTAACCAGGAGGCGGAAGTCACAGCGTTATATGTAACTAATGGCATACTTTATGTGGGTGGAGATTTTCAAAGCTATGGATCAGGAGGCAGTGGTTACAATATAGCTGCATATGATGGGTGGATGGATTTGCCTGCTACTAATGGCGGATTTGAGGGTGGTTCATCAAATGTTTTATCAATTACATCACTTAGTTCTGTGAATAATGTTGGTGGTTATGGGATAATTTATGCAGGAGGTGATTTTCCTGCTACCAATGCGGGAACATCTGTGAATAATATAGCTCAATACGCAGGAACAAGTTCAGGACCATTTGTTACAGCGCTGCCAATTAGTCTTATTGATTTTAATGCCCAGTATAATCAATCAAATGGGGTTGTTGATTTAACATGGACCACTGCCACTGAAGTAAACAACAAAGAGTTTACAATAGAAAAGAGTATAGATGGATTTACCTGGGATTTTGTTACTTCTCAGCCCGGCGCAGGTAACAGTACTAAGGTTTTAAACTATGCGGCAGTTGATGAAGAACCATATTCCGGCACATCGTATTACAGGCTTAAACAAACCGATTATGATGGCAATTATACTTATTCAGAATTAAGGCCGGTTACCATTGAAGCTGAATTGGCAAGAATGACTGTGGTGCCCAATCCTGCAAGAAATAGAGCAACCATAAATTTCAACAGTACTGTTATAGGCACTGCAATACTTAATGTATATGATTGCACCGGAAGGCTGGTATTTACAAAAGAGGTTAATACCGAAAAAGGTATCAATAGTCCAATGCTTGATGTTGCAAGTTATACTGCAGGCGTATATATTGTTGCGGTAGAAACATCATTAAGTCATTATACTGCTAAAATGGTGGTTAGCAAGTAAATATTCAAGTTATCTTTACACTGAGTATTCTCACATGCTAAAAAAAATCAATAAAATTGTTTTTGCTTTTTTAATACTTTGTATTGAGGTTGCCCCTGTAAATGGCCAATTTACCGACCTTCATAATTTCAACGACACACTTGGCGGAACCCCGTTTGGTTCATTGATAATTACAAATAACAAACTATATGGCCTTGCCTCTGTAGGTGGTATAAACAAAGCAGGACTTGTTTTCTCTGTTAACACAACCGGTAGTGGTTATAGCGTTCTGCATAGCTTTAACGATACAAATGGCCAGGGGCCCTATGGTTCGCTAATGCTGTCAGGCAATGTTTTTTATGGCATGACCTATTATGGTGGTAAGTATGGATACGGTTGTATCTTTTCCATGCATACCGATGGCAGTATGTATAAAGACATAGTTGACTTTAATGATCTTAATGGGGCCAGTCCTAATGGTTCGTTAATTATTTCGGGCAACATAATGTATGGGATGACTGAGCAGGGAGGCGCTTACGGTGATGGAGTTGTTTTTTCGGTAGATACGAATGGAGGAGAATATAAAGTGTTGCAAAATTTTAATGATAGTAACGGAATGAACCCTGATGGTGACCTAATAGTTGCAGGGAATAAGCTTTACGGTATGACAAGCCTTGGCGGTTTAACTGGCAACGGACTTGTTTTTTCGTTAGACACGAATGGTAACGGCTATAAGACGTTGCTTTCATTCACGGGTCTAAACGGCGCATGTCCATTAGGTTCATTAATTATTTCGGGCAGTGTAATGTATGGAATGACGCAAGCGGGTGGTGGTTTCAACCTGGGTGTTGTTTTTTCGGTTGACACAAGCGGAAATAATTACAAAGATATTTATGACTTTACTAAAACACTTGGCTTCAACCCTTTGGGAAGTTTAATACTTTCGGGCAACATACTTTATGGAATGACAAGCGTTGGTGGTGCTAACGGAGATGGGGTTGTGTTTTCTCTTTCTACAAACGGCGCTACGTATACAGATTTATATAATTTTAATGGTTTAAGCGGAAAAGCTCCCCAGGAGGGGTCTTTGTTATTAGTGGGAGATGTTTTTTATGGAATGCTGGCTGATGGGGGATTACGTAGTTATGGCTCTATATTTAGTCTTAAAGATACTCTTACAGGAATTAATGAATTGAATACGAATTCTTATACTGTAACTCTTTTTCCTAATCCGAATAATGGAAGGTTTACAATTAACTTAGCGCGTAAATATCCGGCAATGAGCAATTATCAAGTGGATATTTATAATATGCTGGGGGAGCGTGTCTACACCCAAGTTTCTATTGGAGCTTCATCTTTATCTATCGATCTAAATAGCCAATCCAATGGTTTTTATTTTTACCGCGTCAATAACGAGGGTGGCAATTCAATTGCCAGTGGTAAGTTTAGCATTGTTCAATAATTATCAAGATGCAGCCTATACTTCCGTATCTTATTAAACCTATTATTTTATTACGCTTATATTTGCACAAATAATGCAAATGCCATTTAAGTTAATTCGTAATAAAGCACAGCAAATAGCAGTAATTGGGTTTATAATAACTCTTGTTATTTGCATTGTTTTAAGCTTTTTTAATTTGGCTATTTATATTACATCACCCTTTTTAATGGTGTGGATAATGGTATGGCTTTTAGGTTCAAGTGTTAATGGTAAAAGTGATGATAATGAAGGCAATAAGTAGGATGTTTATTGTTCTGTTTATAAGTGTGGTATGCATCTGCAATGCACAATCATCGGGCGATAGTGTTAAGCCTGTGCCGGTTCCTTCAAGAGTAGATACGAATGTTAGGGTAATTGCAAGTTCTTCGGTTACCAATACCATACAAAAGGTTCAACAATACGAGCAGGCATCTCATGGTACTTTTTCCGGGTTCCGTATACAGGTTCATTTTGGGTCGGATAGGACAGGAGCTAATACTGCTAAAACTGATTTTATGACTAAGTACCCCGGCTATTCATCATACCTTACTTACCAGCAGCCTTATTTCAAAGTCTGCATTGGTGACTTTAGAAGCAAGCTAGAGGCAGTTAGCACCCTAAACAAAATAAAGAAAGATTATCCCGGCGCTTTTGTGGTTCGAGACAAAATAAACCCTCCGCCACTGCATTAGGTTATGAAAAGATCCCCCAACATACCGGTTACTGAAGCATCATCGAGGTACGACCATTTAGAAAATATACCGGTTAAAAAACTGTTGGAAAATATAAACAGGGAAGACCACAATGTTCCTACTGCAATTGCTAAAGTTATTCCGGCAATAGAAAAACTGGTAAAGGCCATTATACCTGCCATGAAAAAAGGCGGGCGATTATTTTACATAGGTGCAGGCACCAGTGGTCGATTGGGTATTGTAGATGCATCGGAATGCCCACCCACATTTGGTGTACCACAAGGGATGGTGATTGGGCTTATTGCCGGTGGAGATGCTGCTATACGCAAAGCAGTTGAGTTTGCTGAAGATGATACCGAGCAAGGCTGGAAAGATTTAAAGAAGAATAAAATTAATAGCAACGATATTGTAATTGGTATTGCTGCATCGGGCACTACTCCCTATGTTATTGCTGCCCTTGAGCAATGTAATAAGCATGGAATTATTACCGGTTGCATTACCTGTAATCCTGGTTCGCCGGTTGTTAAAGCATCGAAATACCCAATTGCAGTGGTTGTAGGGCCCGAGTTTGTTACGGGCAGCACACGCATGAAGGCAGGCACAGCACAAAAGCTGGTACTGAATATGATATCTACTTCTGTTATGATAAGCCTTGGCCGCATAAAAGGCAACAAAATGGTTGATATGCAGCTAAGTAATAACAAGCTTGTACAAAGGGGCACACGCATGTTGCAAAAAGAATTGCATATTAGCGAACAGAAAGCGAAAAAGATTTTATTAGAATATGGCAGTGTACGCAACGCTATCAACAAAGTAAGCAAATGAACATAAGGAAATATCTGCCGGGTATAATTTTGTTTGCAATTTTAGGTGTTATGGCTCTCACCAATCCCGGTGAAGAGAAGTTTAAAGCTTTCGTTAAAAAGCAATTGTTACAGCAGAAGTTTACTGAAAAAGATATTGAGAATACGTTGTTGTTTCAGAACTCCACCAACTATATTATTTTCTCTAATTACGAATTCCAGGTAAAAGATTCCGGCGTACCTATGCAGGGCAAGTATCTGGGTGTATTAGGTGTTTTTTATTCACTGGGTGGCTACGCTCCTGACGGCACTGAATAATGTTATCGAAGGCACAAATAAAGCTAATACGGTCGCTGCACAATAAAAAGTTCAGAGAGGAAACAGGTATGTTTATTGCCGAAGGTAAAAGACTGGTGGAGGATATCGCTGCTTCATCCATAAAGATTGAACATATTTATGCTACGCCACGATACAATGGCATGTTATCGCATATTGACATTACAGAAGATGAACTTTCGGAGATAAGTGCGCTAACGGCCCCACAAACCATTATTGCACTTTGCCGTATTCCAATAGTTACAGGTGGCCTGCCTGATTTAAAGAACACAATGGCACTTGCCCTTGATGATGTTCGTGACCCGGGTAACCTGGGTACCATTATCCGTATTGCGGATTGGTTTGGAATAAATAATATTTTTTGCTCCAACGAAAGTGTAGAAGCATACAACCCTAAAACAGTACAGGCTACTATGGGTTCTATTGCAAGGGTAAACTTGTATTATGTCGATTTAAAAGAAATACTTACCCGATACAAAAACGAAGGCTTGCCTGTATACGGCGCCATGTTGAATGGTAAGAACGTATACAACGAAACACTTAGCCATAATGGCTTGTTGGTAATTGGTAACGAAGCCAATGGTATATCGGAAGGTGTTGCACGCTGTGTTTCTAACCCCATTAGTATACCTTCCTATGCAGGCAGCGATGGCCCAGAGTCATTGAATGCAGCAGTAGCAACTGCTGTACTTTGTGCCGAATTCAAAAGAAGGTAGTTCCTGCACAAATACAGGATATTCGGCGCCCATAATTAACAAATTTTAACAACCACCATTTTCTTTATACTCTAATTTTGGCAGGCATTTACAACATATGGAAGTAGTAGTAAAAAACCTTGTGAAAAGATATGGCGGCTATAAGGCTGTCGATAATATCAGCTTCCGTGTAAATAAGGGAGAAGTACTTGGTTTCCTTGGCCCAAATGGCGCCGGTAAAAGCACTACCATGAAAATTATTACCTGCTACCTGGCACCCAGCGAAGGCGATGTGGAAGTAGGTGGGTATTCAATTTTAAAAGAACCTGAAAAAGTAAAACAGCTCATAGGCTATTTGCCTGAAAACAATCCCTTGTATTTAGATATGCCCATCATTGAGTATCTTGAATTCTCTGCATTACTGCAAGGAGTACCAAGAGAAAGAGTACAGGAGCGTATTAGGGAAATGATTCGTGTTTGCGGCTTGATGGGCGAGAAACACAAACAGATCGGTGAACTTTCTAAGGGCTACCGTCAGCGTGTTGGGTTAGCGCAAGCTATGATACACGACCCTCAGGTACTTATATTGGATGAGCCTACAACAGGGCTCGACCCAAACCAGATAGTTGAAATACGCAAGCTTATTAAAGAAATAGGCAAGGAGAAGACTGTAATACTAAGTACGCACAACTTGCCCGAAGTAGAATCTACCTGCGATAGGATACTTATTATTAATAAAGGAATTATCGTGGCAGATGGTACATCGCAAAACCTGAGGGGCCAGGCAAAAGGCAAAGAAGTAATACAGGTTAAAATTGAAGATGGCTCGAAAGCCGAAGTTATTGCAATGCTTAAGAGCATCCCGTATATAATTAAGGTTGATGAAATGCTTGGCAAAGAAAATTGCTACGAAATACAGGCAGAGAAAATGGGCTCGCCCAAGCGCGATATATTTAAAATGTGTGTAGATAAACATTGGGTACTTACTGAAATGACCACTTTTGAAACAAGGCTCGAAGATATTTTCCACGACCTGACAATCAATTAAGAATTAAAAATTACGAATTACGATTTTAGCTGCTTATGAACTTTAAAAATTTTACGAACTTTCAACTCTAATGGCAAGACCATCATTTATAATAGCAAAGAAAGAGTTGCAGGTGTTTTTCGATTCACTGGTGGCCTATATTTTGCTTATTACCTTTTTAGGCTTTAGTGGTTTCTTTACTTGGGTGTACTTCCGCGATGTGTTCTTTACCAAGCAGGCAAGCCTCGTTTCGTTCTTCGATACTGCTTATTGGACACTCTTTTTCTTTATTCCTGCCCTAACTATGAAGATGCTTGCAGAGGAAAGCAAATCGGGTACAATAGAGTTATTGCTTACAAAGCCGGTTACTACATGGCAGGTATTATGGGGTAAATTCCTTGCCTGCTTTATGCTTATAGCTATTGCTTTGCTATTAACACTTCCATACTTTATAACAGTAGTAAATCTGGGTAATGTAGATAAAGGTGTTGTGCTGTGCGGCTATTTTTCACTTTTATTAATGAGTGCAGCCTACATAAGTATTGGTTTATTCGCTAGTAGCGTTACCAATAATCAAATAGTAGCATTATTGCTTTCATTATTTATTGGAGTGTTTTTACACAAACTGCTCAGCATATTTTCAGTAGCGCTGAATGGCAATGCCGGTGAAGTTTTAAGCTACCTCAGCCTCGAGAGTCATTATGATTCTATAGCAAGGGGAGTAGTTGACAGCAGAGATATTGTTTACTTTATAAGTATTGTTTTTGTAAGTATGGTTATGGCAGAAAGTTCATTGGCTAAACGCAGAATATCGGAATAGGCTATGAAGAAGAGACAAAGCTTAACAACGGGTGCCCTTCTTATTGCAGCAATAGTTATTGTTGTAAATGTAATATCCTATACCTTATTCTTTAGGGTCGATTTTACAAGGGATAAACGTTTTACGCTGAGCAGTGCAACACTCGATCTGCTTAAGAACCTGAAACAGCCTGTAACAGTTACCGCATATTATTCTGAAAACCTTACCCAGCTTGAAGCAAGTAAAAAAGAGTTTAAGAATTTGCTTGCTGAATATGCAGCAAGGTCTGGCAATAAGGTGGTTTATAATTTTATAAACCCCAATAAGAATGATTCTACTGAAAAGGAAGCAGCTAAGCTTGGTATAGAACCCAAGATCGTGCAAACTCGCGAAAAGGATGAGCAAAAAGCTATTCGTGCCTTCCTGGGTGCGGTTGTAAAGTATGGTGATAAATCGGAGGTGTTATCTTTTATTCCGCCCGGTGGGCCAATAGAATATCAATTATCTACCTGCATTAAAAAACTTACCCTTACTAAAAAGCCTTTCGTTGGTTTTTTACAGGGTGATGGCGAGCCCACCATGCAAGCAATGCAACAGGTAAATGCTGAACTGAACATACTGTACAACTTCCAAAGTCTTACATTGAGCGATACCACTATTATACCTGCTGACTGCAAAGCCTTGGTAATGGTCGACCCGAAAGATACTTTTAAAGCAGGGCAGTTAAAACAGCTTGACAATTACCTTGCAAAAGGCGGGCACTTGTTTATTGCATACAGTGGCTTGGATGGTAATTTACAGAGTGGGGCGGGTACCGCATTGAACATTGGGCTTACCCAATGGCTTGCCAGTAAAAATATTGTACTCGACCCAAAATTTGTAATTGATGCACATTGCGGAAGCATAAATTTACCACAGACTTTTAATGGCATGCAGGCTTATAAGCAGGTTAAATTCCCTTACCTGCCTATTATCACCAATTTATCGGGTCATCCTATAACGCAAGGCTTAAACTCGTGTATGCTGCCATTTTGTTCAGATATAAGGTTTACAGGAGATACCAATAAAGTAAAGTATACTGAACTAGAATTTACTTCAGATAAAACAGGCTTGTTGCCTGCACCCTTGACTTTTCAAATAGAGCACGACTGGGTGCCTGAAGAATTTCCATTAACCCATATGCCTGTTGCGGCAGCCATTACAGGTGTAAATGGCAATAAAGACGCTAAAATTGTAGTGGTATGCTGCGGCACTTTTGCTGTGAATGGCGCTAGCCAACACCCTATGCAACAAGAACAGGATAATATTGACCTGCTTGCCAATTCAGTTGACTGGCTTTCGGATGATACCGGGCTTATTGAACTACGCAGTAAAATGACCAAAGCTGCTCCATTGAAAGATGTTAGCGATTCTGCCAAGCAGATATTGCGTTACCTGAACTTCTTGCTGCCTATATTGCTTGTTATATTTTACGGTGCCATACGTATGCAAATGAAAAAGAGAACACGCATAAAACGAATGGAAGAGACCTATGCTAAAGAAGCTTAATAACACACAGCTTGTTCTTATTCTGCTTGTGCTTGCAGGTATATATGGCATTACCACCTATATCCGTAACAAGAAAGGAGAAAATACTTTTCATACCAATATTATACCTAAGATAGATACTACTAAGCTCACTACTTTCTATATCTACCCTAAAGAGAAAAAAGCAACCCCTATACGTTTTGATCTGAAAGGCAAGACCTGGATGGTATCACAGGATGGTATTTCATCGCGTGCCGAAGAGAAGTCGGAGAGCTATGTAATAAAACTTATTGAAGCAATAAGCCCCGATCACCTTGCAACCAATGACCCTGCGCAATGGAAAGATTATGACGTTACTGATTCGAGTGGGACACGCATAGTACTTTTAAATAATGCCGATACCCTTATTGATATTGTTGTGGGCAGGTTTAGCTATAATACCCAATTACGCAAGGCCATGAGTTGTGTGAGGTTGCATAACCAGAATGAAGTATACAGTGTAGATGGTTTCCTTACCATGAATGTGGCCAATGACTTTGTATCATGGAGAGACAGGCATTTGTTTACCGGTGAGCCACAGACATGGACAAAGCTTGATTATAGCTGGGCTGTCGATAATGCTTTTACACTAGTACATGACTTAATGAATGGATGGCAAGTTGATGGGGCTAAGCCCGATTCACTTACAACGTCTCAATTGCTGCTTAAGTTATCTCAACAAAACTATGGTGCATTTGTAGATAGATTCGATACAACTAAAGTACAGGCTTCTTATTATTTAAAGGTTGAAGGAACCAATATGCCTTCATTTATAATCAAAGCATACCCGGTACCAGATACTGCAATACAGTATGTAATTACATCGAGCCTTAATCCGGGTGCGTATATGAATGGCAAGCACGAAGGAATGTTTAACAATATATTTTTAGGCAGAGAGGCATTCTTTAAGCATAGTGAGGCGGCTAAGAGTAAAAATAAGTAACCACGGAGACACTGAGGCCACGAAGCATCACAGAGATTAATATGTTGCATTTAAAGAGGTTCTTTTTTCTCTGTGTTTCTCCATGTTCTTCGTGTCTCCGTGGTTATTTTATTTATTATATTTGAGATAGAAATCTTTATAGCATGATACCATTTCAAACAACCGATTGGCAACATATTACTCCAACTGAACATAAAGGAGAAACAGGTATGGCTACCTGGCGCACCATAGAATATGGCAATATAAGGGTTCGTTTAATTGAATACTCAGCCGATTACAGAGCCGACCACTGGTGCGATAAAGGGCATATTATTTACTGTGTAAAAGGTGAGTTTATGTCACACTTAAAAGATGGCAGCACTCATTTGCTTACTAAGGGCATGAGCTACCAAACAACCGATAATAAGGAAAACCCACATTTGTCCACATCAAAAACAGGTTGCAAGTTGTTTGTAGTTGATGGTGGTTTTTTGAAGTAGGTTAGTAGAAAGCCCAATTTTTCTTACATTTGAGATAGTATAACCACTTGGTATGAAAAAAATAATACTGTTATTTTTTCTTATTGTTGAATTGCATTTAAGCGGACAAACAGTTTTTGGATCAGCTTCGTTTGGTGGGAGTAATGGCTATGGCGCCCTATATAGCTGTGATAGTAAAACTGGTAAAATATCATTCTTACACAATTTTAACCAGGCAGAAGGTGTTTATCCCAATGGTGTTTATGCCGATAAAAGTGGTGTTATTTATGGTACTACACAAACAGGTGGTAAATATAAGCTTGGTACTATCTTTGAGTATATTCCTTCTGCAAAATATTTTAGCGTACTTCATTCATTTGATAGTTTAATAGATAGTGGGCAACCAGTAGGTTGTATAACACGATTCTCTGATGGTAAATTTTATGGCCTGGTAGATCCGATTAAAAAGACTCCGGGCTTTGGAAGGCTATTTAAATTTGATCCCTTAAGCAATAAGGACTCCATCTGTTTTACATTTAATGGCCCAAATGGGAAATATGGGACAAGCAATTTAATTCAAGCTTCGAATAGTTTGTTGTATGGTGTAACCTCAAGTGGCGGTAAATATAACTATGGAGTATTATTTAGCTATAATATTGTTACTGGAAAAGATTCAGTTGTTATTGATTTTGATAGCATTACTAATGGGAGCAACCCTTGGTCATATTTTATACAAGCGGCAAATGGTTTATTATATGGATTCACAAATAAAGGGGGCTCTCATAATAAAGGAGTACTGCTTTCTTATAATCCAATAACGGGTAAGGATTCAGTATTGATTCAATTTAATGGAAAAAATGGCGCATATCCCTATGCTTCACCTATAATTGGGCCTAACGGAATGTTATACGGCACAACTGATTCTGGTGGAATTTCAGGGAAAGGTGTTTTATTCTCATATAACATAACTACGGGGAAAGATTCAATACTAGTAAATTTTTATGGTGGTAATGGTAATATACCCACTTATATTGTTGTAGATTCTATTAATAATATATTCGGAGGATCCTGGTCGGGTGGATTGAATAATGATGGAGTATTTTATAGATATAATGTACTTACTCATAAAGATTCAATAATTTATAGCTTTGGCAGCACCACTGGCGTAAGCTTATTTGGTCCTCTTGCAATATTTAAAACATTACAAGATACTTTAAGTGGAAGAGTTTTTGTTGACACAAAAAACAATTGCACTTACACATCAACCGACAAAAACCTTGAAGGTATTACTATCTATGCTGTAGGGCAACTCGGCGATACAGTTAAATCAGTAACGGATACTTCGGGTCGCTATTCCTTGGTTGCCGCCCAGGGGTACAAATACACAACACATATAAACATTTCGGGCTTTACAGGTTTTTCAGCACACTGTCCAGCCTCGCAAATTTATATAGATTCATTAGCTGCTTCAAATAACGATTTCTCTTTATATGATACTGTCAAAATAAGCGGGGTTACGCTCACAGATTCGTTGTGGTTTAATTGTTATCATGATACTACTGAATATTATCAATTCATACTACAGGGTAGTTTAACCGGTTTATCTAATGGAGATACTGTAACTGAATATGTTATTTATGGAGATGGCAGTGAAGACTCCTTGACTATTATTAGTAAGTCAAATAGCAGATTGAACATTTCTCAACCTTTTGTTCATTTGTATGATACAACCGGTGTTTTGACTTATAAGGGAATTATAAAAGGCCCCGGCGGCATAAGTGGAATGACAGCACCCAGTATGGTAACTGTTATTGATTCATGTGCTGTAATTATGGGTGTTGCATATTATGACTATAACAATAATTGTATTTATGATAAAGGTGATTCTGGTGTAAGTGGAATATATATTCATTTATATGATACTGGAGTTGGCCAACAAACAACAACAACCGACTATTATGGCCATTATTCTTTTTATAATTTAAATAAAGGTCAGCATTACCAAATAACAATAGACACATTAAACAGTCCGGAATTTTCAATCAGCTGTCCGGCATCAGGCCTTGTTTATGCTACTCCTAATACTCCACACGTTAACTTAGCGTTAGCCTGTTTGCCAGGCTATGACCTTACTACAACCAATGTTCAGTTTTGCTTAGGGCAGGAACCCTCACCTGATACAAACAGATATATGCTGACATTAAATATGTGTTTTAATAACTTACGTTGTACACCTGTAAATGCAATGTTTAGGATGGTATATGATAGCGTTTTGACTCCTCCTTTGGGTGGTAGTTCGTATGTTGGTCAATTACCAAGCAACATTAGTGGTGATACCGTTACGTGGTCATTTAATAACCTCACATCAACTTCTTCAACTGTAAGTACTTGTATACAAACCTTTTATGGCTCAGCATATCCTGTACATACTGGCGACAGCATATGGATTGAGTTTATTTCACTTCCTGTTACAGGTGACTCAGTGCCGGCTAATAATCATCTTATTTATTGGATAAGAGCTAATGGATTGCATTGTTCAAGCCCTGGTCTTCCATATGATCCAAACGAAAAAAGTGTTTTTCCAATGGGGCCTGTAAAAGCATCTCAAAAATTGACATATACTATTCGTTTTCAAAATATAGGAAGCGGGCCGGCCAATAATGTGTTTGTGTATGATACATTGAGCCCATACCTTGATCCATCTACTTTTACTGTAGTATCAAGTAGCGCACCGGTAACAACAAATATATTGGCTGGTAATATTGCACAGTTTTCTTTTACAGGTATTAACTTGCCTGATGAACTTTCTACTGAAACCGGAAGTAAAGGGTATATTACATATACTGTTATGCCAATGAATAATGATATTGTAGGAACAAATATTAAAAACAGAGCTTCTATTTATTTCGATAATAACCCGCAAATCCTTACTAATACTATATCAAGCATTATTGATACAGCTATAACAGCAGGAGTAAATAAAGTAATTAACTCAGATTTGCATTTAGCTTGTTTTCCTAACCCTTTTCAATTGAGTACTACCGTTTTATTTAACAAAGATGGCAAACATAGTTTGGAAATAGATGATATTACTGGAAGGAAAATAAAAGCAATAAAATGTATTGGCAAGCAATATATATTGCTGCGCGATGGTCTCGTATCAGGAGTCTATATTATTAAAGCTACTGAAGATGGGTATAGCTATATTTTTACCAGCAAATTAGTGGTGCAATAAACACTATTTTTATCTTTGAAATACAATCTTAATCCCCCTTTTACCATGAACCGAGTAGTGCATTTCGAAATCCCATCTGACAATCCGGAGAAATCTGCCGAATTTTATAAGGCTGTATTTGGCTGGCATACTCAAAAATGGGGTGGCATGGATTATTGGTTAGCTACTACCGGTGATAATACCCAACCCGGCATCAATGGTGCCATTATGAAAAAGCGTGACCCAAAGCAACCTGTAACCAATTCGATTGGCATAAAAGATATGGATGTAACCATTAAAGCCATTGAAGCCAATGGCGGCAAAATGGTAGTACCTAAAACATCAATCCCAACTGTTGGTTACTATGCCTACTTTACCGATATCGATGGCAATATTATGGGCATAATGAGCGAGGATAAAAGCGCGAAATAAAAGAACGCACTATGACCACTCCGGGTTTTAAGATAGAGGTAACTGAAAACTATAATTATAACTGGCGTAGCCTGTTTTCGTGGTCATTTGTCGGCGCTATATTTATATTGATCGTTATCTGGTTAAAATACAGCGGCAGTGTAAGCTGGATGGAAAGTAGCATACTGTTATTAATTGTTTTTCTTATCGTTGTTTTCTTTAGCGATGATATTATGAGGCAACGATATTTCATTACCACTTTTGAAATTGAGAATGAAAAAGTTTCTATTGCCTATAAAGATAGAATGCGTGCCTGTGAAGCAAATGGAAGCAGGCAAGATTTTACTGTTGAAAAAATAGTGCGGCAAAACAAATACTCTAATACAATTTACTTGGAAATAACGCAGGGCGAAAAAACGATATTGCAATATACCAGGGGAGATTGGGATGAAGCTAAATTTGATGCCATAGTTGCCAATTTCAGCAATAGCTAATTACCTCCCTATAATCACATCAATCACCCCCCCCATAATAGCCACAGAAAATTCGTGCAATTCGTGGCAGAACCCTTTACTCCCTCAGCCTTTTTATCCACTTGTGGTAAACCAGGTAAAAAATTAAACCGAGTAATATCAGAACCCACCATATTTCTATTAAGCCAAGTATAAGGCTCAGTAATGAGCTCCAGCCATATTTTATAGCAGTTACAAGTTTATGTCCAAAGCTTGGTTCGTAAGCTGATATGTTTTTATCATTAGGTATAAGCACCCGCTTAAAGCTCTGTCTTTGATATATGTACATTGTAACAACACTATACTCAATACTGTCTTCTCTTCTGAATATATCAACCTTAATGTTATCAGCATCCGCTTCGCTTGCGGTAATATTGTCTTCAGCATCGGTAACATCGCTTAGTTTCTTTGCTTTGGTATTATCCACATCTTTCGATAACCGTGCATTATGCCTGAACATGCGCTGTTGTTCCAACAGGTTCGAAAATATATCGAAGCTTACATTATCAGTTTTTATGGTGCGGTAGTCGAGAAAATCAACCAGGGGTGCAATGCATTTAAGTGTGGTATCGAGTTTGGCTACCGGTACCCGTAATGTAATGGTATTAACCATAGTAAAATATAATGTCTCTAATGAAGAATCAGCACTTACAGGTATGGTAGTTGTGTTGTTGACAGTACTTTGCAAGTGAGTATAGGTTACAATTCCACCAAAATGGTTTGTAATATCCTCAATAGTATAGGTGGCTTTTATTACATTTTTCACCTTGAAGTGCAAATTGGCAGTCCTCACAAATCTTCTTGAGGTATCTCTTCCTCTTTGTATGGCAGCTGAAGATGACAAATAAGTACCGGCAGCAGAATCAGAAGTCTTATCACTTTCTTGCCTTGAATTAGCTATTTCAGCATTGGGTGATTGTGGAGGAGGCGCCGATGTTATCATAATCGCTTTATCATCCCTTGATTCGGACTGTTTATTATGTGGGCCTGCATTACAGGCAACAAAAAGCCCTACAAGCGCTAATACGCTTATGACATTGTTTTGTGTTTTCATGGTAATGGTTCGAGTTGGTTGATGCTTTTATAACGTGATAAGTAAGAGAATAGTGTAGGGCTAATATAATTATAATCAACTATTTCATAGCCTTATTCGTTTAACCTGTCATCCTGTCCCATTCCACACCTTTGGCATGGTTTTTGATGACATATGCTTGGGTAAAGCAATAACAAAAGCATGTGGGCAATTATGGCATGTTTTGGTTTATATTTGCGTCCCTTTAAGAATAAATACGGTTATGAAAGATAAAGAAATGGAACCCAATGAAGCTTTAAGCCCTGAGAATGAAGGTGCTGAAAAGATTATTGCTGAGGAACAAAAAGAAGAAGCCAAGCTGGTTGGCGATATTGAATCGAAGCTGAAAGAGCTTAACGATAAGTACACCCGTCTGTATGCAGAATATGATAATTACAGGCGCCGCACTGCAAAGGAAAAACTGGAGCTTATAACATCGGGTGGAGAAGAAGCAATACTGAGCTTTTTACCTATTGTAGATGATATGGAACGTGCTATTGCCCACCATAAAGAAAATGAAGGACATAAGGCCATGAAAGAAGGCCTTGAGCTTATTTACCAGAAAATGGTAAAAATACTTACTGCCAAAGGAGTAAAGCCGATGGGAGAAAAGGGAGAAGTATTTAACCCCGACCTGCACGAAGCTATTACCCACATGCCTGCTGACGGCTTTAAAGGCAAAATTTTTGATGTGGTTGAAAAAGGATATACATTGAATGAAAAAGTAATACGCCACGCCAAGGTTGTGGTAGGTAGTTAATGCTCATGAAAACATTGCCACTAAAACACCAAAACTCTAAAAAATACACACTAAATTATTTTGTGGGATTTTGTGATTTAGTGCTTTCGTGGCAAAAAACAATGAAAAGGTAATTATGGCAAAACGTGATTTTTACGAAATATTAGGCGTTGCTAAAGGCGCTTCGGCCGATGATATAAAAAAGGCTTATCGCCAAAAGGCATTGCAATACCACCCCGACCGTAACCCGGGAGATAAGAAAGCAGAGGACAACTTTAAAGAAGCTGCCGAGGCTTACGAGATACTCAGTGACCCACAAAAGAAACAACGTTACGACCAGTTTGGCCATGCCGGTGTAGGTAGTAGTCATGCATCAGATGGTGGTATGGGTGGCTTTGGCGGACAAGGCGGTTTCCATAATATGGAAGATATTTTTAGCCGCTTTGGAGATGTATTTGGCGATTTTGGTTTTGGAGGCGGTGGTGGTGGCGGACGCCAGGTAAACCGTGGTACAAATCTGCGAATAAAACTGAAGCTAAGCCTTAATGAAATAGCTAAAGGTGCTGAAAAGAAGATAAAAGTAAACAAGCAGTTATCGTGTAAAGAATGTAAGGGTAGCGGTGCTGAAAAAGGCACAGGCTTTAACACTTGTAACACCTGCCATGGCTCTGGTTATATTACCCGCGTGCAACGTACATTTATTGGGCAAATGCAAACCACAGCGCCTTGCCCTACCTGTCATGGCGAGGGCAAAACAATAATAAGTAAGTGCAAGAACTGCCACGGACAGGGCATAGTAAATGGCGAAGATGTAATTACAGTTACCATACCTGCCGGTGTAGAAGATGGCATGCAATTATCGGTAAGCGGGCAAGGTAATGCAGCAACGCACGGTGGCGTGCCCGGAGACCTTATTATACTTATTGAGGAATTGGAAGACGAACACCTCAAGCGTAATGGCGTTAACTTATATTACGATCATTATCTTAACATAGCCGATGCAGCGTTAGGTACCAGTATTGAAGTACCTACACTGGATGGTAAGGCCAAGGTTAAAATTGATGCAGGTACACAAAGTGGTACTATTCTTCGCCTGAAAGGAAAAGGATTACCAAGGATTAACCATTATGGCAAAGGAGATATTTTGGTTAACATAAATATTTGGACACCCCAAAGCCTTTCATCCGATGAAAAGAAGATGCTGGAGAACTTAAGAAAGTCACAAAGCTTTACACCTAAGCCAGGTAAAAAAGACAAAAGTTTTTTTGAGCGTATAAAAGAGGTCTTCGAGTAACGTTGAATTGCTATTTTTGAGTGTTGAATTTGTCATTGATAATTTAAAATTTAGCATTTAAAATATGGCATACCTGCTTTCTGCAACTAATATTGTAAAGCGTTACGATAAGCACACTGCTCTCAACGATGTGAGCATAAATGTGCCCGAAGGCTCTATTTACGGATTGCTTGGCCCCAACGGTGCCGGTAAAACATCTATGATTCGCATAATTAACCAGATTACTGCACCCGATAGCGGTGAGGTTTTTTTAGGTGGTGAAAAACTAGCCCCGAAACATATTGAACAAATTGGTTATTTGCCTGAAGAGCGCGGCCTTTACAAAAAAATGAAAGTAGGCGAGCAGGCATTGTATTTAGCACAGCTTAAAGGAATGAAAGAAGCTGAGGCGAAACAAAAACTACGTGAGTGGTTTACAAAGTTTGAGATAGGAGCTTGGTGGGATAAAAAGGTAGAAGAGTTATCGAAAGGTATGGCGCAGAAAGTACAGTTTATTGTTACTGTTTTGCACCAGCCACGCTTACTAATACTTGATGAGCCGTTTAGTGGTTTCGATCCTATAAACGTAGAATTGATACGCAACGAGTTACTTAGTATGCGCAAAAGGGGTGTTACCATAGTACTGTCAACACACAATATGGCATCGGTAGAAGAGCTATGCGATAACATAACCCTTATTAATAATGCTAAAGCAGTACTCGAGGGCCCTGTGAGAGAATTAAGGCATAAATATAAAGCACATACATGGGAAGTTGAATTTACAGGCAATACCGATTCGTTCAAATCTGCCTTGCAGGGAAAGTACGATCTAGTGTCTTTAGTTGAAGAAGCCAACAGCAATGTGGCAAAGGTGAAAATAGCTGCCGATGCTATATCGAATGACCTATTAAAAACCATAATTCCGGCTTGCATGGTAACAGGCTTTTCAGAGGTATTGCCATCCATGAGTGAAATCTTCATTTCAGCAGTTCAGAGTAACAATTTAACATCTGTCGCAAAATGAGCAAAATTGGACTAATCATAAAAAGAGAGTATACAACACGTGTTCGCAAGAAGTCATTTATTGTTATGACATTGCTTACACCTATATTATCATCATTGGTAATTCTTATTCCTACTGTACTTGCTAATAGCGAAAACCAGAACCATAAGGTAGTGGTGGTAGATGCTACCCATTCTTTCTGCGGGCAGCTTACCAATACATCAACCGTTAATTATGATTATGGTTATTGCAATTTTAAAATAGATCAGGTTCGTAAAATATTTATAGATTCTTCGAAAGTTACTGTAATGTATATTCCACCATCTGAACAACTTGCACAGATTGAGCTTTACTCAAAAGCCGATCCCGGTGATATAGTTATATCTGCCATTCAGTTTCAGATGAATAATATTATTGAGCGGGCCAAAATGAAAGCTGAAAACCTTGACCAGAGCATGATAGATAAGGTGAAGACAAGTATTGGTGTAAAGAATGTAGTGAATAACGAAGTGGCAAACAGCACCTATAACCTTGCACTGGGCTTCGGCTGTGCCATACTTATTTACTTTTTCATCTTCTTATATTCCGTGCAGGTAATGCGCGGTGTAATGGAAGAAAAAATAAACCGTATTGTAGAGGTAATAATATCATCGGTAAAGCCATTCCAGCTTATGATGGGTAAGGTTATTGGTGTCGGGCTTGTTGGTCTTACACAGTTTGTTGCATGGACTGTGCTTGCCTTTTGTGCCTATACCTTTGCAGCACAGTATGTACAAAAACAGGCTGTAAATCCTGATAACTACAAACAGGAACAAACCATGAAAAAGGGAGTACCGGGGCAAGATGGAAGTATGTCTTCTACTACAGCCATGGCTTCACCAACAGCCAGAAACCAGGCTATGGTTAGTGCATTTACCAGTATCGATGATAATTTAAGGAACACCAACTGGACCTTAATAATTATTTGTTTCTTATTCTATTTCCTATGTGGGTATTTGCTCTACAGCGCCCTGTTTGCGGCTATTGGCTCCGCCGTCGACCAGGAGACGGATACGCAGCAGTTTATGCTTCCTGTTACTGCACCGCTAATATTGTCTTACATAGTAATGATAAATATTATCCGCGATCCGCATAGTACTATGGCATTCTGGTTCTCTATAATTCCGCTCACATCACCTATATCCATGATGGCACGTATTCCATTCGGGGTGCCTGTTTGGCAGGTAGCTCTTTCAATGGGATTACTTATAGCAGGTATATTTGGCACCATATGGCTTGCAGGCCGTATTTACAGGGTTGGTTTGCTTATGTATGGCAAAAAAGTCACCTATAAAGAATTAGGCAAATGGCTGTTTTACAAGTGAGAATTAAGTTTGTGACACCCTTAAAAAATAAAGTATTGTGCGCGTATTAATAAGTCCGCTCGATTGGGGACTTGGCCATGCCACCCGATGTATACCCATTATAAAGCATCTTCGTGCAAAAGGTATTGAAGTAGTTGTAGCATCTGATGGTGCCCAACTAAAGCTTTTGCAAGAACAGTTTCCGGGTATTGAACATGTACTACTTAAAGGCTATAATGTAAAATATTCATGGTTTCTTCCTGCAAGCTTAAAGGTTGTATTACAAATACCCAAGCTCATGTCTGCCATTAAGCGGGAGAACAAAGAACTACAGAAAATAATTAAGGAGAAAAGGATTGAGGCTGTAATTTCTGATAACCGTTATGGATTATATACAGATATAGTGCCTTGTGTGCTTATAACACACCAGCTAAACATACAAGCAAGTGCGGGCAGCAGACGATTCAGTGATAAGGTAATGGAGTTTGTAAAGAAATTCAACACCTGCTGGATACCTGATAATAGTGGAGAAGATAATCTGTCAGGTAATTTATCGCACCCATTGCCCGAAGGAATTAATGCAAGCTATATTGGGCCATTATCGAGATTTAGTGCTGCCACCGGAAACAAGGATATGAAATACGACCTGCTTGTATTATTATCTGGCCCCGAGCCACAGCGCAAAATATTAGAAAAGAAAGTAATTAATCAATTGGCTGCGCTGCCTTATATAAAAGCATTGATAGTGCAGGGCTTGCCGGGCAATACTGCTGTATCGAGTCCGCATACCAATGTAGATGTAGTGCCTCATTTGAACGAAATATCGTTAATGGAAAAGATACAATGCAGCAAAGCCATTGTTAGTCGCCCGGGATATTCAACCATTATGGATTTGGCTGCAATAGGAGGGAAGCGTGCATTATTTATACCCACACCGGGCCAAACAGAACAGGAATACCTTGCCATGCGGTTTGAAGCGCTTGAGATAGCGGTATGGGTACAACAAAAGCATTTCGTATTAAAAGATTCGCTTACCAAAGTATTTTCAAGTAAAGGGTTTAATAATAATTTATACCCTAAGGTATTTGAAACTACTGTTGATGAATGGCTGAGTGGCATACGTACCCCAAAGCCCTCTATGCCGATAGAAATGGAAGAGGCGCCCGAAAAGTAAATTATTTGTATATTTGTCATCGGTGGCAATGGAGTTTGCCCTTAACCATCCGGATAAAACCGGGTTAATAACTCCTACCTTAAAACTTATTAAAATGATAAAGTCTATTACATTAATAGGGTTAGGTGGAGCCATAGGTAGCATTCTCCGATACCTTGTTACAATTGCAACCGAGGCACGTTTCATACCATCAACCTTTCCTTACGGAACGCTATTGGTGAATATTACGGGCTGTTTTGCCATTGGCTTAATTTATGCCCTTACAGGTAAGCTCAATATTTCACCCGAATGGCGTGGATTCCTGGCTACAGGTATTTGTGGCGGTTACACCACTTTTTCGGCCTTTTCATACCAAAGCATTTTGCTCATACGCGAAGGCCATACGGTACAGTTCTTTACCTATGTATTTAGCAGCGTAATAATAGGCATGGTGGCAACACTTATACCTATTATACTGGTAGAAAAGTTAGGGTAAACAATACTTTAAAGGCCATTAAGTGTAAGCCCAAAAAGTGGGTTAGAAAAACTTTTTTCTTCAAAAAGTTGGTGTGTAAGCAGAAATATTATATTTGCACTCTCATTTTTGGGAGCTTAGCTCAGCTGGTTCAGAGCATCTGCCTTACAAGCAGAGGGTCATCGGTTCGAACCCGGTAGCTCCCACAGAATAAAAACAGGGGTTTTAGCTAGTCTGCTAAAGCCCCTATTTGTTTTAGTTCAATGTTTTTTGAATTATATCACTTATTTATTACCATCTACTGTTTTTAAATCAATCTAAGGATATACATCATCTTATAAAAAAAAACGCCTTGCAACTCTGCAGGGCGTTTTTATTATATGCTATTTAAGGAAAGTATTACTACTTACTTTCTCCTCCGCCAAAACAAAGAGCTACGCTAAAAATTAATTCATTAGGCGATTTGAATGTTGTTGTTGTACTATTATCCGACTTATTAGTTAGCCCCTGGTAAGCAAGCCCTAAATTTATCATTCCTAGTTCAATATTAGTACCGGCACGATAGCCGAGCCCTGATGGATTTACCTTTACTGTGTTATCATCATTAAATTGAGTCATATATATCCAATTATAAACTGGGCCAGCCTCTATACGAACAGGGCCAAGTATATTTAATCCTAAAAGGAGAGGGATCTCAATATTGCCATAATCAAATTTTGAGCTGCTAATACTGCCATCATTATTATAATAAGTAGCAGTTCCACCCTGATAACTAAGTAACACCATTGGTTTTATGAAAAGTGGCCCCAAATTGAGCCGTTCAAATAGACCGCCTTCAAACCCCATTACATTATTCCCTTTAATGGTACTTGTAAAAGAGTTACCTACATTTGATAGATTGACGGAAGCAGTAGATGCTCCAACAGTAATTCCTGTTGTAAATGATTGTGCTTGTTGCTCTTTCGGAAAAAAGACAAAAAGTGACATTAATACAGGCATTAACACTCTTAATGCTGTTGCTGATATTTTCAGGTTTGTTTTCATTGTATTCATATTTAAAGGGTTTATATTAAGATCTAAAGAACCTTTACATATGCAAGGTAAACCCAATAATAAATTTTTAGTGTTCAATTTCTATGAATACTGGGAAAGAATAGCTTAATAGCTGGGATTAGTGGGTAAAACAAATATATTATCGGTAAAAAATACTAAAAAAAAAGAGCCCCTTCCTGATTGCTCAGTTCGCCAAGGATAAGAGGATGATGTTTGTCGCAGGAAGGGGCTCAGATAAAAAATATTGAATAAATAGTACTTAGGAATAATTAAATTACTCTTAATAACCACAGTATTAATAGTATCAATGCCACAAGCAGCAGCAGATTGATCAGCCCACCTAAGCCAAAGCCACCTGCTAAAATACCTATTAGCCATAGTATTAATACAATTACAATAACCAGCCATAATAGGCTAAGCGCAGCTCTTTCTCCTCCGCCATCATCTGAGATAGCATTACTTATTGTGGGGGATTGAAAAAGTGGTTGCTTGTTTTCAGAATTCGGAGCATCTATAATTCCTAATTTAGTTATATGGCTAAGTTTGCTAATTGCAACTAAATTAGTTTTAAACGACTCCTTTCTCTGATTTGGTGATATAGCACGGCTTTCTTCTTTAACTGATTGGGCAGAATTTAGAGATGTGCCGGTTTGTTTTACAGGGGCATCAGCAACACTAATTGAACTAACTGATGCTGGCTGAGGAATTCTACCTTCTGCCTTGGGAGTAATTTCTTTATGCGATTCAGTATAATCAACATAATAGCCGCTGTTATAATGTCGCTTCATTACTGTAAAGCTTGATCCGCATGATGAGAGTAAAATAGTTATGGAAAGTAAAGTGGTTCCGAGTTTGAATAGTTTTTTCATGACGATTTAGATTTATGAGGTTTTTAGATACTAAAACTAAATAACCGTGTAAGTAATGAATGGATGTTTTCGATAAACAACAGAATATTCAATTTAAAAGTGCCGAACTAAATGGTGAATAGCTGATTGGAGAAATAGATTGAATGCTCCTTTTTTAATGATCTTTTTTTGCCGGTTCCTTCTTTTTCAGTAATCCTTTTAATAGAAAACTCTTACTGGCAGCATCCATATTTTGTTTGAATCCCTGTGAGCCTTGTTTTACATTAACTACTGCAACCCCAAGGTTTTGGGCAAAAACTGTATCCATAAAAAGCATTCCAATAGTGCCTTTACCCATTCGGATGTTTTTCATTATTACAGCTAAATCGCTTGTAATATTGGAGGCATTATCTTCAGTTGTTTTTAGTTTTAACAATACATCATCCATATTTATAGGTATTGCTGCTTCAATGAAATCATCGTTTTGTATCCCTTTTTCACTACTGGTTCCTGGCGCTATTAGTACAATCTTATTACCCATTAATCCATCTGTTCCTATACTTGCTTTTGCGTTCTTTTTTATGAATTTCCGTGTTCGTTCATCAATTTGCATATCTACTCTTACTGTTGTATCAGTAGTCTGGGTAATGTTATTTACTATACCAACATTAATGCCTGAGAACCTTACATTATTTCCTGGCTGAAGCCCGTTCACGTTCTTAAATATGGCACTTATCTGAAATGTCTCTCTGAATAATTGTTGCCTTTGACCAATAAAGTATATCCCTATTACAAAGAGTAATAAACCAGTGGTGACAAATGCTCCAAGCCCTATTTTGTTGCCAGTATTCTTTTTCATGTCAATAGATTTTTATGTTATTCAAAGAATGCCTTAACGTTTTTATTTTCTGATTTAGATAATTCCTTAAAAGTTCCTTCTGCAATACATACCCCATCATCTATAACTACCATACGATTGGAAGCAATACGTGCACATTCAACGTCATGTGTAATAATAATGGATGTGGTATTATATTTTCTTTGCATTTCTAATATCAACCGACTGATTTCTTTAGATGTAATTGGGTCTAAGCCCGTTGTAGGCTCATCATAGAACATTATTTCGGGTTTTAAGATCAGTGAGCGCGCTAACCCAACTCTTTTTCTCATTCCACCTGAAAGCTCCGATGGCATTTTATCAATTGCCTCCTTAAGGTTTACATTTTGTAATGCCTCTAATACTATGGCATTAAGCTCATCTTCTGATTTCGGAGGAAAATTACGAAGGGGGAATTCAAGGTTTTCACGCACTGTTAAGGAATCATATAAAGCAGCGCTTTGAAAAAGAAAGCCAATTTTCTTTCTTATCTCGTTTAATCCATTCTCATCTAAATCACTAATGTTTTTACCAAGTATCCCTATACTGCCTTTATCCGCTTCAAGCAAACCCACTAAGCATTTTATAAGTACTGATTTGCCAGTCCCCGATTTTCCAAGTATTGCCACGCTTTCACCTTTCTTAACCTGTAAATTAATATCGGTCAGAACCTTGTTACTGCCAAATGATTTTTTCAAATGCTCTATTTCTATTATAATTGATTCCATTATGGTTCAGGTAAATAAACTTGTTATTTGAACAGCTATCATATCAACGAGGAAAACCATTAATGATCCAAAAACCACTGCTGAATTCGCTGCTTTTCCTACGCCTTCTGTTCCGGTATTCGCATTATAGCCTATATAACATCCAATGAGTCCAATTGAAAAACCGAAAAAGAATGTTTTGATGAAAGCGGGGAAAACATCAGTAAAATCAAGCTTTTGGAACACTTGCAAAAAAAACAAATGGAAGCTTACACTTTCTTTTAAGTTAACGCCAAAATACGAACCGTATATTGCAATAGCATCAGCAAAAATTACCAATAAAGGAAGCATAAGAGTAGTGGATAAGATTCTTGTTACCACAATGTATTTAAACGGGTTTATTCCTGATACTTCCATTGCATCAATTTGCTCGGTTACCCTCATCGATGCTAATTCTGCACCAATCCCTGATCCAACCTTTCCTGCAAAAATTAATGCCGTTATTACTGGCCCTATTTCCCTCACAATTGAAACTGCAACCATAGAAGGCAACCACGATTCTGCGCCAAATTCTACAAGTACAGGCCTCGATTGAATTGTTAGCACAAGCCCCATAATAAAAGCAGTAATTGCCACTAATAGAAATGATTTATTGCCTATTAGATAAGACTGTTTGGCAAATTCGCTAAATTCATAAGGTGGCTTGAAAAGCTCTTTAAAAAACCGCAGCACAAAATCAGTAAGTTGAGAAACAGCCATAAAGAAACCCTTAAGTACAGCACTTCCCCTTCCCCTTAGTGATTTTATATGATCAGTTGTACTTAGTTGTTTCATTTTGCCATGCATTAAACATGTTTTTACAGGATTATGCCGGTGTTACATCGGTGGTATTCCACAAATAATCTTTTATAATATAAAGTAGCCCTTCAAGCATTTTAAGATAGATTCTGGAACATAATTCTACTAAATAAGAATGTGAATGATGAATCTTTTCGATGAACCATTATAAATTGGTGGTGAATTAAAAAAGGAAATTAGAAGTATACTGATTTTTTTGAGTTGGTACTTTGGTTCGTTATGCAATTGGATTGGTTCACCATTTATTTTTATTGGTTTATCGATTATTTTAAAATGCAGAATATTCGAATTGTACCTTTCCTTTAAAATAGCCCTAATTAGGGTGATTAATTGACTTCTTTAATACAATATATTATATGGAAACTTTGATAGTAAAGCCAACAACTAAGACACCAGTTATAAAATTTGACATGAAGAATGGTCGACTTGAAATTAGTGGTAAGTCAATTCCTGAGAATGCGGCAGAGTTTTATAAGCCGCTGAAAGAATATTTAGCCCGTTATATAGAAGATAATAAAGCACTCCCTACACAAGTAGATATTTATCTGGAATACTTTAATACTGCTTCATCAAAATATCTGCTTGATGTATTCAGGCTACTTGAAGTTTTTTATTACCGTGGTAATAAAGTAACGGTAAATTGGTATTATGAAGAAGATGACGATGACATGTACGCAGCAGGTGAGGATTATAAAGCCCTTGTTACATTGCCCTTTAATTTGTGTATGAAGAAAATAGAAATAGAGTTTGCGAACTAATTCATTAAGAGAAAGCTAAAAGAGTAGTTAATCGATTCTTTAATAGTGTTTACAGTCTGTTTTTCCGTGCTGATAGAAATTATGACATGAAATGCATATACTACAGCAAATTTGCATTTGAGATTCCCATAATCTCACTCTTGTAAATCCTCCCTGGGCCAATTAATATCATTATTTCTTATCATTGGCAATGAGCAACCAGGGAGGATTATCTTTTAAGTTAATGGTATTTCGATCATAGATAATTGCATTAGAAAATACCGGTTTAATGTTCTTTATGAGTTTCACCGATAATTTTCATTTGTTCATTATGGTTTTTCTGAGGTTAATAGAATAATTCAAAATGAAAATATCTTTCCTAAGTATCTTGCGGCTAGTACTTATAATCACGTCATTTTAAATAATACAAAACTTAAAAACACTAACTCTATGGCTAAGCAGAAGGTATTATTATTTGGTGCAGCAAGTAAAACAGGCAATGTTTTAATAGCAGAGGCACTTAAACGGAAGTATAGCGTTACTGCAATTGTTTATGACATAAGCAAGGTAACAATAAAACATCCCGATCTTAAAGTAGAATATGGCCACATGATGAATAAAGATGATGTGGAGAATATGGCGAAAGGGCATGATGCTGTTATAGGAATCCATGAGCCTATGTCTGAAAATCCCAATGAGCATGTAAAAGCCATAAACTCTGTTATAGATGGCACTAAGAAGGCAAAAGTGAATAGGTTATTAATTATAGGGCACCCTGTATACCGCCCTGTAGAAAACACTATGGAGTTTTATGATTCTTGGAAAACTGTTGCCTGGGCTCAGCGTGAGGCACTAAAACGTTTTCAATGGGAGAGTTACCTTAATTGGGGATATGCTTATTCTGCTAAGCTTGAACCGGATCCAAGATCTGGCAGGATAGATAAACAAGTAAATATGGTTTTGGCTACCCCACTTGGAGAAAGTCAGATACCATTGAAAAACTTTGCTCCACATTTACTTGATAAAGCAGTAATGCAGGCATTGCATAGCAGAATGGAATTAGAATTTCATATTTAGAATTTGATGAAAACCAAAGCAGGGAAAAAAGAACAAAAACCAAAACAAATTAATGAGTTGATTAATGATGCAGAGATGTTGGTATTTGTAAGCCTTGATAAAGATGGAATTCATTATCGTTCTTCCACACACGAAGAAGGCCTTGCTCTTATTGCATTATTAATGTCTTCCAATGAAGAATCATGGGGAATAATTCAAGAGTATGTAAACATGTTTAAGTTTACAAAACAAAGAACTATGAATTAAGGCTTCTTCTTTAATTTATAAAGAAAGAACCCTCTTCGTATTTTGAAGAGGGTTCAGGGAATGTTAATAAGAATCTGCAGGTGTCTTTCAACTGTTTCCTAATGGAGTGTTTTGTATAATAATTTATTTTACAACTACCACCAGGTATTTCGATGCACTCCAAAAAGCTACAGGGTCTTTTATAATTAGTGAATCGGCCTTAGCGTTATTTGTGATTATGTACGATTCCTTAGGATGATTGGTCACTATTTTTTCAAACTTACTGTTCAGTGGCAGAACATTTAACTTCGTCATATCATCTTTGGTAAAATAATTAGTGTTGAAATCCTGCTTCATTTCAGTACTTCTACCTATGCCTGCAAGCCCACCTTCTCTGGTAATTACACCATTCTTTTTAAATTCTTTAACAGTTCCTATGGCATAATAAACAGTATGTATCTCTGTTGTCATATTATTTATTGTACCTTTTTGCCTGTTAATAACAACCATGCTATCATTAAATTGATCCATAACCGTTCGGAGGGAATCATTCATTCCTGCAATCCTCTTCTGTAAAACAGCAATTCCGGAATCCTTTTCTGCAAGCTCCTGAGCAAGGTGTGTTTCCATTTTTTGAATTTCTTTATTCTTACTGTCAATTGATCTTAGTTTGTTTTCAAGAGAATATATCTCCTTATGGTATCTGAGTAATTGAGCATTTATGTTTTTTAAATCCTGAACAGCATTAGGTTTAGTTTCGGAGCCGAAGGCGCCTATTGATAGTATTTTTTCAGAGGCTTTAATACTATCCAGGTTATCCTGAATATCATTCATGGACTTTACATAAGCGAGGATAGTAGAATCTTTCTTCCCTGATTCACGCATTAATGTGGAATCCTGTGCGCTTAAAGATTTGATTTGCTGTTCTTGTTTGTTGTTGCAGCCTTCTATGATAAGAACTGCGATTGCGAGGTATGCTAGTGTTTTCATTTTATTTGATTTAGTGCTGTAAAGCTATTGTGATGAGAAAGTATATTTCTTTTTTTTCGATAAAGTGAATATTTTAAGAGGTGTACCACAATAATAATACCGCTTAATGCGGTTGAGAAGATTATGTAATTTATTCTGTGATTAATTCAAAAGGAAATTCATGACTCACAGTTTAAGAATATAATTGATGGGTTTAATTGGAAAAAAATTGTGTTCAACGAAAACTTAAGGAAAGCCGCAAACGGCGTACATAGTTTTGTTCTCAAATTAATTAATACAAACCTTTAAAAACATAAAATCATGAAAACTAATCTATTCAACTCAACAAAAATTGGCTTGATATTGCTGGCAGCAGTGCTGGGCAGTAATATCGCATCTGGCGCAACATACACCGCGGTGGCTTCCGGTAACTGGAGCAGTTCGGCTACATGGGGTGGTTCAGCACCAGCATTTAAGTTAGGTATAGGAGACCAGGTAACAATAGGTGCAGGGTTAACTGTTACAATGGATAGTACCATTACAGTTAATGGCTTATTGGCCCAAATAAGTGTAAATGGTACACTTACCTCAGCCGGCAACTCACTTATTCTTACTTCGGGTACTATTTCTGGTAGTGGTACAATTAGTGCGAATAACGTAATGCTTAGTACAGGTAGCACCTTTTCTTTTTCGGGCTCGGTTACTGCAAATGCATTTACAAATTCCATTGCCAGCCTAAGCTCATCGGCAGTTATAATGGTAAATAATACCCTTACATTGACGGGGATCATAGATGTTACCACGGGCGGAAGTCTTACAATGGGTAGTAATTCCTCTATCAATGTAAATGGAGGTTCTATTTCCCTCAACGGTGGTACATTGGGACTCTCATCTTCCTATGCTGTGAACTATACAACATCCTCTACAACTGCCGGGATGGAGCTGAGTGGTTCAGGATTGAAGAATGTAACAATTAATGTGTCGGCATCAAATATGATAACCTTAGGTGGAAATGTAACTTTGAATGATTCCCTTAAACTATTAAGTGGCGGGCTTATGCTCAATGGTTATAATCTCACCCTAAATGGTCAGGTATCGGGAACAGGTACCCTTAATGGTGATGCCAATGCTAACCTTGCAATTAATACATCAGGTGGGATTGCTTCATCAATTACCTTTGCAAGTGGATATCAATTACTGAACAACTTTACTTTGAATGTAGGATCCGGTAAATCTGTAACTCTTGCATCGGCACTTACTGTAAGTGGAGCTATGGCTCTTTCCGGTGGAAGTAACCTTAATATAAACGGAGTAGTACTAAACCTGAATGGAGGTTTTAGCGGTACCGGCTCATTTGTGGTAAATGATAAATCAAGTCTTGCTATAAATGGCAGTGCCTCAATTTCTGCGCCCATATCTTTATCGGGCAGCAGTGTCGGTAATTTTGCACTAAATGTAGGAAACGGAAATACAGTAACATTAGGTGATGATATGGTTGTAGACACAATTAGCCTGGAAACAGGAACATTAGTGCTCAATAGCCATAACCTTTCTGTAAACGGAAATATCACTGCATCAGGTAGCGGAATGGTGTTTGCTACTTCCGCATCTAATATTTCTATTACCGCATCTAATTCTACTGCAGGCTCGCTTACTTTTAGTTACCCCGGAAATGCAGTTAATAATTTTAATGTGAACATTGGCGCAGCAGGTTCTGTAATACTAGGTTCTGATTTGGTAATTAATGGAACATTGAACTTAATGGGTGGTCATGTAAATACAGGAAGCAGTAATTTGCAAATTGCAGCATCAGGATCCATTACTGGTGTAAATAGTAATGCATATATAATTACAGGCACAGGTGGTTACCTTACAATGAATGCAACGGTTTCATCAACTGCCAATTTCCCTGTAGGTACAGCTTCATATTATTCACCTGCTAGTATAACACTGAACACGGGCTCATCAACCGGAACGGTTGGTGTAAATGTGTCATCGGGTGTTTACGCACAGGGAACAACAGGTGCAATGCTATCTGCTTCTCAGCCTATGGTGAATTCAACCTGGCTGTTTCAAACAAGTATCACATCAGGACTTAATGCAGATATGACTTTAACCTGGTCTCCTGCAATAGAAGTAAATGGTTTTATCCATACCGGTGATTATATATCCCACTACGTATCGGGCAGTTGGGATGATATAGGCGATTCTATGACAGCAAGCGCTGTTGCAGGTGGAATGTTCAGTATACAAAGAACTGGTGTTACTTCTATGAGCCCTTTTGCAGTATTTGATAGAAGTACTGTTACAGGAATTGATGATATTGTTAAGAACAGCGCTTTTGAAATTTACCCTAACCCTGCATCTGAAAACCTTTACATAAAAAATCGCACCGGAAATACTGGTGTGCTTTATGTAGATATTTTTAATATGCTTGGCCAGAAAGTGGGTGCGTTTACAACTACGGATACTGAAACCTCTATCCCGGTTGATGGGTTAGCACGAGGACAGTATTTCATAAAGTTGTACAACGATAATATGATCGTAGTTAAAAAGTTTGTTAAGATGTAAAAGGTTAGGACTTGATGGATAAATTGTGAGGGGTCTGTATCATAAGATACAGACCTCTTCTTTTAGTTGGGATTATTAAAATAATAAAAACCGGAATGAATTTATCGTTCCTTATTCTATTGCAGCGTATTTATCTGTTTAATGAAATTTTCTTTATAAATGGCTCCAATAGGAATGGATTCATCATTTATATAAATGGTAGTGTCTTCCACTTTTTTTACATTGTCAATTTGAACAATATAGGAACGATGCACACGCACAAATTTACCTGCATTCAGTTTGTTCTCAAGCGACTTAAGGGTTGAGTGTAAAATAAACCGCTCATCTTTAGTATGTATGGTTATATAGTCACCAAGAGCTTCTATCCATAAAATATCTTTAACAGGCACTTTATTAAGCACTGAATTTTTCTTTATGAAAAAATAATCCCGGCTCATGCTGAACTGTTCTTTTGTTTCTGCGGAGCCCTTTACTTTAGAGAGTGCTTTAAGAAACCGCGGAAGGGTAATAGGCTTTACTATGTAATCTACCACATTAAGATCAAACGCATCAAGCGCATATTCTGTGTGCGAAGTAATTAGTATTACCTGCGGCCTGTTGTCGAGTGCCTTAAGCATCTCCATTCCACTCATTTCAGGCATTTCTATATCCAGAAAAATCACATCCGGATTTTCATTCTTTAGGGTGTTCATAGCTTCTAATGGGTTAGAGCAGGCCTTGATAATAGTAAGGTACTCTACTTGCTTAACCATCTGTGTAAGAACAGATCTTGAAGCGTCGTCGTCGTCTACAATAATACAGTTCATTTGATTGGGGTTTTATATTAATTTCTACTGCCAATACTACAAAAAAGTTACACAAAAAATATATTATTTATTTCGGCTATTATATGGAATTGTTCACCGATAATTTTACCATGTTCGCCGAAAAATCATATCCTTAAAATCTTTGTAACGTAAACTTACATATCAAGAGTTCAAATTGCGTTTTTAAGAAAAAAATGATTTCTATTCTAAGTCGATGATGCTTAGGAGGTTTGTCTTTTGAGTTTTAAAGAATCGGTTATTGCTCAGATTAGTTTAATACATACAAATACATATACTCATGAAAACGAAGACTGCAAAACCCCCAAAAAGCGGTGATGAAATAACTGACCATGAACTATTTAGCACGCTTCTAAAAGTCAAAAATGGTGATTTTTCTGTCAGGCTTCCCGCTGACCAGATAGGTATAAAAGGTAAAATATGCGATTCGCTCAATGAAATTATTGAGATGAATGAAAAGATGGTAGTTGAGTTTGAAAAAGTGGGTAATAGTATTGGTAAACAGGGTAAACTGAACCAACGGGTAGAAATTGACGGAGCAAGGGGCTCATGGGGCTCATGTGTAGATTCAGTAAATACGCTTATTGCTGATCTTGTGTATCCAACTATTGAAATAGCGCACGTTATAACCTCTGTTGCAAAGGGTAATCTAACCCAGGAAATGCCCTTAAAGATTGAAGACCACCAGTTAGAAGGTGAGTTTTTGAGGATTGCGAAAGAGGTGAATGGGATGGTGAAGCAGCTTAACCTGTTTTCGATGGAGGTAACACGTGTAGCGTTAGAGGTAGGAACAGCAGGTAAACTGGGTGGCCAGGCAAAAGTAAAAGGTGTAGCCGGTGTTTGGAAGGACCTTACAGATAGTGTGAACCAGATGGCGAGTAACCTTACAGGCCAGGTGCGTAACATTGCCGATGTAACAACAGCGGTAGCAAAAGGTGACTTATCTAAAAAAATTACGGTAGACGTAAAAGGAGAAATATTGGAATTAAAGAACACCATTAATACCATGGTGGATCAGCTTAACTCATTTGCTTCGGAGGTGACTCGGGTAGCGCGTGAGGTAGGTACAGAAGGAAAGCTTGGTGGCCAGGCACAGGTAAAAGGCGTTGGCGGAACATGGAAAGACTTAACGGATAGTGTGAACCAGATGGCGAGTAACCTTACGGGCCAGGTGCGTAACATTGCCGATGTAACAACAGCCGTGGCAAAAGGCGACTTATCTAAAAAGATTACGGTTGACGTACGTGGTGAAATATTGGAATTAAAGAACACCATTAATACCATGGTGGATCAGCTTAACTCATTCGGTTCGGAGGTGACTCGTGTAGCACGTGAGGTAGGTTCGGAAGGAAAACTTGGCGGACAGGCTAAAGTGCGGGGTGTTGGTGGTGTATGGAAAGATTTAACGGATAGTGTGAACCAAATGGCGAGTAACCTTACAGCGCAGGTGCGTAATATTGCAGAGGTTACTACGGCAGTTGCTAAGGGCGACTTATCTAAAAAAATTACTGTTAACGTAGAAGGTGAAATATTGGAGTTAAAGAACACCATTAACACCATGGTGGATCAGCTTAACTCATTCGGTGCTGAGGTAACGCGTGTAGCGCGTGAGGTAGGTTCGGAAGGAAAATTAGGTGGCCAGGCTAAGGTGAAGGGCGTTGGCGGAACATGGAAGGATTTGACAGATAGTGTGAACCAAATGGCGGGTAATCTTACAGCACAGGTGCGTAACATTGCAGAGGTTACTACAGCGGTTGCGAATGGTGACCTTTCTAAGAAAATTACGGTTACTGTTGAAGGAGAAATATTAGAGTTAAAGAAAACCATCAATACCATGGTGGATCAGCTTAACTCATTCTCATCAGAGGTAACACGTGTGGCGAGAGAGGTAGGTACAGAAGGAAAGCTTGGTGGCCAGGCACAGGTAAAAGGCGTTGGTGGAACATGGAAAGATTTGACAGATAGTGTGAATCAAATGGCATCTAACTTAACAGGCCAGGTGCGGAATATTGCAGAGGTTACTACAGCGGTAGCAAAAGGCGACTTATCAAGACAGATTACAGTAGACGTAAAAGGAGAAATATTGGAGCTTAAGAAAACCATTAATACCATGGTGGATCAGCTTAACTCATTCTCGTCAGAGGTAACACGTGTGGCACGTGAAGTAGGTACAGAGGGAAAATTGGGTGGCCAGGCACAGGTAAAAGGTGTAGGTGGAACCTGGAAAGACTTAACGGATAGTGTGAATCAAATGGCATCTAACTTAACGGGTCAGGTGCGGAATATTGCCGATGTAACAACAGCGGTTGCAAAAGGTGACTTATCTAAAAAAATTACAGTAGACGTTAAAGGAGAAATATTAGAGCTTAAAAACACCATTAATACCATGGTGGATCAGCTTAACTCATTTGCATCGGAAGTAACACGTGTAGCGCGTGAAGTAGGTACAGAAGGAAAATTGGGTGGCCAGGCACAGGTAAGAGGTGTAGGTGGAACCTGGAAAGACTTAACGGATAGTGTGAACCAAATGGCGGGTAATCTTACAGCACAGGTGCGTAATATTGCCGATGTGGCTATTGCTGTAGCAAACGGTGATATGTCAAAGAAAATTACAGTAGACGTACGAGGCGAAATATTGCAACTTAAAGAAACCTTAAATACAATGGTGGATCAGCTCAGGGCTTTTGCATCTGAGGTAACACGTGTGGCGCGTGAGGTAGGTACAGAAGGAAAACTGGGTGGACAGGCGAACGTACTTGGTGTTGCCGGAACGTGGAAAGACTTAACGGATAGTGTGAACCAGATGGCGGGTAACCTTACAGCACAGGTGCGTAACATTGCCGAGGTGACGATTGCCGTGGCAAACGGCGATATGTCGAAAAAGATTACGGTGGACGTACGCGGCGAAATATTGCAGCTTAAAGAAACCATTAATACCATGGTGGATCAGCTCAGGGCTTTTGCATCTGAGGTAACACGTATGGCCCGTGAGGTTGGTACCGATGGTAAACTAGGTGGACAGGCCTTTGTGCCCGGTGTAGGTGGAACCTGGAAAGACTTAACGGATAGTGTGAATCAGATGGCGGGTAACCTTACAGCACAGGTGCGTAATATTGCCGAAGTGACAAAAGCTGTGGCAAGTGGTGACCTTTCGAAATTAATTACTGTAGACGTAAAAGGAGAAATATTAGGACTTAAGAACACCATTAATACCATGGTGGAGCAGCTCAACTCATTTGCATCGGAGGTAACACGTGTGGCCCGTGAGGTAGGTACCGATGGAAAATTGGGTGGTCAGGCGCAGGTAAAAGGTGTTGCAGGAACCTGGAAAGACTTAACGGATAGTGTTAACCTTATGGCATCGAACTTAACAGGCCAGGTGCGGGGTATTGCAAAAGTTGTGACCTCGGTTGCTAAAGGTAACTTAAGGCAAAAACTATCTATTGATGCTAAAGGCGAGGTTGCACAGTTAACAGATACAATAAATGAGATGATAGATACACTGGCTATCTTCTCCGATCAGGTTACTACAGTGGCACGTGAGGTGGGTGCAGAAGGAAAACTGGGTGGCCAGGCAAATGTACCGGGCGCTTCAGGAACCTGGAAAAACCTTACAGAGAATGTGAATCAGCTTGCAGAAAACCTTACCACACAGGTACGTGCTATTTCCGAGGTGGCATCTGCGGTTACAAAAGGTGACCTTACCCGGACAATTGGTGTAGAAGCTAAGGGTGAGGTAGAAGCCTTGAAGGATACCATTAATCAGATGATAGCGAACCTGAAAGCAACAACATTGAGAAACCAGGAGCAGGACTGGTTAAAATCTAATCTTGCAAAGTTTACACAGATGTTACAGGGCCAGAAGGAATTGAATACCGTTACCAAGCGTATCCTTTCTGAGTTAGCACAGGTTGTAAATGCCCAACATGGTTTGTTCTATATAATGGAACCTAAGGAGAATATTCTCGATTCTAAACTCAAGCTTATTGCAGCATTTGCATTCAGGAAAAGAAAAGATGTATCGAATGAATTTGCCATGGGAGAAGGATTGGTAGGGCAATGCGCATTGGAGAAAGAAAGAATATTATTAAC